>CAWAVJ010000034.1:0-44657 GCA_963785355.1 uncultured Alphaproteobacteria bacterium
GGAACCGCTTTCAAATCGGCACCAGGCAAATTCGGCGCTAACCTACTGCACAAAGTTCGTGATTCCGGCCGCGAGCTTCGCTTAACCGGACAGCAGTGGCCTTGGTCAAGTATCCAGCTCCAGCCATCGCGCCAGATCCGCGAGTGCACGAGCGGAGAGCGCTTTCTTTCGCGCGATGCCGCGTACCAGGCTTTTAAGGCGCTTGCCTTCCGTGGGCGCTTCGGCAATAGGCGGAAACAGGCCGAAATTTACGTTCATCGGCTGGAAGCTGCGCGCAGCACCCGCGACTTCGTCCGATAGATGGCCGCCGGTGATGTGCGCCAGCAACGCGCCGAGCGCGGTGGTTGGCGGCGGTGGCGCTTGCTCGCGGCCGGCGAATTCGGCGGCGGCGAATTTCCCCGCAAGCAACCCGATTGCCGCCGACTCCACATAGCCCTCGACGCCGGTAATTTGCCCCGCGAAGCGCAGGCGCGGATCGGCCTTGAGCCGCAGGCGCGTGTCGAGCAGCTTCGGGCTATTCAGGAAGGTGTTGCGGTGCAGGCCGCCGAGCCTGGCGAAGACGGCGTGTTCGAGGCCCGGAATTGTCCGGAAAATGCGGACCTGCTCGCCGTGCTTCAGCTTGGTCTGGAAACCCACCATGTTCCAAAGCGTGCCGAGCGCGTTGTCCTGCCGGAGCTGCACCACGGCGTAGGGCCAGCGGCCCGTGCGCGGATCGTCGAGCCCCACGGGCTTCATCGGCCCGAAGCGCAAGGTCTCGCGCCCGCGCTCGGCCATCACCTCGATGGGCAGGCAGCCCTCGAAATAGGGCGTGGTTTTCTCCCAGTCCTTGAATTCGGTTTTCTCCGCCGCGAGCAACGCCTCGATGAACGCCTCGTACTGCTCCTTCGACATCGGGCAGTTGATGTAATCCGCGCCTGTGCCGGCCGGGCCTTCCTTGCCGTAGCGCGACTGCATCCAGGCCACGTCCATATCGATGCTTTCATGCAGGACGATGGGGGCGATGGCGTCGAAGAAGGAAAGTGCGTCTTCGCCGGTCAGCGCATTGATCGCCGCACCGAGCGAAGGCGAGGTCAGCGGGCCGGTGGCAACGATGACGGAGGTCCAATCCGCCGGCGGCAGGCCCGCAAGTTCGCCGCGCTCCATGCGGATGTTCGGATGGGCGGCGAGCCGTTCCGACACTTCCGCCGAAAAGCCGTCGCGGTCCACGGCGAGCGCACCGCCGGCGGGAAGCTTATGGCGCTCCGCCGCTTGCATGATGAGCGAGCCCGCCCGCCGCATCTCCTCGTGGAGCAGGCCGACGGCGTTCGTCTCGGGGTCGTCCGAGCGAAAGGAATTCGAGCAGACAAGCTCGGCGCAGCCGCCGGTTTTGTGCGCCTCGGTCATGCGGACGGGGCGCATCTCGTGCAGCACCACCTGGACGCCCGCTTCGGCCGCCTGCCAGGCCGCCTCGGAGCCCGCCAGACCGGCACCTACGATATGAAGGATTTGTTCTGTTGGCATGGCTCGCACGTTAGGGGAAAATGTCTCCGTCCTCAATCTGAACCCGCGCAGGAGCCGGAACGCTCTGCTATAAAGGCGCAATGACGCTTCATATTTTGAAATTGTGCGTGGGCGTGGACAGCGTGGAAGATCTGGCGGATTGGCAGCGCCGCCGCCTTGCCACGTTGCGCAAGACGGACGCGGACGCAGAGCTGATGCATGTGACGCGCCAGACGCCGCGCCGCGAGGGCTTCGCGCCCGGCTCGTCTTCGATCTATTGGGTGATCGGCGGCTATATCCGCGTGCGGCAGAAGATAACGGCGCTGCGCGAGGTGCAAGGCGCGGACGGCATCGTGCGCTGCGGGTTGGCACTCGGCCCGGAGCTTGTGCCGGTTGAGCCGGTGCCCCGGCGCGCTTTTCAGGGCTGGCGCTATCTTTCCGCCGCGGAGGCGCCCGCGGACCTTCAGGCCGGTGCCGCCAGCGGCGATGGCGCCATACCGCCCGCGATGCGGCAAGCGCTGATGGAGCTGCGGCTGATTTAGTAGCCGTTCCGGAAGAAGTGCGCCGCGTTGTCTGGAATATTAACAGTTGAACCTGCATAAATCTTAGATGACTTACCGCGAAAGGTGAAACCAAGCTCGCCCTCAAGGAGCGTGAACATCTCCTTGCTCCTTCAGCATTCCCATGCCAAGCGAGAGAGCAGCAAAGATGATAGACCCGCAAAAGCGCCGGCTCCTCAAGTCGCTGAAACCGCTCGTTCTGGGCGGACTGGCTGCCGCGGTAATTCCAGGAGCGCTTCCCGGTATCGCGGGGACAGCACAGGCCGGGGAAACGAAAACCCTTGCCGAACGCCTGGGTTACCGGGCTGACGATAAACTCCTCATCGTGCATGCCGACGATCTAGGGGTTGCTCACTCGGTGAACGCGGCGTCGATAAAAGCCCTGGAGACGGGCTCAGTTTCGTCCGCCAGCATCATGGCCGCCTGCCCCTGGCTGTGCGAGATTGCCAGTTACGCCCGGGCCCACCCAGAGGCGGACCTCGGATTGCATCTCACGCTCACCAGCGAATGGGCTACGTACCGCTGGGGACCCGTTTCCCCTGCGGATCGGGTTCCGACGCTCGTTGCCCGCGATGGATACCTCTACCCTTCCGAATTGGAGGCCGCTGCGAGGATCAGCCCGAAAGAAGCGGAAGCCGAAATCCGCGCCCAGATCGAGAAGGCGCGCGCATTCGGCATAAGCCCCACGCATCTCGATTTGCACATGGGCATCCTGTTCAAGACAAAAGAGCTTTTCGAGGCTTTACTGCGGGTTGGACACGATTACAAACTGCCCGTGCTTATATGCAAAGAATTTTTCCAAGGTGCAGACTTTTTTCCAAGCTGCCTCAGCCCTGGAGATATCGTACTCGATCGAATGATAAGCATCACCCCGGATGTGACCGCAGATCGCTGGGAGGATTTCTATATCGATGCGATCGAAAATCTGCAACCCGGCGTAACAATATTCCTCGTTCATTTGGCGTACGATGACGAAGAAATGCGGGCTATGACGTTTGACCATCCCAACTGGGGAGCAGCGTGGCGCCAGCGCGATTTCAGCTTCTTTACGAGCAGCGAGTGCCGCAAGGCGCTTGCTGACAACGGCGTCAAACTGATCGCCTGGCGCGAAATCGGGAAGCTCATTCAGGCGTGATCGGCCGCGCCCACTCGCGGTAACATCCAACGGTCTATAGCGGTACGTGCGAGCCGGCGGTGTATATCACGCGATTGCGCACCAGCGATCCTCTGACCAGCAGAGTGCCAGCCAGGATCACAACCAGCGTCGCGATAATGTCGAACGCGCTGGTCATCGGCATGTGCCCCTGAACGTATGGCCCCGCAGGATAAGAGCCGGCTACCCAGGTGTAGCGTTCGAGCCAGGTTCCCACGCAGATGCTGAAGGCGATGGCTGCGATCATGCCCGGCGAGTGGCGCGTATAGTCGAACACCAGCAGCACGAAGGGAATCGCGAATTTGAGGGCGATCAGCGTCCACCAAAGGTAAGAATAGTCGCCGGTCTCCATTCCCATGATCCGGTTTCTTTCATACGGAAGATTCCCGTACCAAATGGTTAGATACTGGGCAAAGAAGGCGTAAGTCCAAAGCAGGGTGAACGCGAGCAGCATCTGCGAGATGTAGTTGTACACATACTCCGGCACGCGCTTGACCATCATGTTGTTCTTGCCGAAGAAGTATACCAAGATCATGGTGAACGCTATGAACATGCCAAAGTTGCTCACGAAGTGATACAGGCCGTAGATTGCGCTGTGCCATTCAGGAATCAGCGTCATCTCGAAATCCCAGGCTATCATAGTTCCGTACAGCACATAGATTACCGGAACCCAGTTTGAAATCCGCCGGAAGCGCTTCCAGTGGTCCATGCTATCATCCATGAGCATCATCAGCTTTACATAGCGGCTGAACAGGAAGGTCACGAGCGCGAATCCGCCAACCTCCCGCGCAATCAGGAATCCATAGTTGTGCCACTGCGGCAGCGTTACCTCGACGGACCTGCCGAAAAACTGAAATGCATAAGTGCTCCAGGCGGATGCATACTCTTCGGAAGCGAGCCACGGGAAGGTTATCTCTCCCGCCGAGAGCAGCACCGAGAGCAGCACAAGAGCCAGCGGGTAGAGGGCGAACAAAGCAAGCGCGACGCGGCGGAACTCGTAGTGCCATCGGGCGCCCGAGAGCTGCAGCACAGCCGAGAAAACCGCCCCGCCGAGCATCAAATAAAGAACGATCAAGAAGTCGGTGGTCAATACGGACCAGCTCGCGAACGGAACCATCGGCGCTCCCTATTTTGCCTGATCGTTTGGCTGATTTGCGGCCTGCTGAGGTGCTGCCGGCTTCAAGCCATGATGGAGATAGTTGATCACATGCCACCGCTCGGTGGGGGATAAGTCGTTGGCATAGCTCGGCATTACCGTACCGCGGAAAGTGAGGTAGCCGAAGACGAAGCCATCCGGCAGGCCCTGAACCGCGTCGCTCGTCAGATCGAACGGCCGCACCGAAAGCTTCTCGCCAACGAGCCCGTTCCCCGTGCCCGACGCCCCATGGCAGGGGGTGCAATAGATCGCAAACAATTGCTTGCCGGTCTTGATCAACTCCGGCGTGGGCTGGATCGGGTTGGCAATTGCGGTGGCGAACTCCTGGTCCTGGACGCGCATGGTGGCAGTGCCGGGCACGGGCACCGACCGCTGCGGAAACGGCATGGGCTTTTCTTGAGGCTTGATGCTGATCTGTTCGACCATCTCGTTCCACAGCGACCAAGCATGGGCAGGCGCCGGCGCCAAAAGCGCTAATGCGAGGAGCAACGCGCATTTTACGCGCCGCAGCACCGGCCCCGCGGGAGAGGGGACCCATCTAAGGTCTTGTTCCATCGGCTGAAATAGATTCCCGCCTTCGCGGGAATGACGCTGCGGCCTGAACTTGACACGCTCTTTCGCGGGCCTGACGGTTGAAGGGTTCATTCGATGACCTCTTCCGCGATGCTGAGCGCGTTGTGCCGCTGGAAAATCTTCTTGATTTGCGAGATGGTATGGGCGTCGGACTTCACCATCACGCCGATCTGATCTTCGGAAATCTCGGTGTTATAAAGCTCGCTTCGCATGCGGGCGGGCAGGCCGGCGCAAATCAAAAACCCGAGCACGGTGATGTAAACGCCGCCCAGGATCAGTAATTCGTAGGTGAGCACGAGATCCGGGGGGATCGGGATAATTGGCTTGCCGCCTTTTTGCTGAGCGAAGAAGTTGCCCTGGGACGACGCAAGAAAGAGAAAGCCGAGTACGCCGCCAAGCAGCGAGCCAACGAGGGTGTATTTGCGGATCGGCGCCGGCCGGTGCCCAAGCAGCTCCTCCACGTCCGGATGCTCGATTGGAGATTTTATGGTGACGTCATCCATATTGAGGGCCGGGAAATGGCCATCGCGCACTTCCCGGATGGAATCCGCGGCTCCATCGAAATCGTTGAATAGCCCAAGTACTCGAATAGTGCTCATGCTTCCCTCGCATGTTGCTGGGCCAGCGTCCGGTGATAAACCATTTCTTTCACTTCATACATTGAGACCGACGGCACGAGCTTGCAGAACAGCATGAACAAAAGCCCGAACCAGCCGAAGCTTCCAAGCACCATTCCCCACTGAACGAAGCTCGGCCATTGGTCGTGATCGACCGTCCAGGGATAGTAGCCATGGCTGAAGGTTGGGGCGAGTATCATCCAGCGCTCCAACCACATTCCAAGGTTAAGCAGCAGGGAAATGATCATCATCGCAGTTAAATTTCCGCGTATCCCTTTTGAGAGCAGAAGGAATGGCACGACGGAGCCGCAGAAATTCATGGCCCACCAGAATCCGGCATATGGACCGGTGGCTTTTTGGATCAAAAGATCCTTCGCGAACAGATCGTCTCCGTACCAAACGGTGGCGTACTCAATTAGATTTAGGTAGGTCCATACCATTGCGATTGCGAAGGTGAGGCGGCCGACCTTGTCGAGGATCGGCATGGTCATGTATTCTTCGAAACGGAAGGTGTGGCGTAATACTATAAAGAGCGTGATGATTGCAGCGCAGCCCGAGTACAGAGCTCCAGCCACGAAGTAAGGCGGAAATGACGTGATGTGCCATCCGGGTTGTTGCGACACAGCGAAGTCGGATGCGACGATTGAGTGCACCGACACCGCCAAGGGGATCAAGAAACACGCGATGGTGAGATAGGTTACACGAAAGTTGCGCCACTGGCGGTCCGTGCCCATCCAGCCAAGGGCAAGCATGGTGTAAAAATTTTTGCGCCATCCGGTCGAGTTGTCGCGGCAGATCGCGAAATCCGGGATAGCGCCAACATAGAGGAAGAGTACCGACGAGCTCAAATAGGTGAAAATTGCTATCGCATCCCACAACAGCGGGGACTGGAAATTTGGCCATAGCCACCGTTCGCTGGGATAAGGAAGAGAGTAATAGAATTTCCAGAGACGCCCCAAATGCACCATGATAAAAAGACCGGCGGTCATCAGTGAAAACGTCGTCATGGCCTCCGCGAACCGGTAAATCGGCTTTCGCCAATCGGCGTGCATGATGTGCAAGATCGCGGAGAGCAACGTCCCGGAGTGGCTCATCCCAATCCAGAAGATGAAGGTCGCGATGTAGAGCCCCCACACATGCGGGTTATCGAAGTTCGCAACGCCCAAACCTTCGCGCCATTGGTAAACTTCGCAGGCGACGCCAATCGAAAACAGGAAAGCAGCGAATGCAAAGAGCAGCCAGAACGATAGGCGCGGCTTCGCAAGACTTCTGAGCACATCTTTATTGATCTGCGCCCACGCGATGTCGTTGCGGATGTCTATTTCTTCGCCTCTTGTGAAATCGGGCATGCTCGCGTTTCCTCAACAGAAGTATTTCTTAGGCTTTAGGCGATCCTGGCGAGTGCTTACTTCACGCGAGGCAAAATAAGACCCTGCATTAAGCTTTGGTATCGCGCACCCGTTCGAGGTACATGACGGACGGATAAGGCCGTAATTCTTCGAGCACGCGATAGCCGCGGACCCCGCCATTATCGCCGGTCTTATCCTTGTCCTGCTCATCCTTGTGCAGCTCCACCTGCTGCTGCCGCCAAAGCTTCGAAACCTGCGAATAGGGATCGGCCAAATTGCCGAACACAATTGCGCCGCTTGGGCAGCTTTGTGCGCAGGCTGGCAGCACCTCGCCATCCTGGACCAGCCGGCCTTCTGTGCGCGCGGTGCTTTGCGCCGCCCTCAAGCGCTGGATGCAGAAGGTGCACTTCTCCATGATGCCTTTGTTACGAACGGTCAGATCCGGATTGAGTTGCATCGGCAGGGGCTCCGGCCAAGCAATTTCCTGCTCCGGATAGTCGTACCAATTGAAGTAGCGCACCTTGTAAGGACAGTTTGCCGAGCAATAGCGCGAGCCAATACAGCGGTTGTAAATCTGGGAATTGAGGCCGTCTGGCGTGTGATTGGTTGCGCCGACCGGGCAAACGGTTTCGCAAGGCGCCGCCTCGCATTGCTGGCACATCATGGGCATGAACTGCGCGCCTTGATGCGGAGTTTCGGCGTCCTCATCGTTCCAATAACGCTCGATGCGGATCCAGTGCATGACTTGGCCGTGATCGAACTTGTCCTTGCCCACTACCGGCACATTGTTTTCGGCATAGCAGGCCACCACGCAGGCACTGCAGCCCGTGCATATATCGAGATCGATGGCCATTACCCATTTGTATTCAGGGTGGTCTTTGGCGAGGTCGCCGGAGGGAATGGTGGTGCGATACTTGTCCCAATCCCGGAACATTCTGGTGATCGACATTATTCCTCCGGGAAAAGCTTGACTTTGTCAGCGGCCATCGTGACGACGATCTTGCGGCCGAGTTGCGTGTTGACGGCGCCCGGCCTCCAGCCCTCGTCCTTCACAACCGTCACGGTATCGTCCGTCTTGCGGACCGACACGCGCGTGGCATACATGGCGAGTTCGCCGGTGGTTTTTTCGAACACGGGGTCGAGGATTTTCAGTGGATTGACGCCAACGCCCTTGGCATAGCGCCCCATCGCTTCGTGGCCGTTGCCGATGGGGATGGCGACGGTGCCCTGTTCGAGGCCCGGGAACAGATAGGCTTGCACTTTGAGAGTGCCGCTTTTCGAGGCGACTTCCAGGATATCGCCTTCGCTTATCCCCATGCGCTCCGCGGTTTTGGGGTGGATTGCAAGCCAGGAGCCCCAGACGATTGTGGTCAGCGGCTCGGGGGTTTCCTGCAGCCACGGCAGGTTCGCGTGACGGCCGTCGCGGAAATTCGCGCGCACCGACGGCACGAGTTGCAACGGATAATGCGGGTCTTCTCCGGCTGGCTCGGGCAGGTCGAGGCCGAGCGATCCCGGATTGACCGCAATCTGCTGCGGCTCGGGGCTAGCGACGTTGAGGACGCCATGGCTCAGCGTCTGATACCAGAACTCCTCATCGTCCGCGGGGGCGTCCTTGAAGGCGGACTTGTTCTTGATCATCGCGCTCTTCAAATAGGCGTAATAATCCGGAAACTGATTATATTCCTGCGGGCGCTGTTGCTTCAGCAAAGTCAGCAAGACGTCGCCGAGCGAGCGCGTGCCCTGCGCGTAAAGGCGTTCCATGAGCGGCTGCTGCATGTGGATCTGCACGCCGTCCGGCTGGTACGCCGCGACATGCGTTCCCCAATCCTCAAGCGCGGAATCGAGGGGAAGAACGAGATCGGCTTCCTCGGCCGTTTCGTCGCGGTAGTGCGTGAACGCGACCTTGAATGCCGCTTTCTTGAGATTATCCCGCAGCTTCATGAAGCCGGGCGCGGTGAAAACCGGGTTCACACCAAAGGTGAACACCGTCTCGAAGCGGCCTTGCGCCAGCGCATCGTTGAACGCATTGAGCGCTGCGGTATCGCCACCGGCCGGAGCCATTTGCGGGAACGGAATTTTTGGCGGCGCGGCGACGGTCTTGCCGATGTTGCCCAACGCCACGTTGAGCAGCATGATCGCCGCGGCGTTTTGGGCGCCGTGAGCATGCCCTTCGGCCGATGGCCCAGATAGAACGAGACTTGGGCTGCGTTCGCGCAAGAGCGCCAGCACGCGGCCGAACACCTCTTCGCTAACGCCGGTTTCCCTGCTGACCCGCGCCTTATCGTATTTGCGGACTGCATCGGCAATGGCGGGAGGAACGTTCTTGGCATAGCGCGCGTCTTCAATCAGCGCGTTGACCAGGCCCAGCGCGAATTCGCCCTCGGTGCCAGGCTTTATCGCGATCCAGCGATCCGCATTGGCGCCGGTCAGCGTCATTTGAGGCTCGGCCTGGATCAGGACGCCGCGCGCCTTGCCGTCGTTCGCCTTGCGGAACTCAGCGTATTGCGCAGAGAAATAGACAGGCGAACCCCAAGTGTTAAGAAAATCGGCGCCGAAGGAAAGGATCAGCTTCGCCTTGTCTATCTGAAAATGCGGGTTGGAAATGCCGTAGAGTTTCTCTGCCGCCGATTGATTGACCCGGCTCGCGAGAAGGTCGTACACGAAGTGATTTTTTGAGCCCAGGGCCTCGATGTAGCTCTGGACCAGCACCTTGAGATGCCCGCTTAATGGGCCGGTCACGAATGCGAACTTATCGGCCGCGTTTTGGGTCTTTTCCGCAATCAGGCTCAGCGCCTTGTCCCACCCGGTGGGCTGAAGGCTGCCATTCTGGCGAAGCAGCGGTTCCTTCAAGCGGTCCGGATTGTAATGATGCTGGACCGAGGCTTGGCCCAGACCGCACAGGCGGCCCTTGGAGATCGCGGATTCCGGGCTGCCTTCGAGCTTCAAGATGCGGCCTTCCCGCACCCGGCCCTTGACGCCGCAGCCCGCCTCGCACAGCGTGCAGGTGGAGGCGTAGTAAACTCCGACGCCTGGCACCATGAAGTCGCGCGGCTCGGAGTAGGACTCCACCGTCTCGACGCCGAACTCGGGCGGGTTTCCGCAACCGGTAACAGCGAGCGAGGCGCTGCTCCAGCCCAGCAATTTCAGCAATTTTCTACGATTGATCGTGTTCATTCCGGCCCGGTTGCTTGGTGCGCGAACTATTTGTGGCAATAGGAGCAGTCGTTTGGACCGTTGGTGGTTTTTGCACTTGTGCTGTCCACCTTGTGATCCTGCTCATGGCAGGATACGCACCAGCCCATGGTGAGCGGCGTCACCTTCTCAGCGACGGTCATGGTTTTCACATCCCCATGACACAGCGCGCAGACTTCCTGCACGGGTTTTCCTTGCTGATAGACGAACCGCTGGATGTGCCGCTCGTGATTGAATCGCACGAAATCGGGAAGGTTATATATTTTCTTCCACGGGATGGGCTGTTTCGTTTCCCAATACTCGAACAACTTCTTGATGCGCGGCTTGTCTTTCACGGATTCGATATTCTCATGGCAGCCGATGCACTTCTGCAGGGGCGGGATTCCCGAGACTGCGCTGCGGCGCGCATAGGTATGACAATACATGCAGTTGATGCCCAACTTTCCGGCATGTACGTCGTGCGGAAATTCGATGGGCTGCTCGATTTTGTCGCCGGCTGCGGCTCCAGAAGCGCCGGCAGCGAGAGCGGCAAGCAGCATCGTGCTGCCCGCCAGGGAACGCGCCGCGGCCAAACATAAGTCCTTGCGAACGCGCAATGCGAAGCGCCGAAAACGCGTCAAACTTCCCCCCATCCGTGGCTCGCTTTAGGCGTGCTGCCGCGACTAACTGCCGCATCTAATTCTGCGGCGCATTGTCGCATTTTTCTTTGGAGAAATCATGCCGGATGCCGTAGATTAAGGAAAATAGAATAAACTTCATGGGTCGTTAGGAAAAACCTTCTTGGTGAACATTCGAGACGTCACCATCCGCCAGCTGCGGGCCGTGGCGGCAATCGCGCGAACCGGAAAAATCACGCTCGCGGCCAATGAATTATACCTGACGCCGCCAGCGGTGACGGAGCAGCTCAAACTGCTCGAAGACCGCCTGGGCCTGCTTCTGTTCCAGCGCACACGGGCCGGGCTAAAGCCCACCGATGCGGGCCTGCAGCTCGTTGAAACGGCAGCGCGCATGGAAGCGCTGCTCTCCGATAGCGCCGATCAATTGCGGGCCATAAAGGGACTCGCGGGCGGCCGCGTTACCATCGGGGTGGTCGGCACGGCCAAATATTACGCGCCACGGCTGGTGGCGTCCTTCGCCGAAAGGCACCCGAAAATCGAGCTGCAACTGCGCATCGGGAACCGCGCCGAAACCGTCTCGGCGCTGCGGAATTACGAGATCGACGTTGGCATCATGGGGCGCCCGCCGGACGGCATTCCTGTGAAGGAAGCGGTATTAGGGCCACACCCCCATGTCATGATCGCCCCGCCAAGCCACCCGCTCGCCGCGCAAACGGAGCCGATTGAGCGGCATTGCCTCGCCGGGGAGAAGCTCTTGGTGCGCGAGGTGGGCTCGGGAACGCGGGCGCTTTTCGAACGGCTGTTCTCCGGCATTGCCTCCGCCGAGCCCGCAATCCGGATCGAGATCAGCTCGAACGAGACCATCAAGCAGGCCGTCATGGCCGGATTGGGCCTCGCGTTCATCTCGGCTCATACTATCGAGCTCGAGGTTCAGGCCAAGCGGCTCGTCATTCTCAACATCAGGGACCTGCCCGCCATCCGCGAATGGTATCTCGTGCATCGCCAGGATAAGGAGCTGGCGCCCGCCGCTATGGCCTTTTGGCAGTTCGCCCTGAAGGAGGGCCGGAACTTTCTGCCGCGCGTCCCCGGCGTGGAATAACGCTACAGCCCAAGATCGCTATGCGATCGCCGGCGGCAATTCTTTGTGTGCACTGCCAAATACCCGCCAATCGCAACTGTGGGTTGTTGCAATTTGCAACACTTCTTGCTGCGGCAGTGGCGGCAGCTTAGCTTTATACTCACAGGCGAATCGCGGGGGCGTATGCGTCCCCTGCGGCTTCTTTCTGTACCCAGCGTTGAAAGAAACAACTCCTTTTGAGGATCATCATGTCAATCTCCGGCATTAGCGGCGGTGTAGACCTGGGAACGGTCCGGCATCGTCATCAATGGCAAAATACCGGCGACGCCAGCAGTCAAACATCGGATTCGGGCCAAGGCGGTCAGCCTGCATCGGAGGGCACACAGGCTACAGAGGGAAGCAATCAAGCGCAGAGCACGCTATCCGCTCTCTTGATAAGCCTGCAAATCGCGGGGCCCTCGCAGGGCCAAGGGACATCTCAGGCGCAGCAAAGCGAAATGGGACCGCCCCCTCCCCCGCCGCCAGGAGGCCAGTCCGGCTCCTTTCAAAGCAACCTTGCAAGCCTGTTGCAATCCGTGCAATCGGGCGACATGACTGGCGCTCAGAGTGCGGCAACCTCGCTCCAGAGCCAGCTTGCCAGCCTCACCTCCAGCTCCACGTCCTCCACGGGGGCGGCCCCGGGCACAAACGGCGCCCAATCCACATTCATGACCGATCTGAATAGCTTGTTGAGCGCCGTGCAATCGGGCGATGCCGCGGCGTCCCAAACCGCAGCCAACACCTTGCTAACCGGCATGCAGAGCGCGGCACAAGCGTCTCAAGGCCAGCAAAGCGGCACGACCCAGTTCGAATCCTTCCGGCAAAACCTGACTGGCCTATTGCAGTCCGTCCAATCGGGCGACATGACCAGCGCTCAAAGTGCCGCAACCGCGCTCCAGAGCCAGCTTGCCAGCCTCACCTCCAGCTCCGCGTCCACTTCGGGCACGAACAGCGCCCAATCCACATTCTTCAACAATCTGAATAGCCTGTTAAGCGCGGTGCAATCCGGCGACGCCGCGGCCTCCCAAACGGCAGCCAACACTTTGCTGACCGGCATGAAGAGCGCGGCGGAAGCGTCTCAAAGCCAGCAGAGCGGCTTGGGCCAGTTCGATTCCTTCCGGCATAACCTCGCAAGCCTGTTGCAGTCCGTGCAGTCGGGCGACATGACCGGCGCGCAAAGTGCGGCAACCTCGCTCCAGAGCGTTCTCGCCAGCCTGAACACCAGCGCGGCGTCCCCCACGTCCTCCACGGCGTCCACGGGCACGAACGGCACCCAGTCCACACTCCAGGCCGATCTGAATAGCCTGTTGAGCGCCGTGCAATCGGGCGACGCCACAGCCTCGCAAACGGCAGCCAGCGCTTTGCTGAACGATCTGAAGAGCCAGGCGGATGCGTCTCAAGGCCAGCAAGGCGCCGTGGCACCGGCTTCGTCCTCAAACGGAGGATGGGTCAATTGGGAATATTCCCAATGGTCGTAATCTTCAGGCCAATCCCGCCACGCGGATACTAAGCGGGCATTCGTTGGTTACCCAACGAATGCCCGCTTAGTATCGTTTGTTTTCGCAGAGTGAGCGCTTGTCGCTCACGATAAACGTTCGCTCAGAGTTTTTTCGCAAAACCGGGAAGGCCACTTTTGCGAACTCTGCTTCAGCCGGCCAGAAGCTGAACCATCGGCCGGCCGAAGCGATGTCCCCAAAGCGCGCCGCCGCGCGCTTTGTCATTGTCATTTTCGCTGGCTTGCGCCAAATTCGGGGCGCAACACCATCGGAACCGGGGCACCATGTTCGCACGCATCTACAAGCCGGCGAGAACCGCCATGCAATCGGGCCTGGCCAAAACCAAGGAATGGCTCCTGGACTACGAGCCCGCCACCCCGCGCGAAACCGAGCCGCTGATGGGCTGGACCGGCTCGAACGATATGCTGTCGCAGGTGAAGCTTTACTTCGAGACCAAGGAGGAGGCCATCGCCTACGCGGAGCAGAACGGCATCCCCTACCGCGTGTTCGAGCCGCATCCCCGCGGCTTTTCGAAGAAGTCGTACTCGGATAATTTCAAGTACGGCCGCATCGGTAGCTGGACGCATTAAGGTTGCGATGTAGAGAAATCACAAGAAGCGCCAAAGATGGCTATGCCGTGATGAAGCGGCTCGACACACGCAGTACGTAAAAGTATAAAAATAGGAGCCTTTGGAGGCTGCTCGTCATGCGCTGGCTCGCTTTTTTCATATTCGCCTGGCTAAGTAGTAGTGTGCCAGCGCTTGCGGACAAGAGAATTGCCCTTATCATTGCGAACTCGAATTACCAACACGCACCGTTACTTAATAATCCCCGCAATGATGCGGAGGCGGTCGCCCTGATGCTAAAGACCATAGGTTTTGCAAGCGATGATGTGACGATAAATTTCGACTTGGGTTACGATGCCATGCGCAAGGCGATCCTTACTTTTGGCCGAGAGGCACGTGGCGCCAGCGTCGCTATCGTTTATTTCGCCGGGCACGGCTTCGGCTCCGGGGTAAACTATCTCATTCCAGTGGATGCAGACTTGAAGGCTGCGGCCGATTTGCCGAATGAAGCCATCAGTCAGCGCAGCTTGGAAGAGGCCGTGAGCCGGCAAAGGGGCTAAAATTCAGTCATCATAGATGCTTGCCGCAGCGACCCCTCACGAGGGCGGATGATCGACTTGCCTGCGAGGCGCAGTGTGTCTCGCGGCTTGGAGCGAGTTGAACCCGATGCTGGCGTGCTGGTCCTATACTCAGCTAAGCATGGCACTGTCGCACAGGATGGGCCGAGCGGCGGCAATAGCCCCTTTGCCGCTGCGTTGGTCAGGAAATTGCCCGTGCCTGGAAAGGAGATACGTTTTGCCGTCGGCGCCGTGCGCGACACTGTGATGGCGGCAACTGGGGGTGAGCAAGAGCCTTATCTTTACGGCTCCTTAGGAGAGGAGCAACTCTTTCTTGTTCCCCCAGGACACCCAGACCCCGTAGCCACAGCTTCCGACATCAATTCCTTGCAGATACAAATGCGCTTAAAGGCGCTGGAAGAAGAAATTAAACGGCAGAAAGAAGCCGTACACCCACAAAACGTGTGCGGCTGGTACGCCATTCATTATTGTTCGAAGAGCTATGATGTAACCGTCAATGAGGCCCGCAAGTTTGCTGGATACGTGATCGACACAAACGACCGGATCTACCCAAACTTCGCACGGGGATGGTATTGTAGTGTTCTGGGGCCGATGACGAGGGAGGCTGCAGACACTATCGCAACGCGAGCTAAAGGCACCGGATTTCCAACCGCTTACATAAAGAACCCGTGTTGAAAAAAGTCCAGCTCGTACATGTGTTACTTTCAATTTGTATGAGCTTGCCGCTACAAGTTCTTGCGGAAGAAAGACTTGTCGCTGAAGCTCCCGAAATACTACCGCGGTCGGGCTGGGCAGCGAAGCCGGCGGATGTTTCGCTTATGAGGAAGCAAATTCCCAATGGCATTATAATCCATCATACCTCGACTAGGCAGCGCCCCGAGCTGAGCATGGAACAAAAAACTCCGCGGACTTCAAAGTTTCTCTCAAGCTCCGGGGCATGTTGGAAAAAAAGACAAGCCCGCCTGGGGGGACGTACCTTACCACTATTATATTGATGTTACTGGGCGCATCGGCGAGGGCCGCGACATAAACTATGCGGGAGATACCAACACCGCATATGATCCGCAGGGCAAAGTGCAAATAGTGGTGGAGGGCAATTTTGAAACGGAGCAGCCCAGTCCCGCGCAGTTCCGAGCCTCACTGGAGCGGCTCCTAAAATGGTTAGCTGGGAAATACAGCATCAAAATCGAAAGCATAAGAAGTCATAATGATCTTGCGCGCACGGATTGTCCTGGGAGGAATCTGAAAGCCGCCCTACCGGACCTTATCAAGGGCCTGGACAAGAACTAGGCAGCCGTCTTGCTTTTCCACTCCAGCGGCGCGACCTCCACAGGATTTTCCCGCTGCGCGTGCCGAAATATCCCACTGCATCTGCAGGGCCAGCCAAAACCGCGCGCCGTTCCGGAACGCCTGGCCCAGACGCTTCGCCATTTCCAGGGAAACCGCCCGCTTCTCATGGATCAAATTGGATAGAGACTGCCGGGTAACGCCCAGATGCTTGGCAAGATCGCCGGCCTGAATGCCCATCCCACTTGAAAGTGATCCGCCAATTGCCCGGGATAGCGACCGAGTGTGGGCCTTTCCTGTCCCCGCTCAGCTCGTGAAAGCTGCGAGCTGGCGGAGCCTTAATAGATCGTAAAACCGGCTAGGCGGCGCAGTATGCTTAATGCGCGGATGGTAAACGCTGGCCCGGCATATTTTCCGCCGCCGTCTTTCTGCGAATTTTTTCCCGCTTTAGGCCGATTTCTGCTCCTCCAAAACCCTATTAAATATATTTGCAGATCGCAAATTAGCCAATTTCGCGGCTGGGACAGGAGGAGCAGCGCTAATGTTAAGTCGGTAATATCAATGCATTAGTGTGTCTGTGTACCTCCTAACTGTCCTTTAACGCGCCTGTGCTAAACTACTTCAAATCGAAAAGCCCCGTCTTTTGTAAAGATTCGCGGCGGCGAAAAAGGGCAAATCCCGGATTTTGCGCTCCGGGGGCGGCGGCAGTGGAGGCCGGTTTTCTCTCACGCTTGGCATAAGCGTCGTGTGCGATAAGCAGAGCCTCAAGTCCGCGATTTGGAGAGACGATCATGTATCAGTTCGCTTATTCCGCGATCTGCGAAGAGTTGCCGGCCCCCGCAAGCGTGCCTGTGCAAAGTCAAAAGCTGCCGAATGCCATCGAGTTGATCGAAGCCGCGGACAAAGCCCGCCCGGCGTCCCACGAGCAGTTGCAGCTTCTATCGGAGTTCCGCCGGCTCTGGCTATCGATCGCGAACGATCTCATCGGCGCGGGCGAGGATCTGCCCGCCGAGTCGCGGGCGAGCGTACACAAGGCCGCGAACTGGGTCCTTGCGGAGATCGAGCGCCGGCGTTTCAGCAAGGAGGGTTTTCCCAAGGAGGGTTTTCCCAAGGAGGGTTTTCCAATGAGCCGGCCAAATGAGGTTGCAGCAACGGATCCGCTCCAGTGACAGAGCGCGGCCCCACCGCTCCCGGAGATATCCTCGAAAGCGCGCCGCAAGACCTTGCCGCGGCCGAGCGCACGCTTGGAGCGGCGCTAAGGGATTTTGCCTCCGAGCTTAGGCTTGCGGACGCGGCGGATTTCGCCGCGTTCATCCGCATCGGCCATATGCCAAATCTGCAAAGCCTGGTGCAATCTTCAGCCGAGCTTTACTTCAAACCGGGCACGCTGGAGCTTGCGGAACCCGGCGAGATCGACCTCGATTGGTCGGCGCCGCCGCTTGTAACGCTGCCCATGAAGTTCCGCCATGCCGGGGTTCGCGTCTATTTCCGGCTGCGGCTCGCGGCGGTTTCGGCCGCCGTCGAGGTCGAGTCGATCGCCGCGGAGGCCGGCTCGGCCGGCGGCGATTTGCATAGGGATCTTGAGGATGCGCTGGCGAGCGCACGCATTGTGCGAAGCTGAAACGGAGACTACGCCAGAATAATTAAGTAAAGTCCAGGTTAAACCTGATCACTTCACCGTGGAGAACGATGAAGCGTTCCAGCGTGTGCTTGGCATCGATTTGATATCGGTCAACGGCAACCACGTATAATGGTCGTATCAGCGCAGTCTCGGTGGCCAGAGGTAGTTGAAATGGAAGAGTCGCACCACGCACTATCGCAACCGGGCTTCGATGCGGGACCTGTGCTGGGGATGTACTTTGCGCCTTTCGATGCCTGGAAAAAGAACTTAGACGCACTCGCTGAAGGTTCCTGGAGTCAGTCAAAACAGCAGGTGGAAATTCGAACTGCCGATGGCGATCTTTATAAAGCACCAACGCAACTGCAAAACTACAGCGATAACATCTTCCGCCGTATGGTCGAGCAGCAAATTGAGCTTTGCCGTTTCTTTAGCAAAAGGTGGGAGCAGTATCTTTCTCTGACTTCCGATATTTCCGGCTGCCGATCTATAGCGGATTTGGCTCAGTTGCAGTTCGCATTCTTGAGCAAGATGGCCACCGATTACAGCGTCGAGGGCTGCCACTTCGCGGGAACCCTCCAAAAACTCACCTCGTCTTGGATGGCGGCGCCGCCGGTATCCGGGCGGCATTGACAATGGCCGCAGGCGAGGAATCCCGCTCCTCGCCTGACGCCAAAATTAAGTCTGGGTGCGGGTAATTTGCTCGCCGATACCCGGCCGCATGAAGCCCATCACCGTGGCACTCAGCGTGCTTCCCGTCAGGATGAGTGTACCGCCAAGCGCCAGCAACGCAACAAGTGGCAGCACCGTGGCGTTGCCCCCTCCGAGCGCGATAATGCCAAGCACAATCGCAGCCAAGCCCGCCAGCGCCTGCATCGTCGCGGAACCGAAAGCCATCTCGTTCGCAAGCATCTCGGACGCTGCAGTTGCCGGTGAAGCAGAGGTTTGCGGCGAGGTTGTCAGCGCGGCCCGCTTGACGGAATGCAGATGCCAGACGGTATTACTGCTAAACACCAGGGCCGCGCCAAACGATATGATCGCAGCCGAAGTCAGCACTGGCGGATTTATTCCCAGCAAAGCGAGAATGCCGAGCACAATGCCGGCAGCGCCAGCGAGAAATACGGCGGAGAGGCTGCCCCCGCCAAATTGCGCGGATGTTGGAGCTTGGGGCGACATGATCTGGGCGTATTCGGACAGCATCGCCCCGCCCTGGATCAGAAGTGCAGCGCCGAAGACAATCGTTGCGATTGAGACCATCATTTGGGGCGCTGTACCCGATAGACCGACGATTGCCAGCACGATCGTTACAATCCCGCCTGCGGCATCGACGAAGCCGCCATAGGCGGCGCTCTCGCCGATCATAGTTCCGGTTTGCGATAAAGACATATCTGTCCTCCATTGCGGTTGAGCATTGGCGCTCCGCCCCTGCCCTCAGGCAATTCTGCTAGCGCCTAAGCTCGCTTTGGGTTCCTGCACGCCGGATTTGCCGATTTGGCCGCTGCGGGCACCTGTGTTACGCGGCTAGCCGCCAGGTAATCGCCCCCGAGCTTGTGGAACACCGTCTGGCAGGGCCTGTTCCACCCGTTACTTGGAAGACCGCGAATAGTGCTGTGACGTTTGCGTTCGATTTTTGGGACGTTACTACTCGGCAGCTTTCAGCCACGCCGGCGCATTAAGCGCGGCCTCAAGCCTGGCATATTCCGCCTCCGCTTTCTTGATGTTCGCCGTTTTGACATGACCGAAGCCGCGGATCGCATCGGGAACGCGGCGTATTGCGCTGCCAGCGCCAGGTTTGCGCGCGTAAGCCCCAGCAGAAGCCTCTCGATGCGCGCTTCGTAATCGGCGAGGAGGGCGCGCTCGGCCTTCCGCTCGGCCATCAGGCCGAAAACGTCGAAGCGCGTGCCGCGCAATCGCTTGCCCTTAGCCAAAAGCTTCATAGCCTTGAGCATCCACGGCCCGAAAGTGCGCTTCTCCGGCAGCCCGGTATCGGGGTTGCGCCGCGCCAGAAGCGGCGGTGCGAGGTGAACCTTGACCGTCACATCGCCCTCGAATTGTTCCTCGATCTGCGCGGCGAACCGGCCATCCGTATAAAGTCTTGCCACCTCGTATTCGTCCTTGATGGCCATGAGCTTATGGAGATTGCGGGCAACGGCTCCGGTCAGGACCTGGCTGCCCGGAGCGATGGCTTCCTCCCGGCGCGCAACCTTTTCGACGAAAGCGCAATAGCGGGCGGCGTAGGCTTCGTCCTGGTAGGCGATCAAATCGCGCACCCGGATTTCGATCAGCTCGCCCAACGTTTGCGGGATTTGCGGCGCGGGGTCCACCTTCGACATGAGCGCGCCCAAGTCCAGGGCGGCCTCGCGGCCCAGAGCGAACGCCGCCTTGTTGGCCTCCACGCTCGCGCCGTTCAACTCGATCGCGCGCAGGATCGCGCCGCGGTCGAGCGGGATCAGCCCTTTCTGCCAAGCAAAGCCGGTGAGCACCATGTTCGCGAAGATGGTATCGCCCAGAAACGCGGTTGCGATTGTTTGGGCAGGGCAATGCGCCGCGAGCCGCGCCTGCGCCTTGAGCCGGGCCATCATCGCGTCCGCTTTGTAGCCCGTGGCATTGTCCGCCACGAACTCGGCCGTGGGCACCACTTCCGCGTCGCAAACGAGCGCCGTGCGCTGCGCGCTCATTGCGGGCAGGCCGCTTTTGCCGTGCGCCACCACAAGGTCCGCCGCCAGAAGCAGGTCGGCTTGGCCCTCGCTGATCCGCGGGCTGTAAAGGTCGAAGCCTTGGGCGGCGATCCTAAGGTGCGAATAGACGCCGCCGCCTTTCTGCGCGAGCCCGATTTGATCCATAACGCGGATTTGCCGGTCCTGAAGATGGCCCGCCATGCCAAGGATTGCGGCAAGCGAGGTGATGCCAAGCCCGCCGATGCCGGTAATAAGGATGTTGTAGCCATCCGGGCCGATGGCAGGCAGCGCGGGCTCCGGCAGCTCGCGCTCTTCATGCGAGACTGCCGGGCGCCGCTTCGGCTTGCCGCCGTAAACGGAGACGAAGCTCGGGCAAAAACCTTGCACGCAGGAGAAATCCTGGTTGCAAGTGGATTGATTGATCTTGCGCTTGCGCCCGAACTCAGTCTCAAGCGGCTCGACGGAGAGGCAGTTGGAGGCGCGGGAACAATCGCCGCAACCCTCGCAGACGCTTGCATTGATAACGGGCCGGCTTGCCGATTGTTCCAGAAGCCCGCGCTTGCGGCGGCGGCGTTTTTCCGTAGCGCAAACCTGATCGTAGATGATGACGCTGACGCCCGGCACACCCCGGAGTTCGCGCTGCACCGCGTCCAGCCGCGAGCGGGGATGAAAGGTAGTTCCTGCTGGAATATCGGGGTGTCCGCGGTGGCGTTTGGGATCGTCGCTGACGACGGCGATGCGCTGCACCCCTTCGGCCCGCATCTGCGCCGCGATCTTCGGCACCGAAAGCTGGCCGTCGACGGGTTGCCCGCCGGTCATGGCCACGGCATCATTATAGAGGATCTTGTAGGTCATGCTATGGCCGGCAGCGACGGCCTGGCGGATAGCGAGTGTGCCCGAGTGGAAATAGGTGCCGTCGCCCAGATTGGCGAAGATGTGCGGCTCGCTTGTAAACGGCGCCTGGCCCGCCCACAAAGCGCCTTCTCCGCCCATCTGCGTGTAGCTGTCGGTGCTGCGGTTCATGTAGGTCGCGAGGAAATGGCAGCCGATGCCGGCCATTGCGCGGCTTCCCTCCGGCACGCGGGTCGATGTGCTGTGCGGGCAGCCGGAGCAGAAATACGGGGTGCGCACGTGCAGCGGCGCAAGGGCGCTGTTGGCCTTCGCGGCTTGCGTCAGACGGGCTTCGGCCTCGCGCAGTGCTTGCGACTTCAATTCCCCTGGCATAGTCGCGAGAATGGCGCGCGCCACATCGGCCGTAGCGATATCCATGAGGTCGCTGATGAGAGGCGCGCCGTTGGCGTCGCGCTTGCCTAAAATGCAGGGCCGGCGCCCATCGGCGAGGCCGTAAGCCGCAGCGCGAAGCTGGTGCTCGATCACATCGCGCCGCTCTTCAACCACCAGCACCGTTTCAAGCCCGTCCGCGAAGGCACGCGCGCCTCGATCGTCCAGCGGCCAGACCAGCCCGATCTTATACACCCGGATGCCAAGCGCGGCCGCCAGCTCGCCGGTAATGCCGAGATCGCGCAGGGCTTGGCGCACATGGAGGTAAGCCTTGCCGGATGCCGCGATGCCGTAGCGCGACACGGCTGCGTCCATCGCAATCCGGTCGAAGCCATTCGCCTTCGCAAACGCCATCGCGGCTGGCAAGCGGAAATGGCGGTGCAATTCCTCCTGTTGCGGCGGCGTTAAATGGAGCTGGCCGTTGCGGCCCCCAGCTGGAGAGGGGACGCCTTCGGGCCTGACGGTCCTGTAGCGATGCAGGTCGACCCGGACCGTGGCGCTTGCATCCATCGTATCGGCAATGGCTTTGATACCCACCCAGAGCCCGGCAAAGCGGGAAAGATCGAAGCCCTTCATGCCGAATTCGAGCAGCTCGCCGATATCGGCCGGGTTCAGGACCGGGATCTCCGCGTCCATGAAGGCGAAGTCGCTTTGGTTGGGGAGCGTCAAGGATTTGCAGGAATGGTCGTCCCCGGCAAAGGCAAGCACGCCGCCAGCCCGCGCGGTGCCGAAGAAATTCGCGTGCTTGAACGCATCGCCCGAGCGGTCCACGCCCGGCCCTTTGCCGTACCAGATGCCGAAAACGCCGTCGAACTTGGCGCCGGGGAAAAGCCCGGCCTGCTGGCTTCCCCATACGGCGGTCGCAGCGAGTTCCTCGTTGACGCCGGGCTGGAAGACGATTTGGTGGGCGGCGAGCCGCTCGCGCTCGTGCCAAAGCTGCTTGTCGTAAACGCCGAGCGGGGAGCCGCGATAACCCGAGATGAAGCCCGCTGTGTTCAAACCGTTTTTGGCATCGGTCTCCCGGCGCAGCAGCGGAAGCTTAACAAGAGCCTGAACGCCGGTAATAAAAATCTCACCTGACTGGGCGCGATACTTTTCGTCGAGATCGACGGAGGGCGCGTATACGAGCGTATCCATGGGCTTCTCCCCGGTATCTTCGTTGCTCGCGGCGATATTTTTATGAGTATGACATAGGAATCGTGAAAGGACTTTGCAAAGCTCGAGGGCAAGGTTTATGCTGATCGAGGTTTTTTTTCAAAGCGAAAGGGCTTTGTGCATAAATCATGCCCGAGGAACTGGACGCGATCGACCGCACCATCTTGCTGCTTCTCCAGGCGGACGCTTCGCTTTCTACCGCCGAGATCGCTGGCCGGGCCGGAGCGTCGCAGTCTTCTGTCTGGCGGCGCATCGAGAAGCTCGAAAAGGCCGGGATTATCAAAAAGCGGGTCGCGATCCTCGACCGGCACAAGCTCGGGCTCGACATGATGGTGTTCGCCCATGTCAAGCTGCAGGCACACGGCCAGCGGACCTTGCCGCTGTTCGAGGAAGCGGTGCGGCGTTTCCCGGAGGTGGTGGAATGCCACACGCTGCTGGGCGAAACCGATTATCTTTTGCGCGTCATTACGCGGGACACCGCCTCTTACGAGGCCTTTTTCCGCAAGCACCTGAGCCAGGTTGCCTCGGTGCAGTTCACGAATTCTTCCATGGCGATCTCTGAGGTGAAGAGCACGACGGAACTGCCGCTCTCGCTCCTGTGGTAGGAGGCAGACCGTCATCCGCCGCCGCTGGAGCATCGGCAGCCGCCTGTGCAACAGAAAGTTATCTCCATGCGAATGGACGCCAGGCGCAACAGATTTTATAATAATTGAACCTTCCCAAACGCAGGCGAGACTAATCCGGGTAAGAACTACGCCAAAGCCACTTTAGCCGGAGGATGCGATGCAGCCCGTTTTTTCCGCACTAGCCTATCTCTTCCTTGCAATATTGCTGCCGATGTCCGCATCCGCCGGCGATTGGTCCGCCTGCAGGACAGGCACGCCGGACCACCGGATCGCGGCGTGCACGCGGATTATCGGAAAGGGCGTGTCAGATCCGGTGGAGCTTGCTTCTGCATACCGTAATCGAGCCTTGGCCTACACGAGGGCGAAGGACAAGGCCAAGGCTGTAGAGGATCTGAACCAGGCGATAAGGCTCGACCCCGCTCACGCCGCTTACTACCGGGGCCTCATCGATCTTGCTAATGAGGATCAAGACCGGGCAATCGCTGAGTTCGGCGAAGCGATCAAGTCCGACCCAGGAAATGCCGCGATCTTCAATAGCCGCGGCGCAGCGTATAACGCGAAGGGCGATCGTGACCGGGCAATAGCGGATTACGGCGAGGCGATCCGGCTCGAACCCGGACTTGTGGTGGCGATAATCAACCGGAGCATCGTTCACCGGTTCAAAGGGGATTTCGACCTCGCTATTGCCGATGCCAGCAGAGCAATCGAACTGATGCCGGATCATACCGCGGCTTACGTTTCGCGGGCGTTCGCTTACGCAAAGAAAGGGGAGTTCGATGCAGCCCTCGCAGATTGCGAGAGGGCGATAGAGTTCGATTCGGATTACGCCGAAGCTTACGATTGCAAGGGGTTTATGCACTATCGCAAGCGCGAGTACGATAAGGCGATTGAGGAAGTAACCAAGGCCATCGGCCTTAACCCGCAGCTTGCCAATGCCTACAACAGCCGGGGAAACGCCTACCACGCCAAGCACGACTTTGAGCGTGCGCTCGCGGACTACGATAAGGCGATAGACCTTAACCCGCATTTCGCGCTCCCGTTCGCCAATCGCGCCCTTATCTATGCGGCAAGACAAGAAGCAGACCGGGCGATTGCCAGCTTCGATAAGGCCATCGCGTTCGATCCAAAATTTGCGCCGGCTTACTTCAATCGTGGAAGGGTCTACGAAAGAAAGAATGATGCGGAGAAAGCGCTCGCCGACTACCGCAAGGTTCTGGATCTGCCGGCCGTAACGGTTACGGACAAGCAGCGGCAGGAGCTGGTCCGGCAGCGCATCGCCCGGCTTACGCAAGCGCAGCGCGGAGCGCAGGCGGTCGCGCCTGTACCAAGTCCGGAGGCTAAGCGCGCCCCTGCGCCCGCTGAACAGGCTCGCCGCGCCGAACGCGTTGCCCTCGTCATTGGCAACTCGAACTACGCTCATGCCGCCCAGCTTCCCAATCCCAAGAACGACGCAGCCGGCGTTGCGGCAAGCTTGCGGCGTTTAGGCTTCGGCGAGGTCATTGAAATGTACGACCTGGACCGTGAGAAGACGGGCCAGGCTCTGAAGCACTTTGGCGATATGGCGGAGACCGCGGAATGGGCTGTCGTGTTCTTCGCCGGCCACGGCCTGGAGATGAACGGCGTCTCTTATCTGATCCCAGTCGACGCCGAGCTTTCACGGGATACGCACGTCAGCGATGAGGCGATCTCGCTCACGCAAGTGCAAGCGAAGGTCGACGCCGCCTCCAAGCTCGGGCTCATCATACTCGATTCCTGCCGCAACAACCCCTTCCTGGAGCATATGTCGCGTTCGCTCGGCGGCACGCGGGCAATCGGGCAGGGGCTAGCCAATGTCGAGCCCGAGGGCAACGTGCTCGTGGCTTATTCCGCAAAGCACGGCACGACCGCGCTCGACGGCGAGGGCGCGCACAGCCCCTTCACCGAGGCGCTGCTCAACCACATCGAGGAACCGGGCCTGGAGATCAATTTCCTGTTCCGCAGAGTGCGGGACGATGTGCGCAACAAGACGCAGCGCCAGCAGGAGCCGTTCTTATACGGCTCGCTGAGCGCCGAACTGCTCTACTTCAAGGCCCCGCCCGCGCAATAGCTCCCGCCCACCTCGCGAACTGTAGCTCGGAGAAGACCCCCCTCACTCTGTCTCTCTGCCCAAGGGGAGAGAGGACCCCAGAAATATCGCTGCGGCTAATTTTGGCGTCCCTTCTCCCCGTCCGCATCCGCTTGCGGATGCGGCAGCAAAAAGATGCCAGCTCGCCAAGGCGAGCTGGCGCGGAGAAGGACAGGATGAGGGGGACTTTTACTACTCCAGCGCCTGGCCCAGCCGGCCGGCGAAATCCTGGATGTACTGCCACGCCACGCGGCCGGAGCGCGAGCCGCGCGTCATTGCCCATTCGAGCGCTTCGGCGCGCAACCGCTCCTGCGGCGCCGCCAACCCGTAATATTCGGCATAGCCCCGCACCATGCCAAGATAATCGTCCTGGCTGCAATTGTGGAAGCCGATCCATAGGCCGAAGCGGTCGGACAGCGAAACCTTCTCCTCGACCGCCTCGCCGGGATTGATCGCGGTCGCGCGCTCATTGTCCATCATCTCGCGCGGCATAAGGTGGCGGCGGTTCGAGGTGGCGTAGAAGACTACATTCTGGGGCCGGCCCTCGATGCCGCCTTCGAGCACCGCCTTGAGCGACTTGTAAGAGGTGTCGTCCGCGTCGAAAGACAGGTCGTCGCAGAACAGGATAAAGCGCTCTGGCCGCCCCCGCAGGTGCGATAGGCAGCGGGGCAGGCTGGCGATATCCTCGCGGTGTATCTCGACGAGCTTCAGAAGGCCCGTGCCTGCGGCACTTTGCCTTGCCGCGATTTCCGCATGCACCGCTTTTACCAGCGAGCTCTTGCCCATGCCGCGCGAGCCCCAGAGCAGCGCGTTGTTGGCCGGAAGCCCGCGCGCGAAGTTCTCCGTGTTGGCCAGCAGCGTGTCGCGCATCCGGTCCACGGATTTCAAGAGCGCTATGGGCACCCGGTTGACCCGCCCCACGGGAACGAAGCGGTTTTCCTCCGCCAGCCAGATAAAGGCGTCCGCGCTTGCGAAACCGGGCGCCGGCGGTGGCGGCGGCGATAAACGCTCCAGCGCTTCGGCAATGCGGAGTAGGGCTGCATCCAGTGTTGGCGAAGTGTTTGTCATTGAGGCGGTGCCGGGCGGCTGAGAAGAATGCGCGCAAAAGGTGTGGCAGGGCTGGTTTACAGGCGCACTATGCGCTATTTTACCATCAGCGCAACGTGGCGTTCTCGAAATGTTGCGAACTTCAAGCAAGCCGCTATAAGACTAAGCTCAATGAGGCCGCGCCGCTTCCAGGCGCGCAACCCTTTTCCGCACACAACGGTGACTTTCGATGATTTCTCCTGCATTTGCCCAGACGGCCGGCGCTGCCCGGCGGCTCCGATATCGCGAGCTTCCTGTTTCCTATGGTCTTCGTGTTCGGGATTTTCTACCTGCTGGTCTTCAGGCCGCAGCAGCAGAAGGTCAAGGAGCACAAGGCGATGATCGAGGCGGTGAAACGCGGCGACACGGTGGTTACGGCGGGCGGCATCGTCGGCAAGGTTGTGCGGGTGGGAACCGATGGCGAGGTCCGGGTGGAAATCGCCGAGGGCGTGCAGGTGCGGGTGCTGAAGTCCACGCTCACCGACGTTCGAGGCCGCGGCGAGCCCGTCAAGGAAAAAGCGAAAGCGGAGCCCGCTGGCGACGATAGCGGCGGAACTCAACCAAACGGCTAAGTCAAATACGATGAGCGCGGCGTCAGACGTCATTGCGAGCGAAGCGAAGCAATCCAGGAGCGGCAAATGCAAGGGATGTGTTTGCTGCGTGGATCGCCACGGCGCTAACGCGCCTCGCGATGACGATGGAGAATTCGCATCTACGCAGCGGCGCGTGTTAGAAAGCATGGCATAAGGGATCGGATTTCGATGTTCGGATTTACGCTACATTTCTCGCGCTGGGGCGCGGCGGTGACGCTCTTTTTGTCGATAGCGGCGGTGGTCCTCGCCGTGCCGAACCTGGTCCCCAACTCGGCATACGAGAGGTTGCCTTCCTGGGTGCAGCTTCCGCGCATGCCGCTCGGCCTTGACCTCAGAGGCGGCACGTCGCTGCTCTACCAGATCGACACGGTTCAGCTCAGGAAGGATTGGCTGCAATCGCTGCAGACCGATGCCCGGCGCGCCTTGAGCGAAGAGAAGATCGGGCACAGCGGTGTGCTAATCGCTGGAAACCAGGTGCGCGTGACCCTGAAAGACCCGGCAAAGATGGAAGATGCGCTCGCCCGGCTCAAAAGGCTCGCGCAGCCGGTTTCAGCCTCGCTGATCACGGGCCGGGGCGGCGGTGGGCTCGATTTGGCGGTCGCGGGCAGCGACAACGGCGTGATTACCATCGAGCCGACGCCG
This sequence comes from uncultured Alphaproteobacteria bacterium, assembly GCA_963785355.1. Classification (GTDB taxonomy): domain Bacteria; phylum Pseudomonadota; class Alphaproteobacteria; order Rhizobiales; family Rhodomicrobiaceae; genus Rhodomicrobium. Next base: position 27,524 of record CAWAVJ010000034.1, read on the forward strand.
CCCGGCGTGCAGCACCGGGTGGAGAACGCGGTTTCGCGGTCGATCGAGGTTATACGCCGGCGCATCGATCCCGAGGGAACGACTGAAGCGACGATCCAGGCGGAGGGCCAAGACCGGATCTTGATCCAAGTTCCAGGGCTCGAACCGGCTGAGGTCAAGGCGCGTGTCGGCACGACCGCAAAGCTGACGTTTCAGCTCGTCGATCTGAGCGAATCTCCGGAAGAGGCGCAGGCCAATGGCGTGCCGCCGGACGATCAGCTTTTGCCCGACACCGAGCATCCCGGACGCTTCGTGCTGGTGCATAAAGAAGTGATCGTGAGCGGCGACGACCTCACCGATGCCCGCGAGGGATACGATAACAGGACCGGCGGGGTTGGCGAGCGCGCCGTCAATTTCGAGTTCAACACCCGGGGCGCGGTCGCTTTCGCCCGCGTGACCCGCGAGAATATCGGCAAGCCCTTCGCCATCGTTCTTGACAATAAGGTGATCTCCGCACCCGTGATCCGCTCGGAAATTCCTAACGGCCACGGCCAGATTACCGGCAATTTCAGCGTGGAGGAAGTCAACAGGCTCGCGCTGCTGCTGCGCTCCGGCGCACTGCCCGCTTCCCTTTCCATTCTGCAAGAGCGGTCGGTCGGCCCGGCGCTTGGCGCAAACTCGATACAGAAAGGCAGAACCGCTGCGATTATCGGCTTTATCGCGGTCTCCTTTCTTATGATCGCGGGCTACGGGCTCTTTGGCATATTCTCGGTCATCGCGCTTGTGGTGAACATCGCGATCGTTATCGCCTGCCTCTCGCTGTTCCACGCCACGCTGACGATGCCGGGCATCGCGGGCATTGTGCTTACCATGGGCGTGGCCGTCGACGCCAACGTGCTGATCTACGAGCGCATACGCGAGGAAATGAAAGGCGGAAGGGGAGTGATCTCCTCCATCGAGGCAGGGTTCGACCGCGCCTATGCGACGATTATCGACTCGCATTTGACCGGGCTTCTGGCCGCGTTGACCCTCTACGCCTTCGGCTCGGGCACGATCCGCGGCTTCGGCGTAACATTGTCGTTCGGCATTGTGAGCTCGCTTTTCACCGCCATCACGGTCACGCGCCTGATGGTCTCGACATGGCTGCGCGAGACGCGGCCTGCCGTCCTAGAAATTTAGCCCGGATTTAAGCCATGATGCTGAAGCCGCTTTTCCGCCTGCCGCAGAAGATAAATCTTCGCTTTGTGAAGTATTTCAAGCTCTGCCTCGGGCTGTCGATTTTCGCCATCGTCGGGACGATGGTCCTCCTCCCGACCGTAGGCTTGAATTTCGGCATCGATTTCAAGGGCGGAACGATGATCACGATCGAGACGCCCGGCCCCACCGACGCCGGGGAGCTTAGGACCAAGCTCTCGCAATTGGGGCTTGGCGGAATCCAGCTCCAGTCCTTTGGCTCGGACAAAGAGTTCCTGATCCGCTTCCCCGAGCAGCCCGGCGGTCCCGACGCTCAAACGGCGGCGGCCAACAAGGTGCTCGCGGCTATCCCCGCGGGAAGCAAGGAGCTTGGGCGCGAACAAGTTGGCAGCATCGTTTCGGGGGAGCTGGTCACATCGGCGATCTGGGCCCTGGTTTTCACCAATATCGGTATCTTCATTTACGTCTGGTTCCGCTTCGAATGGCAATTCGCCATCGGTGCGATCGTATCCATGATCCACGACGTGATGTTCACGGTTGGCATATTCGCGCTTTTCGGCATCGATTTCGACCAGAGCATCGTCGCGGCGCTTTTGACCATCCTCGGCTATTCGATCAACGACACGGTGGTCATCTACGACCGGATTCGCGAGAACCTGAGGCGCTACAAGAAGATGCCGCTTGGCGATCTGCTCGACCTTTCGGTGAACGAGACGATGTCGCGCACGATCATGACGGTCGGCACGGTGTTCATGGCGCTGTTGGCACTCTATTTCTTTGGTGGCGAGGTGATCCGCGGGTTCACCTTTGCGATGCTGTTCGGCGTGCTAGTCGGCACCTATTCGTCGGTCTTCATCGCGGCGCCGTTCCTGATCCTGATCGGCGTGAAGCGCGATTGGAGCGGGCTCGAAAAAGCCAAGCCTGGCCAGAAGGAAGCAGCCGCGCGCGGAACGCTTTCTGCTGCCGCCACGGCTAAGGAAGCCCTCCCTATCCCCGAGGATGACGCTGACGGGGCCGGAATGAACGGCGCGGGAAAGCTGGTATCCCAGGCGGAAGCATCGAAGGCGGCATTGGCGGCGGTCTCCGCTAGGAAAGGTGGCGCGCAAAGGACGCCTCCCGGACGCGGCAAAGGGCAGGCTCGCGGGCGCTCCAAGAAACGCGGTTAAGGTCTCAGCTGTTTATCGCATAGCAGCCCAAAATGGCGGGATACGCCGGTAAATGAGTGCGCCGTTCACACTGCTTGCCAGCCGGGGAGCCATCTCAGCCTATCCGGGTGGGGAATTTCACTTCGATGGCAAGCGCCATCGCGGCGCGCTGCTGGTCTCGCCCGGCGGGATTCGCGAGTGGCGCACGGCAAGGATGGCTGCCCTCGACGAAGAGGGGTTGCTCGGCTTCCTGGATGCCGAAGAGGGTTTTTGCTGCGATTTCCTGCTGCTCGGCACAGGGCCGAAGCTAGCGCTCTTGCCAGCCAGTTTCATCGAGGCTGTTGAGCGGCGCGGACTTGGCCTGGAGGCGATGGACACAGGAGCCGCATGCCGGACCTACAATATTCTTCTTGCCGAGAACCGCCAATTCATAGCGGCGCTGCTGCCGCTATGAGTGCAGAGCAACCGGCTGAGGACGGGCAGGGGCGGCTTGAAAACGAAGCCGCGGCGAACCTTGTGAAGGTCCGCGACCGGGAGCGCTATTGGAGCGCGCTCTTCGCGCCAGCGTCCGGGCGGCCAGGGCTGCTCGCGCTCTATGCGTTCAACGCGGAGCTTGCGCACATCGCCGCGGCGGTTCGCGAGCCGATGGTGGCGCAAATCCGCTTGCAATGGTGGCGCGATGCCATCGAGCTCGTAGCGCCGGGCATGAAAACCGGCAACGCGATCGCGGATGCGCTTTCCCGCACCATCCTGGCGCACGATCTGCCGAGGCATCGCCTTATGGGCATGATCGACGCGCGTACCCCGGAAATTTCGGGCGATCCTCCCGCCAATTTGCAGGAGCTCCGCTCGTCGCTTCAGGAAACGGAAGGAGCGCTTTTTGAGCTTGCCGCCGCGATCCTCGGGGATGGCAGCGAGGCGGCAAAGGAGGCCGCAACGCATGCGGGCGTGGCCTATGGCCTGACGGAAAGGCTGCGCACGGTCCCGCTCCAGGCATCGCGGCGCAGGCTGCTGCTGCCTCCCTCCTACCTGGAAAGCCGGGGCGCCGATCTGGCGTGGCTTTACGCCGGCAAGGCCAGTACGGGGCTCAGCGCGGCGCTGGCCGATTTCAGGGACGAGGCCAATCGCGAGTTGCGCCAGTTTCGCGAGACGTCACCTAAGCTCAAACGGGCCGCATGGCCTGCATTCCTTCCGCTCGCCCTTGTCCGGCCCTATCTCCAGGCGATGGCTGCCCCCTCCTTCGATCCGTTGCAGACGGTCCCGGCGCTGAATCCCTTGCGCCAGTTTTGGCAGGTTTGGCGTGCGTCCCTGCGGCGCGCGGTTTAGGACAGGCAGTGGCATGAAACCTTCCCGGCCCGCAGCGAAGCGCTTCTATAAATCCGCAAACGTGGCGGAGCGGGATGGCGGCGCGTTCTCCGTGCTGCTCGATGGCCGCCAGATCAAGACGCCGGCCGGCAAACCGCTGGCGGTGCCAACGTGCGGCCTTGCCCAAGCCATCGCGGACGAGTGGAATGCGCAGGGAGAGACCGTGGTGCCGGCAAGCCTGCCGCTGACGAAGCTGGCGAATACCGCCATCGATACGGTCCGGGATAGGAAAACCGAGGTAGCGGACGATATCGTGAAGTATGCGGCGGCGGACCTCGTTTGCTACCGGGCCCCGTATCCAGCCGGGCTGGCCGCGGCTCAGGCGCAAGCGTGGAACCCCATCTTGAGCTGGGCCAGCGCCCAGTACGGCGCCCCGTTCCTGATCTCCAGCGGGATCGCGCATGTCGCGCAGCCGCCTGATTCCCTTGAGGCGATACACGCTGTTGTTGCCGCTTTCGATGCCTTCAAGCTTACCGCGCTGCATGCGATGACCTCGCTCACCGGGTCCGCGCTCATCGCGCTGGCTCACGTAGGCGGGGACCTCGATGCCGCCGCCGCCTGGGACGCAGCCCACACGGATGAGAATTGGCAGGTCTCGCGCTGGGGCGAGGACTTCGAAGCGAGCCAGCGCATGAAAGCCCGGCTCGCTGAATTCCAATCCGCGTCGCGCTTCTTCCAGCTCTCCTGAGCAGCCAGGTTTGTGCCTAGTGGCCTCATCCTTCAGCGATAGCGGGCACTAGCGTTGCTGGGGCGGCACAACGAAGACATCGAACGCAAACTCCGGCGCGCGGATGCTTCCCCAGGGATGGCTCACGTTGATGGAAGTTTGCTTCCAGTTTCCTGAAAGCAGTCCCGCCGCCTTGCCAAGACAGTTCGAATCTTCATGAAGGCAGGCTATGAGCAACCCATCTTTCCTTATTTTTTCTGGTGTCACCCAAGGCGATGCCGCATAGGAAAGATCCATGAAGCTGGATGGATGGTCGCCGCTGTAGAAGCTGATGCCGTTGGCAAATTGGCGGTGACCGCCGGCATAGCGGAGCGGCGCATGAGTTTGCGCGTGCCAAAGAGCCGTAGCGGTTGCGGCAAGCTCGCGCACCGGCAGAGCGGCGGACGGCTTGGCTTGTTTGACCGCCCTTTCGATGAGAGCTTCGGGCACGGCACCGAACGTTATGGCGACAGCTACAGCCGCCGCGAGCTGGAAGCAGCGCCGGCTATCCAGGGCTGGGGAAAACTGCATGAGAAGCAATGGCATAAGCGAAAAAATTCCAACCGCCCAGATTGCCTGGGGCCGTAGCTGAAAGCCTAGTCCGAAAACAATCGTCAGGAGCGGAGGCGTCAGCGCGAGCACGGCAAGGAAGCGCTGCCGCAATTGCGGCAACCGCTCTGCCGGCTCATTTTCTAGGCTGGCTTTCGACGTCCACCAAGCCAGCAACAGTATAGCCAGCACACCGCCGAAACTGACCGCGCTATCGAGAATAAAGCGCATGGCATACTGGATCGCAATCGGCCAGCCTTGCCCGGTTTCGTTCATGGCGTAGGCGACAGTCGGAGCATCGTTCCTGAGCACCCACAGCACATGCGGCAGAACAAATGCGCCAAAAATTGCCGCCGCCAGCCATGGCAAGGGCGATAAGAAATATTTTCGGCCGTTCGGATGAAAGAACAGTGCCAAGCCGCAGGTCATCAGCAGGATCGCAGCGTAATATTTGGAAAGTATACAAGCGGCGGCGAAGCCACCGAATAACAGGGCGTCGCGCATTTTCATGCCATCGAGCGACCTCACGAAAAAAAATAGCGTCCACGGCCACAGCGAAATGAGAATCGTGTTGGCGTTATATTTGAACGCCATGGCGGTATAAAGCGGCGAGGCGACGAGCAGGAGCGTCGCGGCATGGCGCGTCCAGCCTTTGGCGAAAAGCCCGTTGAGCTTCCAGGCGCCCCACAAGCCCAAGGCGGAGTTTATGGCCTGGAGCAGCATGAACGACGCGTTGTTTACGGGGAACAGCATGAACCAGGCGCCCGCGATCCACGCCCAAAACGGCCCATGCTTATCGTAGCCAAGCTGGAACTCTTTTCCCCAGGCGTAGGCTTCGAGCACATCGAAATGCAGCGCTGCACCGCTGCGGACGATGGCCCCATGGATCGTGAAGGCAGCGATGAATAGGAGCGCTCCCCCGGCGGCAACCCAGTTTGCAGGCCAGGATTGCGCCGCCGCGATCTTGCTGCTGAAACTCCGGCCCCAGCCCTCTGCCTCGCTTTGCCGCACACAGCTGCTCATCCCGTCTCCAGCCGGCTCCCTGAGATGCTCCCCTTGGTGGGCTCCTCTCGTACAACTTGCTTGGCCGATAAGGTTTAGGGTGTCAAGCCGGCTCCGACCGCGGAATTGTAAGCATTCGTGGCTGGGCGTCGAAACGCTTTCCTGCTATGGTTGCTGGGGCGGCATAATGAAGATATCGAACGCAACCTCGGGCGCGCGCGTGCCTCCCCACGTGCGGCTAACGCCGATGGGAATCTGTCTCCAGTTCCCTGAAAGTATCCCGGCCGCCTGGCCGAGACAACGCGAATCCTCATGAGCGCAGGCTATGAGCAGCCCATATTTCCTTATTTTTTCTGGCGTCACCCAGCGCGATCTCGCAAAGGAAAGATCGCCGAAGCTCGATGGATGGTCCTCGCTGTAGAAGCTGATGCCGTCGGAGCTGTGGCGGGCACCGCCGGCAATGCGGAGCGGTGTATGCGTCTCGGCGTGCCAAACAGCGGTAACGGCTGCGGCGAGATCGCGCACCGGTTGACCGGCGGACGCACTGGTTGACGAACTTTTTCTATGGATCATAATCGCCCGTTCGATAGGGGCGGCGGCCACCGCGCCAACCGTTATCGCCAGCGCCACCGCTGCGGCAAGCTGGAAGCAGCGCCGGCTATCCAGGGCTGGGGCAAACTGCATGAGAAACAGCGGCAGGAGCGGAAAAATGCCAACCCCCATGACGGCCAGGAGCTTGAGCCGGAAGGCCAGTCCGAAAGCAACCGTCAGGAGCGGAGGCGCCAGCACGAGCACCGCGAGGAAGCGCCGCCGCGATTGCGGCAGCCGCTCAGCCGGCTCATTCACCGTGCCGGCTTTCGACATCCACCAGGCCAGCAAAAGTATGGCCAGCACACCGCCGAAATTGAACGCGTTATCCAGAACGAAGCGGTAGGCCCAGTAGATTGTAAACAGCCAGTCCCGCCCGGTTATGCTCATGGCGTAGGCGGCCGGGGGCGCATCGTTCCTGAGCGCCCACAGCACATGCGGCAGCACAAGCGCGGCAAAAATTGCCGCCGCCAGCCAAGGCAAGGGCGAAAGCAGATATTTGCGGCCATTCGGATGGAGGAATAGCGAGAGCCCGCAGGTGATCAACAGGATCACCGCATAATATTTGGAAAGTATGCACGCCGCGGCGAAGGCCCCGAATAAGGCGGCATCGCGCATTTTCATGCCGTCCAACGATCTTACGAAAAAGAACAGCGTCCACGGCCACAGCGAAACGAAGATGGTGTTGGCGTTATACTTGAACGCCATGGTGACATAAAGCGGCGTGGCTACCAGCAGGAGCGCCGCGGCATGGCGCGTCCAGCCTTTGGCGAAAAGCCCGTTGAGCTTCCAGGCGCCCCACAGGCCCAGCGCCGAGTTTATGGCCTGGAGCAGCATGAACGAAGCGTTGTTCACCGGGAACAGCAGGAACCAGGCGCCCGCGATCCATGCCCAAAACGGCCCATGCTGATTGTAGCCAAGCTGGAACTCTTTTCCCCAGGCGTAGGCTTCGAGCACATCGAAATGCAGCGCTCCGCCCGCGCTGACGATGGCCCCATGAATCGTAAAGGCGGCGATGAACAGGACCACGCCCCCGGCGGCAACCCAGTTTGCAGGCCAGGATTGCGCCGCCGCGATCTTGCTGCTGAAACTCCGGCCCCAGCCCGCTGCCTCGCTTTGCGGCGCAATGCTGCTCATCCCGTCTCCGGTCCTTCCGAGACGCTCCCCGTGGGCCCCTCTGGCGCAACGGCTTGGCCGATAAGGCTTAAGGTGTCAAGACGGCTCCGCCTGGCGGGCATCGCATCACGGTCTAGGATGTGCCGGAATATCTGGCGGCGCGCATGTCCTAAGCCGGGATCCTGGACGATTTTCCAGAGCTCAGGCAGGACACTTTAGCCCGTGCTGCATTGCGCGCCCGATGGAGCGAAAATGCAAAACTCCCGTTGACGCGAATGCGGCGTGCGCTCACATTTTGTCCGTGACCTACCGGGACATCATCACAATCGAGCCGGGCAAGCGAAGCGGCAAGCCATGCATACGCGGGCTCCGGATCACGGTCTACGATGTGCTGGAATATCTGGCGTCGGGCATGTCCGAAGCGGAGATCCTGGAGGATTTTCCAGACCTCACCCAGGAAGATATTCGCGCCTGCCCGGCTTTCGCCGCGGATCGCGAGCGCCGCCTTTCGGTTGTTCCGGCTGAATAGCGGTGCCGCTCTTCGATCAAAACCTCTCGTTCAAGCTTTGTTTATCGCTACAGACGATTTTTCCGGGGTGCCGGCATGTGCGCGGGAATGATCTCTCCCGGGTTGACGATGCTGTGGTTTGGAATTTTGCGGCAGTGAACGGGCTCATCATCGTTTCGAAGGATCAGGACTTCCGCCAGAGGGCACTTCTATTCGGTCCGCCGCCAAAATGCATTTGGGTGCGGCTTGGAAATTGCTCGACCTCCGATGTCTCAAACTTGCTTCAGCGAAGGGCCGATTTAATTCATGAATTTCGTTTGAGCAATTCAGGGCTTTTGATTCTAGACGCAGTGAATTCCACAACCGTTTAGAGCACGTCGCGTTTCAATGGAAACGCGACGTGCTCTAGTTTTTCGTTGGCGATCACGTTTTTCGCGTTCAGGCAATTCCGCCTGAACGCGACGCGATCTAATGTGAGAGTTAGCAGTTGGCCGCGCTTGCCGCTTTGTCCTATATTCTCGCCATGAGTTTTACCGGAATTTCAGAACGGCCCGCGCTGTCTCCCGCCGCGCAACCCGAAGCTGCCGCCGCCATCCCGCCCGGCAGCCGCGTCTATCTCATCGACGGCTCGGGCTACATCTTCCGCGCCTATCACGCGCTGCCGCCGCTGACGCGCGCCCGACGGCACGCCGGTCGGGCGCGGTGCTGGGCTTTTGCAACATGCTCTTGAAGCTGCTGCGGAGCGAAGGACCGACGCCGACACATCTGCGGTGGTGTTCGACCGCGCCGAGACCACCTTCCGCAACCGCATTTACGACCGACTACAAAGCGAACCGCGCCCGAGCCGCCGCCGGATCTGGTGCCGCAATTCACGCTGGTGCGCGAGGCGACGGACGCCTTCAACGTCGCCCGCATCGAGCGGCCGGATTACGAGGCCGACGATCTCATCGCCACCTATGCCGCGCCGCCGCCGCGAAGGCCGGCGCGACGGTCACCATCGTCTCCTCCGACAAGGATTTGATGCAGCTCGTCGGCGACGCGCATCTCGCATGCTCGATCCGATGAAGAGCAAGCCGATCGGCGCCGCCGAGGTGAACGAGAAATTCGGCGTCGGCCCGGACAAGGTGATCGACGTCCAGGCGCTGTGCGGCGACAGCGTCGACAACGTGCCGGGCGTGCCCGGCATCGGCGTCAAGACCGCGGCCGAGCTGATCAACGACTATGGCGATCTCGAAACGCTGCTGGCGCATGCGCCGAGATCAAGCAGCCCAAGCGCCGCCAGTCGCTGATCGACTTCGCCGAACAGGCGCGGCTCTCGAAGCGCCTGGTGCAGCTCGACGCGGACGTGCCCGTGGAGCTGCCGCTCGACTCACCGGCGGTCGAGCAGCCGGACCGCGCAGGCGCTGCTGCGTTCCTGCGCGACGATGGAATTCAACTCGCTGACGAAGCGGATTCGGAAGCCTTCGGCGTCGAACCAGCGGCGCCCGGCGAAGCGCCGCCGCGTCCAGAGCCGGCGTGCAAGCGGCAGCGCCGCAAGCCGGGAACGCTGCGCCCATGGCCGGCCCCGCGGCGGAACTGCGCCGGGTGCAGGATTGGCTGCGTCCCATCCCATTCAACCACGCAGGCTATACGCAGATCACAGACCTGCAGACGCTCGAAGACTGGATCGCCGTCGCGACGCAACAGGGTTTCGTCGCCTTCGATACCGAGACGACAGACCTCGACGCTGTGGCGGCGCGTCTGTGCGGCGTAGCACTTGCCCTGGAGCCGAACCGCGCCTGCTACATCCCGCTCGCGCACCGGGCCGGCGACGGCCTCGATTTTTCCGGCATCGGCCAAATCGCCCAGCTCCCGCTGGAGCACGCGATCCCGCGCCTGAAGGCGCTGCTCGAAGACGAGAGCGTGCTCAAGATCGGTCAGAACATCAAATACGACCTCGTGGTCATGCGCCGCTACGGCGTGCGGCTTTGGCCCTACGACGACACCATGCTCTTGGCCTATGCGGTCGATCAGGGCCGGGGCGGGCTCGCGGGCTTCGGCATGGACGAGCTGTCGAAGCGCCATCTCGGCCACGCGCCCATCGCCTTCAACGAAGTCGCCGGCAAGGGCAAGACGCAGGTCGCCTTCGATTGCGTGCCCGTGGACAAGGCGACCGAATATTCCGCCGAGGACGCCGACGTGACCTTGCGCCTGTGGCACTTGTTCAAGGCGCGGCTCGCAGCGGAGGGCATGGCCGCGGTCTACGAGACGCTGGAGCGGCCGATGCCTCTGATCCTCGGCGAAATGGAACTTGCGGGCGTGATGGTCGACCGCGTGGTGCTCGCGCGGCTGTCGGGCGAATTCGCGCGGGAGCTCGCCCGCATCGAGGACGAGATTTACGCGCTCGCGGGCCAGCGCTTCAATATCGGCTCGACGATGCAAGTCGCGGATTTGCTGTTTGGCAAATTCGGCCTGCCTGGAGGTAAGAAGACCGGAACCGGCAAATGGAGCACCGGCGCGAAGGTGCTGGAGGATTCTGGTTTCAAGCGAAGAGCTGACCGAGGATCAGCGCCGCCTGCCCGCGAAGCTGCTCGACTGGCGCCAGCTCGCCAAGCTTAAGAACACCTACACCGACTCTCTGCCCCAGCATATCGACGCAGAGACGGGCCGCGTCCACACCTCTTACGCGCTGGCCTCGACCTCGACCGGGAGGCTCTCCTCGACCGAGCCCAACCTGCAGAACATCCCGATCCGCACCAAGGAAGGCCGCAAATCCGCACCGCCTTCATCGCGGAGCCCGGGAAGGAGCTGATTTCGGCGGACTACAGCCAGATCGAGCTGCGCGTGCTCGCGCACATGGCGGACATCCCCGAGCTGAAACGCGCTTTCGCCGAGGGGCTCGACATTCACGCCATGACGGCGTCCGAGATGTTCGGCGTGCCGATCAAGGACATGCCCAGCGAGGTGCGCCGCCGCGCCAAGGCCATCAATTTCGGCATCGTCTACGGCATTTCGGCCTTCGGCTTGGCGCAGCAGCTCGGCATCGGGCGCGCCGAGGCCGGCGATTATATCGCCAAGTATTTCGAGCGCTTTCCGGGCATCCGCACCTATATGGATGCGACGCGCGCCAAGGTCCGCGAGGATGGCTTTGTCGAAACGCTGTTCGGCCGCAAGATCTATTTCCCCGAGATCGATACGCCGCAGCGGAACATGCGCGCGTTCTTCGAGCGAGCGGCGATCAACGCGCCCATCCAGGGCACAGCCGCCGATATCCTGCGCCGCGCCATGATCCGCATGCCGGCAGCACTTGCCGCCGCGAAACTATCCGCGCGCATGCTGCTGCAAGTGCATGACGAGCTCGTGTTCGAGGCGCCCGATGCCGAGGTCGAGGCCACCATCAAGACCGCCGTCCGCATCATGGAGCGCGCGGCGGAGCCCGCCGTGGCGTTTTCCGTGCCGCTGAAGGTCGACGCCCGCGCCGCCCACAACTGGGACGAGGCGCATTGATGCCACGATAAGTACTTTTCCCGGGCGCGCCTTCGAATTAAAGCTTACCCAATGTTCCAGCCGATTGGCTTCGGGAGGCGGGCGGCGCATGCCAGAGGGACCGGAAGGCAAGATTTTCGTCGGCGACCGCTTCACGCGCCGCGGCGTGCTCAAAGGTTTCGGCATCGGCTCTGCGGTTGCCGCCGCGGCGGGAAGAGCTTGGTAGCCGGCTTTGTGTCCACGAGGCGGATTGGTAGGTGCCACCATTCACTCGTGCTTCACCGGCGGCGGGCGCTATGGAGCGGGTGAAGGGTGCAAATTCTAAACACAATCAATGCGATGAGATGCTGTGGAAAACCTACCCCATATTTCTACTGATACTCCAACATCGCTTATGCGAAACTCGTGAATGGCTCCTGTTCGATAGAAAAATTGAGAACATTGGCGGTCGTTCGACTGCAGACTCACTCACTTGCTCTCCGAAGCATTGACTATATTCTCGTCCTTGCTTGGGGTTCCAGATCTGAAGATTGAAGATGGGTCTTGAGGACAACTTGGAAGTGCGGCTGGGTCTCCTGGTGACAAATCGCTAAATCTCCTTTTCATAGTTTATTACAGCTTCGTAGCTTCAACGTCTCTTTTCTGAGCCTTCTCTTCGGCTTCTAACATCTTTTTTACTCTTCTTCTCTGGAGCTTTCTTGCCTTGTTGTCTCCTTCCTCCGCCCCCTTACAATGACTGACCGATGATTTAGTAATCGCTATCGCATTGGGCAAATCTTCCTCACGAGAGGAGGCGAAAAAAATTCTTACTGGTGGGACAACAACCGTTCAATGCTAGTCTGTACAGGCCCATCATCTGTATCCTGCACAAAGTAAAAGAATAATCAAGGCTATCCATGATCTCCTCTGCTTTCCTGAAATGCTAAGCCAATGTTGCTCCGACCGCCAATATCTGGATACTGTAATATTATCATCGGATATACGGTGAAAAGAAAAACGCCATCGTTTCGCTATTACACTACGTGGCGTGAACGACCCATCGCATCCTCCTATTCGGTTGCATCGGAACGGTACCCCGCGATAACACAGTCATCGCCTTTATCATAAAAGTAAATATTCTTGTCTGTTAAGCCTTGCGTCAAGAATTCTCTCTGGAGGTTTCTCTCTTGCGATTATTTAAATACATATTGCGTTATCGCCGCGTTCTTGCATGCATTTATCCATCATTTCCCGTCGTGGATAGGGGGTTTCTTTATATTCTCTGGTCAACCGGCTTAAATTTATGAGCTTAGCAATGTCAGTATTGGGTTCATCTTTGCCAATAATCTTTGTCAGAGGGCGCGGCATTGGTATGAGTTTTGCGCTATATTTGCGTTTGCCGGGATACTTACCATAACCCGGCCATTCAAGGAATTCGAAAGTTAAGGTGTCTCCGGGAGACGAATTTTTTAGGAAGTTATCCCACTTTTCTATATGGACGGGTGTGTGGGAATTGAGAGAATAAATAAGTTGGTGGAACCCGATTCTTGGACCTGCACCCTCGACATAGGGTAAAGAAATATCACGATAAAATGAGATCATAAGTGCACGTTGCGACGGCTGTATCCGTAGTCTTGACAGCATTACCTGAATTCAGCATCAAGCGTTGCTACAGAAACTTCTTGCACATTAAAACCGAGCCAAAATTTGGGCAAGTCCTTTCCAGGCGAGATTAGGGGGTCATCTGCGTGTGCGCTCTTGGGAGCTTCTGCAAGAGCCTTCTCGACGCGGGCCATGTCAGGATAAGCTAGGCCACGGCTTCGAAATTCGGCGAAATCCTTGAGAATGACCTTTTCCCACTTACCAATATAGGTGGTCTGGCCTTTGTGTTCTGTATAGGCTTCGACCGCTGCATCGGTTTGACCTAGGAACAAAAGCGCGTGAGCATGGTTTGCAGCCGCCACAACATCATCGGGGTCGAGCTTCAAAGCGCGTTCGGAGGTTGGCGGCTAGCGCTTTATCTGGCTGCTTCGCAAAGAGGGCGTCCAAGACGAGATTTTCCAGAGCGTTCGCTGTCGCCAAGCCAGGTTTCCCGTTCGCGGTCTCGGCTTTCTCCGCCGCTAGCCCACTCTTTGCTAACAGAGAAGGCTTCTAAATACCGCTCAGACTTGAAAAGCTCCTCCGCGCGCTTTTGAAAAGCGGCTGCATCGAAGTCCTGTGCACTCACCTGCAACGAAGCGGCGATAACGAACAGCGCCGCATACGTCAACACCTGCCAATTCCACCGCATACGCCAGCCCTCTTAACTAATTACTTCCGCCATTTTTCACCAGTCTCTTGACAATTCTGTATCTGGCGACGTTCAATTTCCGAGGGAGCCGGATGAAATCCGTATTTTTGGGCATATTCTTGAGATTTTTGTCGCACCTCAATCCAATCAGCGTCCGTTTGCATTAGGAGCTGCTGTTGATTGCCGATATTCTTTAAATACTCTGGCATATTTTTGTCTGATTGTTCTTTGCCCTCTTGAACCATTTTATCTCTCCACAGTTCAAGTTGTCTGTTCCATTCCTTGGTAAGGTCTTCTAACTTTTTGGCTGCATTTTGATGAAGTATATCTATTTCGTTTATCAATTTTATCTCATCGGGGCTTTTTTGGGGAGGCTCTAATAGTTTCTTACATTCAGCAGAGAGGGTTACGCCTATTGGATTGTTTATGCCCTCGTCAGCTATTATCGACGGTTGCGCAGTGGTGGTTTGAGCGAGCGTGAATGCGCCTAAAACAAGTGGCAACACGAAAAGCAATGCCTGCCAAAACCTACGCATGCTCCGACCCCTCTGCAACATAAGCAATGATAAGGGATATTAGCGGCGATCTGAGGTGGCTGCAAGCCAGCCAGGTTCTTAGTTTCTAACGTGCGATGCTAATTTCGAGCTGATCGGCACAATTGCGGCAACGCTAGCGAGATTTGAAGCCCGTACAGACACGTTCCCAAGGTTGGCTAACGTGGGACAGCTCGAAAGGGCTAACAAAGCCCCAGGCAGGCTCTGTGAGGTCAAGACGGATCAAGGCGTAAAAGGGCATGGCATGCCTGCTTCCTTGATCCTGTCTTTCCTTATCAGGATCGAAAGGGTGAGACGAGCCTTGTTCTGGTTATGTCTTGCCAGAGATTTTTGATATCGGGGTGTTTTCATAGGTCCAGCAGATGAAAATGCAAAAGTTTTAATATTCGAGGCAACCTCGTAATCTGCACTCACAAGAGGAAACTATGTTTCCGACTAAACGCAACTGCGTTACAATTCGTGAACAAGAAATAATGATAACAATACAAAAAGATAATGACTTTCATAGTGAAATATGCTAAATATAATTAGTAAGAATTTTATGGAGCTAATGAAAGTAACAAAATGCCCAACACGCTTGAATACAGCGTCTAGGTTAGCCCTAGAGGCTTATAAAGCAAAGAACCAGTTGGTGAGTTATGAGAAGCAACGGCAATAAATCTTCAATTTAATAAAATAGAATTATTACAATTACATTATCGATAATTCGTACAAGTGGCCTGGTATTATGCCAATCGAGTCGAAATACGAATATGACCTAAAGCTTAATAGGTTTCCTAATACCTAGCATATAGCAAAAATCTTAGGTTTACCAGGGGGAATTTCGCCTAATGAAGATTAGGACTTATTACCCCTCCGAATAGTTAGAGACAGACTTGAGGAATAATCCAAGCACTGATCCCCGCTAAAAGAACTAATGTAGGTCGTTTTAATATAGAGACATTAGGCTATCGAAATATCCTTAGCATCTTTGGGAGAGCGAATGGTCCACGTTAAGGACACTTGGTTGTATACTGGTTTAAAGTAAAATGTTTACCCTTATGATGTTAGTATTTCGGTTTCACTTTGTACTAATATATTATCATTAAGATTATCTTTTATTATTCTTTCTTTAGGTTTAATAGAGTCTTAGTGGGAGGGAGAGAAAGCGAAAGGAAAATTGACTCTAAATTCCTAATATATTATTTATTTCTGTATCTGGATAGTAACAATGCTTTCTCTAGATGGCCTGTACGCAAGACGCAAGGGGAGATGTAATTTTGTATTATGAAATTTTCTGTATTCACTATCGATAATGTCACCACTCACTTTAACTGTATAATCGCTCAAAATTTCGATTAACCCAGCGTCAAATAGCCTGTGAAGATCGGTTCGCAAGCATATTCCATTTCTTATGTAGTTTGATAGCGGGTTCTTGTATGGATCAATATGCGCTGCGTCAAGTAACACTTTAATCCGGCAAGCTGATATCGCGCAAGTGAATTGATAGGCATTAAGTACCTCTTTCTAAATCCAGAGGGATCGTGTCTGATGTTAACTTCCCTTTTGCTACACGACCAGCGACCCGCTATAAACTCTACTTGGCGACTGAATCGCTCGCCATCTGAAGCAATAGTAGAAGGAGTTTCATGCACCACTACAGGATTTTGCGGGTGAAGTTTTGCTGTATGACCCTGGCTATGAGGTGAAGTCTTTATTTTAGAGACTGGTGCTGTGTTTTTCCGTTGCCTTTTGTCTACTTCATTTATTGCGAGGCTTGCTTCAATCTCTGCTATATAGTCATCAACAATTGCAGTTGCTTCATCTAAGGAAAGCCCACGTTGCACACCAATAGCAATTTGGCGACCTCTTATGCTTTTGAGGTGATGCAGTTCTTGTTTCACCTTATCTTCTGCGGAAGTTATACGATTAGTTTTTCTGCTTCGGACGTTACTTGCTCTTTTCACCTTGAGCCAATTCTGGCTGCGAGTGTTACTGGCTTTTTTCACCTTGATCCGAGCGGAAATATTTCTCTGAGCTGGCACTGAGCCTAATGGGCTGTCAAAATTACGAAAAACAAGACTTTTCTCCTAGATTTTCCTTTATTCTCACTAGATTTTCCCTCATTTTCATATGTATCATTGCTCGCAATTTTGTTCTTATTGGCCTTATTGAGGGGCTTATAGTTTGATCGGGTTACACCCTTAATGCTATCCTTAACCTTACCGTCTGCCAGATTGTGAGTAAATCTCGCAAGGGCTCTTCGCCCGATTGTTTTGGCATTAATTAAGCTAGTTGGATGATTTGGGTTCTTTGATTTCGGCATTACCGCTCCCCCCGATAACAGGCTGCTGGGCGTTTCGTTGGGCAAGCCAGGGATGTTTGCTTAGTTTGCCGATCCTGCACACCGAACAGCAAAGCCATTCCACAGCGAGGTTTTTAGCCCAGAAATTTTGGGGGCGGAAAATTTTTTGAAATTTATTTTGAAAAGGGACATTAGCTTGTTAAGCACCTAACCGCCGATTGTATATTTTAAACTTACACGTAAAGGACCCTATGGGAGCGGCCTTGGTATTTTTGGAAACTTTGACATTATTATCGTTTCTGACATTTTCTGAGTTTTTGGTGTTTTTTGTTTATTTTGATGTCAAAATGTATGAAACCCGTTCGAGTTGCCCAAGTCAAACTTAACAACCTATATCAAGGCTGCATCGG
>CAWAVJ010000035.1:0-56068 GCA_963785355.1 uncultured Alphaproteobacteria bacterium
TGGCCGGTGTCCTGATCCTTGAAATCCTGATCCTCGATCAACGCATCGGCATAGGACACATAGCGGTCGAAAAGGTTCTGGCCGTAGTCGGAATAGGATTTCAGGTAGGCTTTCTGGATCTCGGTGCCCGATGAACTCCGAGTAGCGGGGGCCGAGCTCCGCCTTGATGAACTCGATGTAGGCGCTTTCGACCTCATCCGAGTGCAGTTGCTCGCGCCGGATGGCCTGCTCAAGCACGTACATCAAGTGCACCGGATCGGCGGCAACTTCCTGGGTATCGTGATTGTAAGTGGCCGACAGCGTCTTGAACGCGAAGCGCGTCGAGATGCCCTCCATGCCCTCGTCGATGCCGGCGTGATCGCGGTATTCCTGCATTGTGCGCGCCTTGGGATCGACCTCCTTCAGGCTCTCGCCGTTGTAAACCCGCATTTTCGCGTAAAGGCTCGAATTCTCATGCGGCTTCAAGCGGGAGAGAACGGAAAAGCGCGCGAGCATGTCAAGCGTGCCCGGTGCGCAGGGTGCCGTCGAAAGCTCGGAGCTGCGGATGAGCTTCTGATAGATCTGCTCCTCCTCGTGAACGCGCAGGCAATAGGGCACCTTGATCACATAGATGCGGTCGATGAAGGCTTCGTTGGTCTTGTTGTTCTTGAAGCTGCGCCACTCAGCCTCGTTCGAATGCGCCATCACGATGCCGTTGAACGGGATCGAGCCGTATTTTCGGAGCCGACATAGTTCGACTCCTGCGTCGCGGTCAGGAGCGGGTGCAGCATCTTGATCGGCGCCTTGAACATCTTGACGAATTCGAGCACGCCCTGATTTTCGCGCGGTTCAGGCCGCCCGAATAGGAGTAGGCGTCCGGGTCGTTCTGCGCGAGCAGCTCAAGCCGGCGGATGTCCACCTTGCCGACGAGCGAGGACACGTCCTGGTTGTTTTCGTCGCCGGGCTCGGTTTTTGCAATGCCGATTTGGCGCAAACGCGAAGGCGTCAGCTTGGCCACACGGAACTTCGTGATGTCGCCGCCAAACTCGTCGAGCCGCTTCAGGCACCACGGGCTCATGAGCCCGGTAAGGCGGCGCCTCGGGCGCACTTCGCTCTCGATCCGTTCGCCCATGACTTCCGGATCGAAAAGGCAGAGCGGGCTTTCGAAGATCGGGCTCAGGTCGTTGCCCGCCTTGAGTACGTAGATAGGCTTAAGCTCCATGAGCGCCTTGATGCGCTCGGCAAGCGAGGATTTGCCGCCGCCCACCGGGCCCAGCAGATACAGGATTTGCTTGCGCTCCTCCAAGCCTTGCGCGCCCTGCCGGAGAAGGCGACGATCCGCTCGATCGTTTCCTCCATGCCGTAGAACTCGGCAAAGGCCGGATACATGCGTATCGTCCTGTTCATGAAGATGCGGCCGAGGCGGGCATCCTTGGCGGTGTCCACCATTTGCGGCTCGCCGATAGCGGCAAGCAGCCGCTCATGGGCCGAGGCATACATAAGAGGGTCGGCCTTGCACCCCTTAAGGAACTCGGCCAACGTCATCACCGTTTCGCGCCTTGCCTCAAAGCTCCGCGCATAAGTGTCAAACAAGTCAGTCGACATTGCGACCCCGCTGATCGTCGTTGTTGCCAAATCCTGCCGCGCTGGCCACCAATCTCTGCCAGCGTGAGGCCGGGCGGCGAATAACCAGTCTGCCGATATTATCCGCCGTGCTCTCCAACGATAACCCGAAAGAGAGCGTTCTAGTTTTATGTTGTTCGCATATGGACCAATGGAAGGGGGTCCATCCACCTAACGGCAATTTAAGAGTTTGTTTTAAGAACCGGCTCAATGCCTAACCGTTTTCAGCCTAAGTTGCAGGTTCGTTACGCAAGCTGGATGCCAAGTGCAGTCCGCATCGCTTCCTGAGCTTTCATAATAAGCGCCTGCCGCGCTCTTGAAAAGCTCGACCTTATGGAGAGACGCGCTCAAGCGCGCTGGGCTGGTGCAAATCTGCCGCATCGAGGGCGGCGTCAGGGCCAAATGTTTCAATTAAAGAAAAATTCTCAGAAAAGAGCGCGGCCAACGCGCGCTCTTTTCTTTTTTGTTATGCCAGTTGCAGATTGCCTGCCGAGGTTTTACCCGTGCGCTTGTCGGTCTGAATTCGAAGGAAATTTTGACCTTCGACAAGGCCGCGCAAACCTGACCGCTCGAGCGCGCTGACATGGACGAATACGTCCTTGCCGCCGTCATCGGGCTGAATAAAGCCATAGCCTTTTTGACTATTGTACCATTTCACGACGCCCACATTCATGGGGAAGTCCTTTCGCTAGCGATGCACTAAGCCGCGTCACAAGAGATGCCGCGGCGGTCTTCGAACTTTGGGGATAGAAGTAGGAACACGTGCGCCACATTGCGAAAGGCGAGGCGGAAACGGCCCAATCGTCCGGCCAAATCGATGCACATAACATAATCCGCAGCGCGGAACGCCGCAACCTCATTCCGAAGGCGAGGCGCCAAGTCCCCGCATCTTTCCATCGTAAGCCTTAAACAATTATTCCTGCTGCGCAGAAGCAACGGTTTCAGCGGGTTCCGGGGGCGGGAAACGGCACAAATTGTATCCGGCCCCTCTCCCCGAAGGGAGAGGGGGGGAGGCCGCGGCGTTTTTCAACATTCCTTCTCCGTCCGGGGGTGGGAGGGGAACAGAGGGAGATCCTTCGCCTCCCGGCCTCAAATCAAGATCACTTAGCCAGATAATTCCGATGGACCCACTCTCCGTTGGGCCGGGCCCCCTCGACAAAGAGCGCTTTTTCGGCGTCGCGGGTCTCCTGACGCGCCAGATTGCCTATTTTTTGGGCACTCGATGTGCCCTTTTCGGCAGCCGCGAGGAACTCCCGCACAGCTTCGATGGAGGGCGCATTGCCGTCCGATGCATCTTTTCTTTCGCCCACGGCTTCGGTCACGCTCGCGGTCAAGAGTTTCACCCACATTTTCCGGCAAACAGCCCATTAGACGGGTACAGGTCGGCGCTGTTGATCCGGCCGTTCACCGCGAACGCCAAACCGACGATATTGCCGCCCGCGGCCTTATCCTCCAGGGCCTTCACATATTCGGCACGCGGCTCCTTCAGCTTGTCGGTTTTCGAGCGAAAGCTGAAGGCTCGTCGCAGAGGCGGGCGAGGCGACCGGCGCATTTACGCCTCCCGACAACTTAGCTTGCGTCTTGGCGACCTTTTCCCACACAGCGCGCTGACGCTGGCCCGTTTCGCTCGCCCCATAGGAAGGCGCAGCATAGGCCGCACCGAGGGTGGACGTCACCACAGGCGCCTTCATAGCGAGCTTTGCCTCGCGCGACGGGAGCGCGCTGTAGGAGCTTGCAAAATGCGCCGCATCCTCCGCCCCGCGCTGGCTCCAGCGGCCATGCTCCACGCAATAGGCGGCTACGGGCACCTCGCCCGACTTTCCCGGCAGTACAAAGCTCACCGTCAAGACGCGGTCCTGCTGGCGCGCCCTTCACGATATCGCCCGATTGGATGAAGAGATCCTCCTCACCCGAGTTTTCGATGCGAAGCTCATTGACCGAGCCGGTTTCAACCACACGGACCGTTCCCTTGGCCATGGCCTCTTGCAGGGTGAGGGGAACCGGTCTGGGGCGCGTCCACCCCATGGATGAAATAGATGGCTAAATTGCCGTGAATGAACGGCCCTGAGATTACGGGGGCGCCTTCCGCGGCCTGCCCGGGAACGCACCCGAAAAGGCCGCTGCCGTTGCGGCCACGGCCGCGAGCATAATGAAACGCATGCATGCACTCCTTTCGAGAGAGCCTCCCCCCCAAAGAGGCTCTGCATCGAGGAATGGAACCCGCACATTTCTGCGGAATTCGTGCCGGATCCGTACTTTTTTGAGAAACCAGTTCCGCAAAATTGGCGCAATCGGCCCCCGCTGGCCCTCGTGCGCTTTGAACCTAGATCCGGCAGTTGACGCCGATTCGCAGGTAACAACGCTCGCAGAATCGAGCCGCAGCGCAGGCGCATACGCGCCAACTTAACGCCAAATGGCGTAATGAACTGGGCGAATTGCCCCTAACCCCAGCCCTCTCCCCATGGGAGAGGGAGCCCGCTCGCAGCCGTTGAGAGGGCGTCCCCTCTCCCCCCATCCGCATTCGCTCGCGAATGCGGACGCTCTAAGCTGCAAGCTCGCCAAGGCGAGCTTGCCGAGAGGGACAGGGTGAGGGGCGGAAGCTTCGATCATGGCAGAACCGGGCATCTGTCAGCACTTATGCTAGCGCCTATGTATGCGCCTTCGCGGGAATGACGCTGCGGTCCGGATTTCATGCGTTTCAGCCAGTTCAATTAAGCGCTAAATTTCAACGCCCCAGTCCTTGAGTACGTCCTCGCATCCCTCGCCCGGAGCGGAATGGCCCGGAAGCGAGGTTTGCGACCGCGAAAACCGCGGTGCGGGCGGCGGCTGCAAAGTGCCGTCAACCTGTGCAAAAGTCGCGCGGGCGGCGTTATGCGGGTGGCGCGCGGCCTCATCGAAGTTGAGCACGGGCACCACGCAGGCATCGGTTTTATCGAAAAGCGATGCCCATGCGTCGCGCGGCTTGGTTGCGAAGATCGCCTCGAACCGCTGGCGCAGGGCCTGGCCACTGCGACCGGTTCCACTGCGACGGCACCAGCGCGGCGGCGTCGAGCCCCAGTTCCTCTACGAGCGTGGCGAAGAATTTGGTCTCAAGCGCGCCCACCGCCACATACTTTCCATCGAGGCACCGGTAGGTCCGGTAGAACGGAAGGCCGCCATCGAGAATATTTTGTCCGCGAGCGCCGTTCCAAAGGCCGCCGGCCCTGAGGCCCAGTATGAGCACAAGCTGCGAGGCCACGCCGTCGAGAATTGCGGCGTCGATCACCTGGCCCAGACCAGACTTTTGCCGTTCCAAAAGGGCGGAGAGAATGCCGATTACTAGGAAAACGCCGCCGCCCCCCATATCGCCTACGAGGTTAAGCGGTGGCACCGGCGCGCCGTCCTCCGGTCCGATTGCCTCAAGCGCGCCTGTCAGGGCGAGGTAGGTAAGGTCGTGGCCCGCCGCATTCGCCAGCTGGTCCCTCCTGCCCCCAGCCGGTCATGCGCCCGTAGATCAGCTTCGGGTTTCTTGCGAGCGCCACATCCGGCCCCAGGCCGAGCCGCTCCATCACGCCGGGCCTGAACCCCTCGATCAGTACGTCCGCCTTCTCGATGACGCGCAGGCTTAGGTCTACCGCTTCCGCCTTCTTCAAATCGAGAAGAAGCAGGCGCCGGCCGTGATCCACGGGCGCATTTCGCACGGGAAACAGCCCGGAGGCGTCCGGCCTGCCGATTGCAGCACATCCGCGCCGAGGTCCGCGAGCAGCATTCCGGCGTAAGGCGCAGGCCCAAGCCCCGCGAATTCGATCACGCGAATACCGGACAAGGGTGGCGAAGAGGGCACGCTTGCTTGCATCTATGCAGCCTTCCGTTTTGGAACCGGATGCTACAGCGGACGGGCGGAGGCGTCTATTACCCTAGAAATCGCAGTTGCCTTTGGTGTGGGTGCGGAAATGCCCGGCGAACAGCGCGCTGCTGGATGTTGCCTTTTCACCCAAAGGGTGAAAAGGCGGGGCACGGATTCCAGACCGTCATTCCCGCGAAAGAGCGTGTGAAAAAATTAAATCCGGAACCGTTGCAACACACACGGCCGTCATTCCCGCGCAGGCGGGAATCCATTTATCAGTCTGGAACAAGCTCTTAGCATGGGTCCCCGCCTGCGCGCATACGCGCTAACATAAGGCTTTTCGCTAACATAATTCTTGCCATGTGGAATCAAGTCAAATTTTAGCATGGCATAACCACAAATCGCTTCTGAACGAACTTTGGCAAACAACGGTGTCGCGGCTTGGCGGCGCGGCCACGATTGACGCCTCTGCCCGCGAGATGCGGGCCTTTCTCCGGCCACGGGCGGTGAAGTCCGCCACGGATCTGCTGCGGCTGATCCTGGCCTATTGTCTCGGCGGCATGGGTCTCAGGTCCACGAGTGCCTGGGCTGCTTCCGCGGGCCTTGCGGACCTTTCCAATGTGGCTTTGCTGCAGCGCCTGCGCAACAGCAGTGCCTGGATGGAACACCTCGTGGGCCAGTTGCTTGGAGGCGGCGCCGTGCCTGCGGCAGCGGGCAGGCGCATCCGGCTTCTCGATGGGACAACGGTGCCAAAAGCCGGAAAGGAAGCTAGGGAAAACAATGGCCTATGGCGGCTTCATTGCACCTTCGACCTTCCTGCCGAGCGCTTTAGCTTCGTCGAGCTGACCGATGAAAAAGGCGGTGAGCGGCTTGATCGCACGCCTGTTGCAAAAGGAGATATCCTCATCGCGGATCGCGGATTTCTTGCATCCCGATCCTTTGGCGCACGTCTTGGAGCAGGGCGCCGATGTCATTGTGCGCGCTGGCTGGAAAGGGGCGCGCTGGCCTTGGCGAGGACGGCAAGCCGCTCGATATCCTGGCTGTTCTCAAAGGGGCGGAAAGCACTGGCGTTCTCGATAGGCTCATCGGGATCGGGCGCAAAAAAGCCCGGCCTTGGCGCTGCGGCTCGTTGCCTTCCGCAAGCCGCCGGAGGCGGCTGAAAAGTCACGAGCCCAAGCGCGGCGTGCCGCGCAACGGGAAGGCAATGTCATTTCCGAGGGCACGCTGGCTGCCGCCGAATGGGTTATCCTCGTCACCTCACTCGACGCAAAAACCTTCTCAACCAGCGATATCGGCGAGCTCTACCGCGCCCGCTGGCGCATCGAAATGGCATTCAAGCGCTTGAAAAGCCTCATCGGTCTTTCGGCGCCGCCAGGCGAAGCCCAGCTGTAGCCAAGACCTGGATTTTGGCGCATCTCCTGATGGTCCTGCTCATCGAGCCGCAAGTCAGCGCGCCCGAAATCTCTCTCCGCATGGCCGCCTGAATATCGCCAGCGCTCTGGCGGCTAACCTGCCTCGCAGCCAAGGCGCTGCTTGCGGCGATCATGCCCGTGCTCATGCCGCATCTTCAAATCCCGGCCGCCCTCAATCGCCATCTCCTCGAACCGCCGCGAAAACGATGTTACCAAGCAATTCCAGCCTTATGTTAGCGCGTATGCGCCTGCGCGGGGACGACACTGCGGCTCGATCCGCGAGCGTTTTCGCCTGCGAATTGGCCTCAACTGCCGGATCTAGGATTACCGCCTAATAAGCCGGCTGGGTCCCAGAGGCGATGGCGCGAATAAGGACGGCAAGGCCGGGGTCAGCGCCCGCGTATGGCGTCACCGGCCTGAAGCCGCAGGAACTCGTAGAATTTCACGGCGCGGGACGAGGCGCCGGTGACCACGTGGATGCCGGACGAGCCGCCGCCCGCGCAAATCTCCGCGAATCGGGCAACGAGCAGGTGGCCGATTCCTTTGCCCTGCTGGCCGGGCTTCACGTTGATGTGAAAGTGGGACGGATAGTTTATCAGCGCGGCGCAAAAGGATGGAGTGAAGTAATCGATGCCGGCGAGGATGGTTTTCGACGCGGGCGAGAAGCTATCGAGGCAGCCGGCCAGATAGCCGGTCACGTCCCCGTTTCCATCCAAGGCAAACAGAAAGGCGCCAGGATGCGTATCGGCGTAATTGCCGAACCAGCGCTGGAAGAAAGCGTGCTTGGCTACCGCCGATCGGAAAGACTGGGTATAGGCCGTGTCGAAGAAAATTTGCGCCGCCTGCGCAAGCCGCCGCGCGCCCTCTTCCGGGGAACTTTTGCTGAGCGTTACGCAATCCACCATGGCGCACCCAGAACGTCATCGCGAGGCGCTTTGGCGCCGCGGCGATCCGGAGGCAACTTGCTCCGGGCGCGCATTTGCCGCCCGTGGACTGCTTCGGGCTTCCCCCTCGCAACGGCGAAGGCTACTCCGCAGCTTTCTGCTCGCCGGCGGCCTCATGCGCGCGCTGTCCGTTTCCAGACTCGATTGCCATCCCTTCGCCCTTCTCGTTGATCGTTTCCGGGCGCGGCATGGCTACGATGTTGTAACCGGAATCCACATAATGGATTTCGCCAGTGACGGCGGTGGAGAGATCGGAGAGGAGATAGAGTGCTGCGCCTCCGACCTCATCGAGCGAGGGCGTGCGGCCAAGCGGGGAATGCATCTTTTGATAATTGAACAGCACGCGTGCGTCTGAGATGCCCGCGCCTGCAAGCGTGCGCATCGGCCCGGGCGACAGGCCGTTGACCCGGATGCCCAGCGGCCCGAAGTCCATCGCCAGATAGCGCACGGACGCTTCGAGCGCCGCCTTGGCGACGCCCATGACGTTGTAGCGCGGCACTACGCGGGTAGAGCCGCCATAGGTCAGGGTGATCATGGAGCCGCCGTGCGTCATGAGCGCGGCCGCGCGCTTGGCAATCTCCGTGAAGGAGAAGCACGAAATCACCATGGTGTTGGTGAAGTTTTCGCGTGTCGTGTCGGCGTAACGGCCCTTCAGCTCATTCCGGTCCGAAAAAGCGAGCGCATGCACGACAAAATCGAGCGAACCCCATTTCGCGGCAATTTCGGAAAACACCGCGTCTACGGATGCGAGATCGGTGACGTCGCAGGGAAGAATAATTTTGCCGCCGAGGTTTTGCGCCAGGGGAACCGCGCGGCGTCCGAATGCATCCCCCTGGTAGGTGTAGGCGATCTCAGAACCTTGGCCCGCGAGCACACGGGCTATGCCATAGGCGATGGACCGATCGTTGGCGACGCCCATTATGAGCCCGCGCTTGCCCGCCATCAGGGCTGCGGGTTTTGCAATGTCCACCCCAGTCATGCGATTCTAGGCCTTTCCATCCCTGCGCCGTTAGGCTTCGTAACGCCTAAAAATTAGTGTAGCGTTTGTGCCGCCAAATCCAAAGCTGTTTGACATGACACAATTAAGGCGAACGTTATCGAGGCGCTTCCTGACTATAGGCATATCGGCAAAAGCTGGGTCTAGCTCCTCAATATTTGCGGATTCACACACAAATCCGTTATTCAACATAAGTAGCGAGTAGATTGCTTCCTGCGCCCCTGTTGCCCCAAGCGAGTGCCCTGTCAGCGACTTGGTTCCCGATATCAGCGGGACATCCGGGCCGAACACCTCCCGTATGGCCTCGATCTCCCTCAGGTCGCCAATAGGTGTAGAGGTCGCGTGCGGGTTAATATAGTCAATTTTTGTGTCAATTCCTTGCATGGCAAGCTTCATGCAGCGGACAGCGCCCTCGCCGGAAGGCGCAACCATGTCGAAGCCATCCGAAGTCGCGCCATATCCGCAAAGCTCGCCATAAATTTTGGCGCCACGGGCTTTTGCGCGCTCCAGCTCCTCCAGAACCAGCACGCCGGCGCTGCCCGCGATGACAAAACCGTCGCGCTTGGCGTCGTAAGCGCGGCTTGCTTTTGCCGGCGTGCTGTTGAAATTCGAGGACATCGCGTTCATCGCGTCGAAAAGAACCGAGAGCGTCCAGTCGAGTTCCTCGCCGCCGCCGGCAAACATGATATCCTGCTTGCCCCACTGGATCAGTTCCGCGGCATTGCCAATGCAGTGAGCCGAGGTGGAGCACGCCGATGAGATCGAATAATTGACGCCTTTGATGTGGAACGGTGTGGCGAGCGTCGCCGAGTTGGTGCTCGACATCGCTTTGGGCACCTCGAAAGGACCGACCTTGCGCGGTCCCTTCTCGCGGGTCGTATCCGCCGCCTGCACAATCGCGCGGGTAGAGGGGCCGCCGGAGCCCATGATGAGCCCCGTCCGCTCGTGGCTAACCTCTGTTTCCTTGAGGCCCGCATCCACAATCGCCTGCTGCATGGCGATGTAGTTCCACCCGGCGCCAGCGCCCATGAAACGGCGCACCCTGCGGTCGATCTGCTCTTCCCAGTTCAGGGTTGGCTCGCCATGCACCTGACAGCGGAAGCCCCTTTCGGCGTAGTCCTTCGCTGCGACGATGCCCGATCTTGCTTCGCGTAGGGAAGAAAGCACCTCCTGGGTGTTGTTCCCAATGGACGAGACGATGCCCATTCCGGTTACAGCAACACGTCTCATGACTTTAACCCCACGATTTGCATAGTTTCTTAGGCTGTAATGCCAAGCCGCTCAGGCTGTCTGCATGCCCGTATCTGCGTCTCCAAACAAACCCACCCGCAGATCCTTTGCAGTATAAACCAGCGTGCCGTCGGCCTTGAGAATCCCATCGCCAATACCCAGCGTGAGCTTACGGCGGATCACCCGCCTTAGATCGACAATATACTCCAGCCGCTTGACGCTTGGCACTACCATGCCTGTGAGCTTGACTTCACCCACGCCAAGCGCGCGCCCTTTCCCAGGCGCCCCAAGCCAGCCGAGGAAGAACCCAAGCATCTGCCACAAAGCGTCGAGCCCAAGGCAGCCGGGCATAACCGGATCGCCTTTAAAATGGCAAGCGAAAAACCAGAGGTCGGGCCGGATTTCGCACTCGGCCACAACCCGGCCCTTCGCATGATCGCCGCCGGTCTCCGAAATGCTCGTAATGCGGTCGAACATGAGCATGGGCGGGAGGGGTAACTGCGCATTTCCAGGGCCGAAGAGTTCGCCGCGTCCACAAGCAAGCAAATCCTCATAATCGTAGTTGTCGCGGCGTTCAGACATAGTTCCTCTTTTGTGCGCAATGTGCCTGCCGGCAACGCGCTTCTTAAGTATCATACCCTACGCGGCTCGCAAGGCATCTCGATATGCGCGCCGGCAGAAAGGAGGGGCCGGGCAGCGCTTGCGAGTTAAGGCGCCCGTCCCTATAGTACAAGGCTGACCGTGAAACAATGCAAAGAAGAAATGGCCAACAACGTTCCGGATCTGCCTATCCAGCGCTTGCGAAAAACAGGTTTGCGCCCGACGCGGCAACGCGTCGCGCTGGCGGAGCTGTTGTTCGGCCGCGGCGACAGGCATTTCACAGCCGAAATGGTGCATGCCGAGGCCGTGGGGCACGGGGTTCCGGTGTCGCTCGCCACAGTCTACAACACGCTGCATCAATTCGTCGAGGCAGGGCTTTTGCGCGAGGTTGCGATCGAAAGCACCAAGACCTATTTCGATACCAAGACATCCAATCACTTCCATTTCTTCTTCGAGGATGAAGGCGTGCTCGAAGACATCGGAACGGAAGACCTGAAGGTCGAGAACTTACCCGAGCCTCCAGAGGGCTGGGAAATCACCCGGATCGACGTGCTCGTCAGGCTCGCTCCCAAACACCCCAAACGTTGAGCAAAGCTCCGCCTCCCGCCCAAAAGCCCCTCGCGGGAGCGAAAAAACTCGCAGAAAGACGGCGGCGGAAAATATGCCGCGGTGCCGTTTACCATTTGGGGATTAACCACGATAGGCCCTTATGCGAATCAGAACGATTTGTTAAGGCGTGCCCGGCACCCGAAGCCGTTGGCATGCTCCGCCAACCATGCCTAGAAAGGATCGTGATCATGCCCATGTGCAATGTCGTGCTGACCGAACGGCAGGAGGAAGTCATCGAAGCCCTCGTCTTAAGCGGGCGCTATCGGAACGCGAACGAGGTGCTGCGCGAGGGCTTGCATCTGCTGGAGCGGCGCGAGGAGGAACATGCGGCGAAACTCGCGGTCGCGGCGGCGGGTTTTGAAGCCACGGATGAAGATGAGTTTCCCGGCGCTCCCGAAGAGAATTTGTCCACGCATATCGCAGCGCTGGAACGGCGCTTAACTTCGGTGTTCGTTAGCCGGCCGGCTCAAAGCTTATCCTAGGCGAGGCGGCATTTGCCGCCGGCACAGCGAGGCCATCCTCAAGCAGCCCCCCCGATGTGAATGT
Organism: uncultured Alphaproteobacteria bacterium; assembly: GCA_963785355.1. GTDB lineage: Bacteria > Pseudomonadota > Alphaproteobacteria > Rhizobiales > Rhodomicrobiaceae > Rhodomicrobium. The sequence continues at coordinate 11,767 of CAWAVJ010000035.1, forward strand.
AGATGACTTCGCGCATGTTTGGTTGCGCTTCTTCCGGCTCCGGGCCGGTTGCAGCGCAGCCCGGCAAATCCGGCGCATAAGCGGAATAGTTCTCTTCTGCCTTTTCAATAACGATCGCGTAGCGCATCAAGCTTCGACCACCTCGATCACTTCTGGCACCGTCAAGGTCACGTTGAGGCCAACGGCACTGTGGGCCGCTTCAAGCTGATCGACGCGGGAATTGTGATCGAGCTTAAAGAGCCGCTCGACTTGCTCGCGATTCCATTTTAGCCGCCGGGCGAGCTCGGCCCGCGTTATCCCTTGGTCGCGGCAAACAGTATAGAGGGCCGTCTTAAAGAACGTAAGCCATGGCAGCTTGACTTTGAGCGCCGGCGCATCCTTGGCGAGCTTTGGAACTTCATCGCCTTCCGCTATTCTTGCGGCGATGGCTTTCTCGATTGCGCCCTGCGCTTGATGAAGTGCGTCGAGCTCGTTCTCCCCGAAGGGTCGTAATCTCCGGGAAGGCGGGGACGGTCACAAGGAACGTGCCGTTGTCATCGGCTTCAAGGATGACTTCGTACCACATGCTAGCTCTCGATCCCTATACTACCGCGCCTTTGCGGGCGCCCGGCAAATGCGATAGAGTGGGCGCATGACACTTATGCATTTACGCGACGAAAAACTGGACCGGGCAACGCGAGCGGCTGAAGGCTTAGCGCGGTGGCGTTTCACCGTGGCCGAGATCGAGGCGATGGTTAAGGCCGGCATCCTGGACGAGGATGAGCGCATCGAGCTGATCGGCGGGGAGATTGTGCCGATGCCGGCCAAGGGCATCGATCATGAGATTCTGAAGCACGTGCTGAATATCTACTGGGCGAAGCGCTTGCCGGACCATCTCACCTTCGTGCCTGAAACAACGTTCCGGCTGACGCCCGACACCTATCTCGAACCGGACTTTGTTTTTTGGGACGATGCGGCCGGCATAAGGGGCTTGAAGGCGGAAGGGGTCCATCTCGTGGTTGAGATCGCGGATTCGAGCTACGCCTACGACATCGGGCGCAAGGCCGAGCTTTATGCGGGCTTCGGCATCGAGGAGCTGTGGGTGATCCACGCCGTGCGGCTGGAGACGCGCATTCACCGGGAACCGTCGCCGGAGGGCTACCGCGAGATTGCCGATTTTGCGCCGGATCAAGTGCTGACGCCCGCCTTCGCGCCGGAGCTTGCCGTGCGGCTCAGCGAGCTGCGGCTGAATTAAAGCGTTCCAAGGTGAGGGGCAGCTCAGGCGTCTACGAGATCGAGGCGCTTTTCGATCTTTGCAAGGCGCTGATCCATCCCGTCGATGCGGTGCTCAAGGCGGATAAAGTCTTCCCGTAACAGATTGCTTTCGCGGCGCGGCAACGCAACCTGCTCCTCTAACGACGCAGTCCGTCCCGTAAGCGTCTCGAGCGCGGTCAAAATCCGGTCGAGCTTCGCGTCAACGCGGTTAAAACGCTCGCGCGTAAGATCGACAATGTCTTCGGGCATCGCATTCCTCACATCTGTGTAGGCATTATACCCGGACTTCGAACGCGGCGCGAATGAATTTATCCGCTAGATGATCCGGAGGGCATTCCAGCAGATCCAAGGCCAGCATCCCAAGAAATGCGGCAGCCGCTTAGCGCCGCGCCTCCTGCGGCTGCGTCCACTCGCTGATGTCCCACAACCGTAGCGTCTTGTCGTCGCTTCCTGAAAGCGCCATGCGGCCATCGGGCGAAATGGCAACCGACCAGACAGCGCCCAAGTGGCCCGAGAAGCTATGAAGCTCACGGCCAGAAGCAGCGTCCCACAGTTTCAGCGTGTTATCCCTGCTGCCGGAAAGCACCGTGCGGCCATCCGGCGAAATGGCGACCGACAGGACTTCGTCCGCGTGGCCCGCGAAACTGCGCAACTCGCCGCCCCCGGCGATGTCCCACAGTTTCAACGTCTTGTCGAGGCTGCCCGAAAGTGCCACCCGTCCATCGGGCGAAAAGGCAACCGATGTGATTCCCCCCGCAATATTTCCCGTGAATTTACGAAGCTCGTGGCCAGAGGAAATGTCCCACAATCTCAACCCGTTGTCTTCGCTGCCTGAAAGGGCGGTGCGGCCATTTGGCGAAATGGCGACCGACCAGACAGCATCTGAATTTCCCTTGAAACTCCGCAGCATGCGGCCCGAAGCGATGTCCCACAGCTTCAGTGTCTTATCATGGCTGCCCGAAAGCGCAGATCGCCCATCCGGCGAAAACGCGACCGAAGCAACCCCTTGCGCGTGCGCCTTGAAGCTCCGCAGCATGCGGCCGGAGGCGATATCCCACAGCTTCAGCGTTCCGTCGTCGCTGCCGGAAAGCGCTGTTCGCCCGTCCGGCGAAAAAGCAACCTCCTGAATTCCGTCCGCATGGCCGGCGAAGCTGCGCAGCACGCTGCCCGAGACGAGATCCCACAGTTTCAGCGTCCTGTCGTCGCTACCGGAAAGCACCGTGCGGCCATCCGGGGAAAAGGCTAACGATAAGACAGACCTTGTATGGCCAGTAAAGATTCGCAGTAAGCGTGGGGCGCTGTCCACATCCCGGACGGCGGGCTGTGGTTCGGCTTGCCCCGGAGCAGCCGAGGCTTTTGCCACCGCCAGATAAAAATCGCCAGTGAGCGAGGTCGATTCCCACGGCGTCTGCTCGCCGCCTGTCTTCTCGCGCACCGCGATGCGCACCCTCGATCTTGAGCCCCGGCTCGGCCATCGCCTGCGCCAGCGCGGCGGTGTAATAGCTGTTGACGCCATCCGGCCCATCCAGCGCCGCCTTGCCGGGCGCGGTCGAGAACGCGACGAGGCTGCCGCTCGGCGCATCCACGCGCGCCAGCCCCCGCAAGCCGCCGCGCGCATAGCCGAACGGATTGTCGCGGCAGGCGTCCAGCACCACGATGGCGAGCCGCGTCTGCGTGTTCTCCAGCATGCTCATGATCGAGGACAGGCTCACCGCGTCGATATCGACATCGGCCTCGCTCTTGATCTGCTCGTCCACCGGGATGAGATAGTTCTCGCCCTTCACCTGCACGCCGTGGCCCGCGTAGAAGATGAAGGCCACCGCGTCCTTGCCGCGCTCGCGCAAAGCGGCGGCGAAGCTCTGCACCGCGCGCTTCATGTCGCGCTGGCCCGCGTCGTAGGCGGCGGAGACCTCGAAGCCTTGCGCCTTCAGCCGCTCCGCCATCAGCTTGGCGTCGTTGACGGGGTTGGCGAGCGCTGCGCGCTTGTAGGCCGCGTTGCCGATGACGAGTGCCACGCGGTTCTTGGCGTCCTGCGCGTGAGCCGCGTCCGCGAAGAATAACAGGATCAAGCAAATTGCTGCGCGCGCGGCCATGAGACGCTGCCCCCGGTGCCAATCGTACATACCTATCGAGAAATAGGAGCGCCGCCAAGCCCGCTGCGTCATTGCGACGGCAAGCGAAGCGCGGCCGGAAGCACTCCAGAGGCAACATCCACTGCGCCAGTCGCTTCTGGACGCCCGCGGCGGCAAGAGCCGCCGCGCGATGACGGCTGAGGCTACCTGCGCTTGGCTACTTAGCCAGGAAATTCTTGAGATCTTCGATGCGAACCGTCGCTGTCTGAACCGCGCCCGCATCCATTGCCCGCTGGTACCACTCGAAGGCTTTTGCCGGATCTGGCCCGGCGTTCTTTTCCGCGATCCTCGCAAAGTAGATCGGATCGTAGGAGCGTCCCATCACCAGCGCGGCAGCGGCGGCGTCATCTCCGGATGCGAGCGCATTTTGGTAAGACTGACGGGCACCAAGGATGTCGCCTTCCCGCATACGCTTGTTGCCCTCGCGGATCAAATCTTCGGCCTCCGGCCTTGGAGCGTATCCGCTCTTTTCAGTCTCTTGCACCGGCTCGCCGATGGCGAGCGCCACACGATTGTTGGCCTCCTCCGCGAGGGCCGCCCCCGCGAAAAAAAGATCGTCAAGCAAATTGCTGCACGCACGAACATGAGACAACCCTCCACTCTAAACATTCACTATTTCTATATTGGAATAAATGCGCTGCCAAGCCCCTTCTCCAAATACTTACCGCCGGCCGCGCGAACGCCCTCGACCACCGTTATAAATTCCGGCACTCTTTTTGCCGGAATATGACAAAGAGCTGGAGCCAAGCGCCATGAGAGACATGCTGGACAATGAGCGTGCCCCCCGGAAGAACGTGTTCGGGGAGCCGCTTCAATCCTGTTCCGATGAGCCCGTCACGGGCTTTTTCCGGGACGGCTGCTGCAATACCGGGCCGCAAGATTTGGGCTCGCACACCGTCTGCGTGGTTATGACGGCGGGGTTTTTGGCGTTTTCCAAAAAAGTTGGAAACGACCTTTCCACGCCGATGCCCGAATACGATTTTCCGGGGCTTGAGGCAGGCGACCGCTGGTGCCTGTGCGCGGCGCGCTGGCAGCAGGCGTTCGAGGCCGGAATGGCGCCTAAGGTGGTGCTGGCGGCAACGCACGAGAAGGCATTGGAGATCGTGGCGCTCGCCGACCTCAAGCGCTTCGCCATCGATCTTACCTAACGCGGCCCCCCTTGGGCGCTGGCATTGGTGACGATCCCGGATAAACGCTGGAGCGTTTTCCGGGATGACGATGCAGTGGCGTCAGGTGCGCAGGAGGAGGCCGCGGTATTGCCGGGATGTGAGCCCGTAGGTCCAAGCGACGGCGGAGCGCGCGGTCAGCATATTCGGCGGCACCTGGAGGAAGTAGCGCTTGTGGGTGCCGTCGGGTTCAGGGGTGCCGTTGACGACCTCGATGGCGGCCCAGGCGTCGCCGTCCGGCCAGCGCTTCTCCCAGAGGATGCCGGTGTCGTCTTCCGAGATGCGGAAGGGCGCCCCGCTTTCGATAAACCGCTCCGGCGTCATCCGCTCGATCATGCAGCGGCGGACGTGGATGTCGATGGCCCTGTCGATATCGGTAGTGGTGATGTGCTCAGGCCGCTCGATCACGCGCGGGGGCACCTCCACTCCCTTCCAGGCGTAAACCGTCCAGCCGTCGCGGTATTGGAGCGCGGGCCCTGAAGCGCTGTGCAGCCGGCCCCGTTCGTCCGTCTTGAGGACTTGCGGGGGCTCCGATACCCAGCAAATATGCCTGTGCGGAATGAACCAGTCCGCGTGCGCAGCGATGAGCAGGAGGCCCGCGAGCGGTTCCGTCTCGCTCACCAATCCGCACACGGACCGGAAATAGTCGTGCCGCTCGAGCCAGCTTTGGCTGCGCGGCGCATAGCCTGCATCCTCCAATTGCAGCCAGGCGCGGCTCCGGCTCAGCCAAGGCAGCCATGGCCGCCTTCCGGGCGATGCGGGACGGACTGCCTGCGAGGCCCGCATGGCCGCCTCCCGGAGGGTGTCGCCCAAGGTCTGCTCTCCCGCCTGCGAGCCAACCTCTTCGACGGTTGCAAGCACGCTGCCGCTAACGCGGCGCTGAATGGCGGAAGCAGCCCGGCTGCGGGGCTGGTCCACGATGGCGGCTTTAAGATTGGCGCCAGAACGCTCGTGCGGCGTTTTCGCCCAAAGTGCTGCGATTTGCATCGGGCTCGAGCCCCAGACGATGTGCCTGGGCTCGGGCCAGCCCGCCGCCTTATAGGCAACGGAGATGCCACGCTCCGCCTCATCGCGGCTGGCGGACGCCGTCGAAGCGCGCATGTCCGCCCATCGCCGGCGATGGCCCTCGATGCCAGCCTTTTGCCCGGCGGACAGGCGCTTGAGCTTAGTCAGCGACGATCCGTGCATCTTTAGGTTCGAGCTCACGTTGCCGCCTGACGCGATAGGTTCCCGTGGGAAGGGTGATGGCATCGTGCTCGTCGTGTTGAATCCGTGCGCAGGGGCCGTCCACCCGGAGGTGGCCAACATAGAGGCCGTTCGGAATGTCGTGCGCGAGCGCGTCGTCGCGGAACATGGTCACTCTGTCGTGGATCGCGTGCCGGTGTCCGGTCGTCTCGCCTTCCAAAAGCACGGTGGCGCCATCGGCATCCGGGCCGGCGGTTGCGCCGGAAACAGGAATGTCTGCGACGCGTTCGATCAACAGATCGCCCTGGGCATATAAGAAACTCATTAGCCTACTCCTCTCCTTGTCGGACCTAGCAAGGTGACGAACAAGCGGTGCGTCCATTGAGTTCCATTGAGTTCCATGACAGCTCTGTGAACCGCGTAATCCCCCCTCCGGCGCGGGGCGCGGGCCGGAACGTTCGCCGGGATTTGGCATAATCCGTTCGCTGGAACATAAGGCTGCCTGCGCCGCGATTTCGTCCCATTGTAAGAAGATCATGCGACTAGGCGTCTGCCGCGCGGAAAGGTTATTATTGTTGCCGGGGTTTTCGTAAACTGGCTGTTCGCTTTTGACACTTTGGCGGCAATCGCCTATCCCATGCGCAAAATCTTGCGATGCGCCCAAAGCGGCGGCGCTGCAATTGAATATCGAAAAGGCAGTCACCCCAAAATGCTCCATACGCTAACCGTCCCGGCCTTCCACCTTTCTTCGCTCAAGAAGGCGGTGCCCCTGATCGCGCTTGCTTTCCTCATGACGGGCACCCCGACGGCGGCGCATGCGTTGCGCGCCAAGAACAGGCCCGTCCCCCAAGCGGAAGCCCTGGACAGCATTTCGCTACTCGGCAGCTACCTCGCGGGCCACGTCGCGCGCGCGACACGCGACAGCGACAGCGCCGCGCTTTATTACCGGCGCGCGCTTACCCTAGATCCTGGCAATCAAGACATTCTGGACGAAGCTTTCCAGCTAGAGCTAGCATCTGGGAATTACGCCGAGGCGAAAAGCCTGGCGCTGCGCCTGGTCAAGCGGCAGCCGGATAATTCCATCGCCCATATCTTTCTAGGCGTCGATGCGTTCCGCCGGCAAAGTTTCGAGACGGCAGACGGGCACTTCAAAATCGCGCAGCGAACCGCCTCCGAGGAGGAGCCGACCACGAAGCTGTCGCGTGCATGGGCCGCTGTCGCGCTTGGGCATGCGGATAAGGCTATCGCGTCGCTTAAGTCCGCCGGGAAATCCCCTTGGGCGGACCATTTTGAAAGGGTTCAACGCGCGTTCATGGCGGATGTCGCCCAAAAAGGGGCGCAAGCTGCCGAAGACTACTGGGCTTCCTACGATGAAAAGGCGCCAAACTTAAGGATCGCCGAAGCGCTTGCCCGCCATCTTGCCGTCGCGGGTGAGCGGCAACACGCGCTGGCCCTGCTGCAGCAGGCCGGATCCCAGGAGACGCCGTTGGGAAAGGTGCTGCTAGCCGAGCTCAAAGCCGGGAAGACGCCTAAGCTCATGGTGTCGAACGTCGAAGAGGGGCTTGCCGAATCCTTCCTCGGCATTGGCCAGGTGCTCGCCGCCAATAATGGCGTCGACGCAGCCCAGATTTATTTTCGCCTGGCGCTCATGCTGAACCCAAAGTCGGACATCGCCAAGCTGGAGCTGGCTGAGCTTTACGGAAACGTCGAGCACTATGCAAAAGCGGTTTCCGTAATCGACAAGATCGAGGAGGCATCGCCGTTCTGGATCAACGCGCAGATGCGCAAGGCGCTCTATCTGAACTCGTTGAAGAAGGACGCCGAGGCGTCCGCCTTGCTGGTGGCCTTGCTGGCGAAGCAGCCGGAAAATCAGCAACTTTTAACGACGGCCGCGGCAATCGAGAGTGCGCGCAAGAGCTACGACGGCGCCATTCCCTATTACGACCGGGCGATAAAGCTTATCGGTACCCCGGAGAAAAAGGACTGGCAGCTATTTTATTCGCGCGGGATTGCGTTTGAGCGCACGAAACAATGGGCGAAAGCGGAGCCCGACTTCAAGAAGGCGCTTGAGCTCGATCCCGAGCAAGGCTCTGTCCTGAACTATCTGGGTTATTCCTGGCTCGATCAAAACATGAATATCCCGGAAGCTTTCGATCTTATCAAGAAAGCGGTCAAGCTCAGGCCAAATGACGGTTATATTATCGATAGCCTGGGCTGGGCTTACTATCTCCAGAAAGATTACGAGCAGGCGGTAAAGCAGCTCGACAAAGCGGTGGAGTTGCGTCCCGAAGACCCGACCTTGAACGATCATTTGGGCGACGTTTATTGGCGGCTCGGCCGCAAGCTTGAGGCGAAATTTCAGTGGACACAGGCGCTGTCCTTGAAACCCGAGCCCGAGGACGAGGCGAAGATCAAGAAGAAGATTGAGGCGGGGCTGCCCGGCGACTCGGGCCCGCGCGCGGAACTGGCAAAGCAGCCTGCGGCAGAGCAGCCCGCTCCCGCAACGCAACCCGAGGCGAAGACGCATTGAAAGCTCCGCCCAAAAGGCAACAGCCTGTGAGATTTGCGCCGGAAGCATCGACAAATTCGCTTTCAACGGCTAGTAGCCAAGGCTGGTGATCTGCACATTGCGCACGCCCCTCACCCTGTCCCTCTCCCCATGGGAGAGGGGACGCCTTCTCAACGGGCACGGCCTGCCCCCTCTCCCATGGGGAGAGGGCTGGGGTGAGGGGCGTGGCGCTGATGAGGGGCAAAACGGTTTAGCTATGACTCATCCTTCCGCGATAGCCGGCAACGGGCAGACCGGCGCAGTTCCGGCTGTCCTGCGCGAGCAAGCCCGCGCCAAGGTCAATCTCACCCTTCACGTCTTAGGAAAGCGGCCCGACGGCTATCATGAGCTTGAAAGTCTGGCCGTGTTCGCGGACCTTTGCGACGAACTGAGCTTCGCGCCTGCACCAGAAGACCGTTTGAGCCTCGAAGGCCCTTTCGCCGGCGCAGTCGATGGCGAAAACCTCGTTCTGAAAGCCAAGCGCGTGGTCTCGGGTTGGCTGGGCCGGGAAATTCACGGCGATTTCCGCCTTAAGAAGCGCATCCCCGTCGCGGCCGGGCTGGGCGGCGGGTCTTCCGACGCTGCGGCCGCCATAAGGATTTTGCTGAAGGCTTACGGCGATCCCGCCGCCGCAGAGGGCTTCATCGAGAGGGCCGCAGCCGTTGGCGCCGATGTGCCGGTCTGCCTCTATGACCGCGCCGCATGGATGCGCGGCCTTGGCGAGCGCGTCACGCCTGCTGCGAACGTGGCGGCACTTCCCGCAATTCTCGTCAATCCGCGGATAAAGGTCTCCACGGCTGAGGTTTTCAAGCGCTTGAATGCGGCTCCGTTCCGGCCGCAGGAAGCGCCGCCGCCGCTTCCGGGGGCCGATTTTTCGAGCCCCGAAAAGGCCGCTGCCACGCTCGAACATGGCCGCAACGACCTTGAGCGCCCCGCAATAGCGATCGAGCCTGCCGTCGCGCACACGCTCGATGCGATCAGGCGGCAAGAGGGCTGCCTGCTCGCCCGGCTCTCCGGCAGCGGGCCGACCTGCTTCGGCCTGTTTCCCACGCTGGAGATTGCGAAAAGGGCTGCGGAGGCGGTCAGCCGCGCGCAACCCTCTTGGTGGGCGGTGGCGGTGACGCTATCCTGAGGCATCGCGGGCTGTCATCCCGGAAGCCGCTCGCGGCTATCCGGGATCGCAACAGGCGCCGGCGTTTGTAACGATCCCGGATAATGCCTGCGGCATTTCCGGGATGACAGCTGCGGAACTGTTCAAGCGGATTTCATATAATGGATGTACTGCCGATGCACAGCCTGGCCGGGGGCAAGCCCGCAGTTTACACCGAGTTCGCCGGACTAGCACTCACGCTGGACCCCTCCGGCGCGGCCTACGCCAGCGGGCACGGCACGCTCATTGCCGCGGATCTGCATCTCGAAAAAGGATCGCGCGCGGCATCGCGTGGCCGCCTCCTGCCGGCGCTCGACAGCCGCGACACGCTGCATCGCCTGAAACGCGCGGTGGAAGCCTACCGCCCCGCGCGCGTAATCTGCCTCGGCGACAGCTTCGACGATGGCTTCGCAGGCGAGCGGATGGCCGAAGCGGATAAGGACGAACTCTCTTCGCTCTGCGCATCCGTTGGCGAATGGATTTGGCTCGGCGGCAATCACGACCCGGAGGCGCCCGCCTTTTGCGGCGGCGAAGCCCGCGCCGAAATCCAGCTCGGCGGCGTGACCTTGCGCCACGAACCGGCCGCCGCCCGCGAGCGCCCGCAGATTGCGGGCCATCTCCATCCGAAGGCCAGCGTGCCGGCGGGCGGCTGCCGCTTTTCCGGGCCGTGTTTCTGCATTTCGGAGGACCTGCTCATCCTGCCGGCCTTCGGCGCCTATGCCGGCGGGCTCTCATGCCGCTCACCCGCGATCCGCTCGCTGCACAAATCGGAGCCCAAGCTCTTTATGCTCCACGCCTCGAAGCTTTGGCGCGTCGCTTGACGCTTGTTCCCCAATCGCTGTGGCTGCACGGGGTCGGGAGCGGGCATGCCAGTATTCTCGCGATACCGTGCCCGCCAGGGCGGCTTCAGGATCCCATTGCGGTCTCCGCGGAAAGGCCAAGACAATCCTGGCCATGACCCGTTCCGGTTCTCGTTGCTTGTAAAGGCGAAAGTTCGCCTCGCTTTTCAGCTTCTACTGCCAAGCTTTTCCAATACCGCACAATCGCCATTCTTTATGCTCTCGCGCCATAAGCTATGGACACCAAGAGCTTACGACTGTGTCCGCAGCAGCATAGACGCTGGGCTTCTGTGCGTCAGACAGGGCTAATTGCCATGCATGTCTCGAGGATTGAAACGTAAGATCATATCGCGGCATTGTTCGTATTGCTGGGGCGCGATGACGAAGGGCTGACCGCTTTCGACCGCTCGCACGGCCGCATCCGCCATGACCCGCTGCGTCGGCGAGAGCGCTGGATCCATCACGGTTGGCGGCGGCAACAGAGTACCGTCCCTCCTAAGCTCGATGCGCAGGCGGATGTCCGTGGTCGCTACCGCCACGCTGCCAATCGGAAAAATCCAGTTTTGCTCGACGCGGCTTTGCACGGCGGCGGCGCAGGAGCCGGCATTAATTGCGCCTTGCGCACTGGGGACACCCAAATCGCTCGCTAAACGCTCGGGATCGAATTTGTACGAAAGCGCACCCGCGTTCGAGTTGCTGTTGGGGGCTGCCTTCTCCGGGGCCGAATCCACTACCAATGAGAGGTGCTTGAAACCAGCGTTTGACAATCGTCCCATTACCCGCGTCACCGCCGCATAGTTCATTGATTTGTCGGCACGGAGGAATATGGTCGTATCAAGTCCTTTTCCTGCCTGGGTAATGATGCGCAATTTTGGCTCAAGCTCGTCTAAGCTTACTTCGGTCGTCTGCCAGTTTGCGCCTGGCAAGGTCGTGTTTGGGGTCGAGATGAAGATTTTTTCTTCCGAATTCATCGTTACCGTAACAAACGCCTCTGCCAAAGGCGCAGGACGTTTTTGAATAACCTTTTGAATATCCTTTGGCGATATAATCCCTACATTCGGAGTAACGGATTCCTGTAGATTCTTGTCTCGCCCCGGTATAAAGTGCCAGATTAGAAGCGCTAAGGTGCCAATTGCCAGAGCAGCAACTGATTTCGGAACCAAGCTAGAACCCTGCTGGAGTTGTGCAATGCTTTTGCGGCGCGGGCGCGTTTTGCTATCGATGTCCTGAATCTTATTCGAATATTCATCCGCAAGCACGGCCACCTGTCGGCTACCACCGTCTCGCGCCCTTTTCCCCCGCTGCTCGGCCTCGGTTTTAGCTGTGCGCTGAGCTTGCGCTGCTGCCAGTGCAGCTTTCACCGAGTCGATCAGCCCCTGACTATCAGCCTTGAAGCGCGTGGACCGGATCACAACCGCGTTGCGCCGGGAAAGCGCCTGAAGACCTTCAGGCAGTTCATGGGCGCGGGGCATCTGGGCTTCATTAACAAGGACGGGGATCACGCGTTTGCTAAGCTCAAGGGCCGAGGCAATCTCGACGCGCACAAAATCGTCAGGCCGGTCGAGGCGGCGGCTGCCGGCGGAGTCGCTCGCATTGAGCCACTCTTGCCCAATGATCGCGAGGAGAACGTCACATCGGGCGACTTGCTCGTTGAGCACCTTCACAAAATCGTCGCCAGGCTTGATTTGGCCCTCTACATCCATGAACAGGTTCTCGCCGCCGAACTCCTGTTCGAGACGCAGATAAAGCGCCTGCGCGAATCCGGGATCGTCGCTCCGCCGGTAACTGATGAAGACCTTGCCTTGATCAAATACGCCAGCCACTTTTCATCCCCGCAGCGGGTTATGCGTGTACTAAGCGTTATCTGGCACAGGAAGGTCAAGCCGAAGATGCCCAAGACCGGTTACAGCTGAGTTGGCCGGCGCGCTTCGCGAGATTATCCGCTTCAAGATCCGAAAGCAGCTGTGCTCGGGGTAGCGGTTTTTGAAGTGAGCCAGGTCGGCTCCCGGCCTCACACTTCCCTGCCGCAGATTTCTCATCGGCTCCAGCTCCCCGAACGGCCAGCCCACCCGCCCATCACGCCGCTTCATCGTCCGGAGGCGGGCCGCGGTCCCTGCCGGAACCCTCGGTCAGGAACGCATAGGCGAGGCCGCCGTAGACCAGCGCCGGGGTGAGCCGCAAGGCCTGCCACCAGCCCTCGAAGGGCACAAGCGTCTCGATGGACCAGGCAGCGGCAAGGAGAAGGGCGGCGAGCATGCCGAAAATGAAGGCTTGATGCCCGCCCTCTTCTTTCTCTTCTTCCAGAAGCCAGGACGCAGCCATGCAAGCCACGCAGCTCCAGAGCCCAAGCTTGGGGAGCAGACCGATAAACTCATGCCCGGCGCCAATGACGTTCCAATGCAGCAGGGCCGTCTCCGCCGCCGGCGGCCAAAAGATCAGCGCCGCCGAAAGTACAGCGAGCACAAGCAGAAGCCTGTCGAGCCCAAAGCCTTTCGCCGGAGCGCTCGTGGCGCCTTCCGGCCCGTTTTCCTCGCTAGGCGCCATGATTACCCACTCGAATCTGTCTCAGCTCTTATCGGCTCGCAAGTCATCGCGTCCTCCTCCCGGAGGGATAATCGAAGCCATGACAGAACTTAAGAAAGTGTAATTTTCCTGTAGGCGCTTATCATGCTTAATGCGGACATAGTAAACGTGCGCGGCGTATATTTTCCGCCGCCGTCTTTCTGCGAATCTTTTCCCGCTTTAGGTCGATTTCTGCGAACTCCAAAATCCTATTAAATATAAAGCGATATTCGATATTTACCAAGACGCCAGCGCCGGCGATGCGTCGTACCGCAACTTTTACCCTCAAAATCAAAGTCTTAAAGCAGGCCGATTCGGCTTAACGCAATCGCAAAACTCTTCTGCTAAAGTATTGCAAAGTCGAAAAGCACCCTCCGCCCCTTAAAACGGGGGCCGGAGAGCGGCGAGGAGAGTTAATGTGGCGTTACATCGGGGCCGCAACCGGCCGGCGGCAAGGCGTCCGGCATGGTGCGCATCGAATGGCATGGCGCCCGGAGGCTACAGCCGCCTCAGCTTGCCAGGCGCGGGCGGGGTGGTGCTTCACGCCAATAATATTGCTTTTCCGGCTCGCGAACCGGGACTGCCTTGGCTCCGGCCCCACAAAAAAGCGGCAGCGGGGATATTTCAGCGGACAATCCATGCTTTTCGTCCGGTCTGCGCCCGCCACGCGGCATCGCGGGTATTTGGTGGGGCAGATGGCCGGGCTCTCCGCCGCAACGCGCAACAGCTTGTTTCGCAAGCTTCCCGGAGTTCCGGACTGCGCCTCGTTCTCAGACGCCTTTTGAGGGCTCCCTGCAGCCTGCTGCGGTTCCTGAGCCGGCTGCTGCGAGCCCTCCGCGGAGGCGCTTGCAGCGGGCTTTTCCTGTTCAGGACGGTTTTTGGCATCCCGCATGCGCGCGGTATCGTCCAAAAGCCTGCAGCCGGGCAAATGCACGGCATGGCGGTGCCAGTCGCCGCGCCGGTCGGCGAAATAATAGCGGCCGTCGCAAATCCAGGCGGCTGGAGGGAGCCTGTCCCGTTCGAACAGCAGATCGGCGCGGCGCAAATCGGTCCAAAACTCGCTCATATGCAGCGTGTCCTCGCGCTCAGGGGCCAAGGCGGAGAACCGGAACGGCAAGGCCAGCACCGGAACGTAAGCCTGGCCATCACGCAGCGCGGCGCGCACGGCACCGAAAACTTCCTCCACATTTTCGTTTTGGATCGCAAAGCAGCCGATCGAACCGCACCCGCCATGGATGAGGATGCCGGAGCCCGATCTGCCGTTCAGCTGGTCGAAAGTGTTCGGATAGTTAATGTTCATCGCCCGGTCCCAGCGCCTGTTCACGATGAGATCGGATGTTGTGATGCGGTAGAGCCCCTCCGGCGACTGCCTGTCGCCCTCGTAGAATTTCGGACCTAAACCCCCGGACCAGCGGCAAATTCCGTAAGTCTTGAAATGTACATAGCGCGGCCCCTGCTGGACCCAAAGCTCCATTTCGGAGGTTTGCTTGTAGACGCGGACGAAAACGGGCGAGCCTAGCTTCAGGCCCTTTGCCTCGAACTCTTTGGCAAGATCCATTTCCCGCGCCGCGACGGTTTCCGGGTGCCAGGACTTGCTTGTCCCCTGGGCAATTGTAATCGGCGCGACAGAGCCCGTAAGGACCGCTAATAGAAAACTGGCAAGACGTAACTTCATTTCAACTCCTTATTGGCCACGCCGCAAGATGCCAACCTTGAACGCAGCACTGCGCTTGCTCTATTTCGAGTGCACAAACAACCGGCGCCATCCATGAGTTGAAATGTGATATTAATATGACATTGTGCGTGCGAGCTGATGCAGCGCGTGTTGCTCAAGTCACACAATCGTTTAACGAACAATAGTTTAGGCGGTCCGGTTTCACCGGCAGCTTCAGCCCGAAATTCAATATCTTCTGAGCGCAAAAACTGCTACGCCCCGGTTTGTTGTATGCCCTGGCCACAATGGTTTCCTTGCCACATGGCCGGCCGCGGGCCGTTCGCTGACCGGGAGCGGCGCGATTTTTCCTTTTTTGGACTTTTCAGGTCATCCGCTTGCCATTTGGCCTGCCTTAACATTTTTTAATCTTGCGGCAAGCGGCTTGTAACCTCAGGACGCCTATATCAGCTTGACGATTAATTACCCAAGGGGAGTTGGAAGCCGATGGCGTCCGGACAAATTCAAGACGATACGGGCAAGTTCTTCTTACGCCGGCGGCGGCCAAGGCCGCTGAGCGCGCTTGCGGGGGCCGGGCTTTTAAGCGCCGGCCTCTTGGCGGCAATCCCGCAAACCGCGTTCGTAACCGCGGCCGCGGCGCAAGATCAGCGTCCGCCGAGCTTCGCCGATCTGGCTGAAAAGGTCCGCCCCGCTGTGGTCAGCGTGAACGTGAAGTCCGCCGGAGCCGTGGGAGAAACGTCGGGACGGGATGTACCGATACCGGATTTGCCGCAGGATTTCCGCGACTTCTTCGACCAGTTCAAGCGCAATCAGCCGGAACGGCATCCAACGCGCGCGCAAGGGTCGGGCTTTCTTATCTCCCCTGACGGCTATGTCGTGACCAACCATCACGTTGCGGACAAGGCCGACGAAATCGAGATCACCTTCGAGAACGAGGAGAAGTACAAGGCGACGGTGGTCGGCAGCGACGCCCGCACCGATATCGCGCTCCTCAAGATCGACGCTAAAAAGAAGTTCGATCATTGGCTCGAATTCGCCGATACGCCGCCGCGCGTTGGCGATTGGGTCCTGGCCGTCGGCAACCCGTTCGGCCTTGGCGGAACGGTGACGGCGGGCATCGTCTCGGCCCAGGGCCGCGATATTGGCTCCGGCCCCTACGACTTCCTGCAGATCGACGCCGCTGTGAACCGCGGCAACTCCGGCGGCCCTTCGGTCAATCTCGACGGCAAGGTCATCGGCGTGAATACCGCGATCTATAGCCCGAGCGGCGGCAGCGTCGGCATCGCGTTCGCAATTCCCGCCTCCACGGCGCGCGACGTCGTGCAGAAGCTCAAGGACAAGGGCAAGGTCAGCAGCGGCTGGCTCGGCGTACAGATCCAGAACGTCGACGATAACCTCGCCGAAGGGCTCGGTCTCAAGGAAGCGAAGGGCGCGCTCATCGCAAAGATCCTGTCCGACGGACCTGCCTCCAAATCCGATCTCAAGCAGCAGGACGTCATTCTGCAGGTAAATGGCAAACCCGTCTCCAATTCCCGCGAGCTTGCCCGGACGATCGCAGCGCTCTCTCCAGGCACCGAAGCGCACCTGCACATCTTCCGCAACGGCGCCGGGCGCGACGTTACCGTGCTGCTTGGCGAGTTCCCGGATACCGAGAAGGTTGCCCTCTTGGGCGGCGGCGGCAACGATGAAGACGCCGGCAAGGAGGTCGAGGACCTCGGCCTGACGCTAGTCCCCGCGCCCGAGCTGCCGGGAAGCAAGGCGAAGGAGGGCGTCGCCGTCGCGGCCGTCGATCCGAACTCGAAGGCGGCCGATCAGGGCATCAAGCGCGGCGACATCATTGTCGAGCTTAACAGCAAGCCGGTTTCGACCGTGGAGGACGTTAGCGCCGGCATTCGCGAGGCCCGCGATAATGGCAAGCGCGTGGTGCTCCTGCAGATCCGGGGCCGCGACAAGCAATCGCGCTTCTTGGCACTTCCGCTCGATAACAAGCCCGGCCATGGCGGCGATGACAAAGACAAAGACAAAGACAAAGACAGCGGCAAGCATCATATTCCCGATTGATGCAACAAGCTTGAAGACGAGGGTGCTCCCCTCGTCTTCCCCTTTTCCAGCAGCATATTTCTTAAGCGCACATTCCTACTCCCGCCAAGGGTGTCAAAATGCGAGTTTTGATCGTTGAGGACGACCGTACTGCGGCCGATTTTCTTGCAAAAGCGCTCGGCGAGGCCGGCTATCAAACGGAAATCGCGAGCGACGGCGAAACGGGCTTCGCGCTCGCCAGCGCGCAAGGCTTCGGGGTGCTGATCGTCGACCGCATGCTGCCCAAGCTCGACGGTTTGACGCTGGTCGAGCGGCTTAGGGCCCGCGGCGACCGCACTCCGGTGTTGATTCTGAGCGCTCTTGGCGCGGTCGACGACCGGGTCAAGGGCCTGCGGGCGGGCGGCGACGACTATCTGCCCAAGCCTTATTCGCTCGTCGAACTGGTGGCGCGAGTCGAGGCCCTGACGCGGCGCGGGCCTTCCGAGGGCGCGGTTACGACCTACAGCGTGGGCGATCTCGTCCTGGACCGGCTCTCCCACAAAGTCACGCGCGGCGGCGAAACGATCCTGCTGCAGCCCCGCGAATACCGGCTCCTCGAATATCTCCTGCGGCACGCGGGCCAGGTGGTCACCCGCACGATGCTGCTCGAAAATGTCTGGGACTACCACTTCGATCCGCAGACCAACGTGATCGACGTTCACATCTCCAGGCTTCGCAGCAAGATCGACAAGGGGCAGGACAAACCGCTTCTGGAAACGGTGCGCGGGGCGGGCTACATGATCCGCGATGACCGCCATTAAACTCGAAAAGCTCGTTCCGCGCGAATTCTTCGCAACGCCGTTCCGGCTTTTCGCCCTTTACATCTCGCTGTTCTGCGCGGCAGTCGCGGCCACTTTCATCTACGTCACCATCGCGACGCAGGGCTTTCTCACCCGCGAGGCCGAAGCGGCTGTTCACGCGGAGTACGAAAGCCTTGCGGCGCATTACCGGGATGGAGGATTACCCTCGCTCGTCGACGCCATCTCGGAACATTCGGCGTCGTCCTCGGGGATGCTTTATCTTTTGACCGATAGCCAGGGCAGGCGGCTGGCCGGCAATCTCGACACCGTCGCGGCGGACCTTTGGAACACGCAAGGGGCAGCCCAATTCGCTTATCGCACTCGCGAGGAGGGGGGCAAGGTCAGCGAGCGCCAGGCTCTCGGCTTGGTGGCCCGTTTCCCAGGCGGCCTGCATTTGATCGTGGCCCGGGACATCGAAAACCAGGAGGCGCTCAAACTTATGCTCCGGCGGGCGCTTCTCCTGGGCTACGCTTTCATTATCGTCATTGGCATCGCAGGGGGCGTCATGGTGAGCCGCAGCTTATTGCGGCGGGTGGATGCGGCTTCGAATACCGCGCGCGCCATCATGCAGGGCAACCTCGCCCAACGCATTCCGGTTACGGGGCGCAACGACGAGTTCGAGCGCCTGGCCAGGAGCCTCAATGCCATGCTCGACCGCATCCAGGACCTGATGACCGGGCTCAAGGATGTTTCGGACAATATCGCGCACGACCTCAAGACCCCGCTCCACCGGCTGCGCACGCGCGCCGAGCGCGCGCTGCAAACGAGCCGCTCGTCCGATGATCTGGCCGAGGCTCTGGGCTCGGTCATCGAGGAAGCCGACGCGCTCATCCAGACCTTCGACTCCCTCCTCAGCATCGCGCGCCTGGAGGCCGGCTGACGCTCCGAAAGCTTCGGGCCATTCAACGTCTGTACGCTGACCCGCGATGTAGCCGAGCTGTACGAACCCGCCGCCGAGGAGCGCGGGCTATCCTTGCGGCTTTCCTGCATGGGCGACGTTTTAATGTGCGGGGAGAAGCACTTGATCGGGCAAGCGCTGGCGAACCTGTTGGACAATGCGATTAAATATGCGGGGCCGCTCGCAGAGGCCGCGATCCTAGAAGGCGGCTCGCCGCTTACGGTGGATATCGGCCTTGAGGATAAGGGAGATACCGTGGACATTATCGTTGCCGACCGCGGCCCCGGCATTCCTCAAGGAGACCGGGAGCGCGTCCTGCAACGCTTCGTGCGGCTCCAGCCCAGCCGCTCTATCCCAGGGAGCGGCCTTGGCTTGAGCCTGGTCGCTGCCGTTGCGCGGCTGCATGGCGGCTCGATCTCGCTGGAGGATAACCGGCCAGGCTTGAAGCTGCGCCTCTCACTTAAGAAAAACCTGCCGCCAGAGGGCGTAATGACCAGCGTTCAACCTGAGCCCTCCCTCAGCCATGTCAGCTAGCAGGGCGGCCCTAATGAACTCATACAACGCCGGTGTTGCACGCTCTTTGCGCCATTCAGGCGTCCCTTCTCCCCCATCCGCATTCGCAAGCGAATGCGGACGCTCTAAGCTGCAAGCTCGCGAGCTTGCCGGGAAGGACAGGATGAGGGGGATGCCCTTTGGATAGGACCGATGGCCCCTTTTGCGAACGCATAGGCGAGGCGCCGCTCGACGATGAGCCGGGGAGCGGGCGTCGCTGGCTGGAACGGATTTCTGCCTCGCTCAAGCAGCAAGGGCCTCTGCCAGACCGCGTTTCCGCCTTTCTGAGCGGCGTCTTCGCCGGCTCTTCCTATCTCGCCGGGCTAGCGGAGCGGTATCCGCAGCTCCTCGCCGCAACGCTCGATACGGCCCCAGAAGCCCATTTCGAGGAAATCCTCGCACGCACCGCGCGCGAAGCTGCGGCAGCGGACGCGCAGCGCGGCATCATGCGCATCTTGAGGCAGGGCAAGACCGAAATCGCCTTTCTGATCGCATTCGCCGACCTGGCTGGCATTTGGTCCGTGGACGAGGTCACATCCCGATTAACCGATGCCGCCGATCTTTTTGTAGGTGCCGCCGTCCACTTTCTTCTGCACCGGGCCGTGGCTGCGGGGAAACTCTTGCCTTCGGATCGCGGGAACCCCGAAAAAGGCAGCGGCCTCATCATCCTCGCCATGGGCAAATACGGCGCGCACGAGCTCAACTATTCCAGCGACATCGACCTGATTGTCTTTTACTGCCGCGAATGCGCACGGCTTGGCGAAGGTACTGAGCCCAGCTCATTTTTCGTCCAGCTCACCCGCGATCTCGTGCAGATCCTGCAGGAGCGCACCGCGGACGGCTACGTCTTCCGCACCGACCTGCGGCTGCGCCCGGACCCAGGCTCCACGCAAGCGGCGATCTCGACCGAAGCCGCCTTCCGCTATTACGAAAGCCTGGGCCAGAATTGGGAGCGGGCCGCGCTTATCAAGGCCCGCCCCGTGGCAGGCGACATCGCGGCGGGGAACGCCTTCGTCAACGCGCTGGAGCCCTATATCTGGCGGAAATATCTCGACTATAACGCTATCTCCGACATCCATGCGATGAAGCGTCAGATCCACGCAGCCAAGGGGCACGCGCGCATCGCGATTGCCGGGCATAATCTGAAGCTAGGGCGGGGCGGCATCCGCGAAATCGAGTTTTTCGTGCAATCGCAGCAGCTTATCGCGGGAGGCCGCCAGCCCGCGCTGCGCACACTCGAAACGCTTACCGGGCTGAAGCTGCTCGCGGGCTATCACTGGATCGGCGCAACCGTGCGCGACGAGCTTTCCGCGGCCTACCGCTATCTGCGGCGCATGGAGCACCGCCTGCAGATGATGGCGGACCAGCAGACGCATACGTTGCCGAAGAGCGAGGAGGAGCTTGCCAATTTCGCCCGCTTCGCCGGCTATGCGAGCGTGGAGGGCTTCAAGGACGAGTTGCGCGGGCACATGCAGCGCGTCGAGGCGCATTACGCCGCGCTGTTCGAGAGCACGCCCGAGCTGACGCCGCAGCGTGTCAAAGGCAATCTCGCCTTTACCGGCGATGCCGACGATCCTGGGACGATGCAAACGCTGAAGCTGCTCGGCTTCAAGAACCCGTCCGCCGCCATCGCCACTGTAAAGGGCTGGCACTACGGCCGCTATAGGGCGATGCGGAGCGAGCGGGCGCGGGAAATCCTCACAGAGTTTACGCCCGCGCTGCTGGAAGCGCTCGGCGATACCAGCGATCCGGACCTGGCGCTTGGCACTTTCGATGCCTTCCTGAAGGAGACGCCGAGCGCCTTGCAACTCTTCTCCATGCTGCGGGCCAATCCGCAACTGTTGCGGCTGATCGCGCAGATCATGGGCTCGGCACCCCGGCTCGCCCGCACCCTGAGCCGCCACCGGCGCGTGATGGACGCGATCCTCGACCCAGGCTATATCGGCGAACGGCCCTCGGAAGCCGATCTTAAGACGCTGATCCGGCGCGAGATTTTTGAGGCCCGCCCCTATGAGGAACGGCTGGGCCGGGCGCGCGTGACAGGCCAGGAGCAAGCCTTCGCCATCGGCGTGCGGCTTTTGTCGCGGCAGGTTACGCCGGCCGAGGCGGGCGAGGATTATACGCTGGTCGCCGAGGCGGTGATCGAAAACCTGCTCGACGCGGTGCAGGCGCAGTACGGCGGCAGCTTTCCCGAGCCGGCGGTGATCGGCATGGGCAAGCTCGGGGGGCGCGAGATGGCCGCCTCCTCCGATCTGGACTTGATCGTGGTCTACGATACCCCGCCGGATGCGGCGCCGCAGGCCTCGCAGCACTATGCGCGGATGACGCAGCGGCTGATCGCAGCGATCTCGGCGCCGACGCCCGAGGGCGTGCTCTATCCGGTCGATATGCGGCTCAGGCCTTCGGGCAAGGCCGGGCCGGTGGCAGTGCGCCTCGACGGTTTCCGCGCCTATCAGCAGAAGGAAGCCTGGACGTGGGAGCATCTGGCGCTGACGCGGGCGCGGGCGATAGCGGGCCCGGCGGGCTTGCGGGCGCGGCTTGCGGAGGACATCCATCAGGTGCTCACCATGCGCCGCGACCGGGCGAAAACCGCCGCCGACGTGCGCGAAATGCGGGGCCGGATCGAGGCGGAGAAGGGCACGAGCGACATCTGGCAGACGAAGACGCACAAGGGCGGGCTGATCGATGCGGAATTCATCGCGCAGTTCCTCCAGATTGTGCACGCGGCGGACGAGCCCAAGGTGTTGAGCCCGAATACCTTGCAGGCGCTGCGGAACCTGATCCAGGCCGGCATTCTGGGCCTGGCGGACGGCAACACGCTGCTGCGCGCGGTGGAGCTGTATCAGGACGTGGCGCAAATCCTGCGGCTCTGCACCGAGGGCGGGTTCGAGCCGGCGGCCGCGCCCAAGGACTTGATCCGCCTGCTGCTGCAAACCGCGGGAGAGCCGGATATCGGGCGGCTTGAGGCGCGGCTGCAAGACACCTACGCCAGTACCGCGCAACTTTTCGCCGGATTGGTCGCGTAGCCGTCCGTCATCGCGAGGCGCTTCAGCGCCGTGGCGATCCAGAGCAGCGTCGCAGATCCGCCCCTGGATTGCTTCGCTTCGCTCGCAATGACGGCGATACCGGTACACCGAGACCATTTGCGTTTTACGCTTCCATTAACCGCGCTTGCCGGAGGTTTCTAATTAATTTCGCGGCTGGGTGAAGCCACTTGCCTCATGCTCTCTATTATAAGCGAATGCTCCTTTCGGAAGCGCAAACAGCTAAGTGGCTGATATTGCAGAATAAAGTCCGGAAAACGCAAGAAACGTGTGTGGTTGCATTAGTACATAACCGCAATTCAAGATAGCGAATCGTAGTTAATCCGCGCAATAATCTATGTTTAACGGGGTTTTGGAATCGCAGAATTGCGGGTAAAGCGGGCAAAAATCACGATCTTTGCGGCGGCGGAAATTACAGCGCGCCCCCGTTTACCATGCCAATATTAACCATGGCAGGGCTGTACGGATTGGCGCTCCCTCTCCCCTTGGGGAGGGCTGGGGTGAGGGGGTCTTTACAAGGTCTGTACCTGCGGCAAGCCCCCCCTCATCCTGTCCTTCTCCGGGCAAGCACGCCCTGGCGTGCTTGCATCTTTTGCTGCCGCACCCGCAAGCGGGTGCGGACGGGGAGAAGGGACGCCTCCTCATAGGGAGAGTATCGTTCACTGACGCCTTCGCCTTTCACAACGAAACTGCGGAAGATGGATAGATCGCCGGCCGCGACTGCGCTAGGATGCGCGTACCGGGGCGGGACGTTGGGGATAGTCATGCGGATATTGGCGGCGATAATTGCGGTTGCGGTGCTGGCGGGGGCGGCGCGGGCGGAGGATTTGCCCGATCGGCGGCCCATGCTGCGGATCGAGCCGGGGATGCATACGGCGGTGATCCGGCGCATCGGCGTGGATGCGGCCTGCACGCTGATGGTGACCGGCTCGGACGACAAGACGGCGCGGCTCTGGGCGCTGCCGGAAGGCGGGCGCGAAAGCCCGAAGCTCTTGCGCACCTTGCGCGTACCCATCGGCGAGGGTTACGAGGGACGTGTCAATGCTGTGGCTCTGTCACCGGACGGAAGATGGGTGGCGGCAGGCGGCTGGGATTAGGTTATGTCCTTGTGGGACAAGGAACAAACAGCGTCTACATCTTCGAGGCCGCCACAGGCCGTCTCGTCTCCCGGCTCGGCCGCCTCGACAATGTGATCTACCATCTCGCATTCTCACCCGATGGCAACCGTCTCGCAGCGGCGATTTGGGGTGGCCAAGGCATGCGGGAGTGGGAGACGGGGAGCTGGCGCCAGATCGCAGAGGACAAGGATTATGGCGGCAAGGACAGTTATGGCGCGACATTCGATAGCGCGAACCGGCTCTACACAGTAGCCTACGATGGGCAAATTCGCCGTTACGGCGCGGGCGGTGGGCTCGAAGCCAAGGCCCGGACGCTAGGCGGGAAGGAGCCCTACAGCATCGCCGTGCATCCCGATGGCACGAAGCTCGCGGTGGGCTTTTCCGACACGACGGCGGTAGAGGTTTACGACGCGCGCACGCTGAAGCGGCTTTACGCCGCCGATATCAGCGGGATTGGCAGAGCGAACGGTGTAGCAAATGTCGCCTGGCCGGTGGACGGTAAACGCCTTTATGCGGGAGGAGCATTTTGGGGAACTAACCCGATTCTAATCTGGCAAGAGGCAGGCCGCGGGCGCCGCAGCGAAGCGCCGCTGTCGCAAGATACCGTCATGCAGCTTCTGCCCTGCAGCGCCGGCATCGCGGCGGTGGCATCCGATCCCGCCTTCGGGCTGATCGCGGCGGACGGCAGCAAGCGCGTCTGGCAGGAGGGCGTCACCGCCGATATGCGCGGCAAGCTGCGCGAGGCCTTCACGCTCTCCGCCGATGGCGCCCGCGTGCGCTTCGGGCTGGGCTATCGCGATGAAACGCCGGTTCTGTTCGATCTCGCGTCGTTCGAGCTTCGCGACGCGCAGGAAGCCGTGTCCGGTCTTGCCGCGCCCGGAACGAGTGGCATCGCCGTCAGCGATTGGGAGTACAACGTAGCGCCGAAGCTGAATGGCAAATCCATCGCGCTCGATCAATATGAGACGTCGCGCGGGCTGGCCATCGCGCCGGATGCGTCGCGCTTCGTGCTCGGCACGGAATGGTCGCTGCGCGCCTATCGCGCCAATGGCGGCGAGCTTTGGCATAAGCAAGCCCCCAGCGTCGCCTACGGCGTGAACATCAGCGGCAATGATAAGCTCGTCGCGGCAGCCTATGGCGACGGCACCATCCGCTGGCACCGGCTCTCCGACGGGCAGGAGCTGCTTGCGTTGTTCGTCCACGCCAAGGACCGCCGCTACATCGCCTGGACGCCGCAGGGCTATTACGCCGCCTCGCCCGGCGCCGAGGATCTGATCGGCTGGCACGTGAACCGCGACTGGGATCATGCGCCGGATTTCTATCCCGCCTCGCGCTTCCGCGACCAATTCAACCGGCCCGATATCGTCAAGCGCGTGCTCGCCGATCTCGACGAGGACAAGGCTATCGCCGAAGCGAACCGGCGCGCAGGCGCGCCGGCGAAGCCAGCGCCGGAGATATCGAAGCAATTGCCGCCGGTTATCACTATCGTGTCGCCCGGCGAAGGCAGCACGTTTGCCAGCGATAGCTTGACCTTGAGCTACAACCTGCGCTCCCCCTCGGGCCTCGCCGTTTCAGGGGTGAGCGCGCTCGTGGACGGCCGGCCCTATTCAGCATGAAAAGCCGCATTCAGCTCAGCGCTTCGGAAGACAGCGAAAGTGAGCTGACGCTTCCCGGCCTGCCGCAGCGCGATCTGACGCTCTCGCTCGTCGCCCGCGCGGGGACCATCGAAAGCGTGCCCGCCAGCATCCGCCTCAAATACCAGGGCGCGGCGCCCGAGCCGGCCTCGCCGAAGGAAAGCGGGCCCACGGTTTCGCTCTATGCGCTCGTCGTGGGCGTGGCGAAGTTCAAAGATCCGGCCGTCAACCCGCTCGGCTGGGCCGCGAAGGACGCGCGCGATTTCGCCGCGGCTCTCAAGACACAGACGCGCCTTTACCGCAAGATCGAGGTGAAGCTCCTCACCGACGAAGACGCCGATAACGGTTCGATCATCGACGGGCTGGCCTGGCTGCAGCGGCAGGTAGGCCAGGGCGATGTCGGCGTGGTGTTCCTCGCGGGTCACGGCGTGACGGCGGCCAGCGGCGAATATTATTATGTGCCTTACAACGCGAGGCTGGAGGATATGCCGGGCGGGCCGCTGCCCTCGCGCGGCACCTCCGTGCCCGATGCCGAGATCGCCCGCGTCTTGAAGCAGCTCGCGGGCAATGCGCTGTTCTTCTTCGACACCTGCCATTCCGGCAAGGCGGCGGGTGTCAACTTCCGCGGCGCGCCGGATTACAACAAACTCATCAACGAGATCGCGGGCTCGGCCAACGCCATCGTGCTGGCAAGCTCGACGGGGGCCGAGGTTTCGCTCGAGCGCGACGACTGGAAGCAGGGCGCGTTCACCAAGGCGCTGCTCGAAGGCATGGCCGGCAAGGGCCTGCATTATACGGCGGGTGTCGTAACCATCGACGAGTTGAACCTTTATGTGAAGGAGCGCGTTAAGGAGCTGACGGGAGGCTTGCAGCACCCGGTGGACCTCAAGCCGAAGGAGGCACGCAACATCGCCTTCGCCATGGTGCCTTAAAGGAAGACCCCCCTCACCCCAGCCCTCTCCCAGCAAGTTCGCCTTGGCGAGCTTGCCGCTCGAGTATCCGCATCCGCAAGCGGATGCGGATGGGAGAGGGAGAAGAGGCTGCGGCCCTTCGTCTAGCGTAGAGGACAATTCAGGCGTCCTCTCTCCCCCGGGGAGAGAGACAGAGTGAGGGGGGGGGGGACTTCCTCATGTTAAGCCCAAGCCATCCGCACACGAAATTGTGCAGTTGCACATTTATAGTGCAGTGCAAAATTGGACTAGCAAAATCGGCCGGGGCATGTCACTTTCTGGGCGTGCGCGCGGCTCGAACCGCGCCCGCTGCGTCCTACTAGGAGAAGGGCATGAGCTCCATCGATCCTAACACTTCGCATAAAAAAGAAGCGGCCAGGCTGACGGGCTCCGCGACGCTCACGCTGCACAACAAGCAGTACGAGCTTCCGGTGTTCTCCGGCAGCGTTGGCCCCGATGTCGTCGATATATCGAAACTTTATGGCCAATCCGGTGTGTTCACTTACGACCCCGGCTTCACGTCGACGGCTGCCTGCAAATCCGACATAACCTATATCGATGGCGACAAGGGCGTCCTGCTTTATCGCGGCTACCCCATCGAGCAGCTCGCAGAGCAAGGCAATTTCCTGGAGACCTGCCATATCCTGCTTTACGGCGACCTGCCGACCAAGCAGCAATATCTCGACTTCAAGAACCGCGTCACCTACCACACTATGACGCACGAGCAGATGAACCGGTTCTTCTCCGGGTTCCGCCGCGACGCGCATCCCATGGCCGTCATGACCGGCACTGTGGGCGCGCTTTCGGCCTTCTATCACGACTTCATCGACATCACCGATCCAGTCCAGCGCGATATCGCCTCGATCCGCATGATCGCGAAGATGCCGACCATCGCGGCGATGGCCTACAAATATTCCATCGGCCAGCCCTTCATCTATCCCCGGAACGAGCTCGATTACGCCTCGAACTTCCTCTACATGACGTTTGCGGTGCCGAGCGAGGAATATAAGGTCAACCCGGTCCTAAGCCGGGCGATGGACCGCATTTTCGTCTTGCACGCCGATCACGAGCAGAATGCCTCGACCTCGACGGTGCGGCTGGCCGGCTCCTCCGGCGCCAACCCGTTCGCCTGCATCGCGGCCGGCATCGCCTGCCTGTGGGGCCCGGCGCATGGCGGCGCGAACGAAGCAGCCCTCAAGATGCTGATGGACATCGGCACGGTCGACCGCATCCCCGAGTTCGTCAAGCGCGCGAAGGACAAGAACGATCACTTTCGCCTGAGCGGCTTCGGGCACCGGGTTTACAAGAACTACGATCCGCGCGCGCGGGTCATGCAGAAGACCTGCAAGGAAGTGCTTGAGATCGTCGGCATCAGGGACGACCCGCTCTTGCACGTGGCGCTGGAGCTTGAGCGCATCGCGCTTGAGGACGAGTATTTCATCGAGAAAAAGCTTTATCCGAACATCGACTTCTATTCCGGCATCACGCTGAAGGCGCTGGGCTTCCCAACCTCGATGTTCACGGTGCTGTTCGCGATTGCGCGCACGGTGGGCTGGATCGCGCAGTGGAAGGAAATGATCGCCGATCCGGAGCAGAAGATCGGCCGGCCGCGCCAGCTCTATATCGGCGAGACGCTGCGCGACTACGTGCCGCTCGACGCCCGGCCTTAACAGGAAAAAAAGCCCCCTCACCCCAACCCTCTCCCCAAGGGGAGAGGGAGTCCGCTGCGGATAGTTCTGGGGTCCCTTCTCCCCTTGGGGAGAAGGACAGGATGAGGGGGTCTTCTGCTGAACCAATCAACCGGACCTGGTATAAGCTATGCGCACTCCGGTTCGATGAAGATTCCGGCAGCCTCGCGCCTATGGCTATCGTTGAAACGGCTTCGTAAAAAACGAGGCGACGGCGCAGACGCCTGCAAAAAATGCGGCGGGGCCGAAGATGGCGAGCTTCGCCAAATCCGCGGGGAGATGCATATAATTCGCCGCGAAAATGCCGAGCCCGCCGCCGAGCATGGCCCCGGCGAGGCCGAATGAAAGGAACCGCCCGAACTGCGCCGCCACGGAAGAGCCCTCGCGCCGGGGAACGGGCGCGGCTTGCGGCGCGGGCGGCTCCTCCTGTGGGAGGGCGGCCTGCACCTTGAGCGCGGCCGCAGCGTTGAGTGCCGCCAGGTCTTGAGCGGTATCGGGGGGGATCGCATGCGGAATGAAAGCGGCAGCCGGCTTTTTCCTTAGCAGCGCCAAGGCTTCACGCTCGGCTTCCGCCTGCTGGCGCACCATATCCGGGTCCATCGTTCGCTCTTTCTTTATCTCTGCGCGAAAGCCAAGCATAGGCGCCAAGCGCCAGCGCGGCAACTAGTACGCCCCGCGGGAAATCCTGACCCATTTGCGGCTGGCACCAACAGGATTTCCCGCGGATCAGGCGTACTAGCAGACTTCTTGAATCTAGTACAGCTTATCCGAGGCAAGTTCGCTTACGAGTGTGCGGCAAATGGGGTGCGAACTTGCCTCGGGCTGTACTATATCGCACCGGGCTGCGCGCAGGCGGGTCTTCGATTTGCCGGAACGCGAAAGCAGGGGTGTACGGCCGATGCAAGACCGGTATCATGCACCGCAAAGCAATGCGGATTTCTTGGAAGGAAAAGCATGGGACGCGATGACGAGGCGGAGGCCAGCGGCTTCGATGTTGAAACGGAACTGACGCGGCTTGGCCGCAATCCCAGCGCGTATTCGGGCTTCGTCAACACCCCGCTGTTCCGCGGCTCGACCGTGCTCTTCCCCGACGCGGAAACGCTCGAATTGCGCGAGGTCGAATACACCTATGGCCGCCCGTCCAACCCGACGACGCGCGCGCTCGAAACGGCGCTGGCAACGCTCGAAGGGGGCGCGCGGACGTTCCTCACCCCCTCCGGGCTCAGCGCCATCGCGACAACGCTGCTGACCTTCGCGGAAGCCGGCGGCCATATGCTGATCGCCGACAGCGTCTATTACCCCACGCGGCGCTTTGCAGGGCGCGTGCTCAAGCGGCTGGGCGTGGACGTCGAATATTACGACCCGCTGGCGGGCGCCGGCATCGCCGCTCTGCTGCGGCCCAACACAAGGCTGGTACTCACGGAATCGCCCGGCTCGCAAACCTTCGAGGTCCAGGACATCCCGGCGATCTGCAAGGCGGCGCGCGACGCGGGCGTGCCCGTGGCAATCGACAACACCTGGGGCACTCCGCTCTATTTCCCGGCCTTCGAGCACGGGGTGAACATCTCGATCCAATCGGCCACGAAGTATATCGTGGGCCACGCCGATGCGCTTCTCGGCGCCATCGTTTGCGATGAGCCGGCCGCGGCGGCCGTTGCCTGGGCGCATGAGGCATATGGGCTTTGCGCCAATGGCGAGGATTGCTTCCTGGCACTGCGCGGGCTTCGCACGCTGGCCGTGCGCATGGAGCGGCATTGGCACTCCGGGCTCGCCGTCGCGGCATGGCTCAGCACCCGGCCGGAGGTCGGCCGCGTGCTGCATCCCGCCCTGCCCGGCGATCCCGGCCACGAGCTTTGGAAACGCGACTTCAAGGGCGCGGCCGGCCTTTTCTCAATCGTCCTCAAGCCTTACCCGAAAAAAGCCGTGCAGCGCATGCTGAACGCGCTCGAAATCTTTGGTATGGGCTATTCCTGGGGCGGGTTCGAAAGCCTCATCGTGCCCTTCGATTGCACTCAGGCGCGCACGGCCACGGTCTGGAAGCCGGAAGGTCCCACGCTGCGCCTGCACATCGGCCTGGAGGACGTGGAAGACCTGAAGCGCGATCTCGAACGCGGTTTCGCCGCGCTCGCCGCAGCCGCCGCTTGATAACAAGGCCGGCCGATTGCCTCCGCGGCGTCATTGCGAGCGAAGCGGAGCAATCCAGGGAAAAATCGCGAACGTTGCTTCTGGATCGCCACGGCGGCTTTGCCGCCTCGCGATGACGGATGGGGGGATTCGGTACGCGGTAGTTTCGGCCGCGCGAACGGATAATCCTAGATCCGGCAATTGACGCCGACTCGCAGGTAAAAACGCTCGCAGAATAGAGCCGCAGCGTCATTCCCGCGAAGGCGGGAATCTATTTCAGCCGCTGGAACAAGACCTTAGATGGGTCCCCGCCTCCGCGGGGACGACGCTGCGGAGTTTTCCCCAAGCCCGCGATTTCGATTTTTTCACGCGCTCGAAGGCGGGAATGACGGTCTGGAATCCGTGCCCCGTGAAAAGGCAACATCCAGCAGCGCGCTGTTTCGCCGGGCATTTCCCCACCCACACCAATCGCAACTGCCATTTCTACGATAACTATATGGAAATCTTATCGGCAGCCTGCGGTGTCAGGCTGCGATCCTTCTACACATTTGCGTGAGTTGGCTGGCTCGCACCCGCCCAGGCCCGAGAAACCGTGCATATGCCAGGTCCTTTAATTGCCGCCGAAACCTGTGGTTAAGCTGTTTCCCGTTACAAATACCTCCGGTTGTATTTGCGGATGTAACCCACGCATCCGCGGTATAAGGCATATTTGAGCGACGGGGCTTCGGCATGAAGGCACCACAACGGCAGCGGGCCAAATCGCTCGCACTGCCCGCGATTCTAGACATCGGTAATGCGCAGGAGCTGCGGGATAGTCTCGTGGCCGCCCTTGAGCAGAGCCCCGTGCTGCGGCTGAACGGCTCGAAAACCCAGCAAGTATCCACGCCGGGCGTGCAGGTTCTGCTTGCGGCCTCGCAAAGTGCCACAGCCGGGGGCGGCAGGCTCATTCTCAGTAATCCTTCGCCGGCGCTGCGGGAAGCATTCGAAAGCCTCGGCCTTCCAAACCTATTGAGCGAGTGGAGAGCCGCAAATGGCTAAACGGATACTCACCGTGGACGATTCGAAGACCATGCGGGACATGGTTTCCTTCACGCTCAAGGGCGCGGGCTTCGAAGTCGTCGAAGCCGAGGACGGCGTCAAGGCGATCGCTTTGCTTGCCAAGACGAAGGTCGACGCGATCATCACCGACATCAACATGCCGAACATGGACGGCGTCACGCTGCTCAAGCAGCTTCGCGCGCAGCCGAAATTCAAATCGACCCCGATCCTGATCCTGACCACCGAGGGCAGCGACCCTAAAAAGCAGGAGGGCAGGCAGGCCGGCGCCACCGGCTGGATCGTCAAGCCTTTCGCGCCCGATAAGCTGGTTCAGGTCATCAACAAGGTCTGCCCCTAAGCTCCAGCGAAAGCCGCCAAGATGTCCTCTACTACACCTACGTTAGCCGATACGGAGCGCTTTCAAGCCACGTTCTTCCAGGAATGCACCGAGATCCTGCAGGATCTCGAGGAGCGCCTTCCTGCTTTGCAGGCGGGAAACATCGACAGCGAGGGCCTGAACGCGGTTTTCCGCGCTGTCCATTCGATCAAGGCTGGCGCCGCGGCATTCAACTTCACCGGCCTTGTAAAGTTCGCGCACGTCTTCGAGGCGCTGCTGGACAGGCTGCGCAGCGACCGGATTCAGCGAAGCGCGCACGTCTTCAATGCAGTCGTCCGGGGCGCTGACCTTTTGGCGGAGCTGGTGGATGCCGCGCGGTCCTCGCGCGCCCTGCCTTCCGGCTTCGGCGACAGCGTCATTATGGAGCTTCACGAGCTGCTTGGGACGCCGGAAGAGGCGGCGGCCGGAACCGCTCCGGCGAAGACCGCTCAGGAAGATGGGGAGCGCACCTACCGCATCGTCTTCGAGCCGCACGCCGAGCTTTTCCGCCATGCGAACGAGCCGCTTTTGCTCATCCGGGAGCTGAAGCATCTGGGTGAACTCCGGGTCGAATGCGACCTATCCAAATTGCCGGACTTGTTCCATCTCGATGCCGAAGCCGCCTACCTGTCGTTCGTCTTTCACCTCACCACGAACGCATCCGAATCCGCCGTGGCCGAGGTATTCGAATTCGTCGATCAGGAATGCCTCCTTAGGATCGAAGACACGAGCGCGAAGCAGGAAGCCTGCGGCACGCAAGTAAAAGGGGCTGCAGCGCCCGATGCCGCCCGTGCGGACCCGTCCGGCGCCGGAGCGTCCGCGTCCAAAGGCTCGACATTCATCCGGGTCGATCTGGCGCGCGTCGACCGGCTCGTGAACATGGTCGGAGAGCTCGTCATCACGCAAGCCATGCTCGCGCAGCAGCTCTCCGAGAGCGGCGGCGGCCAGCGCCATCAATGGACCAAGGGCAGCGAGGAACTGGCGGCCCACACCAGGCAATTGCAGGAATGCGTGATGGCGATCCGCATGCAGCCGGTCCATTCGGTGTTCGCGCGGATGCCGCGGCTTGTCCGGGATATCTCGGGCAGACTCGGCAAGAAAGTGCGGCTCGTCACCTCCGGCGATCAAACCGAAGTGGACAAGACCGTCATCGAGGAGCTTGCGGACCCCATTACGCATATGATCCGCAATGCGCTGGACCACGGCATCGAGGACGCCGGCGTAAGGCTCGCCGCGGGCAAACCCGAGGAAGGGACCATCGAGCTTTCCGCATCGCAGCGGGCCAGCAATATTCTCATTACCATAGCCGACGACGGCGCCGGCATAGACCGGGCAAAGATTCTCAAGGGCGCCATCGCGAAAGGGATCGTCCGCGAGGACGCGAAACTCAGCGACGACGAGGTTTATAATCTCCTGTTCGCTCCAGGCTTCTCGACGGCGGAAAAGGTCACGGAAATCTCGGGGCGCGGCGTCGGCATGGATGTCGTCCGGCGGAACATTAGCAATATCGGCGGCCGCATCCAAATCCAGACAACGCCGGGAAAAGGCACCCGGTTCACGCTCGTGATCCCGCTCACGCTCGCGGTTCTGGACGGGATGCTCGTCGCGGTTGGCGATGAGAAATACATCCTTCCGCTAAGCAGCATCGTTGAAAGCATCCGGCCGGACCGCAATCAGGTGCGCACCATTTCGGGCGGAACGCAGGTCGCCTCGATACGCGGCGAATATATCCGCCTCATTTCGCTGCATCGCATCCTGAACGTGACGGCCAGCGTTCCCGACCCCTGGAAAGCGCTGGTGGTGGTGATCGAAACCGAAAACGGTTCGAAGGCGGGGCTCGTTGTCGACGAGCTGATCGGCCAGCAGCAAGTCGTGGTCAAAAGCCTGCTCGCGAATTTCGATGCCGTCCGCGGCATCTCGGGCGCGACCATCCTCGGCGACGGCCGCGTGGCGCTGATACTCGATCTCGATGGGCTTTGCGCGCTGCCGGAACGCAGGGAGGCGGAGGAAAGCGTGTGCGAGCCCGTGCCCCCGGCGCCCGTCCCCCCGGAGGGAAAGTCGAAGCCAGGCAAGCCCCGAAGTATTTCAAAAAGAGTTCCTGCGCCCGCAGCGCAAGAAGTCCGCACGTCAGTCTAATCAATCCAAGATGGAGACCCCCATGACAACAGCCCAGGGCCAACCCGCCGAGGCCCCGCCCGTAAGGCAAGACAACGCTCAAGCGAGCGTCAAGCAGTTCATAAGTTTCAAGATCGGCGAGGAAGGTTACGCCATCGACATCATGGCCGTCCGCGAAATCAAAGGGTGGACGGAAACGACGCCGCTGCCAAACCAGCCGGATTACATACTGGGCGTGATGAACCTGCGGGGGATCATCGTGCCCGTGTACGATTTGCGCTGCCGGTTCGGCATGGGGCTCACCGAGGCATCGAGGTCGCACGCCATTATTATCGTGACCGCGCAAGACCGGATGGCCGGGCTGCTCGTCGACGCGGTGTCCGACATCCTCACCATCGACAGCAAAGAGATCTGCCCCGTTCCAGAGGCCGAATGCGGCCATTCCGCGGACTTCCTTTCGGGCATCGTCCCCGTCAACGAAACCATGGTGGTGATCCTGGCTCTCGACGAATTGCTGGCGCGGGGCCACAGCGCATCGTCCCCGCAGTTAGGCGAGGTGCAGCAAGCGGCATGACTGCAGTCCACCTTCCTTAGAACGGCAAAGCCAAGACCCAATCGTCATAGTCATCCATCGGTACTTCACAAATCCAACGATCGAGAAACAAAGGACCACACATGTCTCAAACTACAACAAAGGCGCGCAAGCCGCAGGCTAAGGCCGCACTAACCGGATCGCCGGCCACTAAAGTTCGCAAGCCGCAGGCGAAGGCCGCGCAAACCGGCTTGCCGGACACTCGAGCGTGCCAGTTCAACGAGCAGCTGCGCAGGGCACTCGACGTTGCATCTAACCCGACCATACTGATCGACCGGGACTTCAAGATCACCTACATAAACGAGGCCACCAAGGCTCTCTTGACCAAGCATCGCGAGCACTTCCGGGGGCTTGCCTGGAATTTCGACCCGGATAACCTGATCGGCGCCTGCATCGACATGTTCCACAAGGACCCTGCGAAACAGCGCCACCTGCTGGCCGATCCCTCCCAATTGCCGCACCACGCCGACATTAAGGTGGGTCCGCTCACCTTCGCGCTTTGCGTACGCGCCACCTATGGCCAGAATGGAGATTATAACGGAAACATTTTCGAGTGGAACGACGTCACCGAGCTGCGCGAGCTTACCACTAATGCGAAGGGCGAAACGAACGCGATCCGCAGGGCGCAGGCGGTCATCGAGTTCAAGCTCGACGGCACCGTAGTCACCGCGAACGAGAATTTCCTCAACGCCATGGGCTACACCCTGAACGAGATCAAGGGGCAGCACCACAGCATGTTCGTGGAGGCTTCCTTCAGGAATTCGCCCGAATACCGCATGTTCTGGGACAAGCTCGGCCGCGGCGAGTTCGATGCCGGCCAGTATAAGCGCATCGGCAAGGGCGGCCGGGAGGTGTGGTTGCAGGCGAGCTACAATCCGATCCTCGATGAAAGCGGCAAGCCCTACAAGGTCATCAAGTACGCGACCGACATCACCGCGCGGAAGCTCGCCGAGCTCGAGCTTGAGCAGTTGAACATCAAGGCGAAGGGCGAAATCGACGCGATCCACAAGGCGCAGGCGGTCATCGAGTTCAAGCTCGACGGCACCATCGTCACCGCAAACGACAACTTCCTCAGTACCATGGGGTACACCCTGAATGAGATCCGGGGGCAGCACCACAGCATGTTCGCGGAGGCTTCCTTCAGGAATTCGCCCGATTACCGCATATTCTGGGACAAGCTCGGCCGCGGCGAATTCGACGCCGGCCAGTATAAGCGTATCGCCAAGGGCGGCCGCGAAGTGTGGCTGCAAGCGAGCTACAATCCCATCTTTGATGGAAACGGCAGGCCCTACAAGGTCATCAAATATGCGACCGACATCACGGTGCAAAAGCAGGCCGAGCTGCGGCTGCAAGCGGCCATGGAGCAGGCGGTGCAGCAAACCCAGCAGACGACCGAAGCGGCACAGCAAAACGATCTTACCCTGCGCATACCGATGGAGGGAAAGACGGGCGAAATCCAAAAGCTGTGCGCGGGCGTGAACGGCCTTCTCGATACGATGACGAACGTGGTGGGGATGATGCTCCAGTCGTCCTCGACGGTGTCCTCAGCCGCCGCTGAGATCGCAAGCGGAACCGACGACCTGGCGAAGCGGACCGAACAGCAGGCGTCCAACCTGGAGGAAACCGCCGCCTCCATGGAAGAGATGGCCGCCACCGTGAAGCAGAACGCCGACAACGCGCAGCAGGCCAATCAGCTCGCCGTCAATGCCCGCTCAGTCGCGACGGACGGCGGCTCGGTTGTCAGCAAAGCCGTGGAAGCGATGGAGCGCATCGAGCGGTCCTCGGACAAGATTTCGGAAATCATCAGCGTGATCGACGAGATCGCCTTCCAGACGAACCTCTTGGCGCTCAATGCAGCGGTCGAGGCAGCGCGCGCGGGCGATGCCGGCAAGGGCTTCACCGTGGTTGCTTCCGAAGTACGCTCGCTCGCACAGCGGACCTCCGTTGCGGCGAAGGACATCAAGGGCCTGATCGGCGAAAGCGGACGCCAGGTCAAGGAGGGCGTCAAGCTCGTCGGCAATGCCGGCTCCTCGCTTGGCGAGATCGTCAACTCCATCAACCGCGTCGGCGACATCGTGGCGGAGATCGCGGCGGCAAGCAAACAGCAGGCGACCGGCGTTGAGGAAATCAACAGAGCCATCACTCAGATGGACCAGATGACGCAGCAGAATGGCGCCCTCGTCGAGGAGAGTGCGGCTTCGAGCCGGACCCTGCAGGACGAAGCGCAGACCATGTACGAGAAGATGTCGAGCTTCTCGATTGGCGAGGAATACAGCCCTGTTGAGAAGCCCGCGCCAGCCAAGCGCCCAGTTCAAAGCGTCCAGGTCAAGAAGCCGGCCGCAGCAGCCGCGGCAGCAGCTCCCAAGTCCAATGGCGCGCGCACTGCGAACGGCCGTAACGGAAAGCCCGTCCCGGCCGCCGCGTTCCAGGCGAAGGGCGAATCCAATCACGACTGGAAGGAGTTTTAGCGAACAGAAGGTGTCTTAGCCCGGGGGAAACGAAAGTTTCCCCTCCTTCTCCGCCACGAACGAGACTTCCATGTCCCCGCATGTCCAGATCCACGCCCCCGGCGACGGCCGTGAATTTCCGTTCACCCAGACGGATTTCAGAACCATCGCCGCGCTCGTTCACGAGCACAGCGGCATCGTGCTCGGCACTCATAAACGCGACATGGTTTACTCCCGGCTCGCGAGGCGCTTGCGCGCCTTGCGCCTTAAATCCTTTCGTGAATATTGCGCGCTGTTGGACAGCGGCACAGGA
The DNA here is from genome assembly GCA_963785355.1 of uncultured Alphaproteobacteria bacterium. Classification (GTDB taxonomy): domain Bacteria; phylum Pseudomonadota; class Alphaproteobacteria; order Rhizobiales; family Rhodomicrobiaceae; genus Rhodomicrobium. Next base: position 48,043 of record CAWAVJ010000035.1, read on the forward strand.
GCGGATGAAATCGGCTCCTTGATCAACGCCATTACCACGAACCTAACGAAATTCTTTCGCGAACCCCATCATTTCGAGCATTTTCAGAACCGCGTGCTTGCGGATATATGGAAGTCCAGCCGGGGGGAAAAGCCGCGTGTCAGGGTCTGGTCCGCGGCGTGCTCCACCGGAGAGGAGCCTTACTCCATCGCGATGACGGCCATGGCCTCTCAGCAGGCAGCCCGGCCGCGATTGGGATTTCCGCGTCCTTGCCACCGATCTCGACACAGCGGTGCTGAACAAGGCCGGGACAGGCCTATATCCGCACGCGGCCCTAGGCGAAGTGCCCGTCCAGATGCGCGAGCACTCTTTCGAAAGGCCCGCCGATGCCCATGACGGCAGCGTTCGCGTCGCGCCTGACGTACAGGCCCTCGTTACCTTCAAGCAGCTGAATCTGCTCGGCTCGTGGCCCATGAAAGGGCCGTTCGACGCAATCTTTTGCCGGAACGTGATGATCTACTTCGACGCCAATACGAAGTGCACGCTCATCGAACGGCTTTGCGCGATGCTGAAGAACGGGGGCTGGCTTTATGTGGGTCACTCCGAATCGCTTCTCGATCAGCAAAAGCGCTTCAAACTGTGCGGCCACACCATCTATCAGAAGATCTGTTCATGACGGCGCTTCGCAAAAGAGAAGTATTGCCGGGGGAATACGGGCGGGAAATCCCTACAGGGTGCATCTACGCCAAGGGAAACGGCGAGTTTCTGACCCGCCTGCTGCCGGGAGAGACCCACGCGACCGGCAATCCCAAGGAGATCATCGTCACCGTCCTCGGCTCCTGCGTCTCGGCCTGTATCCGCAATCCCGCGACCGGCTGGGGCGGCATGAACCATTTCATGCTGCCCGAGAGCGAAACCGGCATTTGGGGCGATGGAGTAAGCGCCGCCGCGCGTTACGGCAACTTCGCCATGGAAGCGCTCATCAACGAGGTTCTGAAATCGGGCTGCCCCCGCGCCGCTCTTGAGATCAAGCTGTTCGGCGGTGCGAACTTTACCGAAGGGCCCTCCATGATCGGCAAGAAAAACGCCGGCTTCGTGCTGCGCTATTTGGCCAATGAGGGTCTGCGCGTGGTCGCGGCCGATCTTGGCGGCTTCCGTGGCCGCCGCATATGTTATCACCCAGCTAGCGGCAAGGTGGGTCGATTATTCTTGGCAGGGACGAGCGAAAAGCGCGCCGGCCAAGAGGAGCGCCGTTACGGAACAGTTCTGCGGACGGCGCCCGTCGAGGGCTCCGTTGAGCTTTTCGATTAAGGGGCACCAGGTGAGTCATAATCCAATCCGCGTTCTCATAGCCGACAATTCCGCGCTGATGCGGGACCTTATTAGCAGCATGCTGTCCTCGGACCCCGATATCGAAGTTGTGGGCGCTGTCCCCGATCCGATAATAGCGCGCGACAAGATCAAGCAGCTAAACCCCGACGTGCTGACGCTCGACATTGAGATGCCGCGCATGGACGGCATTACCTTTCTCGAGAAGATCATGGCGCTGCGCCCGATGCCGGTGGTCATGATTTCCTCGCTGACCCAGGAGGGTGCCGAGGCCACCTTGCGCGCGCTCGAATGCGGTGCCGTCGATTTTATCGCCAAGCCCGCGGTGAACTTGCAAGCGGGCTTGCTGGCAAAACAGGCGGAGATCGTCGAAAAAGTGAAGGCGGCTGCCCACGCGCAGGTGCAAAGGCGGGCTCCGCTTCCGGCGGAACACGGCGCCACGCTGAGACGTCCTCCCAACTATTCTTCCACCGAGAAGGTGATCGTCATCGGCGCGTCCACCGGAGGCGTGGAAGCCCTCCATCACTTGATCCTTCAGTTTCCTCCGGACAGCCCCGCTATGCTCATTACACAGCATATGCCGGAGCAATTCACGGCGAGCTTTGCGCGGCGGCTGGACGGCGCGTCGGCGATCCGCGTCTCGGAAGCTAGCGACGGCGAGCGGGTGCTGCCGGGCCATGCCTATATCGCTCCAGGGGACCGGCATCTTCGCCTCGGCCGCTCCGGCGCAAACTACATTTGCAAGGTGAAAGGGAGCGAGCGTGTGAGCGGCCACTGTCCGTCGGTCGATGTGCTGTTTCACTCGGCGGCGGAATCGGCTGGAAAGAACGCCATTGGCGTCATCTTGACCGGAATGGGCAAGGATGGCGCCGATGGCCTGCTCGCCATGCGCAAGAGCGGCGCCCGTACACTTGGCCAGGACGAAGCCAGTTGCGTGGTCTACGGCATGCCGAAGGCGGCCTACGAGGCCGGCGCCGTCGAGGCGGAGGTGCCGCTCGGCAAAATAGCTCAGGAAATCTTGAACCTCTCCGCAAATGGCGGCAAGCGGGCAATCCGAATCTAGAGTGCGTCCGGAAAAAGTGTGAGCGGTTTTTCCGATAAGACGCACGATTAAACAAAGACTTAGAGCCACGTTTATCGTGAGCGGCAAGCGCTCACTCTGCGAAAACAAAAGTCAAAATGCAAAGAAGAAGCCGCCAATGAACGCAATGCTGAAACGGGTCTCTGGGAAGGCGGACCAAAGCAGCCTTTCGCCTAGTGCTTCCGCGGCGGACGATTGCGCCCTGTATTATTCCGGACTTGCGATCGCACAGGTCATCGAAACGCTGTCTGGCGAACTCGTTCTTACTTCGGACGACATAGAGACGCATGTCCGCGAGCTTTCCGGCAAGTTTCAAAATATGGCGTCGGCGGCGCGGGCGCAAACCCAAACGGTCGAAGGCTTGATGTCGTCCGTTCAGAAGATCGAGCTGGACGGCGAAAGCATTCCTCTTGCGGACCTTTCCGCCGGCCTGTCGCAAACGCTCACAGATCTCGTGGATAAGATCAACCAGCTTACCGCCCGCGGCTCCGCCATGAGTTTTGCGTTGGCAGACGTGCAGGCCGAGATCAAATCCATGCAGGCTTCGATCACTCAGATCGAAAGAATCAACAAGCAGACAAAACTACTTTCGCTAAACGCGAAAATCGAAGCGGCGCGCGCGGGGGCTGCGGGACGCGGCTTTGCCGTGGTGGCAACGGAGATCGGCGATTTCAGCCGGCGCGGTCAACACACTCTCGGACACGGTGAAAAAGCAAATCCTGACGGTATCCGATGGTGTGCTGCGCAGCGGAAGCCTTCTCAGGGAGATTTCGTCCATCGAAATGTCGGAAGAGAACGTGAACGCGCAAACGCGCATCAAGGCCATGATGGGCTGCCTGGTGGATCGAAATGCGGCCGTCGCCGACGCATTGCATAAGACGGCCGTCTCCTCGCAGGAAATGGAACAAGCCGTCTGCGGCGCCATTGTCGACATGCAGTTTCAGGACAGGGTGATGCAGCAACTTCAGAACGTTAACGGCGCCTTGGCGATTATCGGCCGTGCCGCCACCTCGCTGGCGGCGCAGGCTCCAGGCACGCCTGTTGCTTCCGCCTCGGAGGTGGTGGACGCCATCCTTCGCGAGGTAGCGGGCGCCCTCTCCTTAGGCGCAATGCGCGACCGTTTCGCCGCCGCGACGCACCTTAAGGGGGTAACGGCGCCAAAGAACACGAGCGTGGCAGCCGCCCCTGCGGACGTGGAGCTATTCTGAAGCGCTGCCCGGGCGGCACATTTAGTTCGCCGCATCACTTATACCGCCGCACGTAATTGTTGACCGCTCCGGCGTCGTCCCCGCGAAGGCGGGGACCCAGCCTTCCGCAGGCTAGTGCGTTGTTTACACATAGATTCCCGCCTTCGCGGGAATGACGCTACCGCAGACAAAACTTTTGGCCACTGGTATTATACCGGCCGCCAAAAGTCCTGACACCTTTGTCCTTGGCCGTTCTTTCAGACGGCCAAAATTATATACCTATATAGAAATAGGCATTTTTGCCAAACGAACCCAATTTCATTAACAAACGGTAGCCTCCCGCACACCATGACGCTGGGGCACAGCACGCCCCGGCAAAGGAGTCAAAATCTTCGACGGCTGGTATTACCGGCGAGAGCAGCGGCAAGGCCGGCGACGCTCTTCAAATTATGGCAGGGGCGCGTTTCGCTCACATGGCGGTCGAGCTCGGCGGCACCTGCGGCGAGCGGTGCATAGCCGTCGAAGCGCAGCAGCGGATTGACCCAGACCAGCCGCCGGCACGATGCGCTAAGCCGGCGGGCCTCGCGCGAAATGCCTTCGCCGCCGGAGCGGTCGAGCCCATCGGTGAACAGGAGCACGGTGGCATTCTGACCGAGCACGCGCCGCGCCCAGATTTTGTTGAAGCTGTGCAGGCTTTCGCCGATGCGCGTGCCGCCAGACCAGTCGTGAACCGTAGCCGCGGCCTTTGCCATCGCGGTATCGGGATCGCGGTCGCGCAGGATGCGCGTGACGTTGGTCAGGCGCGTTCCGAACAGGAAGGCATGCACGCGCTCGCCGCCGTTGATAAGTGCGTAGAGAAAATGCAGAAAAACGCGGGCATAGCTGTCCATCGAGCCGGAGATATCGCACATCACGACGAGCGGGGGCGCGCGCCGCTGCCGTTCTTTGAACAGAGGCAGGAGCCCATCGGGCCCGCGCGAGCCGGCCTGACGCAACATGCGCCGGAGATCGAGCCGCTTGCCGCCCGCGGTGCCCCTGGGCGAGAAGCGGCGTGTGGCGCGCTTGTCGAGATGTTCCGCCAGCTCCGCAAGCGCCACCCGCGCGAGCCGCAGCTCGTCCGCCGTCATCTGCTCGAAGTCCTTCGAGGCGAGCACCTCAAGATCGCTTGCCGTGCCGCGCGCGTCGATCTGCAGCTGGTCGCGCTCGACGGCGTGTTCCGCGCCCTGCCGCAGGAACAGGCTGTCGGCGAGCCGCCGGGCCATGGCGTCGCGAGGCGCGCCGGAATTGCGCAAATTCGGCACCATGACCGACAGAAGCTGCTGGATGTAGCCGGGATCGCGCCAGATCAGGTGGAAGGCTTGGTTGAAGATTTCGCGCTCGGAGGGCCGGCTCACGAAGACGGCGTGCAGGGTCCAGTAAAAAACCCTCGGATCGGTGAGGCCGGCTGCAAGCACCGCCTCGACCGCCTCCAGCACCTTCTGCGAGCCGATTGGCATCCCTGCCGAGCGCAGCACTCGCGCAAAGCCCAGGATGTTCGCGGCGATGCGCCCGCCATCGGCCTGCGCGGTCACGATATTTGCGTCGAGCGGCCTAGCCATCACTATTCCGCTCGTGCTCGCGCGCCGTCATTGCGAGCGCAGCGAAGCAATCCGGGGCCATGAATACGAACGATTGTGCAAGCCGCTCCTTGATCGCCACAGCGGCTAAAGCCGCCTCGCGATGACGCCCGCGCCCGAAACGCTCCCACAAAACAACCTTCAACTGGGCGGCCATTAAAACACGCGAATGGATTGAGCCTCAATTTCATATTTGAGCTCGGGATAGAGGCTATTTTTTGTGGTAATATGCACATCGAGGCCAAGCTCGTCTTCGAGTAGCACTTTTATTCCAGCCAAATCGAGCAGCGAAAACTTCTTGCGGGAATCGTAATCCACATAGACATCCAAATCGCTTGTAGGCTTGTTGTCGCCGCGCGCACGCGAGCCAAACAAATAGAGGTGGGTGGCGCCTTCCTTGCGGATTGCCGCTTCCTTTGCCTTGATCCGCTCGATGATTGTGGCCCGGTCCATCCTCGCGATCCCGCCGCAGCTTCTGTATGCTCTCTATTTAAACGGAATCCCCCTCCGCCGCAAATGCCGCCTCCCGCGCACGCGATTTCACCTGCTCCAGCAGCCGGGCGGCCTCGCTGCCCTGGATGCGGGCGATATCGTCCTGATATTTCAATAGCGTGCCAAGCGTCGAGGTTGACCAATTCAAGGTCGAGCGCCACGCAGTCAAGCGAGGTCAGCGCCTGCGCCCAGTTGATGGTCTCGGCGATGCCGGGGTTTTTGTACAGGTCCATTTGCCGGATCGACTGCACGAAGCCCACGATCTGCGCCGTTAGCGCCGCCGGCGCATCGGGGAGCTTGAGCCGCAGGATCTCGGCCTCGCGCGCAGCTGTTGGGTAATCGATCCAGCAATAGAAGCAGCGGCGCCGCACCGCGTCGTGCACCTCGCGCGTCCGGTTTGAGGTCAGGATGGTGATGGGCGGCTCGGCGGCGCGGATTGTGCCGAGTTCAGGGATGGTGATCTGGTAATCGGCGAGCACCTCGAGCAAAAACGCCTCGAACGGCTCGTCCGCGCGATCAAGCTCGTCGATCAAGAGAACCGGCACCTTGCCTTCCGCCGATAGCTCAAGCGCTTGCAGCAAGGGGCGTTTGAGCAGGTAGCTCTCGCTATAGAGATCGCGCTCCAAGGTTTCCGCGGAGACATGGCCGGCCGCCTCCGAGGCGCGGATATGCAAAAGCTGCCAGGCTGTAATTCCACTCATAGGCGGCGTTGGAAAGGTCGAGCCCCTCATAGCATTGCAGACGCACCAGCGGCCGGTCCAGCACGGTCGCCAGCACCTTGGCGACTTCGGTCTTGCCCACGCCGGCCTCGCCCTCCAGCAGCAGGGGGCGCTGCAGTTTTAGGGCGAGGAAGACGGAGGCTGCCAGAGCGTCGCTGGCAAGGTAGCCTCCTTTGGCGAGCAATGCGGCCGTTTTTGGAACGCTATTGGGAACCCCCTCGGTCATGCAGCCGAAACAGCTCTTTGAGCCATGACGCCGATGAGGGCGGCCCGGTAATCTGCGCTGCCGTGCATATCGCTCATGAGGCCCGCGGCCGGAACGCTCACGCCGCGCAGGGCATCGGCCGAGAAGCTGGACTTCAGCGCCTGCTCCATCGCTGGAACGCGGAACACGCCATTGGAGCCCGCGCCCGAGACAGCCACGCGCACCTCGCCCGACGAGAACAAGCCGCCCTTTCCCTTGGCCACGAAAACGCTGACCAGGCAGTAGCGCGAAGCCCGCTGCTCGAATTTCGCATAGCCGGCGCGCTCGGGGATCGGGAAGCGGATCGAGACGACGATCTCGCCCGGCGTCAAAGCCGTGGAGAACAGCCCGGTGAAGTATTTATCCGCTTCGATCTGGCGCTTGTTGGTGACGATAGTTGCGCCGAGCGCCAGCACCGCGGCGGGATAATCCGCGGCAGGATCGTTGTTCGCAACCGAGCCGCCAATGGTGCCGCGATGCCGGACCTGGGCATCGCCGATGCCATCGGCAAGCGCTGCGAGCGCCGGGATGGCCTGGCGCACATCGGCACTCGACGCCACCTCCGCATGGGTGGTTGTGGCGCCGATGACGAGCGTGCTGCCCTCCCGGCGGATGCCCTTGAGCTCGGCGATGCCGCCAAGATCGACGAGCAGGCTCGGCTTGGCGAGCCGCTGCTTGAGCGTCGGGATCAGCGTATGGCCGCCCGGCAAGCGCCGTGGCGTTGGCCGCCGAGAGAGCCCGGGCGGCGTCAGCAACGGATGCGGGACGCACATAGTCGAAATTGTTCATAGCCCTTCTCCTTACTCGGCCGCTTTTTTCATGCCGCTATTGACGATGCGCCAGACCTTTTCAGGGGTCGCCGGCATATCGAGGTGGTCGACGCCGAACTCCTTGAGCGCGTCGACGACCGCGTTGATGACGGCCGGCGGCGAACCGATGGCGCCCGCCTCGCCGCAGCCCTTGACGCCAAGCGGATTATGCGTGCAGGGCGTGCCTTTGAGCGTGTGCACCTTGAACTTCGGCAGGTCGTCCGCGCGCGGCATGCAGTAGTCCATGTAGGAGCCGGTCAAAAGCTGGCCGTTCTCGTCATAGACGGTGTTTTCGAGCAGCGCCTGGCCGATGCCTTGCGCCAAGCCGCCATGCACCTGGCCTTCGACGATCATCGGATTGACCACGTTGCCGAAATCATCCGCCGCCGTGAAGGAGACGATCTCCGTCATACCTGTGCCGGGGTCGATCTCCACCTCGCAAATATAGGTTCCGGCCGGGAAGGTGAAGTTCTTCGGATCGTAGAACGCGGTTTCTTCGAGCCCCGGTTCGAGGGTCTCGATGGGGTATTTATGCGGCACATAGGCCGTCAGCGCGATCTCGCCGAAGCG
>CAWAVJ010000036.1:0-29357 GCA_963785355.1 uncultured Alphaproteobacteria bacterium
GGGACTATTGGGCATCGGCGGCGGCATCATCATCGTGCCAGTGCTCACTTTCATGATGCCGCATTTCGGCCTGGCCGGGCCCGATCTTGTGAAGATCGCCATCGCCACCGCGATGGCGACAACGGTCGTGGCAACGTTCTCGGGCGTTCAAACGCATCTTTCCCGCAGCGCCGTCGATTGGGTTGTCATGCGGCGGCTGGCGCCGGGGATCATGGTTGGCGCTTTTGCCGGGCCTCTGCTTTCGGAAGCGATCGACCCCCAGCTACTAACCGTCATTTTCATTGGCTTCCTGCTTTGGAGCGCGCGGGCCATGGTCATCCGCCGGGCCTCGCATGACGTGCCCAAACAGCTTCCAGGCATCGTCGAGCTTTCCATTAAGGGGATCGCCACCGGAGCAATTTGCGCCTTGCTGGGCCTTGCAGCGGCGCCGATCACGGTGCCGCTCTTGTGCGCCTACCTTCCCATCCAGCGCTCTATAGGCACGAGCGGCGCGCTGGGGGTGCCGTTAGCCATTACCGCCACGGCTGGCTACCTTCTGGCGGAGACGCCGGTAGCAACATGCTCCAGCGGTTGCATCGGGTATATCAATTTGGCCGGGGCGGGCGCGATCGCCATCGCCATGATCTTCACCGCCCCGCTCGGGGCCTACTTGACCCATGTCTTACCCGCCAGACCGTTGCGCATGGTTTTTGCGGGCTGCATGGCGATGATCGCCGTGCAGATGACATGGAAGACGCTGCCGGGCGTGGATTCCGCAGCCTATGCGGCAAGCCTGCGCGCCTGGCTTACAGCCCCAGACGCAGCGCCGAAACCGGCGCAGCCAATTTGGCTGGGCGAGGCTAGCCGGTACACAGCTTCCACACGCTGATTGCCGATCTCGGCACGCTCTGCCTCAACGAGGCCGTCGCCGTGACCAACCCGGACTACGCGCTGGCGATGACCACCCGGCTAACGTTCTTGCAGCAGAAGGCGCTGGACCTGCTTGGCGTGTCCGTCATCGGCGGCGCCGAGCCGGCCCGCTCCGGCCGCCGTACCCAGTAAACACCCCATCCTGCGAAAAATATCATCGCAGGATCAATGGGGTATGTGTCCAAAAAGAAAAAAGTTCCAGTCTAATACTCGCTTGTTGCGAGGCCGCATTCGAGGGTGCTGCGGTCATGGCGGATCCGCCCGCGCTCTGCACCTTGCGTGAGGTCTCGCCCTGACGCAGCCGAGGGCTTCGCCGCTAAGATTTCTTTCCGCTTTTAGGCCGCTGCAGATGTTCACAAATGTCGCACCGACGCGGATGACCCAAAGGAGGCTTCGCCGCTGATTAAGGCGAAACGGCGGGGCCGGTGGAAAGCGGCCCTGACGATCCCATCGGTTCAACAAGCGGGCAACGACCGCTTCCGGAATACAAAGCAGAAACATAGGCCCGCTGTGATACTCACTCGTCACGCATTGTAACCCACTGCTGTAGCGCCACCGAGCGACCGGAAGACTGTTTCTGATGCCGCCGTTTTAAGGAGCAGGCTCCTCGTCCCGATTCCCCGGTTTTTCAGCTCCAGATCGCCTAGCCCGTTGACGGAGCCCACTTGGTGCATCTCTGACTGGAAGCTCCAGGGCGCGGCCCAGCTCCCGCGCCAAACCGTTCGCCGGCTGGGCCGATTCGAAACTATCGATGCGCAGGGCGGCTGCCCCCGCACCGCAGGAAAGACACACAAAGTAGGTGCCGCCTCCATCGCCGTTGTCCGGTTCCCAATCAACCCTGACAAGGTTGAAATCGGATAGCTTTCGGCTGCTGCGCCATTTGAACGGGCCAATTTTGAAGATGCGGTGGACTTGGCCACGCACCTTGTCGATGACAAAAAGGCGGCGGCTAACGATCATCAAACCCGGTACGCTGAACGCCAGCCCCAAAATAAAAAAAAGGAATACGGAAAAGTAGTCGCCAATCCCATGGTCCGTTACGGCGATCAAGTCTTTCACTCCCATGATTGCCGCCAGGAATGAATAGAAGGCGCAGCAGAAAACCGGAAGCGCACGGAAAGCTGCCCACGAAAGCTTTCCAAGTTCGATGCGGATTGTAGTGCCGTCGCAGATCAGAGTTGAAGCCATGCATCCCTCCCCTGAATTTTCCAATCGCCGGCGAAGCGCAAGGCATAGTTTCGCTGCGTCCAGCCGGCCCATTCTACAAGGATTACGCTCCCGTCAACGCTATAGGCTCCCGGCCATTTTCCGGCCTGCGAGAATTCAATGCATCGCTATATATTGCACGACAAAAAGAATGCCATCGCCGATCGCAATCGCCGCAAAGATGGCCTTAAGCGTCATTGGATTGGTATGACGGCTTAGCCAGGGGGCAAGCCTCGCTCCGAACACGGCGCCCAAACCCGTAAACGCGGCATAGTCCCAGGGGATTCCGCCCAAGTAAAATTGATGCACAAAAGTGAGATAGATCGAGTTTATGGCAAGAAGCACGACGCCCAACCCTATGGAGGCGGTCACTTCAACCCCGTAGGCCAACATCAAGAGCGCCGCGATGGCTTCGCCCTCGCCAATGGCGACCCATCCTGTAATGAGACCTCCAAGAACGGCTACGAAAAACAGCGGCCACCGCGCTTCGGCTGGTATATCTGCCCTGCCTCTCGCGGTTTTATCCCTTGCGGAAAGCACAAGGGTCAACACGCCAAGCAAGATCGATACGGGGCCGAACAGGAGCTTGACCAGCAAGGCGCTGGGATGGATGGCGAAGGAACTGATGGTGCTGCCGATCAGCAGCCCAGGCACGGCGATTTTGAGAGCGCGCAAGGGGACTGCGCCTTTTTGCAGCCAGCCAATCGCCCCGCTGGTCATTCCGAACGACTGCGTCGCCAGCGCAATTTTTAACGCCATAAGCGCCGGAAGATGAAAAACGAAGATCACGCAGGGAATGAAGACGATGCCCCCGCCAATAGCGGATATATTTCCCAGAAGGGCGCCACCCGCCCCGATTAGGCTGAAAACCCAATTCTTCCCGATCAGCCCGGCAGGATCGTCAGCAAATGCGTAGAGCCCGGCCAGCCAGAGGGCGAAGAACGCCAAAAGCCACGGAGACCAAAAACGAAACTGCTGCCGATGAGCGGATAAGTCCCGGAACGTGCACACAGGCGGCGCGGCGCGTTCTTTTACCCCCTCTCGATGAAACATCTGCAGCGACAACACCTTACGCCCCGAAGTCTTAAGTCCGCGCCTCGACTAATACCAACCTTCAGCGCGAAAGCAATCGGGCTCGGAAGGGCTAGTGGCCCACTAGGACCGCCGTTTCGCAGGTTTCTTGGCAGGCGCCGCAGGCTTTTGCGGTCCCCAGATGCGGCTGTAATAGGTATCGGCCGTTTGCAGCGCGGCAATCGGATTGTGGCCAAGCACACGGTCCTTGGCGATCAAGACCGTGCTCAGCGCCTTCGAGTATTTGAAGAACAAGCTGTCATGGCCGAGGCAGAGACCCAGGACAATGTTGAACTCGCTGCCATGACTGTTCAGCAACTCGGCCTGCGCCACGGGATTGCACATCGGCTCGAACCCGCCCGGCTTGACCTTTTCACGATCCGCGAGCCCGATCTCTTCCTTTGGGATATTGCCCGATTTGCACGCCACCGAAACCACCTCGAATCCGTGGCTCTCAAGGATGCGCGTGAGCAGGGACGCCTGGTCCATCAGGCCGATGCAATTCGCGATGCCGAGCTTCTTGTGGCCCATGCGCTGCGCGAACCTTATGACCTCCTCGACCCGCGTCCATTTGCAGTAGCCCTCGGCTTCGACACGCGCGGACTCCTGAGCAACTTTGCGCGTTTCGCGATCTTCGTAAAGCGCGTGCGCAACTCCGAGCGCACCCGGATCGACCTTGCTTGGACAAAATCCCGGCCCCCGGCCGGCAGCTTCTCCTTGCCGGCACGCTTGAACGGTTGAAGGGCATAAAGCGCAAGACGGGTCTTCGTATGCCACGGCGCTCTCCTGATATTTGGCGGTGTAACTTAAATTTGCGCGGCGCTTCTCTGCGCCCGCGCGGCACGCGGGGGGCCTTGCTAGCTCCAAACGCCAGTGCGGCGGTCTTCGACGCGCTTGGCCTTGTGGGTTGCGCGCGGCAGCGTATCGGGCGGAAGGATGCTGACGTTCGCGCGGACGCCCGTCGCGGCCTGGAGCTGCCGGCTGAATTCATGCGCCAGTTCCTCATCCGTACCGTTATAGCCATGCACGCGCTCGACTTCGACGGTGAGACGGTCGAGATGGTCCACCCGCTCGACGATGAGCTTGTATTCGCCGGTAAGATTGCGGTCGAGCCGCACGATGGCTTCGACATCGCTTGGGAAGATGTTGACACCCTTGATAATCAGCATGTCGTCCAGCCGCCCGTGCACGCCCTGAAGCCGGATAGAGGTCCGCCCGCAGCGGCACGGCTCATCGGTGAACGATACGATATCGCCGGTGCGGAAGCGGATGAGCGGGCGCGCCGCCTTCTTGAGCGTGGTCAGAACCATTTCGCCGCGCTCACCCGGCGCCACCGGTTCGAGCGTGTCCGGATTAAGCACCTCGGCCAGGATGTGATCCTCGGCCCAATGCAGGCCGTCCTTCTCCTCACACATGCCCGCGCAGGAGCCGAATATGTCGGAAAGGCCGTAGTAATCATAGACATGCGCGCCCCACAGCGCCTCGATGCGCTGGCGCGTCTCGGGATGGAGCCGCCCGGCTCGCCCGCCACGAAGATGCGCTTCACCGCAAGGTCCTTGCGCGGGTCGATGCCCTCCTTTACGGCCGTTTCGCCGAGATACCAGGCGTAGGACGGCGTGGTCCAGATGATCGTGGCCTGGAACTGGCGCAGGATAGCGAGGAGCCGCTCCGAAGGCACCGTGCCTGCGTGGATGCAAAGCGCGCCCAGCTTCTGCGCGCCGATCACGCAGGGGCCGCCCACAAACAGCGAGAAGTTCAACGAGTGGCAATAGCGGTCCTCGGGCCGCATGCCGGACGACCAGAACTGCCGCGCTTCGTAGTCCATCCAATCGTCGAAGTCGCCTGCCGTGAAGGGCGAGGCAGTCGGCTGCCCGGTCGAGCCGCTGGAGGCCGAGATGTAGACGATATCGCGCTCGGGTACGGCGACGAGATCGCCAAAGGGCGGGACTGCCAACTGCCGCTCGCGTATGGTCTGCTTGGTCATCAGCGGGAAATGGCGTAGATCAGCGAGGCTTTTCACCTTATCGGGATGCACGCCCGCGGCGTCGAACGACGCTTTGTAATAGGGCGAGCCTTCGTAGGCGTGGCGCAGATGCTTTTGCAAAAGGATCAGCTTGAGCGCCTCCCATTGGGCGCGCGGTCGCGTCTCAAGGTTCCTGTCCCAGTATTTCTGCTCGCTGGGCTTCGCCGTCAGTGGATATGTCACCGGATGAATTCCCCTCTTGTGGCAATTGGCGCGGCTCCCGCCGCTCAAATGCGCTCAAGCGCCCGATCGAGATCGCCGATAAGATCGGCAACATCCTCAATCCCCACGGAAAGCCGCACGAGCCCGAAGCCTATGCCAAGCGCGGCGCGGCGCTCGGCTGGAATCGAGCCATGGCTCATCGTGAACGGGTGCCCCGCGAGGCTCTCGACGCCACCGAGGCTTTCCGCCAGGGTGAACAGCCGCAAAGACTTCGAGGAAGCGCCGCACGTCGTTTTCGTCCGCGTCCACGTCGATGGTGACGATGCCGCCGAAGCCCTGCATCTGCCGCTTGGCGAGCGCGTGCTGGGGATGGCTCTCAAGGCCCGGATAGATCACGCGCTTGATCTTCCTGTTGCCCTCCAGATGCGTCGCTATGGCGAGCGCGTTGGCGGAATGCCGCTCCATACGCAGCGCCAGCGTTTTCAAGCCGCGTAGAGCCAGAAACGAAGGGTAGGGATCGAGCACCGCGCCGGCGGAATTCTGCAAAAAGCCGATGCGCCCGGCCAGTTCCGGATCGCGCACCGCCACGGCGCCAGCGACGATATCGGAGTGGCCGTTCAGATATTTGGTCGCCGAATGGAGCACGATATCGAAGCCAAGCTCCAGCGGCCGCTGGATCATCGGCGAGGCAAAGGTGGAGTTGGCCAAGGTGAGAATGCCGCGCGCCTTGCCTATCTCCGCTATAGCCGCGAGGTCTGCCACCTTGAGCAATGGGTTGGTCGGCGACTCGACCCAGATCATGCGGGTCTTGGGTCCGATGGCGGCCTCAAACGCGCGAAGGTCCGAGGGGTCCGCATAGGTCACGGCAAGGCCCGCCGAGCGCTTGCGCACGCGCTCGAACAACCGCCAGCTCCCGCCATAGAGGTCGTCGGCCGCCGTGATATGGCTGCCCTGGTCCAAAAGCTCCAGTATGGTCGCTTCGGCAGCCAGGCCGGAGGCAAAAGCGAAGCCCGCCACGCCGCCTTCCAGCTCCGCAATGGCTGCCTCGAAGGCCGCGCGGGTGGGGTTGCCCGTGCGCGCATACTCCCAGCCCGTGTGCACGCCGGGCGAGGATTGCGCGAAGGTCGCGGAGGCGTAGATCGGCGTCATCACAGCGCCGGTCTTTGGATCGGGCTTGACGCCCGCGTGCACCGCCAGCGTTGCGGGACGGTCTTTGCGAATGCGCTCGGGCATGCTCAGGAGATCTTTCTGCGTAAGTGATTGAGGAGATCGATGCGGGTAATGAGGCCCAAGAAGCGCTCGCCATCCACGACAATGGCGATCAGGCCCCGGTCGAACAGCGGCAACAGCCGCTCGGGCGGCGTGTCAGGCTGCACGGTCACAAGATTGCCCGTCATCGCCCGCTTCACCGGCAGATTGAAATCGAGCGTGCCTTCCGTCAGCGCGACAAGGATGTCGGACTCATCGAGGAGCCCAACGCAGCGATGCCCATCGACCACGGGCACCTGCGACACATCGTAGAGCTTCATGCGGCTGTAGGCAGTCTGCAGCGTGTCCTCAGGGCCGACGGTGACAACAGCTCCCTCGTCGTGAAGCCGGGAGATGAGGTCGCGCAAATCGCCATGGACCGGGCGCTGAAGCAATCCCTGCTCGGTCATCCAGCGGTCGTCGAACATCTTGGAGAGGTACTTGTTGCCGGAATCGCAGACGAAGGTGACGACGCGCTTCGGCTTCGTCTGCTCGCGGCAATAGCGCAGCGCCGCGGCAAGCAGCGTTCCCGAGGACGAGCCCGCGAGTAATCCCTCCCGCTTCAGAAGCGCCCGCGCCACCGCGAAGCTCTCACCATCCGGAATGGTGTAAGCCTTCCGCACACGCGAGAGATCGCTGACCGGCGGAATGAAGTCCTCGCCGATGCCTTCGACGAGCCAGCTTCCGGCCTCGCCAATATCTCCGGTGTCGATGTAGTCCGCCAGGATCGAGCCCTTAGGATCGGCCAGCACCATTTCGGTCTTCGGCGAGACTTTCGCAAAGAAGCGCGATAGCCCCGTGATGGTGCCGCCGGAGCCCACGCCAGCGACAACGGCATCGACGTTATGTTCGAGCTGCTCCAAAATCTCCGGGCCGGTGGTCCGCTCGTGCGCCGCCGGATTGTTCGGGTTGTTGAACTGGTCCGTGTAGAATGCGCCCGTTTCCTTGGCGATGCGGATCGCCAAGTCCTGGTAATAGTCCGGATGGCCCTTGGGCACATCCGAGCGCGTTAGCACAACCTCGGTGCCGAGCGCGCGCAGATGGGCGATCTTCTCGCGGCTCATCTTGTCGGGAATGACGAGCGTCAGCCGGTAGCCGCGCCGGATCGCCACCAATGCTAGCGCAAGGCCCGTATTGCCGGCCGTAGCCTCGATGATGCGCCCGCCGGGTTTCAACGCACCGCTGCGCTCCGCCGCGTCGATCATGGAAACCGCGATGCGGTCCTTGATCGAGCCCGTGGGGTTTTGGCTTTCCAGCTTCACGAACAGGCGGCAAGGCCCGGTATCGAAGCTCTTCAGCTCGACGATTGGGGTATTGCCGATGAGAGCAAGCAAATCCGCATTTGTCTGCGTGTAAATCATCTCCCCTCACCCCAGCCCTCTCCCAGCAAGCTCACCTTGGCAAGCTTGCATCTCAGCGTGGCCGCATCCGCAAGCGGATGCGGCTGGAGAGGGAGTCCGGGTGCGCCCGTTGTGTAGGCGTCCCCTCTCCCAGAGGGAGAGGGACAGGGTGAGGGGTTGAATGTTTCGCATCGAGCCTGAACCTCGCTTCTGGCTTACGCGAAGGCGGGAATGAGCTGCGGCAGTTTCATCTCCATTCAATAACCAGATGTAGCCACGAGTTCCCCCGTCAGCTCTTCTGGTGTCAAAAGGTCCGCATAGTGAGCGCGCGCGACATCGGGATGCGAGCGCAACCGGCTTTTCAGATAGTTCTGCCCGACATGGCGGAACAGCGGGTTGAGCGGGTCCTGCGTGAGCCCGCGCGCCTTCGCTGCGTGTTCTGGCGCCAGCTTGAGCAGCGGCACTTCGGCGTCGAGGTTCGCACCGAAGAAGAAGGCAACCGAAAGCCGGTCGCTTGTGCCGGGCGTCACCACCTGATGCACATCCGCCCGGAAGTAACCGTCCGAAGCCAGCTCCAGAAGCTCGCCTATGTTGATGACGAAGGTTCCGGGGAGCGGCGGCGCGTCGATCCATTCGCCGTCAAGCTCAACCTGGAGCCCGCCAACCGTATCCTGCAGCAGCACCGTCAGGAAGCCGCTGTCCTTGTGCGGGCCGCAGCCCTGATCGCCGCCCGTGTCCGCACGCCCTGGATAGCGGATCACCTTGAGGCGCTGGCTGGGCTCCGGCGTATGGATCGCCTCGAACACATGCCGGTCCTGGCCCAGCGATTCCGCCAGCGCCTGCAGGATACGGATCGCAAGCGCCGTGACCTGGGTCTGATAGCCGAGCAGAAAGGGCTTCAATTCTGGCAAGGAGGGCGGCCATTGGTTCGGCCCCTGCAGCCGGGTCCAGGACGGGAGCGACGGATCGCTAAGCGCTGGGCGCTCCGCCGCGATGTCGAACTGCTCGCGCCAGTCCGGCAGGCCGCGCGTGCGCTCGAAGCCCACCCGCGTGTAGCCCCGGAAATGCGGTGAGTTCAGCTGGTCGATGGAAAGCTTCTCATCCTCGCTCAGATCGAAGAAGCGGCGGGCCAGGTGGAAGAGGTATTGAACCCGGGTGTGGGCGATGCCGTGGCCCGTTACGTAGATAAAACCGAAGCGATGAGCGCTCTCGCGCAACTCGCTAAGAAAGTCATCGCGATCCCTCCCGGATGAAGCCAGCCGGTTGAGATCGATCACGGGCAATTGCAGTTCGTCATGGAATTTCCCTCCTGCAGCTATTCGCCTTGAATTTCAGCGATGGCGAAGGTTTCGAAATATTCGATGTGCGGATAGACGCCGTAGCGTTCGAGAATCCCAGCCAGCCACGACCCCTGGTAGAAGGCACGGGCCGACCCGATGTCCCGCCACAGATAAACGCCGCCCGCGACCCCGGTTTCGGCCCAGATGAACTGCTTGCGGATCAAGCCGGGAACCGTCCGGAAGCCGGGCGCAATGGCCTCGTAATGCGCCTTGCAGGCTTCGCGTCCTATCGAAGCCGGCAAGGGGTAGGTGACGATGGCGGTGATCATGGCGAGCCCTAGCATCGGATCAGGCTGCGCTCAGCTCAGCACGTCCGCGTAAATGCGGCTGGCATATTTCGCGGTGTCGGTGCTGGGCTTTATCACATTCACGAGCTTCAGCTCGTCGGCGTAGAGGGCGAGTTCCTTCTTCAAGTCCGCGCCGAGCGGGTGGTGGCCGTGGGCGTGGTATTTAGCGAGCGCGGTGATGTCCTCCTTTGTCGCTTTGCCGGCAGCGTAGGGCAGATAAGTCTCAGCGGCTTCCCCGGGATTGCGATGAGTGAATTCCTGCGCCTCGATCAGAGCCTGTACGATTGCCGCGGCGGCAGGCTTGTCGTCGCGCAGCAAGCCGCCGCGCACGCCGACGATGCAGCAGGCGCGATGCTCGTATCCACCGACGAGGTTCGAGGAAACTTCCGCAAACTGCCCATCTTTGATCCACAAATATGTGAGCGGATCGTAATGGGCGACGGCATGCGCTTCGCCCTTTTCGACAGCAGCGCGCAACAGCGGGCCGGGAAATACCTTGAAATCGACTTCCCTATCCGGATCGATGCCCGCCTGCTTCAGGCGAATGGCGAAGAAATTCTTGGCTGGCGAGTCGGTGTCGCTGACCGCGATGGTCTTGCCCTTGAGCTGGGTGAGATCCTTGATGCCGCCCGATACGGGCGCGAGCAGCCTCAGGCAGCCGCCATGGGTGCTGCCGACGATCTTAACGTCAAAGCCTTGCTCCAGCGGCTTGAGCCAGCGCAGCGCCATGCCGACGGCGGCATCGGCCTTGCCAGTCGCAAGCGTTTCGAGAAGCTGGTCGGTGGAACCGGCGAAGTTCACCAGATCGACATCGAGGCCGTGCTTGGTGAAGAACCCCTTCTCCTTGGCCACTGTCACGCCGATAAGGCAGGAAGCGCCGGAATTCCAGGCGAAACTGATCTTCTTGAGGGGGGCAGTGGCAGCAGGTGCGCTATCCGTGGCTTTGCAAATGGCCGAGCCCGCCAGATCGGGGAGAAGCAGCAGATTGGGTCCCGCGGCTGCGCGCTGCATGGCCATGCCCAGAGGGACCGAAAGGCCAAGCGCGCCGGCCCCCCAAAGCAGGTGGCGCCGGCTGAGGGCCGGGTGGCTGTCTGGCTGCCCGGTTTCCGGGCTGGAAGATGATTGAGTCATGAAATTCCCCCGATTGTTCAAGGTCCTGCCGCCAAGGCGGTCAAAATTTGCCCAGCCGTCTCCAGAAGCGTCCACGTCCCAATGTCTTGCCGCTCTTTTCCGGCTGGAGAGCCGCGAGCGTTCTTGGCAGTCATATTGGCTCCGCTCTAGCAGCCTTGTCAAAGCGATTTGCGCAATATTTTACCCTGAAAGCGGCGCGTTTCGGCTTCTTCGCGGTTTGATATTCCTCGCACAACACCTGCTTGGGTATCGCTTGCTGGCCTGCGGCGATCTCGGGGGCGGCACTTGCGGCAACCGCGGCCACTCCCATAAGCATTTTGCTTTCTTGCGCGAACTGCGGCGTCCGCGAGAAAACCGGAGTTACAGCAGGGGATCGCCAGCACCCGCGGAACCGGCCTCTTTGAGAATAATTTTGCGGGGGGATGGGGGCTTGTGCGACCAGATGGCGTATGTCTTCGGGCGCGAAAGAGGACGCGACGGCGCTCAGGGGAGCGCAGCTGCGCCTGAGACGAGCGGACCGGGTTGGACAGCCCGCCCGGAGATTCGCAATAGTGAGGGCGCGGCTGTCAGCTCACCAAGTGGATTCGAGACCGAGGAGCCCCAGGATTTCGCGGCGCAGGGCCACAAGTTTCGGATCGTCGCGGTGGCGCGGATAAGCCTTCTCGATGGAAATATCCGCCGTGATTCGGGCCGGGTCGCTCGCTGAACACGATGACGCGCGTACACATCAAGAGCGCTTCCTCGATGTCGTGCGTGACCAGGAGCGCGGTGAAGCCCTTCTGCTGCCAGAGGCGGACGATTTCGCCTTGCATCGAAATGCGCGTGAGCGAGTCGAGCTTGCCGAGCGGCTCGTCGAGGATAAGAAGCTCCGGATCGTTCACCAGCGCGCGTGCCAGCGCCACCCTTTGCGCCATGCCGCCCGATAGCTGGTGCGGATAGGCTTTCGCGAATTTCGCAAGGCCAACCAGGTTCAAGGCCTCGTCGACCCGCGCCCGGTGCGTCTTGAGCAGGCCTTGCGCCTCAAGCCCAAGCGCGACGTTGTCCCAAACCCGGCGCCAGGGGAAGAGGGTCGGGTCCTGGAAAACCACGACGCGGGAAGGGTCCGGTCCCTCAATCGGGGTGTCACCAGTGAGTATCCGGCCGCGCAGAGGCGGCTCCAAGCCGGCGGCAAGCCTCAGGAGCGTCGATTTTCCGCAGCCGCTTGGGCCGAGAAGCCCAAGGAATTCCCCGGCCTCGACCTTGAAGGTGATGTCCTGCAGCACCGGCAACGGGCGGCCTTCAAGATGGAAGGCATGGGAAACGCCGCGGAAGTCCAGCGGCTTGGCGGCAGCCGGCGCGGGTTTTGCGGTAGCAAGAGCCGCCGCTACCATTTCACTTCCTCCTTCTGATAGGACAGAACATGGCCCCTGACCTTGAACAGAAGAGTGATGAGCCCGGAGCACATCAGCGCCATGACAACCAGCGCCGCGTACATGTTGGCGTAGGCGCCCCAGCCCTGCGCCCATTGCAGATAGAAGCCGAGGCCGGCCTTCACGCCCATCATCTCCGCCGTGACGAGCACCGCGAACGATGCGCCCAGCCCCATGAACAGCCCGACGAACACATGCGGAAGTGCTGCCGGTATCGCCACCTTCAAAATAAGGAAGCGCGGATTGGCGCCGAGCGTGCGGGCCACATCGTAGTAGGCGGAATTGACGCTGCGACACTCCGGACCAGGTAAGGACGGCTACGGGAAAGCCGGTGGTCAAGCCGATCAGGAAGATGCTGGCGCTGAAGCTCGACGGAAATACGAAGAACGCGATTGGCAGCCAAGCGATGGACGGCAGCGGGCCAATAAAGCGCATCACCGGATGCACCCAGTAGCCGAAGGCCCGCGACCAGCCGAGGCCAACGCCGATCAGGAAGCCGAAGAATGCGCCGAAAGCGAAGCCAAGGAGTTCAAGTTTCAGTGAGGCAATGACGCTTTCCGACGAGCCTGGACATAGTCGTCGGCGTACACCTCAAGCAGCCCGTGCGGAGGCGGGAAGAATGGCAGAGGCAGAATGCCGGTCTTGGAGGTAAAGACTTCCCAGGCGGTCACGAAAAGGCCGGACGCCAGCAGCCAGGGAAGGAAATGGCGCACCTTTTGCGCTATTCCCTCATGCCACAGACTAACCAGCCCTGCGGCGATCAAGACCGCGGCGAGAACCGCGCTCGCAATGGCAAGCTCCGGCGCCCGCCCGAAATCGCCCTGGTCCGGCAGGAAATAGGTAATTGCCGCCTGCGCGAGCCATACTGAACCCGAAAGCAGCGCAAGCACGAGAGTAGTCAGCCGGGCCCGGCGGATGGGAGGGCTGGATGTGGCAGCGAGGTCTGTGGTTTCCGCGGGGTCATCATAATAGGTGGCCGTGAGCGCTGGCATTGAAGGCCCTCCAAAGCTCGCGAGTGGTTTTGGGGACAAGCATGGTGCTTGGAATTCCAGCCGCAATCGTAGTGATGCGCCCTAGGCATGGCAATCATAGTTTTCCAATAATGGCTCTGACAACACATGCTTACGCAACTCCATTCCAGATAGTAGCGAAAATGTGGTGCGCTTTTCCATGGCGTGCTACCTGCTAGCCTGCATTACCAGACAGCGCCCAAACTTTGGATATATAGCCTCCTTTGCCAAATTGCTCGCGCCTGAGAATTGTCAACCTCGCTCAGCAACGCTTTCCGTGCCGCCGGCGGATGTGCCGGAACGCAGCGGCACGCCCATAGGACTGTATTGGTAATATTTTGCGCGCCAATGTCACATGCAGCGATGCGCTTCTTATTTACTGGTTGTTCCTGATGCTTTGTAGCAAATCTTTTCCTGCCCTGCTTAAATCGGGGCTGGGTTGCCGGGCATGGGCCGATGCCTATGCCCGCGCCTGCTGAAAGCCCGGCGAAAGACGGCCGCCGGACTATGGAGGGAAAATGTCTGTAACACTTGAACATGAACTGCGGGCGGAAGCGCCCGCGATTGAAAGCGGCCCATGGATCAGCGAGGACTGGCTCGCGGTCTTCATCGGGCTCGGCATCTTCGGCCTGGCCGCCGCCGGTCTCTACGGGCCGGACCTTCTGGGCTGGGCCGTCACCACGAAGGTATGGACCGATTTCGGGACGGCGCTCGGCACCGCGTCCAAAGGCTATGCGAGCCTTGGCGGCCCCGCCGCCCTGGCGCTCACCTATGGGGCGCTGCTTGGCGTGCTGACGCTGGCAGCCATAGCACTCAGGGCAAATGTCCTGCGCTTCATCGTCGCCTTCACCGTTGTATTCGCGCTCGCCTATGCAAGCTGGATCGCGGGCAGCTACGCCAATCTCGCCGTGGTGACGCCGGCCGACCAGCAGAAGTTCGGCATCGGCTGGTCGCTGAAGCTCACCAATGAAGGCGGCTTCATCATCGCGCTGGTGCTTGGGCTTATCATCGCGAACTTCTTCCCGCGCGTGGCGGAATGGCTCAAGGAAGCGATCCGGCCCGAGCTCTACATCAAGATCGCCATCGTGATCCTGGGCGCCTTCCTGGCCGTGACCGCGGCCGGCAAGCTGAACCTCGCAAGTTCGCTGCTCCTGCGCGGCGTGGCGGCGATCGTCGAGGCCTACCTGATCTATTGGGCGGTGGTCTATTTCGTCGCCCGCAAATGGTTCGGCTTCAGCCGCGAATGGGCGGCGCCGCTCGCTTCGGGCATCTCGATCTGCGGCGTGGCGGCGGCCATCGCCACGGGCGGCGCGATCCGGGCGCGGCCGGCCGTGCCGGTCCTGGTGTCGTCGCTCGTGGTGATTTTCGCGGTGGTCGAGATCCTGATCCTGCCGTTCCTGGCGCAAACCTTCCTTTGGCACGAGCCGCTGGTGGCGGGCGCCTGGATCGGACTTGCGATCAAGACCGACGGCGCGGCGGTCGCCGGCGGCGGCATCACCGAGTCGCTGATCCTGGCCAAGGCGGCTGCCGAGGGCATCAACTATCAGCCGGGCTGGATTCTCGGCACCACCGCGACCGTGAAAGTGTTCATCGACATCTTCATCGGCATTTGGGCGTTCATCCTCGGCTACATCTGGACGAACCATATCAATCCCAAGGATGGCGAAAAGGCGCGGGCCGGCGAGATCTGGCAGCGCTTCCCGAAATTCATCCTCGGCTTCATCCTCGACCTTCGCCGCCGGGCTTTATCTTGCGCTGGGCACTTCCTTCGAACCTGCCAAGGTCACTGCCGCCATCGGCGAGGCCAACGTGTTCAGGGTGATCTTCTTCATCCTGACCTTCTTCTCGATCGGCCTGCTTTCAGACTTCAGGAAGCTTTGGCAGGAGGGCCTCGGCAAGCTCGCGGCGGTCTATTTCGCTCAGCCTGTTCGGATTTGTGATCTGGGTTGGCCTGGCCATCTCCTGGATTTTCTTCAGCGGTATCAAGCCGCCGCTCGCCAGCTAACACGGATTTAAGGAGAACAACGATGTCCCAAGACAATCTTCGCGACGAACTCAGGAACCGCCCCGTCGAGCCGCTCCTGCCAATCGAGAAAAAACTGATCGGCTGGAGCCTCGGACTTGGCGTTACACTGCTGATAGCGCTCCTCATCATCAACAGGCTCTATCCGTTGAACGTCTAGCGGGGCGCGCGCGAGCTTGCCCCTTTCAGGCCCTAGATTCTTAACGAAGGCCGCCGCTTTGCTAGCGGCGGCAGCTTCTTTCGAGTTTGAGCTAATATAGCACGAATGTTTTACTGGGCCGTAAAGCCGTGTACAGATTGAAACCGCATTGATATGGCAGCTGTTTACCTTGGATGCGGCTGAACAGGCGGCTCGCAATGGGGTTAATGCACGAAGTGCCGATTATATTTAACGGGATTCTTGAAACACAGAATCCGGCCCAAAACGCGGAAAAAATCGCAGAAATACGCGCGTGGAAAACCTTAACGGCCGGCGTTTACCTTGCCGGCATTAACCATGATGGGGATCTAAGTGAAATATACGGCCCGTTAACTTGCGGGAAGCCTCGCAAAAAGAACGGGCCAAGCTCTGGCCGAGAGCCTGGCCCGCTTATGGGCTCCCCGGATTCTGGCAGAATGCCCTGCCTGCCGCGGCCTGGGAGACCTCTCCGCGCGGGGAAAGGAGGAGAAACCGCGCGGAGAAAGGGAGATGCGAGGGAAGCCGCCTTTGGCGCGGCGGGTTAGTAGTTCGCGTAGGCTGTGCGCTTCAAGCTGCGCGGCGCTTCGCGCAGGAGCTTGCGGGCTGCGCATTCGGCCTGAAATGGGCTCATGAATTCCTGGCCTTCCAGGGCGTTGAACGTGTGCAATGAGGACAGGAACTTGAAGTTCTCCTCGTTCTGCTGCTGGCGCACGATAATTCCCGCCGTTATTCCCTGCACTTCGATAACATAAGCGTCAGACATAGCCGAGCATCCTTTAACCCTGGTCATGAACTCTGTTCTTCAAATGGCGGTATACTTCTTGAGCTTCGTACAGTGCAAACCATTGCCGTCGAGCGAAATAACCGAGTAATGGGGTTGCATGTTGAAGACTTTCATGATCGCGGTCCTGTCTTTATGCGATTAAGATGACATAACTTGTCAACATTTGGAAACCGGTTTTATGCGGCGTAGCCGCCAGGTGCACTATCATTGCAGGCGGGAAATTGCTGTTGGTGACAATCTGTTGTGAGATATTATTCAGAAATCGGATGTTATGCGAAAATTGTGACATAAAATTCCAAAAAATAGCAATATGTTTTCTCGCGAATAGTGCGCTTGCGGCGTCTGAGGAAAAATATTCCGGACATTGCGCTACAAAACATCCGATATCCAGCACCGGAGCGGAAAACAGGAACCAGAACAGCACGCTTTGCGGCCAACGACAGGCTTGTCCACGGCTGCGCCGATTGCCCCACCGGCCGGTGGTGGCGCGGCTGCCGGCTGGGCGGTAGGAGATCCTCCGCGCGTCTTCGACATGACCGGCGGCGCCTGGCATAACGCGACGGTCTCCTGCGGATCGGAGGACTATCACGGGATGCACTACCTCGCGGAGGACTACTGCTTCCGCTACGATTTGATCGATCCCGTCAGCAAGGAGCCCATCGCCATCCGCGACGGCGCCATCGGCGAGGCCATCCACACCGGCCTCGAATACGAGGCGGCGCCGGCCTTCCGTAACGCCACGGGGGATATCCTCAAGCTGGAGGTGGGCGAATGCCCTGGTTGCGGCCGCTTCGGGGTGCGCATGCACATCGTGGGTCGCGCCGACGACATGCTCAACGTGAAGGGAGTTAAGGTTTACCCTTCCGCGTTCCAGGACGTGGTGCAGCTATTCCAGCCCAGGGCGTCCGGCCAGCTTCGCATCCGCCTGGACGCGCCGCCGCCCCGCGTGGAGCCGCCGCTCAAGCTGGTGGTGGAAGCGGGTGCGGCATTGCTGGAGGCTGAGTGGGCCGTGTTAGGGGAGGACATAGCCCAGCGCTGCCGTGAAATTCTGGCGATCCGTCCCAGGGTGGCGGCCGTGCCGTTCGGCGCTCTGCCCCGGTCGAGCCAGAAGACCAAGCTGATCGAGATCACTGAGTGATGACCAGTATCTGCCTTCAAAAAAGCAAAGCCTTGCGCGCGCATCCGTGCTTGGCGGTAAGCTAGTTGCCGGACGCCGCAGGCGGGAAGATATAGCCCTAGGATGCGCCTATAATGAGGAATGTTGTGCTATTGAAGCCGCTCGCCTCTGGCTTTATAGGGAATGGTTTTGCTTTGACAGGCCAGGATGCCCCGCACAGTATGCGGATCAAGAAACCTGCAGGCGAACAGGCCGCGAGGAAACCCTTCAACATTGGGCGAAGTCACAGAGGCGGAGGCGGGCGCCGCGAGCCGCTGGATGAGGGGCATGTACGCATGAGTGAAGAGATTGCCGGGCGGGCTCCGCGGACCCGGACAAGTTGGGGGCTCAAATGGCGCTCTCGAAGCTGATTTCCCTGTCCGAAGCCGTCCGGCGGTTTACGTGGGACGGGATGGAATATGCGAGCGGGGCCGCGCTGCCGGTCGGCTCGGATGCGATTGTTTTCGGCCGCGAGCTCTTGCGCCAGGGGCGGAAAGACCTGCACGCGATCTTCCATTGCAACACGCAGCAGCTGAACCTGCTCGCCGCGGCCGGCGCGGTAACGAAGGCGGAATGCGGCTTTGCGGCGCTTGAGGTCTATGGCTTCGCGAACGGGTTGCGGCGCGCGGTGGAGAGCGGCCGGCTCGCCCTCGAAGATTATTCCAATCTGTCGATGCCGCTCAGGCTACTTGGCGGCGCGCTGAACTGGCCCTTCGTTCCCGCAACGGTCAATATCGGCTCGGATATTCAATACCGCAGCGCCTTTGCGCCGGACGATTATCCGGCCCGCGAGCAAAATCCCCGAAGTGATCGATCCCTTCTCCGGCCGCACGATTGGCGCGCTGAGCCCTTTGCAGCCCGAGCTTGCGGCCATCCACGTGACGCTCGCCGATCCGCAAGGCAATTCCATCATCCTGGGCACCGAATGGAGCCGCTGTCGAGCTGTCGCGCGCGGCCAAGCGTGTGGTCGTTATCGCCGACGCCATCGTGGACACCGCTTGCATCCGCCAGTTCCCGAACCTCGTCCGCATCCCGGACATCATCGTCGAGGCCGTCGTCTACTGGCCCTTCGCAGCCTGGCCGCAAGCCTCGCCGGGCCAGTACGATTCCGACGAGGAGCACATGAAGTACATGAACAAGGCGCTGGCCACGGAGGAAGGCACGGCCGCGTATATCCACGACTTTGTCGAGAGCTACGACAGCATCGATAGCTATCTCGATCTGATCGGCTGGGACAAAATCGCGGCGCTGAGCCAGAACGTCACAAGTTTTCTTCTCGATCCCTATCGCAAGTGGCTTCTGCCGCCGGAAGAAGTTGCGGCGCTACAAGTACCGGCGGAGGCGGCATGAGCGAGGACCTTTCCCCGGGATACAGCCGGCAGGAGATGATGGCCATCGCCACCGGCCGCGAGATCCGCGATGGCGAGCTTGCGATTTTCGGCGTGGGTCTGTCCATGCTCGCGGGCTATTTCGCGAAGGCTTGCCATGCTCCCAACGTGCGCGTGATGACCGAGGGCGGCGTGTACGGCGCAACCCCTGTTGGCGGCCTGCCTTGGGGCATCGAGTGCAACCGCATTTCGGCCAACGCCACGAGCTTTACCTCCGCGCTCGACGCGCTGGGCTTCCTGGTCGCATCCGGCCGCTGCGACGTTGGCATCATCGGCGCGGCGCAGGTCGACAAGTTCGGGAATGTGAACACGACCGGTATCTGGGAAGGCGAGATTGGTCCGCGTTACCGCCCGCCCAAGACGCGGCTGCCGGGGGCTGGCGGCGCGAACGACATCGCCTGCGGGGCCAAGCGTTTCATCATCATGGCCGCGCACGAGAAGCAAGCGCTTCGCCGAAAAAGTGACCTACATCAGCTCGCCCGGCTATCTGGAGGGAGGCGATGCGCGCTCGCGCTTCGGCTTCCCGGGCGGGGGGCCAAGCGCGATCGTCACGACCCTGGGCATTCTCCGCCCTCATCCCATTACGAAGGAATTCGAGCTGGCCGCGTGGTTTCCGTTCTCGTCCGTAGAGGAGATCAAGGCGAACACCGGCTGGGATTTGAAGGTGGCGGCGGACGCACATGCCGCCGCCGAGCCCACGCAAATCGAACTCGCAGCTCTCCGCAAGGTCGATGAGACCGGCGCTCTGCGAAAGAACTAGGGAAAATTGCCATGACCGACGAGCCGTTCCTCCTCCGCGAGGATGATGCAGGCGTTGCAACGCTAACCCTCAACCGCCCCCAGTCGCGCAACAGCCTTTCGCTGGGCATGCTCCGGGCATTTCGCGCGGCGCTAGCCGTCATAGCAGAGGACGAAAGCGTGCGCGTGCTGATTATCGCGGGCGCCGGCCCGGCCTTTTGCGCCGGGCACGACCTGAAGGAACTCCGCGCCGAGGGCTACGGCCGGACGTATTCGGAACAGTTGTTCGCCGAATGCACGGCTGTGATGCAGGCGATTGTGGGCCTGCCCAAGCCGGTGATCGCGCGCGTGCACGGCGTGGCAACCGCGGCTGGCTGCCAATTGGTGGCGACCTGCGATCTCGCTTTCGCCGCGACTGATGCGCGCTTTGCCACGCCGGGCGTGAACATCGGGCTGTTCTGCTCGACACCGATGGTGGCGCTGTCGCGGAACGTGGCGCACAAGCATGCGATGCAGATGCTGCTCTCCGGCGGGCTCATCAACGCGGAAACTGCCTTGCGCATCGGGCTCATCAACGAAGCGGTGCCTCCGGCGGAGCTTGTAGCACATACGCAGGCGTTTGCGCGCCAGCTCGCCGCCAAATCGCCGCTCACGCTGGCGACCGGCAAGGAGGCGTTCTACCGGCAGGCGGAGCTGCCGCTATCGGCGGCCTACTCCTATACGAGCGAAGTTATGATCCGCAGTTTGCAGACCCAGGACGCGCAAGAAGGCATCGAAGCCTTCATCGAGAAGCGCGTTCCTGTGTGGCAAGGCCGTTGAGGACACGATAATGACTGAAAGGAACGTGCGGCCGGAGACGCTGGCCGCTCAGGCGCTGGGGCGCATCGACGAGGCTACGGGCGCGATCATCCCGCCCATCCACCCGTCGGCGACCTACGAGCGTGGCGCGGACCTGAGCTATCCTCACGGCAGGCTTTACTCACGCGCGGATAACCCGACTTACGACGCCGCGGCCGACACGCTGACGGCGCTGGAAGGCGGAGCGGGGACGCTGCTGTTCGGCTCGGGCATGGCGGCGGCGACAGCGGTATTCCAGGCGCTCGATCCCGGCGACCATGTGATCGTGCCTAAAGTCATGTACTGGGCCTTGCGCGCTTGGCTGCTGGGCTTCGCGACCCGATGGGGACTCAAGATCGAGCAGGTGGACAACGGAAGCAGCGAGGCGTTGCGCGCGGCGGTGCGGCCGGGGTGCACCAAGCTTGTGTGGCTGGAGACGCCCGCCAATCCAACCTGGGCTGTGAGCGATATCGCGGCCGCGGCGGAGATCGCGCACGCGGCCGGCGCAAGGCTCGCGGTGGACTCGACCGTTGCCACGCCCGTGCTTACGCGCCCGCTTTCGCTTGGCGCGGACATCGTCATGCATTCCGCCACCAAATACCTCAACGGCCACTCGGATGTTGTTGCGGGCACTATCACCGCTGCCACGGCGGATGAATTCTGGGCGCGCATCAAGACCGTGCAGGTGCAAAATGGCGGCGTGGCAGGACCGTTCGAGGCGTGGCTGCTGCAGAGGGGGCTGAGAACGCTGTTTGCGCGCGTGCGCTGGCAATGTGCTTCGGCCGCGGGCCTCGCCGCGCGTCTCCAGGAGCATCCGGCGGTGGCGGAGGTGTTCTATCCCGGCCTGCCGGACTTTCCCGGACACGATGTGGCGCTCCGGCAGATGCAGGGTGGATTTGGCGGGATGCTCTCGATCCGCGTCAAGGGTGGCGAGCAGGCAGCCATTGCCACGGCCGCGGGGCTTGAAGTTTGGAAGCGCGCAACCTCGCTAGGCGGCGTGGAAAGCCTCGCCGAGCATCGCGCCAGCATAGAAGGCCCAACATCGCCCGTTCCTGGCGATCTTTTGCGCCTCTCCGTGGGCCTGGAGGCGGCCGAGGATTTGTACGCCGATCTGGCGGAGGCGCTGGAGCGCGCCGCGGCTGGCGATGACTAGCAAGCTCGTAACGCTCGATGCGCTGGTGGAGGGGATTGCGCGGGGCGCGCGCATCGCCATACCGCGCATTGCCACACCAAGTGCGGCCGCACGCCGGCTGCGCTTGTGCTAGACTTCCTTCAAGATCGCGGCTTGCAATGCGGCTGCCGCGGGATCGGCGTTCTCGTGCCGGGGCCTTTTGAGCCCGATGTGCATGTCGAGGGCAATGCGGCCTTCCCGCAGAACCAGAACGCGGTCCGCGAGCGCTACCGCTTCAACGACGTCGTGCGTGATGAGGAGCGTGGTGAAGCGATGCTGCCGCCAAATGCGCTCGGTGAGCTGGTGCATCTCCACGCGCGTCAAGGCATCGAGCGCGCCGTAAGGCTCATCGAGCAGGAGAATGCCGGGCTTGCAGACCAGCGCGCGGGCAAGGGCGACGCGCTGCCGCTGCCCCCCGGACAGAACGGCCGGCCAGTCGTTTTCGCGGCCCTCCAAACCCACATCGGCAAGAGCTGCCTGCGCCGTTTCCCGCCACCGGGGCTGACGCGCGATCCCAATGTTGCCGAGCACGGTCTGCCAGGGAAGGAGGCGGGCATCCTGGAAGAGGAGGCGCACATCCCGCTGCAATCCGCGCACCGGAGCACCATTGATCGCGACCTCGCCGCCGGTAGGCAGGTCGAGCCCCGTGACGAGACGCATCAGTGTCGTCTTGCCGCCGCCCGAGCGGCCAACGACGGCAACGAATTGGCCGGCAGGAATGTCGAGGTCGATCCCTTTCAGAACCTCCCTTCCGCCGAACGACTTGGTGACGCCGCGAAGAGCCAAGGAAACGCCCTCGATGCCTTGGGCGTCTTCAGCCGCCTGGGCCGGCGTGTGAAGCCGGGGTAATGCGGTTGGGTATCTGTCCCCGTCCTGCAAAGCAAGGCGCCCCTCGCGGGGCCTCTCAAGTGTAAGCGCGCCGCTTCGCATTCTCAGACCTTTTGCAGGGGTTGATAGGACGGATGCCAGGAGAGCGCCCGCTGTTCGAGCGCGCGGGTCAGCACATCGGCGAGCTTGCCGAGCGCCGCGTAAATCAGGACACCCAGCAGAACGACATCGGTCTGCAGGAACTCGCGCGCGTTCATGGTCATGTAGCCGATGCCAGCGGAGGCGGAGATCGTTTCGGCAACGATGAGTGTCAGCCACATGATGCCGAGCGCGTAGCGCAGGCCAACAAGGATCGACGGCAGGGCACCGGGCAGGGTTACGCGATAGAACAGCGCGCTTTGCGAGAGGCCGTAGACCCTGGCCATCTCGATCAAGCCTTTGTCCACCGTGCGGATACCATAGAAGGTGTTGAGATAGATCGGGAAGAACACGCCGATGGCGACGAGGAAGACCTTGGCCTCCTCGCCGATGCCAAACCACAGGATCACCAGCGGGATGATAGCAAGGTGGGGTACGTTACGGAGCATCTGCAGCGTTGAATCGCTCAGTGCCTCGGCAGCGCGGGAAACGCCGTTCAAGATACCGAGGAAGAAGCCGATGCCGCCGCCGATAGCCAAGCCGGTCAGCGCCCTTCCGGTGCTAACGCCCGTGTGGTGAAAAAGAGCGCCAGATTTTGCGCTTTCCCAAAACGCTGCGGCCACTCCGCTCGGAGCGGGAAGAATGCGCGCCGCGATAAGCCCGGCTTCGGATGCGCCTTCCCAAGCTGTCAGCAGGAGCATGGGCAACAACCAGGGTGTTAAGGCCGCCCAGGCGGCGGCGGCCAGCCTGCCCGCCAGCCGGCTGCGTTCAGAGACGCCGCCTGCGGTCTTGCGGACTGGAAGCCAGCGCTTCCTGGTGGCATTTAGGGCGGGGGAGAGGCTCACGAGCCGGTCCTCCAAACCGCTTCGGCGACCGTGACGGGTTTCGGCAAAAGCCCCAGCGAATAGAATTTGTCGGCCACCGCCTGTTGCGACTTCGCCGCCTCTTCGCCCACGGGCGCGATCCCGTAGTTTTGGCGGGTGATTGCCACCTCCAGGACCGGCGCCGGAATGCCGGTGGGACCGCTCAACTGAGCAGCCGCGGCCTTTGGGTCCCTCTCGACCCAATTGTCAACTTCGCGGAGTGCGTCCAGGACTGCCTGTACGGCTTTCGGGTTCTCCGCGGCAAATTTGCGCGTCGAAAGGTATACCCAGTTCACGCCAAAACCCGAAAATCCTTAGGGTTGATGACGCGGAAGTTGTCCGTGACCGAATCGCACAGATCTGCCCAGTTTTGTGGGACTTTCTCGCGTAAGAAGGTGAGCACCTCCCCGGCGAACTCCCGCGATGTGGCGTAACACTTGTTGTGCGTCACATGCTTGTGCATCACGCCCCACAGCCGTTCGATGGGGTTCAGGTGCGGGCAGTAGGCCGGGATGAAGTGCAGCCTGATCCGGCGGCCCGGCTGGGCCAGCCAAGCTTGCACAAGCTTGGCGTGATGGTAACGGGCATTGTCCAGATAAACATGGATAATCGCCAATAGCGGATACAGCATTTCGAGCGATTCCAGCAGCCTTATTGTCGAGGCTGCGTCGATGGTTTCTGCCTCGATCATGCGGGTTTGCCCGGTCTCAAGGTCAATGGCGCCGTGAATATTGATGCGCTGGCGCCCGGTGGTCTGCTCGATTGCCAGCTTTTCTTCCTTGGGCGCCCAGCAGCCAACCGGCCGTGCGGCATGGGTTGGATGCACCGCGTCCAGGAACAGCACAGCCTCGTCAGCGCCAAGCGCGTTCCGCAGCTTCTCGTAACCTTCGATGAAGGCCTGCTGTTTTTCCGCATCGAGCTTGCGGCCGATGACTTCCGGCTTGTGGTATTCCAAGCCCAGCCGGTGCAGCAAGGCAATCAATCCCGCGCGGCTTTCGTAGACCACGCCGAATTCCCGCTCGATAAAGGCTCCGATCTGGCGCGTGCTACGCGGCAAGGCCTGGGCAACATGAGCCTTCAGCGCCTCTTCCTGTGCCGTTGCGAGACGGCTCGAACTGCCCCCGGCATCGAACTGCTCCAGGCCCGCGATCCCGCGCTCGTCATAGAGCTTGCGCCAGCCTCTGACCGTATCGTCATCGAGATACAGAACCTTGGCCACCCGCTCGCAGCTCAAGCCGTCATCCAGAAGCAGGACGGCGTTCGCACGCCGTGCGATCCGATGCTCCGCGGAACCGTCGCGGGCCAGCGACAGTAGCTCCTTCCGTTCGGCAGTGTTCAGAAATCCCCGGCGAATCATGCCGCCCACTGAGATCCCGTTCGCCTAACTTTGCAAGCACTTTTTGCCGGGTTTTCAATGAGTCAGGGTATAGAACTGATAATTCGAGACAAGCCCCGTGCCGTCTACGAGCGTCCGCGCGCCGGTCGCGGCCTCGGCGGCGGCCAGGAATGGGTCCCAGATTACCCAGGCATCGACGGCGCCCCTCTCGAAGGCGGCGCGCGCATCGGCGGGGGCGAGGTAGGTCAGCTGAACCTCGGCATAGGCGACGCCGGCTTTCTCAAGCGCCTTGGCCAGCAGGAAGTGGACGTTCGAGCCCTTGTTCAGCGCGACCTTTTTGCCCTTCAGATCAGCAAGCGTTTTGATTAGGCTGCCCTTGGGGACAAGGATGGCCTCGCCTTTTGGGGCGGCGGGCTCGTAGCCGACGTAAACGAACGGCGCGCCTGCCGCTTGTGCAAAAATCGGTGGCGCTTCGCCGGTATTGCCAAAATCGATGGCCCCAACATTCAGAGCTTCCAGAAGCTGCGGCCCGGCCGGAAACTCGATCCAGGTGACTTTATAACCAAGCGCTTCGGCCTTCTTCTCAAGCGTGCCCCGGCTCTTAAGCAGGATCAGCTCTCCGAACTTCTGGAAACCTATCCGCAGCGCCTTCTCCTGGGCCTGCGAACTCGCCGGAATTGTTAGCGGCGCAAGAGCAAGGGTGGCGCTGAGAAGCAATCGCCGGATTGAAAGGCTCATTCATGCCTCCACAAAAGGATTGAAAACGAGGCAGCGATCGCGAGCCTCGTTGTTCCAATGTGCGTAAAAAGCGGAGGCGTTGTCAAAGCGAAATCTGGAAAACTGTTCTCAGAAATGGGCATGTTTTGCCAATCGCATGGAATGCAATTGCTGGCGAATAGCAACTTAGACAGTGCCGTTGCTCTTTTCGCGGGGGAAAACGGGCCGGCGCCTGCACAAGGTGCCGTGAAATCAAAACGGGCTTTCTTTTTTTTGTGGCGAAGTCTTCGCGCCGACGAAAGGCTAAGCAAAATATTGCTTCGCGGAACCTCATGCTTAGACAATTTCGATAGTGAGCAGCGCCCGTTTGGCAAGCGAATTGCACCAGCCCGGCCTTACTCCAGAAAAACATGCTTTCTTTGACAAAATCTGTGGAATTAGTGATCATTGGTGCCAGGCGGAGTACTGGTTCAAGCGTTTTTCCGCCAGTCTCTAATTATTGCTACCGCATAAAGGTATAAATATTGTGCGCCGGCGCAGTAATATCTCGTATACGTCGAGTATAGGCGCGGCAATATTGTTAGCACTATATTCTAGTCATTGATGTAGTCTGAAACCCCGCATCCGCGATTTGGCCAGCCCTAAACAGAAGTGGAGACAAACCGATGACGCATTTGACTGAAGTTTCAAGCGCTCTCGATGTAAAACCCGTCGGCGGCGTCTTCGGCGCCGAGGTGCGCGGCGTCCGCCTCGGAGCGGACCTGCAACCGGAAACCATCCGCGCCATCCATCAAGCTGTCCTGAAACACAAGCTTCTGTTCTTCCGTGAGCAGAGCCTCGACGACCACAGCCAGGAGGCTTTTGCCCATCTATGGGGCAAACGGCTGGTCCCGCATCCCGCCATCCCTTCGCTCGAAGGCACGGAGGCGATCTTCGACGTGGACGCTTCCAAGGGCGGCCGCGCAAGCCGCTGGCACATCGACTTCTCTTTTGTGGACGCGTATCCGTCCATCACCATTCTCCGGGGGGTGACGCTTCCAGACCGCGGCGGCGACACGCTTTGGGCCGATTCCGGCGCGGCCTACAAGGCGTTGCCGCAAGCCTTGCAGGAGCTTGCGGAACGCCTTTGGTCCGTTCACTCCAACGAACACGACTATGCCGGCGGCTGGAAGAATTTCAACGCCGCTCACAAACCCAAACTGTTCGAGACCGAGCATCCCTTGGTGCGGGTTCATCCAGACACGGGAGAAAAGGTGCTGGTTCTAGGCTCCTTCGTCCGCAACCTGGCCGGCTTAGACAGCTTCGATTCCCAGCGCCTGCTGGAGATCTTCAACGCGCACCTGACCAGCCCCGAGAATTCGCTGCGCTGGCGCTGGGCCGCTGGCGACGTGGCGATTTGGGATAACTACGCCACCGTTCACCGGGCCGTCGACGATTACGGCGATCAGCCGCGCGTGGCACGCCGGACGACGCTTGAAGGCGAAGTTCCGGTCAGCGTGGACGGCCGCCGCAGCGTTACGCGCTTGCTGCCCAACCGCTTGAGCCAGGCTGCGTAGGGGCCAGCAAGCAACCCGCCGGCGGCTTTGGCGGCCGGCGGATCGCTTAAGCGGTGAACATCGACGAAGGCGCAAAACCTCATGACCCAGGCTGCAATCAAATCCAACTGCGCGGCGCAAGCTCTCCCAACCCGCACGGTGGAGGCGGGGCGGGAAGGCCTCATGGTTTTACCACTCGAAATAAACCTTCCCCTTGAAGGGCTTAATCCTGAAGAGGTTAAGCTATCGATTAGCGCCGTAAAGCTTCTTCGCGTTCTAATAGAGTCTTACGATATGATGCATGCCGAAGAGGCGGATTCCGGCAACAACGCCCCGGAGCATCGTTGCGTCTTGCTGGCGGAGTGAATCTTTCACCGTAAGTAGAGTGCTACGGAGTCCGCACGAACGAAGCCTTGCTGGAACGCACTGCTTGGCATGCATTTCATTGGGTACCCAAACCGCTAGCAAACTTGGCGCGCGAAAGCTTCGCCAAATCTACGGAACCATGCGGCCGTTGCCGTCATGGCTTCGCCAGGTTGTTCAGCCGCGGCTCCAATTTGCTCAGATCGTACCCAGCGCGCATCGCCTGCAACATGATCTGGCCGGCGGGCTGTTTAGGAGCCTCGCTCAGCGCCCACAAAATCGTGCAGCGCGTCCCCGACCGGCAATATGCAAGAACCGGCTTCGGCAACTCCTCCAATAGCTCCCCAAAAGCGGCGCCGTCTGCATCGCTGACCGCATTGGACGGGACCGGCTGGTAGGCAACCTTCATTCCGGCGGCGCTAGCGGCTTCCTCAATGGGCCCAAAGGCGGGCTGGCCCGCAGCCTCGCCATCGGGCCGGTTGCAAACGATCGCGCGAAAGCCCTTCGCGGCGATGAGCGGAACATCGGCCGCGCCGAGCTGGCTTGCTACGCTCAAATCTTCGGTGATTTTGTGCAGTTCCATGCAAGAGTCCTATTATGTCGAGACTTACTCATGAAACGCGGCCCGTCCCGCTGTCCTCCTGCCCGGGCGGTATGGACATGGCGCGCATCTCCGCCAGCGAGCGGGAATCGAGCACCGCCGCGAGCGCGTTGCGCGCCTCCAGCATAATGAGCCGCACGGGGCAGTAGTTTTCGTCGCCGCAATCGCCGCAGGGCCGGTAGGCGGTAACGCTCGAACACTGGATCGGTGCGAGAGGTCCATCCAGCACCCGGATGATCTGTCCCACGCTGATGCTCTCAGGCGTCTTGGAGAGGGCGTAACCGCCAGCCTTCCCCTTTTTCGAATGCACCAGGCCTGCCTTGCGCAGTTCGGAGAAAATCTGGTCGAGGAACTTTTTGGGGATGTCATTCGCCTCCGCGACCTCGCCAACTTGAGCTACCTCCGCAGGCGGCAGCCCGGCAAGATGGACCATGGCTTTCAAGCCATATTTGCCTTTGTTCGTCAGCATGCCCGCTCCAACTTTTCCATCGAGGCGAGAAAGGGAATGGGATTTCCCAATGCGCCAGAGGCATAGAAAACATTGTAGCGGCCTAAAGTCTATCATCTATATAATTTCTGTATATTTTCGGCGTGCGCCTCACGCCGAAGTCGTCTGCCATCTGGACCGTTTGCGAACATAAGAATCGGAACCTGGGCGGCTACTCACTCTACATTGCAGCCCAGGCTCCGGTCTGAAGCCTAGCGATGGTAACGCCCTCATCGCGGGGGCCGGATAGCGGGCAGGCAGGCCGGCTCGCGCGATGAGAAAAAATACATGCAAGAAAGCAGGGTGGGGAAACTTCGGTATTTAAAGCGTTGGGCAAGGCCCCCCCGGATCTCGCCCAGCTTTGAGAGTGAAGGGCCGGGCAAAACGCCCAGCCCCGCAGAGCCTTAGAACTTCAGGCGCAGGCCAGTCGCAACGTTAACTTCCTGTGTCGCGGAGTACTTAACGCCGTTCTTATCATGCGTCCAATCGCCAGAGAAATCGACCCAGCTCACGCCACCATAGATGTCGAAGTGCTTGTTGAACTTGTAGTCAACCACGCCAGACACCCAATCGATATCGCCACCGAAACCCTTGGACGGATCCGCGTTGCTGGTCTTAAAGGTGTTCTGGTTCTCGTGATACCAAGTGCCCGTGAAGGTCCAGGGGCCGGTCTCATAGCTCGCACCGAGCCAACCGGTATCGATGATCCTGTCCGTAACATAGGCGGTCGCATAGCTTGCCGTATTCAGATTATAGCCGCCGATCGTGGCTTGGCCCGCATAGTAGCTCTGAGCATGATCTGGGTTGGTCGAGTCAACGCTCACGTAGCCGCCGAAGAAGGTCAGCTTGGAAGCGGGCCCGTCCTTAAAGCCGCCGCCGAGTTCGAGGGCATACTTAGCCGCGACGCCCCAGGCTTCGTTGTTGCTGACGGTATAGTTGAACGAGTTTGTGAAGGCCGCAGTAGCAGAATCCAGGCCAACCGCTGCGTTCTCTTTCGTGTAGTAACCGTCGATCGAGAATCCCTTGTAGGTGACGCCCACATTTGCGCCGACGCCATAGCCGAGGAGCGAGGTGTGCC
>CAWAVJ010000037.1:0-146366 GCA_963785355.1 uncultured Alphaproteobacteria bacterium
AGCGCGTACCGACCGCACGAAACGCACAACCTGGCTTGCGAGAGCGAGCGGCGCGTCTGGATAGCGCACTTGGATGATCCTGAGCTCCGCCGCTTCGCCCGGGAAATCGACGTAGTGATAGAGGCAGCGGCGGCGCAGCGCATTCGATAGCTCACGCGTTGCGTTCGAGGTCAGGATGACCTGCGGTATGCTCTTGGCGCGAATGGTGCCAAGCTCGGGGATGGTGATCTGATAGTCGGAGAGCACCTCCAAAAGGAAGGCCTCGAACTCCTCGTCCGCGCGGTCGATCTCATCGATAAGCAGTACCGGCGGCGTCTCTTGAGTGATCGCCTCCAGCAGCGGACGCTTGAGCAAGAACTCCTCTGAGAAAATATGGGTTTCCTTGCTCTCAGTGCTCGCGTCCTCGCCTTCGAGCACCCGGATAGCGAGGATTTGGCGCTGATAGTTCCATTCGTAGAGGGTGCTCGAAGCGTCGAGCCCTTCGTAGCATTGCAGACGGATCAGCCTTTGGCGGGCCGCGCTTGCGAGCGCCTTGGCAAGCTCGCTCTTGCCTACGCCTGCCTCGCCCTCGACGAGGAGCGGCCGGCCAAGCAGCCGCATCATCATGATCGCCGTTGCGAGCGCCGCACCGGCGATGTAGCCGGCACGCTCAAGCCCGGCCTGGATTTCGAGAGGAGTTTGCATATGGCAGACGCTTCAGTCGTTGAAGACCCCCTCATCCTGTCCTTCTCCCCGCAAGCACGCCTTGGCGTGCTTGCATCTTTTGCTGCCGCATCCGCAAGCGGATGCGGACGGGGAGAAGGGACGCCTGAATTACCCGCAGCGGATGTTCGAGCGTCCTCTCTCCCCTTGGGGAGAGAGACAGAGTGAGGGGGTCTTAGCTGCGTGTCCCAAAATCAAGCCGCCAGGCCCAGTTCCTTAGCGTAGCCCCAGATGCGCGGTGCGGTGTGAGGCATCTGCGTGTGCACGCCGCCGAGCTTCACGAACGCATCGTTTATGGCGTTGGAGAAGGCCGGCACGCCGCCGACATTGGGACTCTCGCCGACACCCTTTGCACCGATTGGGTGATGCGGGCTTGGCGTTTCGGTATAGTCCGTCTCCCAGCGGGGCGTCTCGACCGCCGTCGGCAGGAAATAGTCCATGAAGCTCGCGCCCAGGACATTGCCTTGCTCGTCGTAGTCGATGATCTGGCCCATGGCGATGGCGAAGGCTTCGGTCAGCCCGCCGTGGATTTGGCCTTCGATAATCATCGGGTTGATCCGCGTGCCGCAATCGTCGAGCGCATAGAAGCGCCGGATCTTTGTCTCGCCCGTATCGGCATCGATATCGGCCACACAGATATAGGCTCCGAAGGGATAGGTAAAGTTCGGCGGATCGTAATAGTCCACCGCCTCCAGGCCCATTTCCATGCCCGGCGGCACATTGTTGTAGGCAGCCCAGGCCAGCTCCTTCATCGACTTGCGTTTTTCGGGCACGCCCTTGATGTGGAAGCCGTCCACGTCCCATTCGAGATCGTCATGGTGCACTTCGAGGAGGTGCGCCGCGATCATCTGCGCCTTTTGGCGGATCTTGCGGCCGGCGCGCGCGCAGGCGGCGCCCGCCACAGGTGTCGAGCGCGAGCCGTAGGTGCCGAGGCCGTAAGGCGCCGTATCGGTGTCGCCTTCCTCGATCGTGATCCGGTCCGCGGGGATGCCCGTCTCCGTCGCCAAGATCTGGGCATAGGTGGTCTCATGGCCCTGACCTTGGCTCTTTGTGCCAAGCCTGGCGATGGCAGCGCCCGTTGGGTGAACGCGGATCTCGCAAGAATCGAACATGCCGATTCCCAAGATGTCGCAATTCTTGGCCGGCCCGGCGCCGACGATCTCGGTGAAGAACGAAACGCCGATGCCCATCAGCTCGCGGGTCTTGCCCGCTTTGAAATCCGCCAACCGCAGGGCTTGCTCGGCGCGGAGGCTCTGGTAGCCCACAGCCTCAACCGCCTTTTTCAAGGCGGTGGGATAATCGCCGCTGTCATACTCCCAGCCGAGCGCGGATTTGTAGGGGAACTGGCTTGGCTGAATGAAGTTTTTCCAGCGCAGCTCGGCCGGGT
Source organism: uncultured Alphaproteobacteria bacterium (assembly GCA_963785355.1). Lineage (GTDB taxonomy): Bacteria > Pseudomonadota > Alphaproteobacteria > Rhizobiales > Rhodomicrobiaceae > Rhodomicrobium. Next base: position 2,090 of record CAWAVJ010000037.1, read on the forward strand.
CCATATCGAGCTTTTGCGCTAGGATATCGATGAGGCGCTCGATCATATAGGCCGCCTCAGTGACGCGGAACGAGCAGCGATAGGCGACCCCGCCCGGCGCTTTGTTCGTATAAACGCCGTCGACTTCCACATAGGCAACAGGGATGTCATACGATCCGGTGCATATGCTGAAAAGGCCGGCCGGGAACTTAGTGGGATCGGCGCAGGCGTCGAACGCGCCGTGATTGGCGATTACATGCGCGCGAAGGCCGGTGATCTTGCCGTCCTTGGTTGCGGCGAGCTCCCCCGTCATGTGATAATCGCGCGCAAACGCCGTGGTTGAGAGGTTCTCGATCCGGTCCTCGACCCATTTTACCGGCAGGCCCAGTACGATCGAGCCAACGACGCTCAGCACATAGCCGGGATAAACGCCGACCTTGTTGCCAAAGCCGCCGCCGATATCGGGGGAAATCACGCGGATTTTGTGCTCGGGTATCCCTGCGATCAGCGAAGCGACCGTGCGGACCACGTGCGGCGCCTGGAAGGTGCCGTAAAGCGTTAGCTCGCCCCTGATTTTGTCCATCGAAGCAAGCGAGCAGCAAGTCTCCAGCGGGCTTGGATGCACACGCTGATAGGAGATCAGCTCTTTGATTGTGACCTCGGCCTTGTCGAACGCAGTGTCAGTGCCTTGCCTGTCGCCTGCTTCCCAAGTGAAAATGTGATTGGGATGCTTGCGGGGGCCATGTGCGCCGCTGGCCTTGTCCTTGAGGTCCTCGCGCAGCACCGGTGCGTCTGGCTGCATGGCCTTGAATGGATCGACAAGGACCGGCAGCTCCTCATACTCGACTTGCACCAGTTCCACTGCGTCGGCCGCTATGTACCGGTCTTCTGCGATGACGAAGGCCACTTCCTGGTTTTGAAACAGCACTTTTTCATGGGCCAGCACGGCTTGGACGTCGCCCGCGAGCGTCGGCATATAGTGGAGGTTAAGCGGAATCAGATCCTCGGCTGTTAGAACGGCTTTCACGCCGGGCAAGGCCAGCGCTGCGCTCTTGTCGATTTTCTTGATCCGCGCATGTGCGTAAGGGCTGCGGACGAAATCGCCGAATACTGTGCCGGGCAGCGCGAAATCGTCGACATAGTTTCCCTTGCCTTGAACGAAGCGGATGTCTTCGACGCGCTTGCGCTTGCAGCCGATACCTTCAAGCGAGGCTTGGCGCTCTTGAACGGTACTCATTCCGCGGCCTCCTTCACGGGCGTCTGGTTCATTTTGTCAGCGGCGTACTGGATCGCCTTCACGATGTTCTGGTAGCCCGTGCAGCGGCACAGATTGCCGGAGATGCCCATCCGGATCTCCTCGTCGCTGGGATTGGGGTTTTCCTGCAAAAGGCGGTAGCTGCGCATAATCATGCCTGGCGTACAGTAGCCGCATTGCAGGCCGTGCTGCATGCGGAAGCCCTCTTGCAGCGGGTGCAGTGAGCCGTCCGCTTGCGCCATGCCTTCGATGGTGCGGATGTCCGAGCCGTCGGCCTGAACGGCGAAGACCGTGCAGGATTTTACGGATTTGCCGTCCATATCGACCGTGCAAGCGCCACAATGAGAGGTCTCGCAGCCGATATGTGCACCTGTAAGCCTTAAGTCCTCGCGCAGAAAATGGATAAGGAGCCTGCGGTCTTCGACCTCGCGCTGCAGTTTGCTGCCGTTGACGGTCAGCGAAATTAGCCTCTTAGCCATCCGAAAAGTCCTCCTCCCTTATGTTCCTTATTGCTTGGTGCATCGGACTGGCCCGGTGCCGCGAAAGTATGGCCGGCGGCTTCCATTAGAGCCCGCCTAACCATGACGCCTGCCATTTTGGTGCGGTACTCGGCCGAGCCACGCGCGTCCGAAGCAGGATGGGCAATCGCTTCCGACGCCGCGACAGCCGCATCGATATCGGCGGGCAGCAAGGACGTGCCCATGATGCGGTCGCATGCGTCTTTGGCGTAAAGCGGCGTATCTGCGACATTGGTGAGGGCGATGGAAGCCTGGCTCACCTTGCCGTCCCCCATTTGCAGGATGACAGCGGCGGCGGCAGTGGCGTAGTCGCCAACCTTCCGCTTCAGCTTCTTGTACGCGTAGCCGTGCCCCTTGGGAGGAGAGGCGAAGCGGACTTTCGTGAGCAGCTCGCCGTCGGTAAGAGCCGTGGAATATGCGCCGAGATAGAAGGACCGCGCGGGCACCACACGAACGCCTTTCGTGCTTTCAAGTACGTAAGTGGCGTTCAGGCACTGCATGAGACCGGGCATATCGTTGCCGGGATCGCCATTGCCCACATTGCCGCCAAGCGTGCCGCAATAGCGCACTTGCGGGTCGGCGATGAGATTGGCGGCCTCGCGGACGATGGGACAGGCTTCAGCCAGGGCGTCAGACGCGATCAGCTCGTGCTGCGTGGTCATGGCGCCGATCTCGATCCCCGCGCCGGTAATCGCGATACCTTTCAGCTCGCCGATCCGGGAGATGTCGATGAGGTGGGCGGGCGAGGCGACCCTCAGCTTCATCATCGGGATCAGGCTGTGTCCGCCTGCAAGGACGCGTCCATCGCTGCCCATTTGGCCGAGCAGCTCCAGCGCCTGCCTCTTACTTTGCGGGCGATGGTATTCGAAGCTCGCAGGAATCATAGTTTACCTCCCGCAACCATCACGTTTCCTCCTTATAAGTATTTTTCTTAATTCTTATCGTTCAGGCCCGGTCATCGCCTCGGAGGCTCAAGCCTTTTGAAGCCATTTTGAACCGAAAAGTGCCCGCGCTTACGCTATCAACGCACGAACGGCGAACATGTTGCACCAATGACGGCCGTGCCCAGCGTGGCCAATACTGCGGCGGCGCATGGGTAATCCACGCTATATTTGCTTGAATATAGGAGAAAACGGCTTGCAGCTTTGGCGATGCCGCTACTGTCCCGCCGGGCAATCAGGCGGGGGCGTTATCCGGCACGGCCGATCCGTTTGCAATCCGGCCTTCGAGCTGCCGCAAAACCTGATGAACGTTGGCCCTGCTCACCGGCACCGTCATGGAGCCGTCTTCGTCCAGCAAAAGAAGGCCTCCGTCTCCTTGCCTCCGGTAGCCCGCCACATGCTCGATATTGACGAGGTGGCTCCGGTGGGATCGCACGAATGGCTCCCGGCCCAGGAGCTTGGCTAAATCCGAGATCGGCATTTCGCAGAAATGCTCACCTATTGTACCATTCCTGGACCTTAGCGCGATCCAGGTGTAATGCCCTTCGGCTCTGATGGCCAGAATGGCGCCGGGTGTGGCAAAATAGGTAGAATGGTTGCGGCGGACGGGCACGCGCACCGGTGCAGGGCCCTCCATGGCCATAGCGGGCTCGCCTCCCTGTTTCAAGGATGAGGCCTTCAGTACGGCCGCACAAGGGATGCCGGTAAGTTCCGGCTGGCCCTTCTTATCGGGAAGCGCGATGATGAGAAACAGCCCGCAGATCAAGAACGTAGCAATTGCGACGATAAAGGCAAGGCCATGCTGGGATAGCACCGGCCCGGAGACGGCGGCAAAATCGGCGGTGCGTGTGAATATAGTTGCCAGCATCGCCGTGTAATGCATGGTGGAAATGGCTAGCCCAAGCACCACGGCCCCCACTGCTGTCTCGAGCGGTCCGCGCTCGCGGAATGCAAACCTCAGCGCCAGGGTTGAAGCCGCGATGCCAGCCAGAATTGAAGCGGCGACGCCAATGGGCTCGTAGCTCACCGTGCAGGTTTCACGAATGGCGCTCATGCCAAGGTAGTGCATTCCGGCGATCCCGCTTCCCATGAGCGCGCCGCCAACGGGCACAGCACCTCGCCCGATATGCCCCGAGCTAGCAGCGTAAAGCCCGAGGCCCGTGAGCAAGATCGCAATGAAGACAGAAATTGTCGTGGTGAGGCCGTCGTAACGGAGCGGAACGGGGGCGCTTAGAGCAAGCATGCCAATGAAGTGCATCGACCAAATGCTTGAACCTATGGCCACGGCTCCCGCAACGATTTTCAGTTTGTAGGATGCCGCGGCGAGCCCGCTTGCCCGGGACGTAATCGTCAACCCGGTGAACGATCCGATGATCGCAACGGATATGGAAAGAACAACGAGAGTTCGCATCGTAAGATACGATCATCGAGCGCCCTGCGGCATACCGCTCCCTAAACTTATTAAAACCTTCGATCCAGAATATCAGAGCGCGCATGAACCGGGCAATATCCTGCGCATTTTGTAGGCAATCAAATCTGCGCCATCTGGGGGCCGGATATAGAACTTGGCAGTTTCGGCCTCGATCCAAAAGAGCACTCCTCATACCGAATCCGGTTGAGCAGTTCCGCGCCCGTCATCCCGGAACGGTGCCAAGCGCCGTATCCAGGATCGTAAAGGGCGCCGGTACTCGTAACAATCCCGGATAACGCCGTTGGCGTTTCCGGCATGACGGCCGGATATGGTATGACATCGAAGACGATGCCGGGACATTCGCGATCTTCGCAACCGCCTGCCAGCGATGCTGGCGGCAGATGGCTTCGGGCCATCGCTTGCCGGGGGAGCACTACCGCCGATCCCGGCATCGATGCAGTAGCGTAGGTTCCACCTGTGTCGCGGCAATTCATCCTCCGTTCACCCTTGCGGCCCCGGCGAAACAACCATATAAACCCGGGACGTTCCGGGACTCGGATGTCCTGGATATTGGGGTGTAGCCAAGCGGTAAGGCAGTGGATTTTGATTTCCACCATTCCCAGGTTCGATCCCTGGCACCCCAGCCAATTCACACCGAACGCCCAAAGTGTAGACCGTTCTACGTCAACACCAGCCGCGAAGTTTCAGGACGCCACACTAGCTATAGTTGACGCGCATCAAAGCCCGCCCAAGCACAGCAACCTAGCGTATGCGAGCAGCGCCTAGAGGCTACGCGATTTCGCTTGCTGCCGCAGCGGCCCTAAACGAATTGGTCTGGCCTTTATCCATGCCTCACGGTTTTTCCGCACCGAAGCTCTTCCACAAGCCGCGCGGCGGCCAGGCGGCGCTGACCATTGGCGCGGCCGGCGTGGTTTTTGGCGACATCGGCACTTCCCCGCTTTATGCCGTCGACCAGATTTTCTACGGTCCCGCGAACGTCGCCCCTTCGCCCGCGAACGTGCTAGGCTGTATATCGCTCGTCATATGGTCGCTAACGCTGATCGTAAGCTGCAAATACGCGATCTTTGTCTTGCGCGCCAACAGCGACGGCGAAGGCGGCGTCTTCGCCCTTTACAGCCTCCTGCACAAATACAAAGAGGAGAGCCGGGCCTTCGTGGTCTTGCTCGGCGGCCTTATGCTCGGGGCGGGGTTTCTGTTTGGGGACGGGATCATCACCCCGGCGATCAGCGTGCTGTCCGCGGTCGAGGGCCTGAAAGTGGCGACGCCGATGTTTGCCGATGCCATCGTCCCCGCCACCGTCGTCATTTTGGCTGCCTTGTTCGCCTTTCAACATAAGGGAACGGCCCGCGCCGGCCGCGTATTCGGCCCCATCCTCCTTGTCTGGTTTGCCGCGATTTCCGTGCTAGGGGTGCGGCAAATAGAGCTGCATCCGGAGATCCTGAGCGCCTTCAACCCGGTTTACGGCTTCACGTTCCTGCAGCAAACCGAGGCGCACCAGGCTCTCTTGACGCTGGGCGCACTCATGCTGGTGGTGACGGGGGGCGAGGCGATGTACGCCGATCTCGGCCATTTCGGCGCACGCCCCATCCGGACCGGCTGGTTCGCAATCGTCTTTCCCGCGCTTCTCCTGAACTATCTGGGCCAAGGCGCGCTGATGCTTGGCGCTCCGCCAGCCCAGGCCGAGCAGCTCTTCTACAGCATGGTGCCGCAAACGCTGCTTTACCCGATGGTTGGCCTGGCCACGCTCTCCACCGTCATCGCTTCGCAGGCCCTGATTTCCGGTGCGTTCTCGCTCACGGCACAGGCGGTTGCGCTCGGCCTGCTGCCGCGCACGCGGGTGGTCCACACCCACGACGCACATGAAGGTCAAATCTATATTGCCTTCGTCAATTGGGCGCTGTTTGCCGGTTGCGTGGCGCTCGTATTCATTTTCCGTAGCGCAGGGGCGCTCGCCGCGGCCTATGGGTTAGCGGTCTCGGGCGTGATGGTGGTTACATCCATCGCGATGATCCCCGTCGGCGCACGTTACTGGAAGTGGGGCCTGGCCGGCAGCGGCGCTCTGTTCGGTTTCTTTACGCTCGTCAATCTCGTGTTCTTCGCCGCAAGCTCGCTCAAGTTCCTTGAGGGCGGCTTCATACCGCTTGGCATCGGGCTCGCCATCTTCGCCATCATGCGCACCTGGCGCTGGGGCCGGAAAGCGACCTTTGCCGCCTACACCGCAAAACACACCATGACTATGAATAGGCTGGTGGAGTTTCATAAGGGCGAACAGACGTACCTGGAGCGCATCGCCCTTTTGATGACGCCAAAGCACCTTTCATCGCTCAACGACCATGCCCCCGCTCTGTTGCAGATTCTGTACGACCGCTATGGCATATTGCCCCGGCACCTGATCTTCGTCGAAGTGGCGCACCGCAAAACGCCCTACATCCACGACGGCCGCTACGACATCAAGGTGTTCCACAAGGATGGGAACTCCAGCATTATCGCGGTTACTTTGCAGTTCGGCTTCATGGAGGAGCCCAACGTCGAAGCCGTGCTTGAGGAGATGGCCAAGCATAAGGAAATCGATCTGCCGATCCACGAGAACCAATGGATCGTGCATGTCTCGGTCGAAAACCTGCTGCCCGCCCGCACCCTGGGCGCTCTGGGGCGTGCGCGGCTCAAGCTGTTCTCATTCCTCCGGCAGCTATCGCAGCCCGCCCATTATTTCTATGGGCTCGGCGATAACGTGCAGCTTACCGCCGAGATCATGCCGGTGCGGCTGAAATAGCTGTGTCTGGCGAATTATACCAACCGTCGAAGATTTTGACTCCTTTTCCGGGGCGTGCTGTGCTCCAGCGTCATGGTGTGCCGTTTGTTAAAAATTGGGTTCGTTTGGCAAAAAGCCTATTTGTATATAAGTATATACTTTTGCCGTCTGAAAGAACGGCCAAGGACAAAGGTGCCAAGACTTTTGGCGGCAGGTATTATACCAACGGCCCTAAATTCCCACCTGTGCCCACTCCTGGGTAGCGATTGAGCGGACGATCTCCGGCGTACCCATCAAGCCATTCCATGCGTCACAACACGCATCGATGCTGACGGCGTAGCAGGTCATCCCAGCCAGAAGCCAAGGACTGAGCATCATGGAAATGGCGAAATTGAAAAACTGCCCAGTCGCGGGGGGAAGTTGTCCTCATAAGTTCGCCAGCAGCATCCTGGCGGCTTATTCTGCGGAAAGCGCTGGAGAAACGCACAGCCTCGCCGTTGCAAAAAGCGTATCTTCCCTGTGCGTGCCGGAGCATAAGTCAATTACATAGTTCACACCGTGCTGGCGTGCATACTGCACCCTGTCCTCATGTGTGGACAGCGCAAGAACTTCTCTAATGCGCCTACGCCATTCATGATAGTAAGAAGGAATCCACATAGCCGCGTTGCCTCTCCTGTAGTCGACCCAAATTCTACGGTGCGAGGTAACCTCAAAAGCAATGTCGGACGAAGCTGCTGCTTGTTCGGCACTATCTTCTTCGGCCCTTCTTCCAGGCGGAACAAGAAATATAGAATAAAGTGATGTGTTATCGCGCGACCACACCGCGACTTTCGTCCATTCCTGCAGCCACTCCTGTTCTTCCATGTTTTGTACGCTGACCCTATAGTACGTGTATGGCAAGGAACATATTATAAAAACTATAGTAGCAACCTTTAGACGCGATGAAAGATCATGCAGCCGCGGCAGGGCAAAGCTCTTCAAGACCTTCAGGTCTTTATCAGCAAGCGCGAAGAGTATGACTGCCAAAGAGCCTGGGACGAAGACTTTCAACAAGATCGGAAGCGAGACACCGGCGATAATTACGGAACCAAGTATGTTATTCGCCGGGTCACGATTGAAGAACCAGCGCGTTGCCAGTGCCGAAGCCGCGAGCACGGACAATAGCTGTATCCAGCCACCGATGCGGAGCAGGTGCATAATTAACAGAAGAGGAGATTGGGAGAGCTTGGGTGCTATGACGCCGAACGCATAGACCGCACAAATCGCGACAAACGCCACAAGCATGGAACGGGCACACTTGCCAATAAGCAAAAACGCTCCACCTCCTATTAACGCCAAAAGCAGGAGGGCGATTCGATCCTTCAGCGGGTTAGAGTTAAAAATGAAATGAAAAGGGAAAACTTCGTTGAGATAGGCGATATAGTCGAAAGTCAGGGGCTTGCCCAGCTCCGGGTTTGACAAAATCGCAGCCACGACTGGCGCAGCAATTATACTCGCCCCGCATATTCCAATAGCGGCACGAACCATGCCCTGACGCCAGGAAAGTTCTCCGCTGAACAGCTGCGCAAGAATAACCGGCGCGAATACGGGAACGGTCCAAACTCCCTTAAACAGGTTGAAGAAGAAGATAAGACCCGTCAGCGTAATCGCGATCGCGATCCGCCCCTGCACTCCGAAATAGAGGGCAACCAGGAACACTCCGTTCGCAATGTCAGAATGGTTCGCAAAGTTGCTGAACAGACCGTCGCCCCCCGCGTAAGAGCAAACTCGCAAAAGCGGCGCTGCACAAATAAGCGCCGTAAAAAGTAACAGCTCTCTTCTACTCCTTACGCCGAGCAATGTGGCACAGGCAACAAACCCGATGAAATAAATCAAACGCGAAATATAAGTGACGCCGAAAAATATATAGACCGGCTTTATCCAAAGCGTTACCCACTGCAATGCAGGCCACAATCCGGAGGAATAATAGCGCAATGACTGAATGAAAGCGTCTTGAGAATATTGCGGCTCGTCATACAGCCTTAGGGCAATCGCCAAATGGTAGATATTGTTTTCCCTTGGATATACGAACCCAGTAAGGGCCATGGAAATCATGCTGCCGGCAATCGTCAGAACCAGGAAAGCCGGCCAATCGAACCTGGAGCTGACCTCACCTGCGGCGGGACTGGGTAGGGACATACGGTATTCTCCTCAACCGGCAATTTGGAACTGGTCAACCGGATTGAGCAGGGCTGCAGCGAAGGCCAAGCCCATCATAACTCCAAGCAACAGGCTGACGCGGTCCTTCAGGGCAAATGCCACTGGGTCGTCGTGAAGAAAGCCACGCTGAACTCATCAGCCAGATCCTGCCCAGAAACAGGAAAAGGATGGGGGGAATAGCCCAGAGAAAAGCAGGACTCGAGTAAAAACCTCGCGGAAAGGCGTCCTCGATCAAATAAAGAACCAGGATAAGAATTGCCCCAAGCATCGAGGCAAGCCCAAATCCCAAAGTAAGCGGAGCATCCGAAGCAATGTAACCACGCCCCGGCGTCGCATCGATGCCGCGCTCAGCAAGCCGCAGCACCTCCGTATGACGCTTGGCCATTGACAGCGATCCGAACACGAACATGCAAAAGACAAGGATCCAGGGCGACAGCAGCACATTCGCAAGCACGATCCCAAAGCCCAGACGGAATGTGTACAGCGCACCGAGCACAAGCACGTCAAGAATCGGTACCCGTTTCAGAAGGAAGGAATAGCTAAGCGTTCCAGCGGCATAGAGCGCCAGCATCGCAATCGCGGCATTCCCGATCAAAGTAGCGACGGCAAACGCCCCGGCCAAGCCGGAAGCCGCGAGGTATATCGCTTCGCGAATGGAAAGATCGCCGTTTGCCAGCGGCCGGAAGCGCTTGGACCAATGCCGCCTGTCGTTCGGCAAGTCCCACAAATCGTTAACGACGTATGTAGCAGAGGCGGCGAGGCTCAGAGCGATAAACCCCAGCATTGCCATCGCCCAAGCGGAGGCGTCCATGGCTTTTCCGCCAAGCACTAGCGGCACAAACACCAGCGCGTTCTTTGCCCATTGATGAAGCCGGAGGCTGCGGCGCAACACGCTTCCCAGCGGGCGGCGGCTCGAAAACACCGCGAGAGGCTCTTTCCTCCGCCGGACCTTCCGGAAAACGCGGCTGGAAGCATCGACGAGAATGCTGCCCTTGCTCTCCCGCCAGACAGGGAGGTCCGCGGAGGAATCGCCGGCATAAATGAAGCCGCCAGGGAAGCGCTCCGACAATGCCCGGGCCTTCGCCCTTCCTTTCAGATTCCGGGTACCATCCGAGGCGATCACTTCGCTGATGAAGGGGAAACGCGCCGCGACCGCTTCGGCAATTCTCCGGTCGGCGGCGGTTGCGAGCACTACCGCCCGTCCTGCTTCGGCTTGCCGGCTGAGATATTCGAGGAAGTCGCCCCGGATTGGCAAAGTCTCCACATCGAGGCTGGAATTGCGCGCCAGGAACGCCTTGAACGCCGCGCGGCCAATGATGAGCTTGTAGGGGAGTTTCCAAAGCTCGAAAGGGTTCCGCCTTAGTGTGTCGAGCAACGTTTCGTCGAGCGAATTAGTCTTGATCAAAGTGCCATCGAGATCGACGACAAGCGGCCAAGTGAGATCCGCGATGGTCATGAACCGTTCTCAAAAAACTTCAGGGACCGCTCCAATTGCGGCATTTATTTTCAACTACCAGGAAATGCTTTTGGTTGCAAACGGAATATATCGAGACGCAAGAAAGCAGCGCGCCTTCCCAAGCGCCGCCGGCTCCTTCGCCAAAACAGGGATCTCGCGTCTTCAGCTCCGGCATTCGGCCGCGATCGAGGTGACGCCAGCATCCGCAATGCCGCAGGGCACGATGCCGGAGAAGTGGGAAAGATCGGGACAGACGTTGACCGCAATGCCGTGATAAGTGACCCACCGGCGCACGCGCACGCCAATCGCGGCGATCTTCGCGTCCCCTCCTGGCTTTTTGACCCAAATGCCCGGCCTTCCATCCCTGCGCTCGCCGGAAATGCCGTAAGGCGCGAGCGCGGCGATTGCCCACCCCTCAAGCCGGTGGACATGTTGCCGCACGTCGCGGCCGCGCTTATTGAGATCGAGTAGCACATATGCCACAAGCTGACCCGGCCCATGATAGGTGTATTGGCCGCCGCGTCCGCTCGCATAGACCGGAAAGCGCGCTGCATCGATGAGGTCCGCGGGTCTGGCGCTGGTGCCTGCCGTATACAGGGGCGGATGCTCCAAAAGCCATATAAGCTCGGGCTTTAGCCCCAAACGGATGGCTTCGGCCCGCTCCTCCATATCGGCCACGGCCGGCTCATAGGGAACGGAAGCAGGGCTGAGCCGCCACTCCACATCCGCGGTTTCGCCCAAAGCACCCGCCTTGGCGCGCATCGTTTCCGCAAACGTTAGAACCCTCTCGTCCATGGCCAAAAATGCTTTCCACGCCGATTTATTTTGGCGGCCTTTACGTAAGCGTAACGCCTGCACGCCATACTGCAAGATGTTCCGCGTTGCTGCGAGATTGGGGCCGAGTTCCGCGTTCGCCCTGGTCCCGCAGTCCGGATTTCTCCTTTGAATTATGCGGCTGACGAATGCAATTGCGTTCGCCCGCGTAAGGCTTTCTTCATTCTCATGCAAAGTCTTGACCGGCCCCCGCAGTTTCGGGCCGCCGATCCTTATACATACGCGCAAAAGTTAACGATTCGCTCATCGATTGGGCCTTCTCATAAGAGAAACCTATCTTAGCGAGTGGCGTGATGTACAAATCCCGACTTCTCCTTCGCTGCGCCGCCGCCGCGGCGTGTTTGGCCATCCTGGCCACCCCGGCCGCGAGCCAGACCGGGCAAAAAACCGCAAAAGCTTGCGAGACCGAGTGGCGCGCAAACAAAGCTGCCATTCAAGGCAGCGGCAAGACCAAGAAAGCCTACATGATCGAATGCCGCTCCGGCACCGCTCCGGTGGCACAGGCTCCAGCCGCGAATGCGCCGTCAGCGCAGGCCCCGGCCGCCACGGAAGCGGCGCCCGCTCCCCCGCGCTCTGCGAAACGGGCGCGGACAGGCACAACCATATCCACGGGCGCAGGAGAATACGCTTCTGAGATGGAGGCGAAGGCGCACTGCCCTGGCGAAACCGTGGTCTGGGCCAATACGCACTCGAAGATTTATCACTTCGCGGGCTCACGTTCCTATGGGAACACCAGGAACGGCGCATATATGTGCGAGAAGGACACAGCTCCGGCCGGCTTCCGCTCCGCCAAAAACGAGAAGCGGCCGCAATAAACCTCAGCACTTGGGGTTATCATGGCCGTGTTTACCCGGGCATGAGACCAAGTCCGGCATTAGGCATCGGCCGGCAGGACGGGCGCTTCGTTCGAAGCGGCGGGCTCGTTGCCCCAGGCGCCGAGGGTGGGGGCATTGCCGGGGGTGAGGACGCCGAGTTCTTCCGGTGTGCCGTGCGCGTGCCGGAAGAAGTCGGTGCCGATTGCGGCGAGGCCGGCTTTGACGTCGGGATCGCTGGGTTCAACTCCATCCAGTATCAGCCTCCCGCCCTGAAGCTTGGCGTATACCCGGCCTGTACTGGATTCGGCAAAGTTGACGACCGGAATGGCGCGAGCGCATTTGCGCAAGAATTCGGTGTTCTTCTCGGGCGCAAGCAAGCTCGCAGTGTAAACATCCTCGGGCCTGCGCGCTGAAATGTTGATCTTCTTGAACCGGTCGACATCGATAAGGGACTTGATATCCAAAACATTCAGTTCCTGGTGCGTACCGAACGCGACGGTTTTCGGCTTGGCCCCCTTGGGAACGCTGTTATCGAGGAATTCGAAATGGATTTGCTTACTCTTGTTCTCCACCCACGCTAAGAAAAGCCGGGGCATGCCGGTGTAAGCTTCGACATTGTGATAAAGCAGGTCGTCGACGGCCTTGTAGCGTCCGAACCGCTCTCCCCTTTCCCAAGCGCGCTCGACCGTGGCCTCCGGAGGCGTGATCATGAAAAACAAATAGACGAGATGGCCGAAACGCTCGATGAGCGGGCCGCTGCTGCTCCTATCGGCGACGAAGCTGTCGAAACGGAAACGGTCGATGGCGAGGTGCGGCAACTGTCCATTCTCGCCCTTGTCTACCAAGTGGCGATCGAGCTTCTTGTCGATGATTGCGATTTCTTGGCCGGTCAGCGCGCCCGCGTACTTCCGGGCCGGACCCAGGCCGTTGTAGTCCAGCAGAAACTTGCGCCATATATCTGGGGTTATGCGCGCAGTCTCCTCCCACTTGATGCCGAGCTTAGCGGCGAGTTCTTTTTGCATGGGCCGCAAGGTGCTTTTTCCGGATGCGGAAGCGCCCTTCACGTTCATGATGACCGGGTGCGTCTGAGCTGGCAGGAGCTTATAGCCTTCCGTGGCAACCGCGCGCAGGAAATAGGGCTCGATGTGCCGGCCGATGGCTTCACTGCCATATTGGTTGCAGGCGAGTGGTACGGCGAGCTTCGAGAGCAGGTCCGCGCCGCCCATGAGGCGCCCGTGTTTTCTCATTACGGCGGAAGCGGCTTTTGCAAGGGCCTCGTAGGCGCTGCGTTCGAGGCGGTTCTGGGCAGCCTCCGCCTTTTGCTCCCAAGCTTTCACGATCCTGGCGTCGCGCTCTTCGAGGGTTTCGGCCGGCGCTGGAGCAGGCTTTGCCTTACCGAAGCGGGAAAAAAACCCATTCTTCTCCGCAGCAGGGGAAGACGATGGCTGATCGAAGCAATCCGCCAGCTCCTTGGCCGTCAGCTCCGAGAGCTGCCGCTGCAGATCGTTGTAGAGCTCGATTACTTCATCCATTCGCGGCAGAATGTACCGCGACAGAATTGTTGACGCCATGCGGCGGAAATTACTGCCGAGATCCTCGTATTTGGCGCCGTCGGGCACGGACACATCGGCTATAAGCCGCACAAGCAACTCATGCACCGCCAGCCGCTCGGGCCGGATAGCCACGAGTTCTTCAATTGAAATACCTGAAAAATCGCTTAGCTCGCGTAACCCGGTCAGACCCGAGGCGGTGTTCTCCGGCCTGAACAGCGTCGCCAGCGGTACAAACTCCAGCGGGATTGTCGACTCGATGCCGGGGTTCCACGGGCCGAACCCGGTTTCTGGCTGGCTCGCGTCCATCGTCAACTTCGGCGGCTCTCCACAGTTCTTCGAACACTCTCGACTTTCACATTCTGGATGACGATTGGCAACCGATTGTGACATTGCAATCCGGGAAGAAATCCAGTGTCCAGGTGGAATAGGAGCGCTTAGCCTCTTGCATCGGCGCCGCTCCCGCGATTTAAATCGCCCGGTCAGAACTCGGACGGGATTTGCTTCATGAAAACTCCGGCGGCGGCTAAAGCGCTAGTTGCGATAGGGCTCCTTTTTGCGATGGCCCCGGCAAGCACCTTCGCCCAACCCGTGAAGAAAACGCCCGAAGCCAGAGAGCAGATCACGTTCTCCTATGCCCCGGTCGTGAAGCGGGCAGCACCTGCCGTTGTGAACGTCTATGTGCGCCAGCGCGTGCGGCAGGGCTTCAGCAATCCGTTCCTGGAGCAGTTTTTCGGGCACCAGTTCGGCCAGAGCGAGCGGGTTCAAAACTCGCTGGGCTCGGGCGTCATCGTCACACCGGGCGGCGTTGTCGTGACCAACAACCACGTCGTGCAGGGCGACGCCGGCACCGAGATCAAGGTGGCGCTCTCGGATGCGCGCGAATTCGACGCCAAGGTGCTGCTGAAGGACGAGCGGACCGATCTCGCCGTTCTGCAGATCAAGAATTCCGGCATCGAATTCCCTTACCTCACCTTCGCCGACGCCGATCTTCTGGAGGTTGGCGATTTGGTGCTGGCCATCGGCAATCCGTTCGGCGTCGGCCAAACCATTACCAGCGGCATCGTCTCGGCGCTTGCGCGCACGCGCGTCGGCATTTCCGACTATCAGTTCTTCATCCAAACCGACGCGGCCATCAATCCCGGCAACTCCGGCGGCGCGCTCGTGGACATGCAGGCGCGCCTGGTCGGCATCAACACGGCGATCTTTTCAAAGAGCGGCGGCAGCCAAGGCATCGGCTTTGCCATTCCGGCCAACATGGTGCGGCTGGTGGTGGATTCCGCACTGCAAGGCGGCGGCGTGCGCCGTCCGTGGCTGGGCGCGAACCTGATCGAGGTCAACCCGGATTACGCGAATGCCGCAGGGCTAGACCGCGCGTCAGGCGCCCTTGTCTCTTACGTCGCGGAAGAGGGCCCCGCGGCCACCGCCGGCCTTAAGACTGGAGACATCATCGTTTCCGTAGACGGCAAGGAAGTGGCCGACCCGAACGCTTTCCAATACCGCTTCACCACCAGGGGTACGTCCGGCGAGGCAAGCCTGGAGGTCTTGCGCAGCGGGACCCGGCGCAAGGTGACCGTTGCGCTGATGGTGGCGCCAGAGACCCCGCCTCGCGATACGCGCGACCTAACGGGCAACCATCCTCTCGGCGGCGCCAAGGTCGCGAACCTTTCACCCGCCGTCGCCGACGAGCTTTCCATTACCGAGACGAAGGGCGTTGTGGTCCTGGAAACGGAGTTCTACTCCAACGCCCGCCGCCTCGGCATTCAGCCCGGCGATATCATCGTGGAGATCAACGGCGAGAAGATCGAATCGGCGCGGGGCCTGGAAAAGGCCTTGGCCAAGAGCACGCGGGTTTGGCGGATGAGCATCCAGCGCGCCGGCGAGCTGATCCGCACCACCGTAACTTTGTGAACCGCTTGCTAAGCATATTCGATAGGGGAGATCTCCCAAGTCCTGCGTTTTTCAGCGGCTGAGGGCGGCGCCGCGCGTTTACCTTTTGGCGCAGGCGTCGCTCACCGGAAGCTCCTCCAGCCCGCGCTGCCCGATCCCGCCCGCTACCTCCCGGCAGCCGCCCCGGCCCCGCACTTAATCCCGCAATTAGCGCCATTCTACGCCTCCTGATCGCGCCCGTACTTTCCCACGACGCAATCGTGGACCATAGCTCCTTACCGATGCGCTAACGCCGCGCAGCGCATTGCAGTAATCCCGGTTGTCATGGCCTGGCTTGCCCGGAATAGCCGCTAAAATTAGTGGATGGCGCGATGAACGAGGGTATCTCCCCTCACCCTGTCCCTCTCCCCATAGGAGAGGGGACGTCCCCTCAATGGCTGCGAGCGAACTCCCTCTCCCATGGGGAGAGGGTTGGGGTGAGGGGAGATTCCCCCGTGATGTTAGCGCCCATGGGGCTTGACCGGGCCATGGCGCTGCGGGATAGCGGCCGGCGCCTGTAGGAAGAAACGAAGCACAAAAACCAATGCAACATCTTACAAAATGCGGCCTTATATTTGCCATGCCCGGCGCGCTCCGGCCTTTAAGGCCCGTGGCGCAGGCATTTCCATGCAAATTGTCTTCCTTGCATACTGCGGAAGTCGCATTTTTTAAATACCCGCAAACCCATATCTTCTGCCAATACACGCCCGCGGGCTTGACTTTCTTTCTCATCCGGCGCGCCGCCAAGAAAAAACCGTTCCGGCAGTGGATAAGCTTAATACGGACGAATAACGTCACTTGATATTACACGATTAACCGTTGCTTGCCGTTAACCATTTCCACAACCGTAGGTTTTGATTTGTGGTTAACACGCGCAACAATCTAATATTAACGGGTATTTTGGAATCGTAGAAATCGACCTAAAGTGGCAAAAGATTCGCAGAAAGACGGCGGCGGAAAAGATGACGGGCGGTCATTAACCAAGCGAAAATTTACCCTGGTACACCCCTACAGCTGCCTATCCTGTCGGCCTAAGCCGGTAAGGCGGTTCGTAAGCTGCTTTGGCGAACGCATGATCCCAGAAACCGCACCAGCGATCCAAATCACGCTTGGTACCCGGCGCTTAGGTCGCGGTTGGGTCGATTCCTGCCGTTCAAGATATCCGAACCGTAGTCTGAAGGCCCCTGATAAGCGGAAACGGGCCAGCTGGGGTGAGGCGGCCCGGCGCGCGGCCGGCGGGTATGACGCGGGACGGTTGCGCTGGCTTGGCCGGGCCGCCAAGCGTGGAGCGCCTGGGCTAAGACCGAGCCCGGCAGACGCAAGATGCTGGCGGCGTCCATCGCGCGAAGGACGGCAAGCACAGCGTGACAAGCGCGCCCGGCTATCTGGCTGGATAGCGCGCGGCGGGCCAGCGGGCGCGGCAATGCCGGGGCTCGATTTTCCGCCGGCGGCGCGGGCGTTTCGCCGCGCGGCTTGTTGGGAAATGTACACGCATGGCCAAGTTTCATAACTTCATCCTGCTCCGCACTGGCAAAACTCGCGCCGCATGCCTCCGGGGCGCGCCCATCTTCGTTGCCGTATTGTTCGCATGTAGCTTGCGTGGACCTTGCCGCTGCGCAGCCTTACAACTTATTCGCGCAGCTCCGCCTGAATTATCGGAAAACTTGTGGAAAAACCCTCCTGTTCTGGTTGCGTTCACGCCGGATCGCTACCATCATTAGGCCATCCGCAATTCACTTTCGTATCGCCAGGCATAGTGGCGGCACGCCCGCGGAGTTCTTTGAAAAGTAGCCGTGTAGTGGAGACTTAGATGTACGCGATCGTCTTCGGCCGCGCCGGGACGCCGGCGCCGCCGTTCTGTCCCCGCCCACAGCGAGGAACCGCTTCATGATCGAATGACGGATAAGCTGGCGTTTACGCGGCGAGTGCCGTCCTCCACACCGCAGTACGGCCGGGGACATGAAACACCAATTCGAGAGGAGCGCTTAACTCCAGATAAGAGACGCTGCCGCAAACGGCCCGTAAGTCAGCTCACGGCCTATCGCCACCTAATATAACGCTGACCAGCTTGCTTGGAGAAGAACAAAGCCCGCACCCCGAAGGGCGGGCTGTAGGGGGCATTGCGAAGCGATCGCCCGGATTTGGTATGACAAGAACGGCCGGTCTTCGCTATTATTGCAGGCCGGCAGCCCCACGCAGGTAGGGATGCCGATCCGCAACTTTTCGTGGAAATAATTTGCGAAGGCAAGGAAACGGCACTTTCCGGTCAATAAACGGTTATAATGTGCATGCTACTAACGATATATGATTTCGCGTAGACAACTCCTGACGTTGAGTGTTGCAACCGCCGGGTCCGGCGTGCTGGGCGCGGCGGATGCGTTCGCGGTGGAACCGGGCTTTAGCCTTGCGGTCAGGGAATGGACAGTCCCTCATGCCGGCTGGCCCAAATCCGCGAAGCCGTTAAGGATCGGCATTTTGACGGATATCCATGCCGTCGAACCATGGATGCCTGCGGCTCGCATTAGCGCGATTGCCGGGCGGCTCAATGCCCTGAAACCCGATCTTATCGTGCTTCTCGGGGACTACGTGAACAGCCTGAGGCCCCGTTTCCTCTCCGGCCTCGTTCCCGTTGCCGAATGGATGGCGGCGCTCGACCGGCTTCGCGCTCCGCTCGGCGTCTATGCAATTCTCGGCAATCACGATGTGGGGTCTGGGGACGTCCAGCTCATACGCGACAGTTTCCACAAGTCCAGCATTCGCCTCCTGGAAAATGCCGCCGTCCTGGTGAACGGAGCCGGGCGCCGCTTTTGGATCGCGGGCCTCGGCGATCAGATTTGTTTAGAGGACAATCTGCCGGGCACGCTGCGCCAAATCGGGGACGATTCGCCTGTGCTCCTTCTCGCCCACGAGCCATACATCTTCAAGGTGGCGCCAAAGCGGATAACGCTCACCCTGGCCGGCGATACCCACGGCGGGCAGGTTTACGTTCCCTTCGTCGGCCGCCCGGCGCTCCCGCCTGAGCTCACGGGCTATGCATACGGACATATTCAAGAGAACGGCCGGCACATGATCGTGTCGAGCGGTCTAGGGCTCTCCGCCCTTCCGGTGCGCTTCCTTGTGCCGCCGGAAATTGCTGTGGTCACTCTACGCCATCTCGAAGTGTAAAAGAAAGTTTGAACGGTCCTTTAATTCCCCTGCGCTAAAATATTGTATAAAAGAAGCTGCTAAGAAACTTTTGGGCAAACACAACTTTGGGTTTGGGGCTTAATCATGCGCAAGATGCTATTGACGGCTGCGGGTCTGCTGGCCTGCGGCGCGATTACCTCTACCGCGAACGCAGACGTGGTGGTGCGCGTCAGCAAGTCGCGGCAAACGATGTACGTTTACGTGGACGGCTATCTGGAGCACGAGTGGCCGGTTTCCACAGCGAGGGGCGGCTACAGCACGCCATCCGGCAGCTACCGTCCGACTGGGTTCGATCCCGATCACCGTTCGAAGCAATATCATAATTCGCCGATGCCGTACTCCATCTTCTTCCACGGCGGCTATGCAATTCACGGCTCCTACGATGTGAACCATCTCGGCCGGCCGGCGTCGCACGGCTGCATCCGCCTGCACCCGGACGACGCTGCCGAGCTTTACGGGCTCGTGCAGGAATCGTACGATACGCGCATCATCGTTTCGCGATAAAAAGCCGCCTTTCCGCCGCATATTTGTCACGCCGGGGGCCACTTCCGGCGTGACACAGGCTTTCCCGCGGCGCTTTTGCCTAGGAGGCCTCATGATTTGGGTACAAACCGGAACAGCGGCGGCGATCGCCGCCGTTATCGTCATTCTGCTCGTCTTTAGCCTTCGTATTGCCCGGGAGTATGAGCGCGGCGTCGTCTTCCGCTTGGGCCGCCTCGTGGGTACGCGCGGACCCGGCCTTTATCTGCTTTTTCCCTTCATCGAGCGGCAGACGCTGGTCGATCTGCGCATCGTTACCGCCGCCGTCGAAAAGCAGGAATCCATCACCAAGGATAACGTCCCCGTCAAGGTCGACGCCGTTGTCTGGTACTGTGTCGTCGATCCAGCCAAATCGGTCGTTCGTATCTTGAACGTCTACACCGCCGTCACACAAATTTCGCTGACGACGCTGCGCAACATCATCGGCCGCCATACGCTCGACGATGTGCTCAAGGAGAAGGACAAGCTCGCCGAGGAGATGCGCAAGACCATCGACGATGTAACCGAGCCTTGGGGCGTCCAGGTGCAGATGGTCGAGATGAAAGATGTGGTGATCCCCGAATCCATGCAGCGCGCGATGGCGCAGGAGGCCGAGGCGCTCCGCGAGAAGCGGGCGCGCATCATTAAGGCCGAAGCCGAGATGGAAGCGGCGCAGCGCTTGCGGGACGCGGCGCGGATCATCATGGATTGCCCCGCCGGGCTGGAACTCCGGCGCATGCAGATGATCACCGAGGTCGGCGCCGAGCAGAACACCATGACGGTAGTGATGATGCCATCGGAGTTCGTGTCGGCGGCGCGGGCGTTCGCCGATATAAAGCCAAGGGAACCCAAGAAAGAGTAGCGCGGCCGGAGCTGCCAGGGCTGCACTTTGCTGTGGAAGCTCCGCCGGAACGCCATATGACGGTAGCTCTAGGTGCGGCGAACGCTAAACTGACCTGGAATAGCAAAGGAATGCCGTCATGATTCGAGAAAGACTGACCGCGGCCATGAAGGACGCCATGCGCGCCAGGGCCGAGCCCGCGACGACGACGATCCGGATGATCAATGCCGCGATCAAGCAAAAGGACATCGATGTGGCCAGGCCGCGCGGCGACCAGCTGATCGCCGGCGACGAGATCCTCAATCTGCTGCAAAGCCTCATCAAATCCAGGCGGGAGTCCGTCGAGCTTTACAAGCAGGGAGGCCGCCAAGACCTCGTCCTGAAAGAGGAAGCCGAAATCGCCGTTATCGAGCAATTCTTGCCGAAGCAGATGAGCGAGGAGGAAACGAAAGCGGCCGTTCGCGAGCTGGCAGCGTCGCTCGGCGCCAGCAGCGTCAAAGACATGGGAAAAGTTATGGGCGCGCTCAAGTCGAAATACGCGGGTCAGCTCGATATGACAAAGGCCAGCGCGATTGTGAAGCAAGTGCTGGCCGGTAACTGATGCTGAATCGAACCGCGGGCGGCACATTGCCGCCTGCGCTGGTTTAAGGCGCCGCTCGCGCTTAGTGCAGTTGCGGGAGCGCCTGCGTTCCCAGTTTGTTGCGATTCTTGCGCAACGCATCTGGCATCTTTGAGACGATTTCGATCAAGACGATCAGCTCTTGCCGGAGCTCGCAATCTCCGATCCTCTCAAACGCAAGCAGAAGCTGCCGCGATTGGTCGAAGCGAAGTTGCCGGTCGTCCGCAGGAGCAACGACCCCGGACAGCAAGCAACGGAACAGCTCGTCAATTTCCTCGCTACTAATCATACCCAAACTCCAACCCCCACGCCCACTCAACGCCCACACGACTGATCACGGTTGTACGAGGCAATTGTTACAAGTCCAAGTCAGTTTCCACATCAAATTTGGGTTGCCGGCAATTTTCTTCCGTTTCGCTAGACGCGCTTGCTCCAATATTATTGCATCGATGGTATGCATTTGTTGCGAAGATGGAAGCAGGTGCATTTAGCGGGCGACGTTTTCCACAGCTGATGCTGCATTGTTGTCACAGTTGCACCCGCGCCATCAGGCTTATGATGCAATTTTAGCGCACGGCCCGGCTACTCTCGCGCCGTCGCAGGCTAGTGCAGCCGGCCGGAAGTTCGCACCCCATTTGCCGCGAGCGCCGCCAAGCGAACTTCCGGCCGGTAAGCTGCACTAGCAACAAAGATTTGCTAGTACGCCTTATCCGCGGGAAATCCTGGAAGCGCCAGCCGCAAACGGGGCAGGATTTCCCGCGGGGCGTACTAGACTTTTGGGGTGAAGAAGATGCTTGGAACCGCGTTGCGCGCGTTTGCGACGTTCTTCGCCACCATCGGACCGGTGGAGGCCGCGGTGCTGTTTGCCACCTTCTGCCCGCGTTTCAGCCGGGCGGAGCGGATCGCGATATCGTTCAAGGCCATAGGCATCGCAACGGCCATCATCTTGTTCTTCGCCCTGTTCGGCACGGCCATTTTGTCCGCGCTCGGCGTGACCTTCCCAGCACTTCAGGCGGCGGGCGGTATCATTCTCGCTTTCATCGCGCTCGACATGATTTTTGAAGCGCAGATCGGCGGCAGCACGATCTCGCAGCCGGAAAATGCGGAGGCGCAGGCGAAAGACGACGACATTGCCGTGTTCCCGCTTGCAACCCCGATCCTTGCAGGGCCCGGTGCGATGTCCGGCGCCATGCTGCTCATGGCGAATGCGAAGGGGAACCTTGCCGACCGCTTCGCCGTTATCGCCGCACTGTTGACCGTTATGGCCTTGACACTTGTCCTCCTGCTCGTGGCGCAAGAATTGCGCGAATGGATCGGAGTTACGGCGCAGCGCGTCATCATGCGCGTTCTCGGCATTCTTCTAGCCGCGATCGCGGTGCAATCGGTGTTCAACGGCATTGCCGGGAGCGGCATTTTTACCCGCGCGCTTCTGACAAGGCGAAGCCTCGCCGTCCAGGGAGCGAGAATGAGCGGTTTTGCCGAATACAGCGATTATGACGCGGTTGGCCTTGCCGCTTTGGTCCGGAGGAAGGAAATCCGCCCGCGCGAGCTTCTTGAGGAAGCCGCAGAGCGTTGCGCCCGAAGTCAATCCCAGGCTCAATGCCGTCATTTATCGCATGGATGCCGCCGCGGAAAAGGCTGCAGCCGCGATAAACCCAGCGCAGCCGCTCGCCGGCGTTCCATTTCTCGCCAAGGACATAGGGCCTGCGCTCGCGGGCGCACCGCACACCTGCGGCAGCCGGCTTTTCGCGAACTACGTGCCGGAGGAGGACGGCGAGATCGTCAAGCGCTTCAAGCGCGCCGGCCTCGTTATCTTTGGCAAGACGAATGTGCCTGAATTTGGCCTTCTGCCAGTTACCGAGCCCGAGCTGTTCGGGCCTTGCCGCAATCCGTGGGATACGAACCGCACGCCGGGCGGGTCGAGCGGCGGCTCGGCGGCGGCTGTCGCGGCTGGGATCGTGCCCATGGCGCATGCGAGCGACGGCGGGGGCTCGATCCGCATTCCCGCTAGCTGCTGCGGATTGGTTGGCCTCAAACCGTCGCGCGGGCTCAATCCCCAGCTTGCGCAAACGTCATCGGTCACCGGCGATTTTGGCGTGGATCATGCCGTGAGCCGGAGCGTGAGAGATTGTGCCGCGGCCCTCGACGCGGTTTGCAACCGTGCGAACGCCGGCTTTCTTTCCAGCCTTGAAGCTGGTCCGGGGCGCCTGCGCATAGGTGTAGTCCGCAGCGCCATGCTCGGCTCCACGGTCTCGCCCGAGGCGAAAGCGGGACTCTATCGGGCGGTGAAGCTGCTGGAGAGCCTCGGCCACGATGTCGAGGATGCCGAGCCAGAAGTGGACTATGGCGCGTTCGCGATGGCATTTCTCGTTTATTGGGCGGTTGGAGCAGCGCAAGAGCTTGAGGACGCCAGGAAGCTTGTTGGCCGCGAGCCGGCCCGCAGCGATTTCGAATTCGCAACCTGGTCGCTGGTACAGGTAGGCCGCTCGTTGATAGGCGCGGGCGAGGCGGACGCTAAGCGCGTCCTGTGGCAGGTCACCAAAACGTTCACGTCCTATTTCGATAAGTTCGACATCATGCTCAGCCCCGTCCTAGCAACGCCGCCCCTGAAGATCGGCCAGATCCGCATCTCGGGAGCGGAAGAACTCGTTGTGCGCTTCGTAAACCGTGTGAAACAGCCCTGGCTGATGAAGGCCGTGTTGAAAGGGGTTGCGGCGAAGAGCTTCGACTTCGCGGCGTTTACGGTGCCATTCAACGTGACCGGCCAGCCCGCGATCTCGCTGCCCCTGTACTGGACGCCGGAGGGCTTGCCCATCGGCATCCAATTCGCGGCAAAACTGGGCGCGGACAGATTGCTGTTGCGGCTGGCACGCCAGCTTGAGCTCGCGCAAGGTTGGGAGAAGCGCCGCCCGCCCGTTTGGGCCGGGGAGGCAGTGCCGGAGGCCGTTTGATCCTTGCGGCATTCGTAACTTCGGCTAAAAGGAAAGAAAAAGGGAAAGCCGATGGACAAATTCACTTCGCTGACAAGCGTTGCAGCACCCCTGCCCATGATCAACGTCGACACCGACATGATCATACCGAAGCAGTTTCTGAAAACGATTCTGCGCACCGGGCTCGGTAAATCGCTGTTCTTCGAAATGCGCTACGACGAGAAGGGCGCAGAAAATGCAGATTTCGTTCTGAACAAGCAGGCCTACCGCAATGCCAAGATCCTGGTCGCGGGCGAAAATTTCGGCTGCGGATCGAGCCGCGAGCATGCGCCTTGGGCGCTCCTCGATTACGGCATCCGCTGCGTGATCTCGACCTCATTCGCCGATATCTTCTACAATAACTGCTTCAAGAACGGCATCCTGCCCGTGATCGTCTCGCCGGAAGACCTGGAAAAGCTCATGGACGACGCGCAGCGCGGCTCGAACGCGACGCTCACCGTCGATCTTGAAAATCAGGAGATCCGCGGGCCGGATGGTGGCGTGGTCCGCTTCGAGATCGACCCCTTCCGCAAGAAATGCCTCATGGAGGGGCTCGACGATATCGGGCTGACGATGCAGAAAGCGGACAGAATCAAGGGCTTCGAGGAGCAGGCGGCTCTCGCGCGGCCCTGGGCTTGATTCCAGCGCAAACGGCATCCGGACTACTAACCCCAAAAACGGCAGTTGAAACCGGCTCTACCCGGTAACGGCTGGCAAAACAGGGTGTTGCTGGGGATGCCCTTTCACCCTTCGGGTGAAAGGTGTGGCACAGATTCCAGACCGTCATTCCCGCGAAGGAGCGTGTGAAAAAATCGGCGAATTGTCCGGAACGCGTGAAGTTCAGGCCGCAGCGTCGTCCCCGCGGAGGCGGGGACCCATCTAAGGTCTTGTTCCAGCGGCTGAAATAGATTCCCGCCTTCGCGGGAATGACGCTGCGGAGTCTTCCCGCAGCCCGCAATTTCGATTTTTTCACAGGCTCGAAGGCGGGAACCCATGGCAGCAAAAAACGCAGGTCCTGCGTGTGCTTAGCGTGAGTCCCCGCCTTCGCGGGGACGACGCTGCGGCTTGATCCTGCATGCGTTTTTACCCGCAAATCGGCGTCAACTGCCGGATTTAGGCTAAGCGGTCTCCACCACGAGCGGCTCGGCGAAGGGAACGCTGGCGGCGAAATAGGTGAGCAGTGGCTTAGCGTTCAGGAGCGCGCGCATTACGCGGATCGGCCCGGCGTGGGTGATGGCGAGAACCGGCGGCCCATCGAAATCGAGCGAACCAAGCCAATCGGCGCAGCGCAGCGCCATCGCAGAAAGCGTCTCGCCGTCCGGCGGCGCGGAATCAGGCAGGCCGCGCTGCCAAGCCTCGATGGCGGCGCGGCCGAGATCCTGCCAGCGGCGGCCTTCCCAGCCGCCGAAATACAGCTCCTGCAGCCTCGGCTCGACGGCAACATCCGCGCCAAGCCTCTCCGCAAGATCGCGCGCCCGCCGCGCGGGACTGGTGACGATGCGGCAGCCTTCGGCCAGCGCGCCGAGCCGGGCGCCAGCGGTGTCCAGCGCGTCCGCGTCGCATTCGAGATCGAGCCGGCCATAGCAGAGCCCAGCTTCGCAGCGGGGCTTGGGGTGCCGCACCAGGATCAAACGCATGCGGCCAAGGCCAGCAGGAATGCGATCTCGTAGATTTGCTCGACCGCGCCCAGCACGTCGCCCGTATAGCCGCCGAGCAGCCGCCGCGCGCCCAGGGCCGCGATCAGGGCTGCGCCAGCACCTGCCGCCAGAGCCGGCAAGGCGAATGCGGCGGGCAGCAACAGCAGCGGCAGTAAGCCGAAAACCCCGGCGATGGCGAGATCGGCCCGCGTAACGCCGCGGCCCAATGGCTTGATCTTTGCGGCCGAAATGCCCCCGGCGTAGGGCAGGAGCGAAATGACCGCGACCGCCGCCAGCCGTCCGCCAGCATGCGCCGCGACAAGCCCGGCCGCCGCGGTCCAAAGCGGGAGCCCGGCCAGCGCGAAAATCTTGATCGCCACGCCGGCGCCCAGCGCCAGCGCGCCATAGGTGCCGATCCGGCTGTCCTTCATGATAGCAAGACGCGCCTCGCGCGTGGCACCGCCCATGGAATCGAAGAAATCGGCGAACCCGTCCTCGTGCAACCCGCCGGTTATCAGGATGCCGGCAGCGACGGTGAGCACGGCCGGAAGTACGCCATGCCAAAGATGCGAAGCGCCGAACAGGATGAGGGCGCAGACCGCGCCTACAATCGCGCCGGTCAGCGGGAAATATTTGACCCCGCGCTCCATCCAGCGCTCGGCAAAGCCCTGCATGCGCGGCACCGGCAGGCGCGTCAGGACCTGCACCGCGACGAGGAAATAAATGAATTCTCTACGCATGCGCCGTATCAGTTTGGATGGTCTCCGGGCAGGTCAGCCATGTTACAAAGCATTTCTTGTGCCATGCGCACGAGCGGTATGGCAAGGGCGGCGCCAGTGCCCTCGCCGAGGCGAAGCCCAAGATCGAGCAGCGGCCTTGCGCCAAGCCATTCGAGCAGCACAGTGTGGCCGGCCTCGGGCGAGCGGTGCGCGAACAGCAGATAATCGCGCAAGTTTGGCTCCATGGAGACCGCGGCACAGGCGGCCGCGGTTACGATGAAGCCGTCGGAGAGCACAACCTGGCCTTGGCGCGCGGCTTCCAGCATCGCGCCGGCTATCATAGCCATTTCGAAGCCGCCGAACTCGATGAGGGCGCCGGGCCCGTCGCGAACGGCTGCGCGGGCATAGGCGCGGGCCAGCACATCGCGCTTATGCTCGAGGCCCAGCGGAGGCGCGCCGGCCCATTGCCCACGAGCTTATCGAGCGGCTGCCCGGTGACCGCATGCGCTACCGCTGCAGCAGCGCTGGTGTTGCCGATGCCGATCTCGCCCAGCGCCAGGATACCGAAGCCCCGCGCTTTCAGGTCCCTGGCGATGCCCGCACCGGCTTGGAGACATTTGGCGAATTCCGTCTCTGTCATGGCCGGCTGATGTAAGAAGCTGCGCGTCCCCGGAGCGATGCTTCGCCCTATGGCTCCTTCGAGGCGAGGGCACCTTTTGAGGCCCAGAGTTCGATCAGGAAAACCTCGGCGCCAACGGCTCGCGCGGCGATGTTCGCCCCACCCTGGCCGCTCGCCACCAGTTGCGCAATTAATGCTGAAACTTCAGAGGGATAGGCGGTCACACCCTCCGCCACGATGCCATGGTCGCCGGCAAAAACGGCGAGTGCTGCCCGGCCAAGATTGGGCTTGAGCGAACCCGTAACGAGGCCGATATGGATTGCAAGCTCCTCGATGCGGCCGAGCGCGCCCAGCGGCTTCGCCTTGGCATCCACCGCCGCCCGCAAGTGCTGCTCAAGCTCGCGGTTGAGCGGCGGGACAGACAAGGCGCTTGAAGCGTTATTCATCGAAGCACACTAAGGGCATGAATTCATGAGCGAACAAGACCACACCGGCGCTGGGCCGGTCAATGCGCGAATTTTCCCTATCCCGCCTGTCGTGGCGGGGCTGTTCATCGCCGCCGGCTGGGCGCTGAACCGGCTGGTGCCGCTTGCCGGGCGCGCGCCGGCGGGCGTCGAAGCCAGGGTAGGCGGCGGCCTCGTCCTGGCCTGCGCTTTTGCCATCGCCGCGCTGGCGTTCCTCGAAATGCGCCGCGCCAGAACCACGTTCCATCCTGGCGGCAAAGCGAATGCGCTCGTCCGCGGCGGCATATTCGAGCTGAGCCGCAACCCGATGTATCTCAGCCTCACCCTCCTCACGCTGGGGCTCGGCATCGCCACGGCCAACCCCTGGTCGATCCTCCTAGCCCCTGCCCTGCTCCTCTACCTGCAGGAGCGCGTGGTGAAGCGCGAGGAAGCCTATCTCACCGAGCGCTTTGGGGCCGAGTATCTGGCCTACAAAAACAGGGTCCGCCGCTGGCTCTGAGCGCGCCGGCGCGTAGGGGTAAGCTCCTGTTAACCCAGTTTCGCCGATTTTGGCCTGCTCCGGACCGCTTTTCGAATTTGAACTAATTGTAGCACATGCGCTTTAATGCAAAGTTACGCCGATTGCGGATGGCTAACACATTGATGTGGCGCGCGAAAATGCGCGAGAAGCGGCGGCTGCGGGCGCGCGGCAACGGTTAATTGGCGATCTGCCAATATATTTAATAGGGTTTTGGAGTCCGCAGAAATCGACCCAAAATGGGAAAAGATTCGCAGAAAGACGGCGGCGGAAAATATGAAGGGCGCGCGTTTACCATCCGCGCATTTACCATAGTAGGCGCCTACGCGAAGCCAACGGTTTATTCAGCAAACATTGCTGGCTTGCCCAACGAATGCGTTGCATCCGGCTACGGGTCGAGAGCGGTCCTTCGAAGAATTCGAACCACAGGCCGCCAACCCTTCAAGACCAGACATGTGTTGGCCGCTTTCTAATTCACCCGCGCGAGTACATAATCCTGCGCATCCCGCCCTTTGACGAACTGCGGCTCCTGATCGCGGCCGAACGGTTTGGCCAGCTCCTTCACCCGCGCCAGCACATAATCGCGCAAACCTTCCGCACGGATCTCGCCCGCCTTGTCTTTCGCCGCGCCCTTCACGCCCTCGACCAGCGCATGGGTGAACAGCCCGCCCCCGAGGTCGCTCCGCTCCAGCGCGTCCTGGTCCCAGCGGGCCGCGGCGTAGACGACGATGTTCTGCTCATGCGCGTCGTTGGTGAGCCGCTGGCTGTAACGGTTGCCCGAGCGGCAGGTGTCGAGGAACAGGAAGCGCCGGCCCTTCGTACCTTCGAGCACGCTTTGGAACCGGTCCCAGGGCACGGCTTTGGATTTGCGCAGGCGCCCGCCCGCGAATACCGCATCGGTCGGCACGAAATAGTAGTCCTGGTCTTCATGGAAGCCGTGGCCGGAGACGAACAGCAGAATGGTGTCATTCGGCTCCGCGACTCGCAACTCGTCAAGCGCATCCTCGATGACGCCCGCTTTCGGCTCACCGCTTTCCCCGCCATTGACCAGCACGGTGCTGACAGTGTTCTGATGCTGCGGCCCGAGCTGCGCGGCCATCGCTTTCGCGAAGGCGGTGGCGTCGGACACGGCGGCGCCGAGATCGCAGCTCTTCGGCGTGACGCCGTCGAGTTCCCGGCAGGCCATGCCGAGGCCCGGATATTTGTCCACGCCGATGGCCAGGATGCGCAGCGTGCCGCGCTTGTCGAGCACGCCTTCGCTTTGGTTGTCCACGGCAACTTCGGCGGAGGTCTCGCCGGTTTCATTGACAGCAACGGCGCGGATCAGGTTGTGGCCCTTGGCGAGGGGTACGCTGAAGGTCAGCGGGCCGGGCTTGAAGCCAGGGCCCTCCTCCGGCTGGCGCGCCTCCACCTGCATGCCGTTGACATAAAGGCGGATTAGGTTCACCGGGCCGGGCGTCGCCTCAAGCGCGAGTTCGAGCTGGGCGCTGCCGCCGGCGAGCGAGGCGTTGGCGGCGGGCGAGACGATGCGGAATCGCGGCACGGGCTTCGCGAGCAGGTCGCCGAGCTTGAAGTTGGTGCCGGGCGACCGCTTTACCGCCTTCTCCGCGCTGGCGAGCTGGATTGCCTTGACGACAATATCCGGCCGGTTGAGCGATTTGCGGAGCTGGGCGGCGGTAACGTACTCGGCCTCGTGCTCCGGGCCGTGATTGATCTGCCAGCCGATCAGCTCCGCGCCGCCGGGCGAGGAGGCGAAAAAGCCCTGCGGCGTCCACATCACCCATTCGCCGTCCTTGCCTTGGAACAGGCTCACGAGCAGCTCCCGGGTCTTCAGGTTCCATAAGCGGACTGTCTCATCGGTCGAGCCTGAGACCAGATAGCGCCCGTCGGGAGAAGGCGCGATCGCGAAAACATTGCTCTCATGGCCGGCGAATTCACCGAGCGTCTTGCCCCTGCGATCATATGCGGCGATCACGCCGTAGGCACCGCTGGAGACGATGGTTTTGCCGTCTGGGGAGAAGCCATAAGCGTAGTGGGCAGCACCATTGCTCGCATTTCGTGCGATGGAGGCAACAACTTGGCCCCCCTTCAAAATGTCTAGTGTTGCGGAGCCTAAGTTTCCACGCTCGCGATCTGCGAGAGACCAGCCGTCGAAGGTTGGAGACGCGTGGCGAAAGTTGTTCGCGCTGGGTCCGGTGAGAGCTTCGGGAGCGCCAAGCGGGGCATCGCCCAGAGGCAGGGTCAAAACTTGCCGCAGAATGATTTGCTTGTTTGGACAATCGGTCATCTCAGGACAAGCGTCTATGCCCCCCCAAGCGATCCGCCGTCCATCCGCGGAAAAACCAGCCGACCAGACCAACTGCCCTTGTCCGCCGAGCCGCAGCGGCTGTCCATCGGAGCCAAGGCGGCGCTCTCCCGTATACAGGTCCCAGATGTGGATGCTGTAATCATCGCTCGCGCTGCTTGCAACCCAGTGTCCATCCGGGCTGACGGCGGTAGTGCGCACAGAGTTGTCATGCCCGGAATAGGTGACCGTCTCCTGACCGCTCGCGACATCATAAACGTGTATGTGTGCAAGCGAACCTGAGCAGCCGCCCATGCCGCAACTTGCCAGGAGGAGTTTGCCGTCGAGGCTGAACTTTAACGAGCCGACGCCGGTTTTCATTTTCACAAAGGTGCGCAGGAGATGCCCATCTTGTCCATCCCAGAGCAGGATAGTGCCGTATACATCGCCGCTGGCAATCGTCCCGTCTGGGGCAACAGCAATCCTGTTTACGATATCGCCGTGGCCAGCCATCAGCGCGATTTGAGACCCATCGGACACTTGCCAAAGCCTCAAATTTTTGTCATTAGAACCGGTTACCGCACGGCTTCCATCGGGGCTGAAGGCGAGGGCCCAAATGTCTGCTTTGTGTCCTTCAAGTCTATGAAGCAGTTTCGGCTCCGGCACCTGGACACCAGCCTGCACTCCAGTGTCCCAGATGATCGCAGTGTTGTCGCTGCTTCCCGAGATCAGCTTGCTCCCGTCCGGTGAGAAGGCGAGAGAACGCACGATACCCGCATGCCCCTTTAGCAGCGCGACGAGTGTGCCGCTCTCGAAATCGTAGAGGCGGATTTTTTGAGCCTTTACGTTCTCCCCTGATTTTGTGCTGGTGGAGGTCTCGAAATCTCCCCCAACCGCCAGCCATTTGCCGTCCGGCGACAGTGCCATCGCGAAAATCTTGCCCAGACTGCCCAGCGCGCTTTCGCCCCTTATGGTGCGGACCGTCTTGCCACTCGCCAGGTCCCACACCCGGATCACCTTGTCCTCGCCGGCGGAGACGACCTGCTTGCCATCAGGTGTAAACGCGATGCCGCGGACAATCGCCATATGGCCGCCAGTGTCGAGCTGCGGGATCGCATGGTCAGCGGCGCGCGCTGCGCTCCAGATAAACACACAAAGTAAAATCGCAAAATAGCGCATATCCGCCTCGCTCATTCCCGTCGCAGTCAGGCTAACTTTAGATGGCTTTATAACGCTCGGATCGCCAAAACGCTAGTGAAACGGAGCACCTTTGTTCGCCATGATCGTTCACCAGCTTGACAGAAATATCTAAGTTGCCATAGTGCACAATTACAAACGAGGTAAGCTTTGGTCTCATCTGTGCCTATGCAAAAATAATCGTACACGGAGGTTGCATGAAGGGCTTGGTTAAAGCAGCAGCTGTGGCTTTAGCAGCAGCTGGTATCTCAAATGCCGTAGCCGCTCCGGATGGCACAGCAGAAGGTATGGCAAAAGTTCCTCAGTTAACCGAAGGAACAGGGCTTTCGTTTGAGGATTTGCGAGTGGATCCGAGGGGCAAAGTGCCCACTAGGATTGGATCCCCCGTGGTGCCGGTGCCGCTGGCCGGCCCGTCGGAGTCCTGTAGCCAATACCTCCCCGCGGATGCCTGTGGCCAAGACCACCCCTGTGGCTAATAGCAGCTGTAACTTATAATTCAAGGCGCGGAGCTTATGTCTCTAGAGCTGCCCGCGGAGATAGCCGCAGCCGTGACAAGTCGCGGCCTTAAGCTGATGGTCAACACGACTGAGCAATGCAATTTACGCTGCGTTTATTGCTATCAGACGTTTGCTCTCGGACACATGAAGTCAGACGTAGCGAGAGGAATTGTCCGCCTCGTTGAAGAAAGGGTCGAAGACGGACTTGATTGGTTGGAAATCGAATTCTTCGGGGGAGAGCCCTTGGGCGCATGGAATACGGTCAAATACATCGCCGTGAACGTCCACGAACTCTGCCAAATGCATGCCGTAAAACTGCTAGGGGGAATGACGACAAACTCCACGTTGCTGCACATAGATCGTCTTGAGTGGTTGGTAGAACATGGGATCACGGCATTCCAAATCACATTAGACGGGCCGCGTGAGATACACGATGCCCGCCGCGTGTCGGCCCAGAAGACAGGTTCGTTCGACCGGGTCTGGCAACGGCTTGCTATGATGCGTGCGTCGGATTTGGCCAACTTAGAGGTTACAATCAGGGTCCATTTCGATGCGTCCTCGTGGTCCATACTTGTCAAGCAGCCAAGTTTTCTCGATACACTTATCGAAACTTTTATCCGTCATGACCCGCGATTTAAGCTGTTCTTCCACCCCGTAGAGAATTGGGGAGCAGGGAGTGCGGAAGGAATCGAATTCTTTGCCAGCCGCCAGGGCTCGCATACGGCTCTGCGGGATTTATTGGCTCGCGTTAGTAATGCAGGGCTTGGTCCAAGCCAGGTTCCTCAATTAGGGCAGGGGCCTACAACCGGGGGGCCGGGGTGCGCCGTCTGTTACGCTGCCCGGGCGAATGCCTTCGTCATCCGGGCAGACGGTGGTGTATCGAAATGCACGGTGGCATTTGACGATGACCGCAATGTCGTAGGCAGGCTTACGAAGGAGGGCGAGCTGATTATCGGCCACGAACTTCACACACCGTGGTTAAGAGGGCTAGTGTCGGGTGATGCTACAGCCTTAGCCTGTCCAGCCAGAGGGCACATTTGGTCTATGTAGAGCGGGAATGAACCTGCCTATAAAAAATGGCCGCTACACCTGGGAAGGCCATGCGTTGGGGAAGCCTGAAAACTCTGCTTAAGTCTTGCCCGCGCAGGTTTATAGCTACTGGGCGTTCGAGAACTGGTTGGCGATGAACAGCGACCCATCGGTTGCAACGAGTTCGCCCGGCTTTAGCCCTTCGACGATTTCGGTGAAGCCGCCGTGCGCAAGGCCCGTCTTGACCAAACGCTTGACGAATTTGCGCCGGTCTTGCGTGACCCAAACCGTCATGGTGCCGTCGCCTTCGCGCACGATGCCGTCCTGCGCCACCGCGAGCGCGTGCTTCGGCGGCGCAACCGTGATCGTGAAATTGGCGAACATCCCGGCGCGCAGCTCGCTGGCGGGGTTGGCGATTTCGGAGCGCACGAGCACACGCCTGGTATTGGGGTCGACCGAGGCGCCGACGGTCACGATTTTTCCTTTGAAGACGCGGCCCGGCAGCGGTGCGACTGTCACACTCACCTCTTGCCCCACATTCAGTGCAGGCGCGTCCTTCTCCGGCACATTCGCCAGCATCCACATCGTGGACATGTCGGCGACGGTATAAACGGCCGGCGGATTGCCGGGCTGGACCAAGAGGCCGGGAGCGGCACTTCTTGCCGTGATGAGACCGGATATTGGCGAAGGCACCACCAGCGCCGGGTCGATCTTGCGTTCCGCGACGATTTTATCGATCTCGGCTTCGGTCTTGCCGAATACCAGCACGGCGGCGCGCGCCGCCTTGTACGCGCCCTCGGCGGCCTGCTGATCGGAGACCGATTGCTCGTAGTCTTTCTGCGCGCCGGCGTTTTGCTTATAAAGGTTCCTTTGCCGCTCCAAAGCCTTGGCGGTGAGTTCCAAGACGCCAGCCGCCCCGATGAGCGTCAACTCCGCTTGCACCAGATCGGGACTATCGATGGTGAACAGGATTCGATCCTTCTTCACGATCTCGCCCACGCTGGCATACGCCTTCAAGATGCGTCCCTGATAGGGCGTGAAAACCTGGGTCAGAAGCTCCTGATTGAAGTCGATATTGCCGACCGCCTGCTGCTCCTGCAGAAATACGTGCTCGCTTACGGGCTCGATCTTGATTGCCTTGAGCTGCGTTTCCGTAAGTTCGACGGACGGCTCGCCCGCAGGCTCCGCCGCCGCAGCCAGCGCAGGGACGGAGGCAGCCGCGAGGAAAAGCCCCGCGCCCGCAACGATAAGAAGTCTCAAGTTCATTACTCCACTGAGAGCCATATTCAAACTCGCGTCCTAATTCCCAGCACGCGCCGCAGCGGCTCTGGCCTCATTCTGTGACGCTCCGGGGTACTCTTTTGCCACGGGGTCCGGCTCCACGCCGGTAACGCTTGTAAGCCAAGACCCAGGCTGCTCCATATGCGGCGGGGCGCCCCTATTCCACCAGCCGCCGCCCAAGGCCTGGAAAAGGGCCACCGTGTCGCTGTAGCGGTTCGCCTGCGCCTGGATGACCACAAGGGAGGCTTGCAGATAGGCGGTCTGCGCAGCAAGCAGCTGCGGAAAGGAGACTTGCCCCTCGTTCAGTTGGATCCGCGTCAGGTCCAACGATTTTTTCGCCGCGATTTCAGCCAGAATCGCCTTTTGGAGGCCAACCGTATCATGCCGGATGGCATAAAGCGCATCCGCGATGTTCTGAAAGGCGGTGAGAACCGCCAGCCGGTATTGCGCTGCCGCCTGATCGAGGCCTGCTTCCGCGGCCCGCTGCTTTTGTTGCAGGGTGAAGCCGTCGAAGATGGTCTGCGAGGCGTTCGCGATGCCGTTATAGAAATAGAACTGCGGGCTGGCGCTGAGCAAATTTGCGAGCTGCGTTCCTTCCCGGCCAACCGCGCCGTCGATGGAGAACTGCGGCAGCCTGTTGGCGATAGCGACGCCGATCAGAGCGCAGGCTGCATGCATGTTCTCCTCGGCAGCGCGCACATCCGGACGCTGCGCGATGACTTCGGAGGGCAGGCTCACCGGCAAGAAACGGGGCAGCTTGAGGCTCGCGAAGTCGAAGCGCTCCGGCAAGCCCTGGCCCGCAAAATGGCCCGAGAGCGCGGTGAGCAAGTCGCGGTTCTGGTCGAGCGCCTTGCGCAGCGGCGGCAAGGTCGCTTCGGTCTGAGCGACAAGCGCCTCCTGGCCCGCGACGTCCAGGCCCGTAAGCTGCCCCAGCTCCTTTTGCAGTTTGACCTTTTCGAGGATTTCCTTGGCGATCTTGATCAGCCGTTCGGTGACGGCGATTTGACCCCGCAGCGACGCCTCTTGGACCGCGCCAAGCGCGATCGAGGATGTGAGCGTGAGAAATGTCGCTTCGTTCGCAAAGCGCTGGTTATCCTTGAGCGCATCGAGGCTTTCGATTTGCCGTCTTGTGCCGCCCCAGATATCGGGAACGTAGGAGACGCTCAATTGCCCCGTGTGGAGAGTGTAATAGGGACTCGAGTTGGTGGGCGATGTAGCACCTAAGGGGGCGGACCTGCCGCCTGTGCCGGAGTAGTCGCCGCTCGCCAGCGGGAAGAGCTGGCCAACCTCGGCGTAGACGTTCGCTTGCGCCACCCGTAGTGCTGCCTGCGCCGCCTCCACGTTCGGATTGTCCCGGAGCGCCCGCTCGACCAGCGCGTTCAAGGCACGGGAATGGAAAAGCGCCCACCAATCCGCGGGGAGCTTATTGCTTATTTCCAGCGTTTGCGTCTTTCCGCCTGCGGTATTATTCGCGGGCTGCCGTTCCGGCGTGAAGGCCGCGATCTCCGGAGCCTTCGGGATCTGGAAATCCGGCCCAACGCAAGACGGAAGCGCTAAGCAGCCGGCGAGGCTTAACGCCCAGCCCGCTTTGAACGCAGCCTTCCGCCAAGCGGCCGCGAAAAATCGCCCAATCGCCATCGATGCCCCGTGCCCCAGTACCCAGTCCCCATCCCAACGCAGGGTATAGCGCCACTCCATGGGGCGCCAGCCTTACAGGAGCCTTACAAGCGAAAGAGTTAAAGCCAAATATCGATGTGCCAGAGGGCAGGATGATGCCTGTGTCGCTTTTGCTACACTTCGGTTTGTATAGCTTAAATTTGCGGCACCGGGGCCAAATACAAATCAAGACGCGAAAGAAAGCAAACTTTAGTAGCTGCGGGTCTAGCTATTGGTTATTCGCGATGACTTATGCCTATTCGTTATTCAAACGCTATTATTCCAAGCCAACTTTAGGCTTTCAATGAACGCCGAGGCTACGCCCACAGCTCGTTATAATTCTTGAACTGCTTGAGCGCTGGCTCTGCGCCCGTCGGCTCAAGCCACGGCAGGCAGAACTTTAGGATGGGATTTATGAGCGGCGAGGTATGCCGGACGTAAAGGTCGAGCGGCGCCAGTATGTGAGCCATTTGAAGCTTGGGGGCATAGCTTAGGCCGCTGCTTTCGATGGTTTTGTAGCCATTAGCGATAGACCACGATATGATGTCGCGCATAACGTAGAAGTAAAGATGAATATCTAATGCAATGGAATAGTCGAGACCGATATATTCGCCGTAAAGCGTGTCCCCCTCGACGAGGCAGAGCGAGAACGCAATGAGCTTTCCATTCTGACGCCAGAGGAAATACCTGGCCTTGTCCGGCATTCTCCTGCCGACCTCGATGAAATACTCTTTCGTCAGCTTTTCAAACTGCATTTTTGATCGGTCGAATACCTGCAGGTAAAGCGAATACACTTCATCCACCGCCCCGGAGACGTCGGAAACGACCTCCAGCTCAATAGGTGCGGATTGGGCAGCGGCCTTGAACTTCCGCCGGAATTCGTTGCGCCGCTTGCTCTTGATCGCCTTGGACAAGTAGTCGTCAAAACTCTTGAACCCTGAAATATCGAGCCGCGTCATTGGCATACTGGGAATTCGCGTGAAGCCTGCCTTCAAGAAGCAGGACAGCGTGCCGCGGTACTGCGCCGGAAACTCCTTCAAGACGATCAGCCCCGCGCGCTGCTGCCGGGCCAGCCGGCAAATGTGGGCCGAAAGCGCCTCCGCGTCGCGTTGCTGTGCGGCCGGTGCGCCCGATGGCAGATGCCCTTCGCCCGCGGCGCAGCCAACCATCAGCGTGCGTATGAAAAGAAACCGGGGCCAGATCCGCCTGATTTTGGCAGCGAGTTTTTGCAGGCGCGCACCCGTGCCCGCGAGTACGTCCTGGTCGAGAATGAAGAACGGCTGCACGCTGCGGGTGCGCCCGTTTTCATCTTGAATAAGGAAGTAGCGGAAGGTGAAATCGGGGCAGATCGTTTCTTCGACGAGCTCGAAATAGCGCCTGTCCTTGCGCTGCGATTGGAAGGCTGTCCGCCACGCTTGCAGCTCTGAGGCGCCTGCGCGGTCCACGATTGCAAGGCCGCTGCCGGCCGGGGTTGCCTCGTGCAAGCCAATGCCGGACGAAACGGCAGCTTCTTCGCTGATGGTCATAACTGACACACTCGTTGTTAGTGCCGGTAAAAGCGTGTTCCAGGCAATTGTTCCCTTCGGGGAAACACAGGTAGCGGCGGCACTGCTAGAAGACCCTGTTTCTGTTAAAACCGTGCGAACAGGGCAGAATCGTTTTGAGGTTTAGCACCTTGCGAATTTGGATTTAAGGAAATTTACGCCAAGGTCAAGGCGAAAGGGGCAACTAACCAGGTTGGTGTGTTGTGCGCCCCCACCCGCTTTGCGAGCGTCCCCGGCCAAGGGCGGCGCTGCGCTTATGCTGCCGCTTTGCTCATGGCCTTGTCCTCGCTGGCGGGCAGGACGCAGGTAACGGTGGTGCCTTCGCCAGGCTTGCTCTTGATGTCGAGCTTGCCGCCGTGCAGCTCGGCCAGCGAACGCGAGATCGCAAGCCCAAGGCCGGTGCCCTTGTGTCCCTTGGTGAGTTGGTTCTCCACCTGCTCGAACGGCGTGCCAAGGCGCGCCAGATCGTGCTTGGCGATGCCGACCCCGGTATCGCTGATGGCAATTCGCACGCTGCCCTTGTAGCGTGTCGCGCGAAGCACGACCTTGCCGCCGGGCAGGCTGAATTTCACGGCATTCGCCAGCAAGTTGATGAGGATTTGCTTCAGCGCGCGCTTATCCGCATGGACCGAAACGTTCGAGTTCCCGGCCAGCATAAGCTTGACGTCGCGCCCGGCGGCGGCAGGGTGAACCACCCGGAAGCATTCCTGGAAAAGCGGCCCCAGCTGGAACCATTCCGGCGTTATGGTTACGCGCCCTGCCTCGATCTTC
Organism: uncultured Alphaproteobacteria bacterium; assembly: GCA_963785355.1. Taxonomy (GTDB): domain Bacteria; phylum Pseudomonadota; class Alphaproteobacteria; order Rhizobiales; family Rhodomicrobiaceae; genus Rhodomicrobium. The sequence continues at coordinate 40,099 of CAWAVJ010000037.1, forward strand.
GACATGTCGAGAATGTCGTTGATCATTTCCAGGAGGTAGCGGCCGCTTGAGCTGATGTCGTTTGCGTAGCCTTCGTATTTCGCGTGTCCGATTGGGCCCAGAACCTGGTCGCGCATCATTTCAGAAAAGCCGATGATCGCGTTCAGCGGCGTGCGCAGCTCGTGGCTGACATTGGCGAGGAACTCCGATTTTGCCTTGTTGGCGGCTTCGGCGCGGATCTTCTCTTCATTGTAGCCTTCGGCAAGCTCGCGAAGCTGGTGGGTCTGGATTTCGAGCTGCCTGCGGCTTTGCTCGTAGATATGCATGGTGGCGCGCATCTCGCGCTCGCGTTCCAGGAGGCGCTGCTCGCTGACTTTCGGCACGGTGATGTCGGTGCCGACGCTCACCATCGTCCCGTCCGCGGTCCAATACTCGGAAATTTGCAGCCAAGTTCCGTCCGCCATCTGCTTTTCAAGGAGCTGAAAGCGGCCTGGGGCGCCGGGGGTATCCGCTGGGCTTTGCAGCATAAGCTCTTTCGTTTGCTCCTGCAGTTCCTCGAATGGCGTTCCGGGGAGGGCCTTTCCCGGGCCGATCCGGTAGATCTGGCGGAACTTGCGGTTGCAAAGCTGTAGCCGCTTCGAGCTGTCCCATACCACGAAGGACATGGGCAACGCCTCGATGATGGCGCGCAGGCGTGCCGTGCCGCCCTGCTCTGCAGGAGCCAGAGCAAGCGCCGTCTCATGAGGCAGCAGGACGCCCGAGAAGACTGGCGACGGATTGGCGCGGCTGCCGTGATCGATCTGGCCGCGCAGGTGATAGGCCCGCCAGCCGGTTTCGCCGTCCTTGAGGCGAAGTGTCCAGCAAACGCTGCGGGCGTGGGCCTTAAGGGCGTCGGAGACGAGATTATAGATGGAATCGTCAGTGTGGAGATAGGGGCTCAGGTCCCGGAAATTGGTTGGGGCGTCGCCCTTTGAGAAAACGCCGCGCGCGCCTCCAGCCCAGGTCAGCTCGCCATCCACGAGGTTCCAGCGCAGGACGGCGCCGCCAGCGGCTGCGACGCACTGCGACTGCGTGCTGTAATACCGGGCTGGCGCTTCCAGTTTAAAGGCCGCGCGCTGGCCGGCTTTGTGAACCAGCACGAGTGCCGATGCAGCAGCGGCAATGGATAACAGGTTGCCGGTGGCGCCAAGTGCGCCGAAGCCGAGCGCGCTGAATGCGGGAAGCAGCAGGCCGAGGAATCCAAGCAGGAGCGCCAACTGCTGGGCGTGCCTTCTGGCGGCGCGCTGCACGTCTGCCAAGAGCGGCCATGCCGTATAAGCCAAGTTCACTGCGCCCGGAGATTGCGTGGCTGGAGCGGGCCGGGACTGCATAAGTGACTGGCGAGTTGCATTTGGAGCCATGCCATCCTGCCGGTAGGTTTAACCCTTCTCACTGAGATCTTAACTTTGCCGGGTATTGGTTAACAAAACCTTGCACCGGAGGCCGTGATCGGGATCAATTCAAAGTAGAGATCGCAAATTTCTGCAAGCAATCCGCGATCTGTGGCGGACACTTTCAGCTGCACCGGAAACCGGCGCAAAAGGCATAAAGTCCCGCGCGAACGAATCGAACTTGGACTACACTTAGTTAAGCTGCCACCTTAGCGGCCTGTTCGCCAACTATTTTTGTTCCAATCTCGAATACATCGCGCGAGAGATCCTTCTTGGCCAGCACCCGGCGCAACGCCGCTTCGGCAAGGCTCTTGCGTTGAGGTTCGAGGATGCGCCAGCTTTCGAAAGCGCTGAGCAGGCGGGAAGCGATCTGAGGATTGAAGCCGTCGATTTCAATCACGGCATTCGCCACGAGCTCGTAGCCCTCGCCGCTGGCATCGTTGAAACGGACCTGATTCCCGTGCGCGAAGGCCCCATACAGCGCTCGAACCCTGTTGGGGTTCTTGATCGAGAACAGCGGATGCGAGGCAAGCCCGGCCACGCGTTTCAGCGTTTCCCGGCCCGGCACGCTCGCTTGCAGGGCGAACCACTTATTCATGACGAGGGGTTCGTCCTTCCACCGGCGGTGGAAGCGCTGCAGCGCGTCCTCGTAAGCGTCTCCGCCAAGCTGCGCCAGGATTGCGAGCGTGCCTACCGACTCGGTCATGTTGGATGCAGTTCGCGCGATCTCCTTGACCTTGGCGATTTCGAAGCGGCTCTTGCCAAGCGCAAGCAAGGTCAGAGCCGCTAGGCGCAAGGCCCGCCGCCCGATGCTTTCGGGATCGGGAGAGTAGTCTTCGGCGGGTGCGCTCCGCTCATAGACGCTCTCAAGCGTCTCGCGCAGGCTCTTGCCCATTGCCGAGCGCAAGCCTGTGCGCGCGGTGTGGATGGCTTCGGGGTCTATGTTTTCGCCAATGGCCTGCGCGATGTCCGGCTCTGAGGGCAAGGCCAGGAAAGCGGCGCGGTAGGCGTGTTCGAGCGCTTCGTCGCCGGCTGGCCGCGCCCGCTGCTTGTACGAAGCGCGGATTGACGCGCGCAGGCATTCCGGCCCCGATCGCCTGGGTCATCTGCACCATATGTTTGAGCGCGAAGGCTTGCGCGGTTTGCCAGCGATTGAATAGGTCGCCGTCCGAGCGGATCAGCGTCAGCATATCGTGATCGTTTGCCCCGCTGTTGAGCCTTACGGGAGCGGAGAAGCCGCGCAATAGCGAGGCGACGGGACGTTCGCCAATGTCCTCGAAGGTGAAGGTCTCCTTCTTCTTCCTGAGAACCACGAGGCCGCCGGACACGGGTTCCCCGCCGCTTTTGAGCGAAAACTCTTTGCCGCTGGCGTCCAGGAGGCCCAGCTTGACCGGGATCGGGACGGGCTTGCGTTTATCCCCCCCGGCGGTATCCGGATAGGACTGGCTGAGTGTGAGCCGCGCCGTCTTGGCGCCGCTTGAATAGGAGATGCGCGCATCGAGCACGGGCGTTCCGGCCTGGTTATACCAGAGCAGGAAGCCAGAAAGATCGGTCCCGTTCGCATCGCCAAGTGCTGAGATGAAATCCTCCACCGTGACCGCCTGGCCGTCATGCCGCTCGAAATAAAGCTCAAGCCCGCGGCGGAAGCCATCCCTGCCGAGCACGGTTTGCATCATCCGGCAGAACTCGGCGCCCTTGTTGTAGACGGTGCGCGTGTAGAAGTTGCTGATCTCGATGAAGGACGAAGGCCGCACCGGATGGGCGAGCGGCCCGGCATCCTCCGGGAACTGAGCGCTCTTCAGAAAGCGTACGTCCTCGATGCGCTTGACGACCGGCGAACGCACATCCGCCGTGAACTCCTGATCGCGGAACACGGTGAGCCCCTCTTTGAGGCAGAGCTGGAACCAATCGCGGCAAGTGACGCGGTCGCCCGTCCAATTGTGGAAATATTCGTGGGCGATCACGGCCTCGATGCGCTCGTAATCGGCGTCGGTCGCGGTATCGGGGCGCGCCAGGATCAGCGCGTCGTTAAAAATATTGAGCCCCTTGTTCTCCATCGCGCCCATGTTGAAGTCGGAAACGGCGACGATCATGAAGGTGTCGAGGTCGTATTCGAGGCCAAAGCGCTTTTCGTCCCATTCCATCGCGCGCTTGAGCGATTCCATGGCCCAGCCGCAGCGGTCTTCCTTGCCGGGTTCGACATAAATCCGCAGATCGACTTTGCGCTGCGACCGCGTGGCGAAGCTGTCCCGCACCATGCCGAGCTTCCCCGCTACCAGCGCGAAAAGATAGGAAGGCTTCGGGAACGGGTCTTCCCAGACCGCGTAGTGCCGCCCCGCGCCCGCGTCGCCGCTTTCGATCAGATTGCCGTTCGACAAGAGCACCGGCGCTTCCTTGGCGTCCGCCTCGATGCGTACGCGGAACTTCGAAAGCACGTCCGGCCTATCGGGATAATAAGTGATGCGGCGGAAGCCTTCGGCCTCGCATTGCGTGCAATAGACGCCTTGGCTGCGATAGAGGCCGGAAAGCGCTTTGTTGGCTTCGGGGTTGCAGACCGTCTCGATTTCGAGCGTGAAGGGCTTCAGCGGCACGCCCTCGATGGTAAGGTCTTTTCCGGTGACCTTATAACGCGATGCCTCCAGCTCTTCGCCGTCGACGCGCACGCCGGCAAGCTTGAGCATCTCGCCGTCGAGTTTCAAAGCGCCGGACTTCACTTTCGACGCCGGGTTTGGCCGTACCGAAAGCCGCGACCGGACGCGCGTTTCCGCCGGGGCCAAGGCGAGATCGAGCACTGTCTCGTCGATTAGGAAGGGCGGCGGAGCGTAGTCTTTTAGATAAATAGGGTGCGGAACATCGGTTTTCATACATGCCTCCTGAATTGGGCCGGGAGGTTAAACCCGATTGCCGCAACCTGGCAAAGGGCAAATAGCGGAAGGCACGCAACCGTGAAGTTTTCCGCGGGGCGTATGCAACCTTCTTTTCCAGGGCGGTCACATCCAGGAGTGCTGTCGCAAAAGTGTCACAAACCCGCCCGGTCTTTGGGGGAATCGAGAACCGAGCCATTGACGCCTATATAGGAAAAACATATGAAACGCAGTGCGCATTTTTACCGCGACCAGTCATAGTAGGTTCCTCTGCCAAAAGGACTGCGTGACAGCAAACGGCGCGCCTTTGAAGGGGGGGCAAGCGGTGTTCACCGTCACCGCTTGCTTTTTCATGTGCGCCCCCTCACCGACCCTTCCCAGTGCTTGGAGCTTTCCTGCTAACGGTCAGCATTCCTCAAAACTTGGCTTGACCGCGGTGCATCCGGCGGAAATCCTTACGCAAATCCGATTCGGACACGGGGCCACCTGCCATGCAAAGAAAACTGACGCGCATTGCCGGCCTCGATCCCGGCCTGTGCAACCTTGGCTGGGGCGTGGTCGATTGGGACGGGGTGCGGCTGACCTTCGTGGCCTGCGGCACGATCAAGACCGTGGCCGGAGAGCCCATGGGCGACAGGCTTGCCTCGCTGTTCGCGGGACTTGAGGAGGTGCTTGGGCTCTGGGCGCCAGCCGAGGCTGCCGTTGAGGAGACTTTCGTGAACGGCAACGCGCGCTCGGCCCTGAAACTCGGGCAGGCGCGGGGCATCGCACTCCTGGTCCCGGCACGCATGGGCTTGAGCGTCGCCGAATACGCGCCGAACTCGGTCAAGAAGACCGTCACAGGCACCGGTCACGCCGGTAAGGCGCAAATCCGCGCTATGATCCGCTATCTCCTGCCGAAAGCGGCACCCGGAACCGCCGACGCAGCCGACGCACTCGCGGTTGCAATCACCCACGCGCACCACCGGCGCGCGCGGGCGATCGCGGCGCAATATCCGGCACTTGTGTAAAACCGCGCGAGCGGCTAGGCGCGCCAGGCTAAACTCGCGCTAATGTTATGGGGCGTAATATCGAATCCGGTTGAGTGTTTCGCGAAGTCCCCCCTCATCCTGTCCTTCTCGGCAAGCTCGCCTTGGCGAGCTTGCAGCTTAGAGCGGGAGAAGGGACGCCTGAATTGGCCTCAACCTTTGCGGCGAGGCCGCAGCCAACTCCCTCTCCCCTCGGGGAGAGGGCTGGGGTGAGGGGGTCTTCCGCTGAGGCACGCAACCGGATTTTGATATAATGCGGTCTCGCCTTTTTGGGGTAGCGCATGATAGGAAAATTGCGTGGTGCTGTCGATGCGGTGGGCGCGGACCATGCCATCATCGACGTGGGTGGGGTTGGCTACGAAGTCGCCTGCTCGTCGCGCACGCTTGCCGCTCTTCCACCCGCGGGCGAAGCCGTGACGCTCTGCATCGAGACGCATGTCAGGGAGGACGCGATCAAGCTGTACGGCTTTTTGAGCGAGGCCGAGCGCGGCTGGTTCCGTCTGTTGCAAAGCGTGCAGGGGGTGGGCGCGAAAGTTGCACTCTCGATCCTCAGCACCCTCGACGCCGCCCAGCTCGCTCGCGCTATTGCGCTGCAAGACCGCGCCATGATGGCGCGCGCGCCAGGTGTTGGCCCCAAGGTTGCGCTGCGCATCGTAAATGAGCTGAAAGACAAGGCGCCGCCGGCTGCAATATCTGCGGCAGGTGCGGCGTCCACAATTGGCATGCCCGTCAATGGCGCCAGGCCGGACGCCGCCATTTCCCCGGTGGACGAGGCCGTGTCCGCCCTGTTCAATCTCGGCTACGCGCAGGTTCAGGCTAACGCCGCGGTCTCCGCCGCCTTGCAAAAAACCGGGGAGCTGCCCCGCACGGAGGACCTCATCCGGCTGGCGCTCAAAGAGCTTGCACGCTAAAGTGGTGGCAGGCGGCGCAATTTAGCCAATAGATCTGGGCAGAGGCGCGCCTCTTTAAAAGGGGCAAGCTAAATATTCCAGCAAAATGCCGCGCGCAGCGCAAGCGGGCCTTCAACCTTAATCTTTGGTAATTACATTCCGGGCAAGCGCTCTGGCTGGACGCATAGCCGATGGCGGGCGCGATATTTCAGTGGAGGCATGCATGTCTTCAGACCCGAGAGGCGATTTCCCCGAGTACGTCACCGGCGAGTCAGACCAGAACCCCGACCACGAAGAGGGAACTCTATTTCTTCCTACTCCGGAGGGCCACCGCGATCCGTGGGCGCCCTTCTATGCCGGCATCCTTACCGGTCTCGCGGGCAGCGCTCTCGTTGTGGTCTCGCCGTGGCTCGGGGGCGCCCTTATCGCGATCGGTTACGGTTTGACCGCTCTTGCGCTGAGAGGCAGTGCGAACCGCTTCGCCAAGGCCCTCCGCCTTGGCTTCGCCCTTGTGGCCCTTCTGGGCGCTGCGCTTATCGCCGCCGATATGGCCCTATCGCCGGCGCTCCGGCACTTTATCGACATGGCGGGCAATCGCCATCTCGTCTTCCCGGGTTTTGCCCTGATGCCGTGGGTACTTGGGGTGCTAAGATATCTCTACGCGGTCATCTGGCCGCCAAAGCGCCGGACCACCGTCCAGCCAGCGTAAGGCGCGTTGCCCTTCCGCAGCGCCATTCCGGCGAAGGAGGGTGTGAAGAAATCGAAATTGCAGACTTCGGCGAGACTCCGCAGCGTCATTCCCGCGAAGGCGGGAATCCATTTCAGCCACTAGAACAAGACCTTAGCGTGGGTCCCCGCCTTCGCGGAGACGACGCTGCGGCCCGGATTTCAAGCGTTTCAACCGGTTCGGCGATTTTTCACACGCTCTAAGAAGCGTGTGAAGAAACCGGCATCCGGGATGACGACGGCAAGCGATTTACTGAGCCTTGTGCTTCTTCGGTGCAGGGTGAGGTGTCTTGCGCTCCGCCATGGCGGCAAGCGTTTGCGCTTTCGCCTGAAGCGCGCGCTGGTACGAGTCGTAGCCGGCCATAAGCTCCGCGAACAGGGCGCGCGCGGAGCGGCCGTCGCCGGCTTCGGTCAGGGTTATGTGGTCCGGCTCCGCGAGCGGCGGCGTGGACGAGGCCCAGGCGTGAATGGCGCATGGCCCGCCCATATACTTGGCCCAGTCCCAGTAGAAAACGCCGGCGGCAGCTGCGGCGCGGCGTTGCGAAGCCCGCACGGCATCGAGCTTCGGCGGGCTGTGCCAGCGCGCCAGGCGCTCGTCGGCGCCCTCCATCATGCGGCCGTAGATTCCAATCTCCTGCAAGTTGAGGGCGCGGCACACCTGCGCCCCCGCGCCGCCCGCGAAGCCTGGCAGCCTTGCGGCATCCGGCGGCCCAACGATCAGGATGGAGGCACGCGGGGCCCATTGCTCGATTTGATCGATGAGAAGGCCAAGGCGCGTTTCGTATTGCTTCACATCCAGTTCGTCGTCGAACCCCTCCCGTGTGCCGTACTCCATCAAGATCAGATCGGGATTAAGCTTCCTGAGCTCGTTTGCGGCAAAGTCCGGCGTCCACTTTTCTGCGGTCCATGCGGTTGCTCCAGGCAGGCCGAGACTGCTGTAGGCAATGCCTGGACTGTTCGTTCCGGTTGCGGCGGAGAGGACGGAGACCGGGCCATCGCCCTTTGGCTTGATCAAAATCTCCCGGGCCTTCGATGTAATGCGGATCGACGTTTCGCTGGCTCGCAGCGCTTGCGTGGGAACGAGCTTGGTATCGCCGTCAATGCTGACAAGAGCGGTGCCGAAGCCAGGGCCGGTCATGAAAGTTACCTCGGCCCAATCGAACGTCCCCTGCGCGGCGGTGAACCGGATCCACGCATCGCTTGCGCTCGCCGTCATTCTCGCGCCGGTGATGCCGAAGGGGCCCTGCGCTCCGGCGGCGGCGTTCGCCAGGCTCCATTGTCCGCCGCGGCCGGCTTGCATGCCGCGAATGGGGAAAAGTCCTGGCATCATCAAGCCGCGGCAGGCCGAGCCAAACCGGCTTAGGAGGTGCTCGCGCAATACACCGGCGAAACGGTCGGAGGCAATGTGGTCGTCGCCCAGATGCAGGATCGTAACCGGCTGGGAGCGCCTTCCCGCCGCCAGCGCGGACAGCGCGGCGTAGAAATTTGCGAGGGATTTTGCCGGGGGCAGGATCGCCGGTTCGAAGCCGGGGGCCGTTTCGGTGGTGGTGGCGAACAGGCTTGGTGCGCCGGGCTTGCGCGCCTCGACAGTGGAGAACGCGCTTAGGATGCTGGGCCCGATATCGGGCATGAGCTGGCCCTGCCCGCTCGAAATGCCGAGCGACGGCATTTGCAGGGACAAAAAGTTGGACTTGTAATCGCGGTTAAGTGCCGGCGCGTTCTGACTGGCAGGAGGGGTGCCATCCGCTTCTTCTTCGCCCCATTTAAAGCCGGGAAAGCAGCCCGAAAGAAGCGAACCGAGCAGCAATAAGAGAGCCCCGCGCCGGACGCAGCGCGAGAAATTCAAAACACCCTGCTCACTACGCTGCATATCGACCCCAGTAAAACAGGCGAACGCCCTTGAAAAAAGCTATTGAGACTGCGTGCTTTCCTCTCCGTGCCAGCGGAAATCGTCGGCGCGGCCTTCCTTCGGCGGCAAGGCTTCGCCCTTGCTCAGAACCTTGAAATAGATGCGGTCGGCGAGCGGCGTTTGCCTTTGGATCTCACGCATCGACAAATCGCCCACGGGCGTGATCACCGCAATCGAGGTCAGGCCGTCGCCGAGCTCGGCCAATATGTATTCCCCCTGCTGGCCGCCTGCTTCAGCAAAAGCGGCCTGATCGCGCCGCGCAGCATCGGGAGCCGGCAAGGCCGCAGCCGGAGCCTCGGTTTTAGCGCCCGCTGCAGCCTTAGCGGCTGGATCGGGCTTGCTGCTGCTTCCGCTCTCGGCCTTCCAGCCCGATGCGGGGCCTGTGCCGGGTTTCGCGCCATCGGCGCCGGCACTCTTCGCCGGGGAACTGCGCGGAGAAAGAGGCACGACGCGCGCCTGCTCCTCCTCGTCGCCTGCAAGAGGGATGTTCCGCTGCGCCCGCGCCTGAGCCAAATCCCGCCGGATCGATATCTCGGCGAAACTGGCAATCTTGCGGTAGCCGGGCTGGGTTAGCCCTTCGCCGTCGCCCTCGCGCAAGCGTTTAGTCTGCCCTGAAATGTCGGCTCCCCACGCACTGTAGGCGCCTGGCCTGGTCGGTGAATCCAGCGGAAGTTTCGATGAATTTGGCACCATTGAGATAGGCGGCTTGCCGGATGGTATCGTTGAGGCTGGCTACGAATTCGTTGAGGCCTGGATTGCTCATGGGGGGCAGGCCCACCCAATAGACCGCGACGCTGGCGTTTCGCAGCTTCTTGATAAGCTTTTCCGCTTCCCTGCCGTAAAGCTCTTTCCACTCATCGGAGCCAGGCAGCAGCGCACGGCCTTCTGCATTTCTCATGGAGAGACGGTCGTTTATGCCGAGCATAACGATTGCGATGTGAACCGGCGCGCCTTTCAGCATCTTGTCCGCATCGGCCAGAAGGCCGCTTTGCTCTGAGCGCACAAGCCCGTAGCCAGAGCGGGACGCATCTGAGACTTCCAGGGAAGCCTCGCTCTTAAGGGCGTCTTGAAGACCAGCCGTCAAACCGGCGCCGAACCAGTCGCCGATCACGCGGATCTGATAGCGGTCTCCCTGGGGGAAGGGAGTAATGTAGCTCGATGAGGGAGTAGCGCCTTGGGCGTGAGCGCCGGCGGCGCCGCAGAAGAGGAAAATCAAAACGGTAATGAGATTGGCGAACCGCTCCTGCGGCCCGCCTTCGAATCCCCTGAAAATGCTCCCGCAGCTCATGCTGAAGCTCAAGCCCGTTCTCCCCCGAATCCCCGGGCTAGCTATATTACAGATTGTGTCAGGATCAAGCCACCGCATGCGCCCCGTTCCTTTCTGTGCGCGGGTGAGGATTGCCGGCCGCTATTACCGCCGTTAACACGCCAGAGTCCGCTTTGTGGCAAACTGTAACAGCTGCCATGGAGCTGCCGGAATTCTGGCTGAAATGTGCCGGCTTTTTGGCTATATGCAACGCCGCCATATGCAATTCCGCATTCGCTCTCTTCGCCAGCTCGCAGGAACCCGCGCATGAGTAAGCCTATCCGTAAGGCCATTTTTCCGGTCGCAGGCCTTGGCACACGTTTTCTCCCGGCCACTAAGGCCATGCCAAAAGAAATGCTGACTGTCGTCGACCGGCCGATCATCCAGCATGTGGCCGACGAAGCCCGGGCTGGCGGCATCGAGCATTTCATCTTTGTCACGGGCCGCAATAAGGGCGTTATCGAGGACCACTTCGATCGCCAATTCGAGCTGGAGGAAGTGCTGCGGCGCCGGAACAAGCTGGCGGAGCTCAAGGAACTGGAAAACCATCAGCCACTGCCGGGCTCCACGAGTTTCACCCGCCAGCAGGAGCCCAAGGGCCTCGGGCACGCGGTCTGGTGCGCGCGCGATATTGCCGGCGACGAGCCTTTCGCTTTGCTGCTGCCCGACGTGATCGTCCTGCAGAATGGCGAAAGCTGCCTGGGGCAGATGATCGCCGTGTATAACGGGCTTCGCGCAAAATATGGGCCGGACGCGAAAATCAACATCGTCGCCGTGGAGGAGGCCGCCCCGCACGAAATCAGCTCTTACGGCGTTGTGGACCTTGAAAGTGTTGAGGATGACCGGCTTTGGCGGATCAAGTCCATGGTTGAAAAGCCTGCCGCCGGCACGGAGCCATCCAATCTCATCATCATGGGCCGGTACATCCTGCAGCCTGAAATCTTCGGCATCCTCAAAACCCAAAAGACCGGCGCCGGAGACGAGATCCAGCTGACCGACGCCATGAAGACGCTGATGCAGAGCCAGATGTTCTTCGCCTACAAGTACAAGGGCAAGAGCTACGACTGCGGTTCCAAGCTCGGCTTTTTGAGCGCAAATGTCGCATTCGCGCTGGCGCGCGCCGACCTTGCTCCAAAATTTGGCGAAGAGCTGAAAAAGCTTGCGGCGGAGCTTCAGGCCAAGCATTCTGAAGGATAGCCTGAAGGCGGCCGCATACTTTGAGACTAGTGCAGCCGGCAGGAAGTTCGCACCCGCATGCCGCTCGCTCGCAAGCGAACTTCCGGCCGGTAAGCTGTACTAGCAACAAAAATCTGCTAGTACGCCTTATCCGCGGGGCGTACTAGTGTCTCAACAACGGCGCCTTTCGGGGCTAAAGCAGACGAAACCGCGCGCGGCAAGACCGGCGTGAAGGTTTCCAGGGGGAGCAAAATGGGAAAGCCTCGGGCGCAGGCCCCGGGACGCATGCGCGCAACGGACTGCGGTGCCCTGCGCGCGGCGGAACGCAGCATCGGCTGCGAAATCGATGGGCTGAAGGCGCTGCAGGACGCGCTGGCCAATGGGCTCGCGGAAGATTTTGAAAGCGCTGTGGAGCTGATGCTCGGCTGTCAGGGCCGGGTCATTGTGACGGGCATGGGCAAAAGCGGCCATGTCGGGCAAAAAATCGCCGCGACGCTTTCGTCCACGGGGACGCCGGCCCAGTTCGTTCATCCCGCCGAGGCGAGCCACGGCGACCTCGGCATGATTACCGCGAAAGACGCGATTCTTGCACTCTCCTGGTCGGGGGAGACGGGCGAGCTCGCCAATCTCATTACCTATTCCGCGCGCTTCAAGGTGCCGCTCGTAGCCATGACATCGAGGCCCGGCAGCACGCTCGGCAGGGCCGCCGGCATCGTGCTCGCCTTGCCGCAGGTTAAGGAGGCGTGCCCGCACGGGCTAGCACCCACGACTTCGGCGCTCGTGCAACTGGCACTTGGAGACTGCCTCGCGATTGCGCTGCTGGAAGGCCGCGGTTTCACTGCGCTCGATTTCAAGATTTTCCATCCAGGCGGCCAGCTTGGCGCGGCCTTGAAGCATGTTGGCGACATGATGCACACGGGCGCCCGGCTGCCGATTATTCGCGCGGACGAGCGCATGAGTACGGCGCTTGTGGTGATGACGGAAAAGAGCTTTGGCTGCCTTGGCATCGTTGACGATGAGGGCAAGCTCATTGGCATCCTCACGGACGGCGACTTGCGGCGGAATATGGAACCGGGCTTGCTTGACCGCACGGCAGGCGAAATCATGAGCCGCGCCCCCAAGACGGTTACCGCCGGCATGCTTTCGAGCGCAGCGCTGCAAATCATCAATTCCTCGAAGATCACCGCGCTGTTTGTGGTCGACGGCAGCGGCGTGCCAACCGGCATTATTCACGTCCACGATTTTTTGAGTGCGGGCGTCGCTTAAAGGGACCCTCTCCCCTCTGGGGGAAGAGGGGAGAGGGGGGCAGGAGCTTGAGGCACAGCTGGGGGGGCTTATTGCCGCAAGATCTCCGGTTCGTGCAACGTAGCGGTTTGGAAAAGGCTGCGCCAAACCGCGATGGCGGCCGCCTGCTGCTTTGCGTAGCGCGGGCGGGCCAGAAGTAAAATGCGCACCTCGGCACCTCGAAGGCGCGCTAGCGCAGCCGGCTGGACTGCCTTGCGCAGCGCCGCCTCGCTCAACGTGCCGGTATAGGCCGAGGCCTCAGGCGTGTTCTCCATCAAGTCTGAGACCACAATGAGCTTGAGCCGCTGGCCGGGGCCTTCAGGCACCGCCGCCAGGCTTTCGTGAATTGCCTGCGCTATCGGCGAGGCGGGCGCCGAGCCGGCACCCTGCACGCTCGCGAGCGCTTCATCGAGGCGTTCCCGGAAGGCGCTCCGGTAGCGCGCCGCGACGCGTTTCGGGTTTTCGAATAACGGATTTCCCTCAGCGCCGGGGTTGCAGAGATCGGCTGCGGTATCGAGCGCGGTTTCGCTCCCGCCTTCCTTCTGGCGCAGGAGCCGCACCGTTATTCGATCGCCGCGTTGCACCGCGGCGGCCTCGGCGGCAATGAGGCTGCGCACGCTGGCCTGTTCCGCCGCCGTCAGAGGATCGGTCTTATCGATAAGAACCAAAGAGGCTGCTTGCGAGCCCGTGAGCGGGCACAGCGTTTCGGGGTCGAATTTTTGCTGCTTCAAGCTATGCACGGCATATACTCCGCCGCCGGCGAGGCTCGCGGCAATCGCGGTTAGCGCCACTCCGAGGATTGCTTTCGCACTCATGCGCCCCTCCCGCCGCGATCTTCGTATACGGCGGCAAGCGCTGTCTGCAGACTCGCCTGGCTGGCCCCGGCGAGCAGCTTTTGGAAATCCGCCGAGGCAGTCTCGAACAGGCCCAGAACATCACCCTGCTCTTTCTGCGCAGCTTTCTGCAATACCTTCAGCTTCCGTTCCTGGCTCTCGTAGAACTTGAGCTGCTTTTCGCTGAGCGGCGGGAGCGTTTTGAGTGCGATGGAATACACCTCCAAGGTGTCCGGCCCGGGCACCTTATTGAGGAGCCGGTCGTAGGCTGCAATTTGCGCTTCCGCGTCTTCCGCCGCTTCGCACAAGCCGTCCTGCAGCGCTTTGCGGTCGCTGGCGTAGGCGTGGTGCAGGTTCTGAAGTGCGGACATCTCTTGCCCGAAGTTTTCGATCTTACGGTTTATCGCCTGGAAGCTTCCGGTCATGATTGCGCTGGACTGGCTTAAAATGCGGCGGAGCGCCTCGGCGCCACGGACCCGTGCGGCCGCATAGTTCCGGTGGCGCTTGCCGTAACCGGGGTACGGATCGTCGAGCTTGTAACCGTCGAGCGCGGCGATTGACGCGCCGCATAGGCCGATGACGAAGAGGAAAAAGCTCATGAAACTGCGGAATGCGAAGGGAGCCCCGTACAGTTGGGCGATTGCTTCGCGTTCCTTGGCTTTTTCACTCTCCGCAACTGGGGCAGGCGGCGGAGGGGGCGGCTCGGCGGGGGCGGCTTTCGCAGCCTTGCGCGCCAGGGCAGCGGACAGAGCGGGCCTTGCTCCGCTGAGTACGAGGCTTGGTTCATGCTTGGCCGCGAGTGGCGGCGCCGGATCGGGGCCGGCCTCCGACTTGAAATCGCGATAATGCGCGCCAATAAGGTTGATGGCCGCCAGCGCACCGGCACCCGCCAGGCACAAAACGAAAGCCCCGGCTTTGAGGACCGGTCCCCGGCGGTGCAGTTGGGGCAGAACGGCGCGGCCGAGCAGAAACGCCGCTCCAACATTCGTGATCGAAAGCACGAGCGCTTCGAGCCAGCCGCCGAACAGCCCCTGATCGCTGCTATCGGCGAAAAGCACCCCGTTAATGCCGGCTTCCACAATAATTAGGATCGAGAGAATTCCAAAAGCGAGCAGCGGCGACGATGGGTAATGTGCGTCCCTCGAAAGGCGGTGCTCCGCCTTGAAATTTTCGAGATCGGCAAGGCGATTTTTCTCCTCCCGGAGACAGTCCGCGAGTGCCGGCCCGTTGGCGATCAGCAGTTTTTGGCGCTGAAACTGGATTTGCTGCAGATCGCAGTCGAGCTTGGGCGAAACGCAGCGCTTTTCCTGCGCTTCGATTTTCTGTGCGAGCGTATCGAGCTGGGACTTGGCCCCGGCGTACTGCTTGTCGAGATCCCTCTGAAGGCGCTGGGCCATGTCAGCGAGTTCCCGGGGCGGAGCCTTGGGCCTTGGAGCCGGCGGGGACACGGCCACATAGCGTTGCACCGCGGGCGCCGGTAATTGCGCGGTGCGTTCAGGGCGTTCGAAAGCGACGACGTTCGCGCGCTCCTTCGCGGTGCGCTCCTCAAGCGGCCTCTGATCGATATCGCCGGATGTGTCGATGACGCGTTCGCCTTCGTCAAATCCGGCTTCGCGCTCCGCGGAGGTACTCATAACATTACTCAAACGCATATGTTCCAATTCGACACAACATATATTGCAATTTTGCTAAAAAGGGAAGCGGCGTGTGCGCCGTTTTCCACCGCGATTTCGTCCCCGTGATGCGTAAGTGCAACGCCACTTGCGGCGCACGGGCTGTATGCTAATGCTCCGGGTTAGAGCACACATTCCCAGGGGAGCATCCGCATGACGGTTATCCGTGGCCTCGTAATTCTCATGTCCGTGTTCCTGTTTGCACAAGTACAGCAGGCGTCGGCTGGCGACGTGTTGCACGGCGGGCGCTGCCCGCGCCTCTGCGTCGAGTGGTTCGACGGCTGCAACAATTGCAGCTGCGGGAAAGGCCACATCAACGCCTGCACCGAGTTGGTTTGCAGATGGCACAGGCGCCCGCGCTGCCTCCGTTACGGGTTTTAGAGTCCGGCCGGCGTTAATAGAGCGTCGGATCGCCTGGGGCGTCTCTTACGGATAGAGGGGGCTCAACGAAGCGGCAGCAGCTTAAGCCGGAACACCTGCGCTGCCGGCTGTTAATAGGCGATGAATTATGCGTAGGACCCTACCATGGTTAATGCCGGTATGGTAAACGCACGCCTCGCATATTTTCCGCCGCCGTCTTTCTGCGAATCTTTTCCCTTTTTTGGTCGATTTCCACGACTCCAAAATACTATTAAATATAGCGGCAACTTGCGAATTAACCCAAAAACGGTGCATTTTTCCGGGGCAAGCGGCGCACGCAATCTGTAATTTATATCGCGATATCAATCGCGTTAGTCTGACGTTTAAAGTTTTAGAAAGATCTCTCATGCTATAATCGCGCCATGAAGCAAGCGGGGCCCGGCGCTGAAATCCGGCCGAAAATGCAAAGGATCGCGGTTAACCGCAGCTTAACGGGGCAAGCGTTTCAACCGCTCCGCTGGCCGAATTTGAGGAACTCGGCCATGAACTCGCGCAGGCGCGGCTTGCGCGCTTCGATATAGGGCAAGGGCCGCAGCAGCTCGACCGCGGCGATGCCGATGCGGATGGTGAAGCCGCCATTGACGAGCCCCTCGCCAAGCCTGTGGGAAAGCCGCGCGGCGAGGCCGTGGCCGATGAATTGCTGCACGAGGTCGTCGGTGAAGGCGAGCCCGCCGGTGACGGCTAGGTGGCCCGCTATGAGGCGCAGGAGGCGCAAGATGGCAAAGAAGCCCGGCCGGCCGCCATAGATGTTGGCAAGGCTCCTCAGTAGGCGGAAGTTCTCGTAAGCCACGAAAGCGATTGGGATAATCGCGGCGGGGCTCAGCGAGGTCACAACCGAGACGCGGCGGCCGGATATGCCGATGGCAGTGCGCGCCATCCGGTCCAGCGGGAGAAGCAGCTCGCGTTCGGCGAGCGTCAGCACCTGGGCCGCGTCCAAGATGTCGCGCCGATGCTGCTTGAGGCGGGCAATACCTTCGGCCAGCTCGCGGCGGTCCTTGAACATCGCGCGGAGTTCCGATGCCGCCGCGCGGGCCTCGCGCACGTCTTCGGCGGCGAGCGCTGCCTCCCCGCGCCTGCGCACCGCGGTGATCGCCGACAGCCGCAACAGCCCCGCGATCTCCCGCCCCGCGATCATCGCGAAGGCTAGACCGGCCGCTGCGAAAAGGACGGTGGCCACCCAGCCGAGCCAATCGCTGCGGGCAAGCAACGAGAGGACGGTTTGCTGCACCCACAGCAGCAGCCAGAGAAACACAAGCCCGCCAAGCGCGCTCCAAAAGACGGCGCCCCAGGCTGTGCGGCGGTTGCCCGAGGCAGGCGGCGGCAGCGCCAGCGGCTCCGCGATAGGCGGCTGCTCGATGGGCACCTCGATCTCGAGGTCCGGATCGTCCAGGCTGAACGCCGCCGGTGCGCGGTTCTGAGGGATTCCGCTCATGCCAGTTTATCGCCAATCAGGAAGTTCAAAGCGCGGTCGAGCCGGATATGGGGAAGCACGGCGCTGCGGCCAAACTCGGGCGCCGGCTGTTTCGGCGGGCCAAAGCGGACGAAATGCGCGGGCGCCTTACCGGACGCCAGCCACTCGGGCGAAACCGCAAGCTCCGGGTTGTCCGGCAGATCGCCCGGAAAGATCGCAAGCTCTTCGGAACCCGTGAATAGCCGCTGGCCCAGGCGTTCCCCGCTCAGCGGCGTTCCGATGATGCAGGGCAGGCTCCCGTTGCCTTGCCGGGCATGCGCTTCCCGGGTCGCGCGCACGCTCGCCAGCGCAAAGGCACGCACCTCCGCGCCCACGAAAGAAGCCCGCTCAATGCTCTTGGCCGCGATCAGCCGCAAGATCGCTTCGAGGCGGTCGTGATTGGCCTGATGCAGATGGTCCGCCTTGGTGGCCGCAAAGACGATGCGGTCGATCCGCCGCCCGCCGATCAGCGACAGCCAGCCATTCTGGCCCTGGCGGAAGCAGCGCAGGATATCGGTCAGCGCGCGTTCGAGATCGGCCACCGCGTCAGGCCCGGCGTTTATGGCGGTCAGCACATCCGCAAGCACGATCTGCCGGTCCAGCCGCGCGAAGTGGTCCCGGAAGAAAGGTTGCACCACATGGGTTTTGTAGGAGCGGTAGCGCCTTGCCATCATCGCCCACAGGCTCTCGGCGGGCGCGGCCTCGCCCTCCGGCGTCTCAAGCGGAAAGAAAGTGAAGGCCGGCGAGCCCTTAAGATCGCCCGGCATCAGAAAGCGCCCCGGCGGCAGGCTCGACAGCGAGAGCGCTTCCTCGCGGCATTTGCGCAAGTATTGGGTGAAAAGCTCCGCGCCCTTTTGCGCGGTCTGCTCGTCCTGGGCGCCGCTTGCGTCCGTGGCCGCGAGAAAGGCCAGCCAATCCCTTGCTGCCGGAGCGCGCGCCGCTTCCCGGGCAAGCGAAATGGCCTGTCTCGACCAATCCTCGTAGCTCAAATCGAGGAGCGGCAGGTCGAGAAGCCATTCCCCAGGGTAATCCACGATGTCGAGATGCATCGTGCCGCTGCCGAGCGCCCGCCAGACCGTACCAGCCGGCACGTATTCGATGGTTAGGCGCAACTCGCTGATCTGGCGCGTGCTTTCCGGCCATTGCGGCTCCGCGGCCGTGAGCTTTTCGAGATTGCCCTCATAATCGAAGCGCGGCACGGCGTCATCCGGCTGCGGCTCCAAATAAGCGCGAACGATGCGGCCCTGCGCCAGCGGCTCGAAAAAAGGCAAAGCGTTTCCGGCCAGTATGTTGTGCACGAGCGAGGTGATGAACACGGTCTTGCCCGAGCGCGCGAGCCCGGTCACGCCTAGCCGAACCGCAGGCGTCAAGACGCGCGCCGCCGCGTCCTGCGCGCGCGCCCAGGCCTCAAGCGCTGTATACGAAAAGCGTTCCAGCAAGTCCGGCTCCCTGCATGCCGGGCGAATCCCGGACAGAGCCGCTTTTAGCAGGAGCCGCGCGGAGTTGAAACCCGGACCTTATTGCACCGCCGGGCACCAGCCATGCTTTCGCCGTAGCGCATCGAGGCGCGAGCCATGTTATTTCACCGTCAATCCGCGGGACCGTATAATGGCCGCCGCGGCGGCTATCTCGCTGTTCGAGGGAACGGGCGTATTGGCGAGCCTGTAGGGCCGGTTGAGTTCCTCCCATTTGTGCGAGCCCATCTGGTGGAAGGGGAGAAGCTCGACGCGCTCGACGAGAGGGCCAAGGGCGGCAGCCGTCCCGGCAAACCGCGCGATATCGTCCGCATCGTCCGTGAAGCCTGGCACCAGCACGTAGCGAATCCAGATCGGCTTGCCCAAACTGACAAGGCGGCGGGCAAAGTCCAACGTGGGCTGCAACGGCCGTCCCGTAATTTCCCGGTGGCGGACGGGGTCGATATGCTTGATGTCGAGCAGCACGAGGTCCACCGCATCGAACCAGCGGTCTGGTACTTTGCGGTGGAGAAACCCCTGGGTATCGAGCGCCGTGTGCAGGCCAAGTCCGTCATGCAGGCGCCGAAGCAGCGCGCCGGCAAACTCCGCCTGCGCTAGCGGATCGCCGCCCGATAAGGTCACGCCGCCGGCCATCCGCAGGAAACCCGCATAACGCGCCGCCTCCGCCACGGCGGCGCTTACGCTGACAGGGCGGCCTCCCTCCAGCGTCCAGCTATCCGGGTTGTGGCAATACAGGCAGCGGAAGGAGCAGCCTGCCAGGAAGTAGACGAACCGCATTCCCGGCCCGTCCACCGCCGCGCCGGTTTCCACGGAATGGATGTAGCCAACGGGCTCGTCCGGTTCAGGGACAAGCTCCGCTGGGTCGCCCATGGATGCATCAAGTGCGGTCAGCATGGAAGCTCAGCAGATTTTACGGAGATCGAAGGACTAAAGAGGGCACGGCGACCCTCCAATAACGATCTCACAGGCACTGGTGAAAAGTCCTGCTGATGACATCGAGCTGCTGCTCGCGGGTCAATTTTACAAAGTTCACGGCATAACCCGATACCCGGACGGTCAGTTGGGGATAGAGTTCCGGATGCTTCATCGCTTCGAAAAGCTTTTCCCGGTTGAACACGTTCACATTGACGTGGTGTCCGTTTGCGGTGGCAAAAGCGTCGAGGCATTTGGCGAGGTTGAGCTGGCGCCCCTCCCGCTCCCGGCCAAGGGCATCCGGCGTCGCGGAAGCGGTCCAGGAGATCCCGTCGAGCGCGCAGCCGTAACGCAGCTTGGCGACTGAAGCGCCCGCGGAGACGAAGCCTTTCCGGTCCCGTCCGTTCATCGGATTGGCGCCTGGCGCGAAGGGCTCGCCGTCGCGGCGGCCGTCCGGGGTGTTGCCCGTTTTCTTGCCGTAGACCACGTTGGAGGTGATTGTCAGCACCGACTGCGTCGGCGTAGCCTTGCGATAGAAGTGGGGCTGCGATGCGACTTTCTTCATGAATGTTTCGCTCAACCAAACTGCAATCGAGTCCGCGCGATCATCGTCGTTGCCATAGGCTGGGTACTCTCCTTCGATGCGATAATCGATGGCCAATCCGGTTTCGTCCCGGATGGCGTGGACCTTGGCGTGCTTGATAGCCGAAAGGCTGTCCGCCGCAACCGAGAGGCCGGCGATGCCGCAAGCCATGGTGCGGAGGATATCCCGGTCGTGCAGCGCCATTTCGATGCGCTCATAGGCGTATTTGTCGTGCATGTAATGAATGGCGTTCAGCGCCTTGACGTAGGTTGCCGCGAGCCAGTCCAACATCGGCTCCAGCTTGCCGATCACCTCATTCCAGGTCAGCACATCGCTGCGAATTGGCTCGAACCCCTTGGCAACAACAGCGCGCGTTTTCTCGTCCACCCCGCCGTTGATGGCATAAAGCAGAGCCTTGGCAAGATTGACCCGCGCGCCGAAGAACTGCATCTGCTTGCCGATGCGCATCGCAGAGACGCAGCAGGCAATGCCATAGTCGTCGCCCCAATGCGGGCGCATAAGGTCGTCGTTCATGTACTGAATCGCCGAGGTTTCGATAGAAGTCTGGGCGGCGAAAGCCTTGAAGCCTGCTGGAAGAGACGGAGACCAAAGCACGGTCAAGTTCGGTTCCGGTGCCGGCCCGAGGTTGTACAGGGTTTGCAGGAAGCGGAAGCTGGTCTTGGTCACGAGCGTCCGGCCATCTTCGCTCATGCCGCCGATAGATTCTGTGACCCAGGTCGGATCGCCTGAGAAAAGCTGATCGTATTCGGGGGTGCGCAGGAAACGCACGATGCGCAGCTTGATGACGAGATCGTCGACGAGCTCCTGCGCCTGTTCCTCGTTGAGCAGCCCACGGTCCAGGTCACGCTGTATATAGATGTCGAAAAAGGTCGATACCCGGCCCAGCGACATGGCTGCCCCGTTCTGCTCCTTTACCGCTGCGAGATAGCCGAAATAAGTCCACTGCATGGCCTCGCGCGCAGTCGCAGCCGGCTTTGAGATATCGTAGCCGTATTTGGCTGCCATCTCTTTCAACTCGCCGAGGGCACGATATTGCTCGGAAAGTTCCTCGCGCAACCGGATCACCTCTTCGGTAAATGCCGCTTCATTGAGTTCCTGAAATTCGCGCTTCTTGTCACGCTGCAGGGCGTCCACGCCATAAATCGCTACGCGGCGGTAATCGCCAATGATGCGGCCCCGGCCGTAGGCGTCCGGCAAGCCTGTGATGATGCCAGATTTTCGCGCCGCTACGATGCCGGGCGAGTAAACGTCGAAGACGCCTTGATTGTGGGACTTCCTGTATTCGGTCCAGATCTTGCTCACGTCCTCGCCGGGCTTGTAGCCATAAGCTTCAAGTCCGGCCTCCACCGTGCGCAAGCCCCCGTTGGGCATGATCGCTCTTTTTAGTGGCGCATCTGTTTGCAGACCTACAATGAGTTCCTTCTCGCGGTCGATGTAGCCTGCATCGTGGGCCGTAATCGTAGACGGGCAGTCCGCGGACACATCGAGCACACCCTTGGTGCGCTCGGCAGCGAGAAGCGGCTCCAATTGCTTCGTAATGGAAAGCGTGCGGGCGGTCGGGCCGCTAAGAAATGCACTGTTGCCGGTATATGGTGTGCAATTCGCCTGAATGAAGCCGCGGACGCCGATGGCGGTTCGCCAGGTTCTGCCGGCGAAACCTGCCCACGGCCCGGCGATGGCATCGTCCATTACGATCATATTCATAGTTTAACTCCGTCGATTCAACAACATCCCTAGGCGGAAGCAGCCGCGGAGTCCGGCCGCCGCCACTTCGCATCCCTTCCCCTCTTTTTCGGTGTCCCGGCGCAGAAATCGTCCGGAACTGCCATGCTTATAGGCGTCTAAGCAGCCTTTCCGGTTCCCCCCCGAATGCCGCTTCCCCGACTGCCCCGAGCGATCAATTTAATTTAACATTTCGACAAATAGATGAAATCAGATAGTTTTTCTAGCTTTCCCTTGCCCGGTTCACGCAAACGTTTGAAAACGAGCTGAAATTGCGGACGGCAGGCAGAACTCCGCGCGGCTGTCAGAGACGGCACACGATTTTTCACACACTCTTGCCCAGGTGTGACGCCCCACAGAGCAATCCCGCAGGCCTCGCCCTGCCGAAGCCGGAACAAAAAGCAAGCCCTGCTCAATATCCATCCGGCTTACCCGCTGGGCCGCCGTTCCGTTGCGGCTTGCGCGCGGAAAAAAGGGAAGCTGTGGCCAAGCGAAAAACGCCGTCGATAAAAGGAAGAAAGCGATGTCAGCTATAAAAGCCAAGGATGGGACGAGGATTTACTACAAGGATTGGGGAAGCGGGCAACCGGTTGTCTTCAGCCATGGCTGGCCGCTATCGTCCGATGCGTTCGAGGACCAGATGTTCTTCCTGGCGTCGAAAGGCTACCGCTGCATCGCGCACGATAGGCGCGGACATGGCCGCTCCGCACAGCCCTGGTCCGGCAATGACATGGACGCCTATGCGGACGACCTCGCGGCGCTGACCGAAGCGCTGGACCTGAAAGACGCGGTGCATGTAGGCCATTCGACAGGCGGCGGCGAAGTCGCGCGCTATATCGGCCGCCACGGCACAAGGCGCGTTGCCAAAGCCGTGCTGATCGGAGCTGTTCCGCCTTTGATGCTGAAGACTGAGGCGAACCCGGGCGGCACGCCTATCGAAGCCTTCGACCAGCTCCGCGCCGCCGTACTCGCAGACCGCTCGCAGTTCTTCAAGGACCTGAGCATGCCCTTCTACGGCTACAACCGGCCCGGAGCGAAAATTTCGGAGGGCGTGCGCAAGTCCTTCTGGTTGCAGGGCATGCTTTGCGGTTTCCCCGCCGCGTATTTCTGCATCGAGGCTTTCTCCGAAACGGATATGACGGAGGACCTCAAAAAGATCGATGTGCCGGCCCTGATCCTGCACGGCGATGACGATCAGATCGTGCCGATAGCGGATTCCGCGCTGTTATCGGCGAAGCTCGTAAAGGGCGCCCAGCTCAAGGTCTACAAAGGAGCGCCGCACGGCATGTGCACAACGCATAAGAACGAGGTCAACGCAGACCTGCTAGCCTTTATCCAGGGATAGCCCCGAAGCTGCGCTTGCACTAGCGGTCCTGGATCGCTTCGGCGGAGCTGCACGCCCGCAATGGCGGCAGAAGCCTAATTCTTCTTATCTTCTCCTTGCTGGGCAGCGCTGTCTTCTTCTTTCGGGGCGTCCTTGACCGTGACCTCGCCCTTGGCGTCGATGGTCACGAGCGCGCCGATATCGGCGTTCGAATTACTGTCGTAGGTGGTGACGCGCCAGGTCACTTCGTTCTCGGTCCCGTCCTCTTCGACGGCCAAAAAGGCGTTCGGCAGCTTCTTGTCGGCGATCTTGTTCACGACAACGGTCTTATAGACCTTGTTCGGGCTTCCATCGGTGCCCAAGGTCAAGAGTTGCAGGACGAGGTGCGCTTGCGTCGAAATCGCCTGCGGGGACGGTCAGGACGATGGCGCGGAATACGCCGCTGGCGTCGCCGTCCGCCCAGGAGCCAGCGGTGGCGACCTCGGTCACTTCGGCCGGGACCGTGAGTGCCAGCTTCGAGGCGTCCTCGGCCTTCGCCATTGAAAAGGTTGCCAATGCAACGATTAGGGTTGCGGCCATTTTCCGGAACATTAAAACTCTCCTTCGGTGGGCGGTGCGGCCGGGTTCTGCTTACGGAACTTTTGCGGCATTTACATAGCGGCGTCAATCTGATGACACATTGGGGCTGCGCTGTGGCCCCCACAAACGGCTACTGCCAGAATTCGCACTTTTTTCGACAGTCCCAGAGAGGAATATAGTGTCCGAACCCAACGGTCTTTCGCAAGCCCTCGCATTATTCTCGCCCATTCACAAAGACGGTTACAAGTTTGTTGCCGCGGCTGCGGCGGCGACAGTGGTTGCGTTCCTGATTTCAACGACTTTGGGTCTTATTTTCGTTGCCGCCACGGCTGGGCTCATTTTCTTCTTCCGCGATCCCGAACGGATGGTTCCCGGAAGAGACGGCCTTGTACTTGCTCCAGCGGACGGTATCATCCTGAGCGTTGGCACGGTCACAGCGCCATCGGAGCTTGGCCTTGGAAGCGATCCCAAGACGCGCGTCTCGATCTTTCTTTCCTTGCTCGATGTGCACGTCATCCGCGCGCCGGTGGCCGGGCGCATCGAAGCCTCCGTTTACCGCCCTGGCCAATATCTGAATGCCGCCTCGCCGCAAGCCCCAGCCCTTAATGAATATCAAGGGTTTGTGATCGAAACCAAGGATGCCCTGAACATCGGCGCGGTGCTGGTCGCAGGGACGGTCGCGCGGCGGATCGTTCCGGGCGTTGGCCAAGGCGATAGCGTCACGGCTGGCCAGCGGGTCGGGATCATACGGTTTGGCAGCCGGGTCGACATCTATCTTCCGCCTTCGGCCTCCGTTTTCGCTGGGGAAGGCCAGCGTACCGTCGCGGGCGAGACCGTCATCGCCGATCTGGACTCGCAGGAACCCAGGCGCATTTTCCGGCGTATTTAGAGTCCCCGATAGGGGATCGGTAAACCCCGAGCCTTTAGGCGGCAGCATGCGTAGCACCACGGGTTGTTAACCGAAATTGGGTTCGTTTGGCAGAAATGCCGGTTTACATAAGTAAGTAATATGACCGGCCAATCCGGCTTTCAGCCGTAACCGGAAGCCACCGGCTTTAGCCGGTGGAGTATTCACCGGACCTTAGTTTGCGTTTCCTTTCGAAACCAAATGGGAGTAAAGCAGAAACGGAAGGCGGGCGGCATCTCTGCGGCCGTCAGCCGGAGCAAAGCGGGAGTCTCAAGGCGCGCCCTATGTACACGATGCTCTCGTACGATTTGCGCTTGGCGGCGCGGGGCATCTCTTCATGACCGGAGAGCCAGAATCGCGTGCCGATACCCTGCCGGCGGCGGCTGCCGGTTCGGGCCGTGCGACGCTAACGCGTGCCGTGTTGCTGCTTCCGAATTTCCTGACGCTCTGTGCCGTTCTTTGCGGACTCACGGCGCTGCGCTTATCGGCAGATGCGGAGTTCGAGTGGGCGATGGCCGCCATCTTCGCGGCTGTAGTGCTGGACACGGCTGACGGCTATGCGGCGCGTTCGCTCGGCGCGGAGAGCCCGATTGGAGCGGAACTGGATTCGCTTGCCGACTTCGTTAATTTCGGCGTGGCTCCGGCCATGCTTACCTATCAGCGCGACCTGCACCTGCTCGGCTGGGCGGGGTGGATTATCGCAGCGGTGTATGTCGTGGCAACGGGTATCCGCCTCGCGCGCTTCAACGTGCAGTCAAGAATTGAACGGGAACCGGAGCAGAAAAAATTGTTCACCGGCCTGCCGTCCACCGGAGCCGCAGTCGCGGTCTTGATCGCCGATGCGGCTGCCAATGGGGCGTTTTTGCCCGATCAGGCTGCCCTCGTTATGGCCGCCGCCGTTCTCGCCGCGAGCGGACTCATGGTGAGCACGCTGCGCGTGCCCGCTCCGTTCAAGCACTACGGCACCCACTCGCGGAACCGCTAGAGCCTCCGGCGTTGTTTTGGAAACGCCCTCATTGCGGGCGAAGCGAAGCAATCCACGTCTGCCATGCTGCTAGGATCGCCTCGGCTGCTGCAACCGCCTTGCGATGACGGTTGTGCATGATTGAGCGCATACCGCCCTAAATCGGCGGGCGTCAATACCCGACTGGATAATTGCGCTGGGTCTCAACTCGCTCCCAAAAACTCTGGTTGTTGTAGTGCCCAGGAGCGCTCTCTTGATCGTTGAAAAGCCACGGCTTGTTCTGATACCAGAACCGGTATCCGCCAACTTGCTCGCAGCAATAGTGACGGTAGTGGTGCGCGCCGTGGTGCTTTTTCAGATGGTCTCCGGCGGCGTCAGCCGCGAGGCTTGCGGCCGGAAATGCGAAAGCGGCCAACACCGCGGTCGCGCTTAAAAGGAGCCGAGAACTCATAAATTATCTCCCGCTTACGCAGTTTGTGAAAGCCCCGGCGGTACGCCTGCGTTCCCAGCATTCCGCCCCTGACGAATACTATAGGCGCACAGGGCCTTCCGGCTAGTGAGGTTTTGCAACGAAGGGAAAAAAAGCGCTGCCTATCTTATACGGCTTTGGCCATAAGCGGCCCGCTGTAGTCGATGCCATTGAACCTTTGCCGCAGGATTTCCACCTGCCCGCGCGGCGTGGCATGAAGCAGCATGACTTCGCGTTTGACGAGGCCATAATTCAAGAGCTTCTCGGCATGCTCGCCAGGAATGTCGGTTACAAGGCAGGGGCGTCTCAAAATCGTTTCAAGCGAAGCGCGCTCGCCGCGTGACAATTGAATTCTGGTCATAGCACTCTTACGCACCTGGTTTGAGGAATTGCCTGCATATATCGGTTGCAAGCCGCTCCAGTCTACGCCTATCTGTATTGGACACAATTGCGGCAAAAAAGCGTAAACGCGGCAATAGAAACTGGTTGCAGTAGAACGCTACGCAATTTGGGAGACAATGGTATGACACAAGAGGCAGTACAGGAAACTTGGCCGTCCGAGTTGCGGCTGAACCCGGAGAAAACCAGCTTGCGCGTCGCGTTCGGAAACGGGATATCGGAAAGTCTGCCCGCCGAGCTTCTGCGCGTGATGAGCCCGAGTGCCGAGGTGCAGGGACATTCGCCTGCCGAGCGGAAGCTCGTTGCGGGAAAACGCGATGTGACCATCCAGAAAATCGAACCCGTTGGAAATTACGCAGTGAGAACTCGCTTTCAGCGACGGTCACGATACCGGCCTTTTCACCTGGCCTTATCTCCTCGATCTGGCGCGGCGGAAGGTCGAACTTTGGGACGGTTATCTCAAGGAAATAGCCGCCGCGGGATTGAGCCGCTAGTACGCCCCGCGGGAATCCTGCCCCGTTTGCGGCTGGCGCTTCCAGGATTTCCCGCGGATCAGGCGTACTAGCAGATCTTTGTTGCTAGTGCAGCTTACCGGCCGGAAGTTCGCTTGGCGGCGCTCGCAGCCTGCGGGTGCGAACGCGCCGCCGGCTGCACTAGTACGCCCCGCGGGAAATCCTGACCCATTTGCGGCTGGCGCTGACAGAATTTCCCGCGGATCAGGCGTACTAGCAGACCCTTGAATCTAGTACAGCTTATCCGAGGCAAGTTCGCGTGACGGCGCGTGCGGCAAATGGGTGCGAACTTGCCTCGGGCTGTACTGGTGTCGCGTCCAGCGCTTGCCTACACCGTTTGCAGCTAGGCGATCCGGAGACATAAGGGATGCCAACCGCGCTGAAGCGCCCATTATCAACCCTACGCTGTCACTGTCGGGAAACTGTCGCAGAAGGATGCTATTATCTTAGCTTGATGCAACAATTTCCCCGCGACCCGATGGCCGCAGGCGGCTATGAAAATGCTTAACAGCTTCGATAACAGGGCGGCGAGCCGCCCTGTACCTGGTGCCGTTGCTTATAGCAGGCGGGCGGAAGCGCCCCCGCCGGCAGAAAGTCAGGCAGGCGAAGTTCCCTCTCCAGAAGAGGGGGGGCTGATACGGCTGTTTGAGCGCCGGTGGCTCATCCTTTTATTCCTGGCAATCGTTCTGGCCTTATCGCCTATTTACGGCCTGCCCTTGCATGCCGCAGCTTTGGCTTGTGCAGTTTTCTCCATCGGAGCCGCGGCCATACCGCGTTCGCGCATTCCGCATTTCCCGCTTGCGGCCGGGGAACGCCGGGAGGAAACGCTGCCGTTCAAGGCGGCGGGCACACTCGTCAACGCGCTTCCGGAGCCCGCTATCTTACTTCGTCAGGACGGCGAGATTATCGCATTCAACGACGAGGCGCTCGATCTGTTTTGCGGTCTGAGAGCCGGGGCGCACCTTTCGAGCGCAACGAGGAGCCCCCCAATCCTTGACGCCGTGATGGAAGCCTCGCCGGCAAATCCGCTGCAAACGGTGATGTTCAGCGATCGCGTTCCTGTTGAGCGCCATATGGCAGCGACGGTTTCCTGGCTGCAGCCGGGCAGCCAAACGGGTGCTCTGATCCTTCTTTTCCTGCGCGACCTGACCGAGCCGCTGCGGCTCGATCAGCTCCGGGCGGATTTCATCGCGAATGCAAGCCACGAGATCAAGACGCCGCTCGCCTCGC
This sequence comes from uncultured Alphaproteobacteria bacterium, assembly GCA_963785355.1. Taxonomy (GTDB): domain Bacteria; phylum Pseudomonadota; class Alphaproteobacteria; order Rhizobiales; family Rhodomicrobiaceae; genus Rhodomicrobium. Next base: position 68,164 of record CAWAVJ010000037.1, read on the forward strand.
TTTTGGGCTTTATCGAAACGCTTCAGGGGGCTGCCCGCCACGACGAGGCCGCCCGCGACCGCTTTCTGGCCATCATGGCCAAGCAAGCCGCGCGCATGGCCCGGCTTATCGACAATCTCATGTCGCTGAGCCGGGTGGAAATGCGGGCGCATTTGAAGCCGCAGGACACTGTCATCATCGGCAACCTTGTGTCCCAGGCTTGCGATGCGCTCGAACCGATGGCGGCGGAAGCGAATATTAAAGTCGAGGTGCGCTCCAGCGTCGACGGCGGTGCCGTGCTTGGCGACCGCGACGAGCTGATGCAGGTCTTTATCAATTTGTTGCATAACGCAATTAAATACGGAAAGCCCGGCGGGGCGGTGCAAGTCTCGTTGCAGCGGGCGCAAAGCGGTGCAGCGCGGGCAATCGAGATCGCCGTCGAAGACGACGGGCCAGGCATTTCCAGTCAGCATTTGCCGAGGCTGACCGAACGTTTTTACCGTGTTCCGGGCAAGCTTGCGCTGGAGAAGGGTGGCACGGGCCTGGGCCTTGCCATTGTAAAGCATGTGGTAAACCGCCACCGCGGAGAGTTGCGGATCGTTTCGGAGGAAGGGGTGGGATCAAGATTTACTGTGCTTCTGGCGGAGCATGTCCCTCCCGCCGCGGCCGCCAAAGAGCCAGTTTAGCTTTTTGCGGCATTCAGCGCGTGGAAGATGGAACGATCACCAATTATCATTATGTTTAAGGATCGAACGGAGCACAAAAGTGCGAAGTAGGGAAAGTTTGCGCCCGCAGCAACAAAAATTGGGCCTATCTATTTGGGCAGGGTCTCTGCCCCAGCTTTTTAGGGAGGAACTGGCCGTGGTTGAGCATTCGATGCGAACTTACGAGACGGAGCTGAAGTCCCTGGATGCGATGGTTGCCCATATGGGCGGGCTCGCCGAGTATGCGTTAGGACAGGCGGTCGATGCGCTCTACGACCGCAATCCCGATCTCGCGGAGGTCACGCTCGAAAAAGACAAGGACATCGACCGGCTGGAGCGGTCGGTTGACGAGAATGCCGTCTCGATCCTGGCCAGGCGCCAGCCCGTGGCCAGCGATCTCCGGCAAATCGTTACGGCCATCCGCATCGCAGGCGATCTGGAACGCATCGGCGACCTCGCCAAGAACATCGCCAAGCGCGCCATCGCCGTCGCCGGCGAGCAGCACCCAAAACAGGTCATGACCGGCTTCAAGCATATCGGCGAAGCCGCCATGCGCCAGCTCAAGGAGGTGCTTGACGCTTATTCCTCGCGCGATGCGGATGCAGCTGTAAGCGTCTGGCAGCGGGACCAGGAAATCGATGCTATGTACAACTCGCTTTATGCAGAGCTGCTTGAGACAATGATGGAGGAGCCTCAGAAGGCCGGCCTATACGCCCACCTCCTGTTCAGCGCCAAAAACATCGAGCGGATTGGCGACCACGCAACCAACATCGCCGAAACCATCTATTACTGTATTCAAGGCAAGGTGCTGAGCGAAGAGCGGCCAAAATCGGATCGCACCAGCCAGACGCTGCTCCTATCGCAAGCTGGAAAAGAGAGGGGATAGCACCTGGCTTTGAGGTGCATTCCGGGGGGAAGCGATGAACGCGAAGGTGCTCGTTGTCGAGGACGAAGAGCCGCTGGCACTGTTGCTCCAATACAATTTGGAGGCGGAAGGCTTCCGCGTCGCGCTCGCAAACCGCGGTGACGAAGCCGAAGTTGCCATCCGGGAGGACCCGCCGGATCTCATCATCCTCGATTGGATGCTGCCGGGACTATCGGGGATCGAGCTGTGCCGGAGGCTTCGCGTGGGCAAGGCATCCTGCAGCATACCCATTCTGATTCTGACTGCGCGCGGCGGGGAGCAGGACCGCATTCGCGGCCTGACTACGGGTGCGGACGACTATGTCGTGAAGCCTTTCTCGGTGCCCGAGCTCATGGCGCGGGTGAAGGCAATCTTGCGGCGCGCCGCCCCGGAGCGCCTGGCCAGCACGCTTGAGGTAGAGGATATCGAACTCGACCGCGAGTTGTACCGCGTCCGGCGCAACGGCCGCGAGGTGCGGCTTGGGCCGACCGAGTTCAAGCTGCTCGAATTCATGATGGAGAGCCCCGGCCGGGTATTCACGCGGACGCAGCTTTTCGACGGCGTTTGGGGGCGCGATGTCTATGTCGACGAGCGCACCGTCGACGTTCACATCGGGCGCCTCAGGAAAGCTATAAACCGCGGCAAGGAGAAAGACCCCATCCGCACGGTGCGCGGCGCCGGCTACGCCCTTGGGGAAAAGTTTCCCGGTCAAGCCCTCATGGATTAGCGGCCAGGGCCGCCGGAGGGGGCCTGCCAAACAGCCGTGCTTGGCAGGAAACACAGCGCCTGGCCAGGCTTAGGCCTCGCTCAGAAATAACTGCGTCGTATATATGACGCAGTTATACCGAATCCGGCTGATTGGTTCGCCATCCCGCGGCGTCATCCCGGAAATGCCGAAGGCATTATCCGGGATCGTTACGAACTCAGGCCAGCGTATTTTACGATCCCGGATAAACGCAAAAGCGTTTTCCGGGATGACGGTTGCGAAGCAATCAACCGGATTTGGTATTATTTCTGAGCGAGGCCTTATGAGCTTTCTCCTCGATACGAATGCGGTTTCGGAATGGACGAAGCCAAAGCCCGATCCTGCGCTATCCGCGCTGGCGGCGGGTGTGACGCGCGGGCCAAGGAGCTCCCACATAAGGGATCGCCGGCCGCGAGCGGCTTCCGGGAGGAAGGGCGCTTTGCGCGCCCCAGGCTATTTTCCTTTGCTCCAGCGGATCGCGGCTTCGGCAACGCGCTGGCCGAAGAGTTCCGCCGTCTTGCGATCCGACGAAACCGGGGCCGTTTCCGGGCCTTCGTCGATGTTCGATTGCGTCATAAGACCGAGATAGGAGCCGACGCGGTTCAAGTCCTCGGACGTCGAGCCCTTTTTATTGAAGCCCGGCATCAGGCCGAGATTCACCCAGTTCATGCCGTGCTGGGCCGCGAGCGCGGCCATCTGAACCAGCGTGTTGAACTTGTCGCCGGACCAGCTCCCCGAATTCGTGAACCCCGCCGCGAGCTTGTCTTTCCAGCCTTGGGTGAACCAGACCTTCGACGAGGCATCGGCAAATTGCTTAAACGGCGCGGAGGCCGATCCCATATAGGTTGGGGCGCCGAAAACGATGGCATCGGCGGCCGCGAGCCGGTCCCACGGGCCTTTGTCCGGCCCAAGATCCTCAGCCTTGTACAGCGTGGCCTCGACGCCCGGCACTTCGCCAGCACCTTTCGCCACATGCTGCGCCACCACGGCGGTGTGTCCATAGCCGGAATGATAAACGATAGCGACTTTTATGCTCATGGCTTTGGTCCTTTCAATTTGCGTAACTTCGCGGTAAAGGTAAGCACGAAGGCTCTAAAAGTGAAGTACGCACCTTTTGGTAACCGGGTTTCGGTATGGATGAGGCACGTGAGGGCAGCGCCGTTGCCGTTCCGGAGGGCATAAGCTTTCCTGGCCCGGATGTGATGAGCGAAGTCTGCCCATCGCGGCGCGTGCTTGCGCTGATCGCGGACAAATGGACGATGCTGATCCTGCCCGCGCTTCAGAATGGCCCCCGCCGCAATAGCGAGCTCCTGCGCGCGGTGGGCGGAGTTTCGCAAAAAATGCTTACCCAGACCCTGCGCGAGCTTGAGCGCAATGGCCTGATCGAGCGCCGCGACTATGGTGAGATTCCCCCGCGCGTGGACTATAGGCTCACCGCGCTTGGCCGGTCCCTGACCAGCCCGATCTGGGCCTTGGACCGCTGGGCGGAGAAGCATTTGGCGGAGGTAGAAGCCGCGCGCGCGGCCTTCGACGCAAGCCAGCCATGACGCGGTTTATTCAATGCGATGAGGACCTTGCACGGCATATCGCGCAGCTTGCGGAGGCGCATCCCGTGTTCGCAGCCCTGGCCGCCGAGGCCGGCAGCATTCCCATCCGGTGGCTCGATGGGGGCTTCAAGGGGCTGGTGTTCGTCGTCACCGGGCAGCAGATTTCCATCGCGGCCGGCAGGGCCATCTACAACCGGCTCGAAACCGCGCTGGACGGCATCACGCCGGAAAAGCTTGCGGCAGCCAGCGATGACGTGCTCCGCGCCGCTGGATTTTCCGCGCCGAAAATCCGTACCTTGCGGGCGATCCAGGAGGCGGCACTCGGCGGCGGGCTCGATCTGGCCGCGCTGGAACGCAAATCCTCGGAGGAGGCCATCCTAACCCTGTGCGGCATAAAGGGAATCGGGCCTTGGACTGCCGAAGTCTACCTCCTGTTTGCGGCGGGCCACCCGGACATCTTCCCCGTTGCCGACCTCGCTTTGCAGGAGGCCGCGCGCCTGGCCTTCGCCCTCGACGCCCGGCCCTCCCCGCGCGATTTTCGCGCCATGTCCGATGCGTGGTCGCCCTGGCGAAGCGCCGCCGCCCGGCTGCTCTGGGCCTATTACCGCGTCAAGAAGGGCGGAAAGGCCGTTGCGCCAGTGTAGCTTGCAATCTTTTTAATTCGGGCCGGCTTGTGCAGGCCTTGACATTGCGCGGCGAATAGGGGCAAGTTGCCGCCACATCGATAGTTTGGGATCGCGCGTCGAACCGTTTGGCGGTTCTTTCGTCCCAAGTTCATCCACGAAACCTGTCCTCTCTGATTGCGCGGCGGCGGAGGCAAATATCCGCCAAGCGGCTACCCGGTTTTGGGTTCCGCCGCGAGAGAGATTTCCAAATTGACCGAGACTTCGTTCGACGCGTTCGGACTTTCCGAACCCATCCTCCGCGCTGTGCGCTCTGAAAACTTCGAAACGCCGACGCCCATCCAAGCCAAGGCCATTCCGATCCTGCTCGCCGGCACTGATTTGATGGCGGTTGCCCAGACAGGCACCGGCAAAACGGCGGCCTTTGGCTTACCGCTCCTGGAAAGGATAGCGGCTGCCCGCGTTCCATGCCCTCCCAAGACCGTGCAGGCGCTTATTCTCGTGCCCACGCGGGAGCTGGCCCTGCAAGTTCACACGAGCCTGATGGCTTTTGCGCGCCACCTCAAGCTGCGGCACGGCATTGTTATCGGCGGCGTAAAGATGTCCCCCCAAACACGCCAGCTCGCTCAAGGCGTCCACGTGCTTGTGGCGACAGCCGGCCGGCTTATGGACCACCTCGGCGAAGGCAATGTGAAGCTCGACCGGGTTTCGATGCTGGTGCTCGACGAGGCCGACCGCATGCTCGACATGGGCTTCATCAACGATGTGCGGAAAATTGCGAGCCTGTGCCCCAAATCCCGCCAATCGGCCATGTTCTCGGCTACCATGCCGCCCGAGATCGCAAAGCTCGCCGGCCAAATTCTCAACAAGGCTGAGCGCCTGGAAATCGCGCCTTCGGGGACAGCTGTTGTGCGTGTTACGCAGAATGTGATCTTCGTCGAAAAGGCCGCCAAAATGCGGATGCTGCAGGAGCTGCTTGGCGATCCTGCCGTCTCGCGCGCCATCGTATTCACGCGCACGAAACACGGCGCCGACAAAGTGGCGGCGCAAACCGGAAAAGCCGGGATCGTAACGGAGGCGCTGCATGGCAACAAATCCCAGAATGCCCGCCAGCGGGCGCTCGCGCGGTTCGCCTCCGGCCAGGCGCGGGTGCTGGTAGCAACCGACATTGCGGCGCGCGGCATCGACGTGGATCAAGTATCGCATGTTATAAATTTCGATCTTCCGGAAGAAGCCGAGACCTATGTGCACCGCATCGGGCGCACCGCGCGCGCGGGCGCGGAGGGGATAGCGGTATCCTTCTGCGATAGGGCGGAACGCGGCACGCTTCGCGCCATAGAGAGGCTGACTGGAAAGCCACTCATCGTGTTGGGGTCTGGCATGGCTGAAACGGAGATGGAGCCGGAGCTGGCGAAGAAACCGCCGCTCGCGCCAAGGTCGAGACCCGCACAACGGCCGCGTTTCAAGGCGGAAGATAACGGCGGGGCCAGGCCATCCGCGCAGCGCAGGCCGCAAAGAGGTGCCGCGGCACCATCGGGAACGGTAAAATGGTTCAACCCCGCCAAGGGCTTCGGCTTTGTCGAGCCCGACGGCGGTGGCAAGGACGTCTACGTCCATATCAGCGAGGCACAGCGCGCAGGGCTCGGCACGCCGTGCGAGGGCCTGAGGGTAAGCTTCGATCTCGAACGCGACGACCGCGGCCGTACGTCGGCGACGAACTTGCGCGCGGCATAATACGAAATCCCGTTGAGGAGATCCGCGCCCGCCATCCCGGAAATGCCGCAGGCATTATCCGGGATCGTTACAAACGCCAGCGCCCGTTACGATCCCGGATAGCCGCAAGCGGCTTCCGGGATGACGGGCTGCGAACGAACCAAGCGGATACGGCATAAAACCTCAAACCCCATGCTCCGCGGTGCTGAAGCCGCAAAAGCATGGTGAATGAAGGTGACTGCACGCTCAGTTTCTGTAATCCTGAACCTTTGTTGCGCGCAGGCCAGGCAGGCCGTGCCGGTCGATCAGACGCTGCCAGCTCAGGAACTCGTCGATTGTCAGCTTATAGCGCTTGCAGGCGTCCTCAAGGCTCAACAGGCCGCCACGCACAGCAGCGACAACCTCCGCTTTTCTGCGGATTACCCAACGCTTGGTGTTCGGCGGCGGAAGGTCTGCAATTGTCAGCGGACTGCCGTCGGGGCCAAGGACATAGCGCAGACGGGGACGAAACATATCGGTCATAGTACTCTCACACGCGATCAAGACCTCAGCGCACTGTATCCGGATTCGCTTAAAACGTGCTTAACGCGCTGGGAAAAAAAATCTTTTTGTGCTCAACCGTTGGTAGAGTATACATCGATTACACCTTTACGCAGAACTGGACCTAACTGTAGCTTATATCCGTTTGCACTTGCAGCGGCGCCGCCGTATGACTTCAGCAAGCGCCCCTTCATCATGAGCATGCTAAATGCCTACAGTTAACGAAGGGCTGGCGCGCGGGGCTTATCCGGCCTCGCCGCCAGCTCTTACCGCGGAAACCCTGGGCCTCTGCGGCGATCCCAGCACACACCGCGTCGCCATCGCGATGTCAGGCGGCGTGGATTCGTCGCTGGCAGCAGCACTGGTATCGGCAGCGGGCTTCGAGACCATCGGCATTACGCTTCAGCTATACGACCACGGAGCGGCCACGGCGCGCAAGGGCGCCTGCTGCGCCGGACAAGACATTATGGATGCGCGGCGCGTGGCGGACACGCTCGGCATCGCCCACTACGTGCTAAATTACGAGGACCGTTTCCGCGAGTCGGTCATCTCCGATTTCGCGTCGAGCTATCTCGCCGGCGAGACGCCGAATTCCCTGCGTGCGCTGTAATCAGGGTGTGAAGTTCACCGATCTCTTGAAGACCGCGCGCGAGCTCGGCGCCTCGGCGCTGGTGACGGGCCATTACGTGCGAAGCAGGCCCGGGCCGGAGGGCTGGGAGATGTACCAGGCCGTGAGTGCTGCCCGCGATCAAAGCTATTTCCTGTTCGCGACCACGCAAGAGCAGCTCGATTACCTGCGCTTTCCGCTGGGCTCCTTTGAAAAGAGCGAAACCAGAGCGCTTGCGGCGGCCCTCGGCCTGCCCGTCGCGGATAAACCCGATAGTCAGGACATCTGCTTCGTTCCGGCCGGCGATTATGCGGGCGTCATCCGCAAGCTGCGGCCGGAGAGCGCGGAGCCAGGGGAGATCGTGCATGCCGATGGCACGGTCCTGGGCGAGCATCCGGGCATCGTAAATTTCACCGTCGGGCAGCGAAAGGGCCTGGGAATTGCCACGGGCGAGCAGCTTTTCGTGGTTCGCATCGAGCCGGCTTCGCGCCGCGTGATCGTGGGGCCGCGGGAGATGCTGCGCACCGTGCGGATACGGTTGCGGGAACTGAACTGGATCGGTCCTGGCACGCTTGAGCGTGCTGCGGCAGACGGCCGCGCGCTTTTCGTCAAAGTGCGCTCAACGCAAGAGCCGCGGCCCGCGCGCCTCCTCTCAGACCCTGCCGGCGTTTACGCCGTACTCAGCCATGCCGAATTTGGTGTGGCGGCAGGTCAGGCTTGTGTGCTTTATGACGGCGGAAGCGGGGGCGCGCGCGTTTTGGGCGGCGGATTCATCGCTTCAGCAATGGGATAACCGGGTATGGAAAAAGTTCTGCATCAGCCGCGCCTCGACGAGAATGCGGTGCGCCTCGCCTACAGGGCCTGGGCGCCGGTCTACGACTACAGTTTCGGCGTGGTCGCCGGGCCGGGGCGGCGGCTCGCCGTTTCGAAGCTGAACCAGGTCGATGGACACGTCCTGGAAGTTGGCGTCGGCACCGGGCTTTCCTTACCTTACTACAAGCCTGGGCTCGAAGTGACCGGGATCGATCTTTCGCCGGACATGCTGGCCAAAGCGGCAGACCGCGTGGAAAAGCTCCGTCTCAAGGGCATTGAGCTTTCCGTAATGGATGCAAGCAGGCTTTCTTTCGAGAACGAAACCTTCGATGCCGCCGCGGTTATGTTTGTCATGACCGTCGTGCCCAACCCCGCGGCCGTGATGGCGGAGATGCGGCGGATTTTGCGGCCGGGCGGAACGGCGATCGTTATCAATCACTTCAGCCGCGAACGGGGTTTACGCGCGGCTTCGGAGCGTTTTCTCGCGCGCTATTCGCACAATCTCGGCTGGCATCCCGTTTTCCCGCTCAGCACGGTCACGAAGTCCCCGGGATTCCGGCTGGCTGAAGCTATCGATGTGGCGCCGTTTGGGCTTTTCACGCTTCTGCGCCTCGAAAAGGTGGGATGAGCCAGCCGCCGGCATGACGGCTTGCCTTGACGGCGCCGCCGGCCGTTCTTATACAGTGCAGATGCTATGGCGGCGTTCGCGCCGTTCAATTTAGCAATCGGAATGGCGGAGTAGCTCAGCTGGTTAGAGCAGCGGAATCATAATCCGCGTGCCGGGGGTTCGAGTCCCTCCTCCGCTACCAAATTCCCTCCAAGGCGTCGAATCGCGTCCTTTCTCACCTTATCTCGCATCGTCTCAATATCGATGTTTTTCAGAGGCTTAATCCCTTTGAGGTTGGGGGATTTCCCCTTGCGGCCGTTGCACGCCGCCTTGGCTATACCAAAGAAGAGGTTTGCAGCCACGGCTTCCGCTCGACCGCCTCAACCTTGCTCGACGAGTCCGGCCTGTTCAATCCCGACGCGACCTCGCTCCATCCGCCCTCCCCCTACCTGCTAGGGTAAACGCCGCGTTGTCCTGACGCAGATTCTGCGCGGCGAGTGGCACCCAATATTGAGAACTTTGAGCATGTGATGGTTTGCGGTAATGGCCGCATGACCACCCTGGATGCGAAACCCGCCGCACACCGCCGACCGGACAACCGGCAGGCGGACCCGTCCGTCAGGCAGAGAAAAGCCCGCAAATGAGCTGCCGCTGGCGTTCTCGTCCGCGATTTTACCAGGACCTCCGATTTCGGCTAGCCCGGAAACTGATCGGGAAACGGAGCGGCGCTCCTCCCATCAGCGTATCGAGGCGGAGGCGTCAAACCTGCTGAAGCGCGTGCCCCCGTCCGTCTGCAAGGCAAAGCTTTCGCCCGCGCCTACCACTATAAAGCGTTTGGCCGCCCCCCCCAGCCCGTTCATCGGTCAAAACTGAATCGCGCAGCGTAAGCAGATTCCGAGTCTACCTCTCCGCCCAGACCAGTGAGGTGGCCCCGGTTGTTCGGACAGATTTCCCGCTTCGATAAGTGGAACCTCTGCCGGGGTTAGGCCGCCAAGCGGATCGGCGGCAGGCTGTGTGCTCCGTAGTAGGCTTGATCGGGCGTCATGCCGTCAAGGCTCGAATGCGGGCGGCGGCGGTTGTAGAGATTCATTTGACCGTGCCGGGCGCTGCGGACATCAATGTCAGCCCGAGAGCGGCGCCGGAAAACACGGAGGCAACATGACCACGGCAATCCACTCCGCCTTCCATGCCGCGCACCGCCAGCTCGAAGATATGCTCGGCAGGCGCCAGGGGCACGTAAAGGCCCACGATGCGGCGTCCCACGGAGTTATCAAATCGCTCTTTCAAGATCACGGCTTCATCGCCGCTCCCGGCGGCCGTGAGGTTTATTTTCATCGGAACAGCATCGCAGGGGGCGGGTTCGACAGCCTGTCCGCCGGCGAGAAGGTGCGGTTTTCCGAGGAGAGCGGCGACGACGGACAGCAGGCCATTTTTGTTCAGCCGTAGGGAAAACGGGGCGGCGGCCAGAGTGCGTCCGGAAAAAGTGTGAGCGGTTTTTCCGGTAACCGCTAAACAAAGACTTAGAGCCCAGCTTTTGATTCCATCGAAAGCGGGGTTCTAAGGGCCGCGTACCGCTATTGAAAGGGGAGAGCACCACCGCCTCCTCGCGGCGGATTCCGGAAATTCTCTCTGTGCCGTTTCGCGCTTATACCGCCAAAGTCCTTGCGAGCGGATAAGGAAAATGGGACGGGGCGAAGCTTTATTATGGTCTTCGCGCCCATGGGATGGCGCCGCATCGATGGCGGCAGGCCCCGAGCGCCGCGTGCTCCCGCTCAGAAATCCGAAAGTGGGCACACGATCGCCAGACAGAAACCTCACATTTCGCAAGCTCGCCGCGATGGGGAAACTGGAAAAGAGTTGGATTGCGGACATAGGACTGCGAGATCAAGCTGGATCAAGCCGCCGCAGGGGTTGACGGCGGAACAAAAGCCGGTCAAAACGTGGAATGCCAACTGCAAACCGTGCTGCAACCCTTAACGCTGCAGACGAAACGTGAACGAAGTGGCGCGTTGAGTTTATTGCAGTTTTTGGCGCTGGAGTGGTGGCCGAGAGGCTGAAGGCGGCGGTTTGCTAAACCGTTGTACGGTTGAAAAGCCGTACCGAGGGTTCGAAATCCCTCCCACTCCGCCATCCCTTGTGGAACATCATTATTTTTCATGACCTTACCTTCAAAAGTTGAAAACATTCCGGCCTTGTTTTCACGTTTTACGTTCACTTTTCGTGCTTGGGAACGCCGCAACAACCTTCGCCTGAGCCGATTCTGCTAGCCGCTTCTCGTTGGCGGCCGTCGTGTAACGCTCGACTTCCCGAAGGCTCTCATGGCCGGTTATGGCAGCGATCTCGTGCGCAGACGCGCCGGCGTGCGCAAGGCGCCGGGCCGCCGCCTTCCGCAAGCCATGAGCGGTGCAATGTGGCAATCCGCGCCCGTATCTGGAAGCCGTCCGCAGGCGAGCCTGAAGGCTGGATCGGACCTGAGGACATGGAAATCGTTGCCGTCCGGGTGGCCGCAGGCAATCGCCAGCGTGCGTGCTCTGAGCACATCCTCGATGGGGGTTCGAAGAGCCTCGTTCTGAAATAGAAATGAACGAACGGCTCCAAACTACATTTGAGAACACGGACTTACCAGAATAGCAGGGCGGCGCTTCAATCGACAAAGTGGATTCAACTCTTGGAGCGCAGCGAGAGGTAATCATTCGACGCTTCCTCCACTGCGGTTAGAAGCTTTCCAGCCTTGAAAGCGGCCTCGGTCCGGTTGCGGACGCCAAGGGCACGCATGAGCATGGCCGTATGGAGTTTCGCAGTGGATTCGGCGATACGTAAAGCCCGTGCAACTTCCTTATTCGACATCCCCAGAGCAAGAAGTTGCAGCACCTGCTCCTGTCGCCGTGTCAGCCTCAACATCTGATCGCGCGCCAGCGCAGACCACGAAATGTGAACCCTTCCTGACAGGATCTCTTTAATAGCAGATATAATATCTTCATCCGGCTGGTGTTTTGAGACGACCCCGTGCAAGTCTCCGGTGAGGCTCGCGGAGATGGCTTCGCGCGTGTCTGAATTCGACATGACTGCAAACCGGATGGCAGGGTGCGAATGGCTTACACCTTTCAGCGTCTCGATCGTAGGCGAGACCAACTGATCGATATCGGCAAGTACGAGGTCGAAGTGGCCATGGTCGATCCACGAAAGTCCCTCGCTAAGACTACCGGTCTTTGTAATTTGAGCGCCAGAAAAACTCATTCTGATTAGGATGAGTAGGCTTCCCCAGCATGCTCCATGACCAATTAAAAGGAATCGCGGCATCCGGTATCTCCTTCGTATCAAGTGCGGCTTGACCCAGCGTGCATCCTGAATGGCGTAATGTATTCGTGGCGTCTAGCGTTGGCCAAATGCTTAGTTTTTTATTTTGTTGCCCTTGCCGCCACTATCCCTTCCCATATTGTACTTGAGGGTAAACAAACTTTAACTTCAGCTACGCCATAAACGGCTGGGATCGAAGTGGCGTCTGACTGGCTTCGACAAGAGCGGACTATAGCACTGGCACTAGCAGCCTGCCGGAGTGAGGGGTGCTAGATTTGCTAATGCATTGATTATTAATGATAATTTTGAAAACCGGATTTTTGCCAACTCTAATGATTTCAACGGGTTAGAGTCCGGCAGGCTGCTAGCTAGCACCTTCAATGCCGGCTCATGGCTAGTCCTTCTGGATAGGGCGGAAGGATAGGTCAGTCAGTATAGCGTATTTGCCCAGCTTTTGAGCACTCGAAGAAAAAGCAATAATCCTAGAGCGTTACCTGGGAGGCTGTTGTTAGCGTCCCCAGTAAGAGCACGGGCGACTCTTCCGGCCCGACGGCCTTAACACAACAGGAGATCAAAATGCGCGAACTTACGACCCAAGAACTCGACCTCGTCGCCGGTGGCCTTAAGCTCCCCAGCGACCATAACTATGTCTTTTCGGGGGTGACCGTCGCCGCGTCAGCCTACGTCAAAGGTAACATTGCGACGGCTGAAGCTACTGCTATCGGCAACGGCTCCCTGACCGAAACCTCAACCGTGACGACCCCCTACTCGTCCTCGTCCTCTTCGCTTTCGGCGACATCTGGCAGCTTCTACATCATCTAAATAAATTTGGGGGGCGACCTAGTCGCCCCCCCTCTCAAGGCTAGCAATAGGTGGGACGGACGCTGGCCAAGTATGTAACCATACGAAATTCCGGGCTCTAGGTAGAGGCAGCGGTGATCGCGCTTCTGTGCTTCGAGTCGGGCAGGTTTTCGCTTAAGGAGAAAGCACAGATGTTCACGATCATGGCAGATATCGCCCCTGCCGAGTCCGAAGAGTTGCTCCGTCCAAGCCAGGATCTGCGGCTTCTCAACGCAGATGAGATTGACCTGGTCGCTGGTGGCAGACGAGCTAGTGCCGTGGCTTACGCCACCGCCACTGCTACGGGCACTTCGACTTATACGGACACTAACACCTACGCTTTTGCACAGTCTGGTCTTGCCTCTGTTGCAATTGCCGTTGCATCCGCCACTGCAATCGGCTTTGGGCCGGGATCGTCCGCGAGCGGGTCTACGGGAGCTTGGGTGACAGTTTAAGCTCTGAAACGAAGCCGCAACTACAAGTGGCGCTGTTAACATAAAATATGGGTGCCTTTGCTAGGCTTCCTTGCGCTTGGGTCCCTCGAAGCGGGAACTCGAACAAGCACAAGGAGAGTTCAATGAGTAGATTTACTGCAGAAATACAACCACAGGCGGCGCCGGAGTTGAGGCTTCTTACGCTGGAAGAGATCGACTTAGTTGCGGGGGGTAGACATCATAGCGCCCTTGCTGAAGCCCTTGCGAGCGGTTTCGCAGCCGGTGCTTCGACCTTCACCGATGTAGTTACTCGCACAATCGCTTTCAGGATCGGCGATATTTCTATCGCTATCGGTTTCGGATTCGGCATCGCGATCAGCGTAGGCCCAGGATCTGGGGCGTCCGTCGGAGTGGGGGTGACAACGACAGCAATAGCTTAAGCCAAAGTCCTAGGCCCTCGGATGGGGCCTAGGACTTGAACTACACTGGAGACTTTTAGCCGCCATGTCCACGAAAAGCTTATTCCGGCCCGAAGCAGTCGCCCATAGCACAAGACGGTTGGCTGGCGAGGTGTTGCTCGCAGCGCCGCTGCCCACAAGAATTATCGGCTTGACTCTGTCGGCGATCGTGCTCGCCGCGGGGGTATTCGCTTGCCTTGCGACCTATGCCCGTACGGAGAGCCTGAGCGGCTGGTTGGTCCCGGACCGCGGTCTGATCCGGGCCGCGGCTCCGGCCGCGGGTATCATCCAGAGAGTGCTCGTGACCGAAGGGGATATTGTTCCCAAGGGCCATCAGCTCGCCGAGATTACCGTGGCCGCCGAAACCGCAGAGGGTAATTCAGGCGAAGCCAGGGCGGCCGGCCTTCGCCAAGAATCCCTTGCCGTTAAAGCGCGCAAAGCCGCAGCCATCGCGCGACTAGAGGCAGAAGCTGGGCAGACGCGCGTGCGCATCGCCAATTTTGGGCTCGAGCTGAAAGAGATCGAGGAGCAAATTGTGCTCCAGGAGCGCCGGCTAAAGCTATCTGAGACCCAAGCCAGAGCTGCCGAGGTACTTGCCGCGAAAGGAACCCTGTCGGCGCGAGACCTCGAGCAGCGCCAGTCGGCGGTCTTGTCAATCCAGCTCGAGCTTGCAGGCCTCCGCCGTCAATCCGCGGCGCTCCAAAGGGACATCGCGGAAAGCAAAGCACGGCTTGCAACGATCCCCATCGAGATCGAAGCTGCCCAAGCGGATTTTCTCTCGGCAGAAGCCAGTTTAAAAGAGCGGAGCAGCGATTCAGAAGCGCATCGAGCGGTGTTCGTGCTGGCTCCCCTGGGAGGGCGCATCGCGGCGCTTCCTGTTTCGGGCGGCCAGCCGGTAAATATTGGCGCCACGCTCGCGGTTCTAACACCCGCCGACGGTCAGCTAGAGGCGGAGCTGCTCGCTCCATCGCGTGCAATTGGTTTCATTAAGGAAGGGCAGGAAGTGCGTCTGCAACTGCAGGCCTTTCCCTATCAGCGCTTTGGCACACTGGCAGGAAAAGTCAAGTCCGTGTCGGGAACTGTCATCGCCCCGTCTGACGTGTCCATTCCGGGCCTACCGGTCCATGAGCCGGTATTCCGGGTGCGGGTCAGTCTCGCCTCTGCGGAAATGGTGGCCTATGGCCAGTCTCATCCCTTGCAACCGGGCATGCTGCTGAAGGCTGAGGTTGTACTCGACCGTCAGAACCTCCTGCGCTGGCTATTTGATCCTCTCTATGCAGTGAGCCGCAAAACATGACGATTTCAGCGCTGAACATCACTGGGCATCGGAAGGTGCCAGTCATTATCGCAGCCGAGGCGGCTGAATGCGGTCTCGCGTGCATAGCCATGATCGCCTGTTATCATGGCCACGACATCGACCTGAACGGTATGCGCCAGCGCTTCTCCTTGTCGCTGACGGGCGCCACCTTGCGGAGCTTAATGGGATTTTCGGATGAGCTGGATCTCTCGCCGCGACCGCTAAGGGTCGAACTGACTCATCTGCGCAAAGTGCAGTGTCCGGCCATCCTGCATTGGGACCTCGATCACTTTGTTGTACTCGTCAAAGCGGGACGCCGCCGCATAACCATTCACGATCCCGCCGCCGGCAAGTGCACCTTCGGCATGGCCGAAGCCTCGAAGCATTTCACCGGGGTTGTGCTCGAACTTGTGCCCGCGACGAACTTCACCCCGATTGTGGCGAAAGGTTCCTTGCCATTTTGGGCGCTATGGTCGAGCATGAAGGGAGGGCACTCGGCTTTTGTCCAGGTGCTGATCCTGTCGCTGGCGCTGCAGATTGCAACCTTTGCCGCGCCCTTCCAGGTGCAGCTCATCGTCGATCAGGCATTGTACCGGTTCGATGCCGATCTCTTGACGGTAATCGCGCTTGGCTTCGGTGGCCTCGCACTGGCCGCTGCCGGGCTTGACGCCTTGCGCAGCTGGGCGTTGCGCGTCTACGGCCAGCTCTTGACATTTCAGGTGGTTGGCAACCTCGTCCGGCATCTCATGCGGCTGCCTGCCGGCTTTTTCGAGAAACGGCACTTAGGCGATATTCTGTCCCGCATCGGTTCGGTCCAGCCGATCCAGGACGCCATCACCAAGGGCCTGATCGCTGTTTTGATCGACGGAACGATGGCCTTTATCGCCGCCGCCGTTCTGTTCTTCTATTCCACCCTTTTGGCCTGCATTGTCTTGGCGGGCGTTGCCCTGCAGCTCTTCGTCGCGATGGCTTACTACAGCGCAACTCGGGCGCGCATGCAGGAAGAGATTGTTGCCAAGGCCAAGGAAAGCACTGTGATCATGGAGTCCGTGCGCGCCGCCATCACCATCAAGCTGCTTGGGCGCGAGGCCGAACGCGAGGGGGCCTGGCGGAACGCCTATATTTCCGTCGTCAATGCTGGGTTTCGTGTCGGTAAGCTCCAAATCGGGCAGGCTTTTCTGCAAACCGCGATATCGGGGCTTCAGACGGTCTTTGTCACCTATCTCGCCGCGCGCATGGTCATTGCTGCCGAGGGCTTCTCCGTCGGCATGCTATTCGCTTTTTTAAGTTTCCGGCAGACCTTTACCGATCGGGCCGTCGCTTTGATCAACCAGGGGCTGCAATTCCGCCTGCTCGGCCTGCATCTCGACCGGGTGTCCGACATTGTGGTCAATCAGATCGAAGCCACGGGTCCCGCCCCCGCTATGGTGTTTCGGGGTGGTATACGAGCTGAGGGACTTTCCTTCCGCTATGGCTCTACCGATCCCTGGGTTCTCAAAAACTTGAGCCTCGAAGTCCAGCCGGGGGAGTTTGTTGCCATTACGGGCATGTCCGGCTGCGGGAAAAGTACTCTGCTTAAGCTTCTGATGGGCCTCTACCTGCCAACCGAAGGGAAAATCGAGTTGGATGGGCATCTCTCAGATGCCGGGCGCTGGCGGTCGTGGCGACAGCACATTGGTTTTGTTGCCCAAGACGACAGGTTATTGTCCGGTTCGCTCGCCGAGAACATCTCTGCCTTCGATCCGGACCTTGATATGGCCCGGGTTGAGGCGGCCGCGGAAGCAGCCCGGGTAGCTGAGGATATCGCCCGCTTTCCAATGCGATACCTCTCACTCGTAGGAGATATGGGCTCTACACTTTCCGGAGGGCAGCGCCAGCGCGTGCTGCTCGCCCGAGCGCTGTACCGCCAACCAAAGCTCCTCTTCCTCGACGAAGGAACCGCCAATCTTGACGAAGCAACGGAGGAGATGCTGGCGGACCTTATCGCAAATATGCAAATTACGCGCATTATCGTTGCACACCGGCCGGCGTTGGTCCGCCGCGCTTCAAAGGTATTTGTAATGGAGAACCATCAGTTGAACCCGGTATCGCCGAGTGTCAGCAGAATTGGAGAACCAGATGTCCGGCTCCTGATACAAGATGCCTCAGAAAGCCGTACGGGGGACATAGCGACCGGTAACTAGTACAGCCGGCCGGAAGTTCGCACCCGCGGGGCGTACTAGTGTCATGGGATGACATCAGTGCGCCCATACCCGGCCTCCGCTGATCTTGGTATGCTGGATAAGACGCTCGACAAGTTCGATTTCGTCCGTGATCCGCGTGGTGATCTCATTTAGCTGGGCTGATGTGCATCACCGGTCACCTCTCCGGGAAGGTGAGCAGGCTCAGCCCTGAGCATTGCGGCAGGATGAACACGATGGCCCACAATCACTCACTACCCTAATTCGACATGATCGCCAAATTGTGCCTACGCCAGCGCCTCTCCCGGAAAGAAGCGGCCCCTGGCCCACAAAGCGACGTTTACGAGGCCGATCATCACCGGCACCTCCACCAGCGGACCGATAACGGCAGCAAAGGCCGCGCCCGAATTTATGCCGTAGACGGCGACCGCCACCGCAATCGCCAGCTCGAAATTGTTGCTGGCGGCGGTGAATGAAAGCGTGGCGCACTTGGCATAGCCGGCGCCGATCCGTTTGCTCATCGCAAACGAAACGGCAAACATCACTACGAAGTAGATCAGGAGAGGAATGGCAATGCGCACCACGTCGCCAGGGATGGTGACGATCTTTTCGCCTTGCAGGGAGAACATGACGACGATGGTGAAAAGCAAGGCCACAAGAGTGATCGGCCCGATCTTCGGCACGAAGTGGCCATGATACCAGTCCTTGGACACGAAGCGCAGCATGACAGCCCGCGTCAATAGGCCGGCGGCGCACGGGATACCCAGATAGATGAAGACGCTTTGCGCGATCTGGCCGATGGAGACGTTCACAACCGAGCCGGATAACCCGAACAGCGGCGGCAGCACGGTGACGAAAAACCAGGCGTAGACGCTGTAGAACAGAACCTGGAAGATCGAATTAAAGGCGACGAGACCGGCTGCGTACTCGGTCGAACCCTCCGCGATCTCGTTCCACACGATCACCATGGCGATGCAGCGGGCAAGGCCGATGAGGATCAAGCCAGCCATATATTCCGGCTTATCGGGCAGGAAAATAATCGCGAGTGCAAACATGAAAACCGGGCCAACCACCCAGTTCTGAACCAGCGAAAGGGCGAGGACCTTCGTATCCCGGAAGACGCGGGGCAGGTCCTCGTAGCGCACCTTGGCGAAGGGCGGATACATCATCAAGATGAGGCCCAGCGCAATCGGCACGTTCGTGGTGCCAACCTGGAAGGCATCGATGAACCCCTTTACGCCGGGGACGAGACTGCCCAGCGCGATGCCGGCGGCCATCGCGGCGAAAATCCAGACCGTGAGATAGCGGTCGAGGAACGATAGCTTAGCGGTGATAGCGCTCATCGCAGAAGGTCCTTTCTATTCCGTCACACACGGAGGCTATTCGCGGCTCTTGCTTAGGCACCAATAGATTTTAATGCGGTTACAGCCACTTCTCCGGCAACTTTTCTGGCCAGTTCCGAAATTTTCGAATCAGGAATATCGTCCCACGAAAATGCGTCACCGTACTCTTTGTGAATGGCGTGTGCGTTAATGTGGCAGATCTTCGCTGGATCGACGAGATTGGACAGCACCCTCCCGTGGCAGTGAAGGAAGCATCCGTCAATCATTACCACCTTGCCGGCCTTAGCGATCCATTTAGCCATGGACGAATAAGGCACGTAAAAGCCTTCTCCGTGGCAGGCGCGTTCGAACCTTTGGTCCACGCGGGGCAAGAGAGTGGCAGCGCGCCTGGCGATTTCTCCTTTGATACACGGACCTTCGCACGAGAGTACGGGTATCTTTCCGGCGTTCACTGCCTCGCTGGCCCAATCTTCGCCAATTTGGCAACGGCCAGAAATTTTTTCGACAGCAATCGTGAAGCCGCTGGTCGATGAACCGTTTTCTTTTGCAGGTGAACAGCTTTCAGTCATCCATTCTCTCCTATTTAGCGTTTGCGTCAGCAACGAAAGGCTCGCTAGCTCGCCGCCTCTGTTCCGAAGGTTACGCGCGGCTCTTGCCGATTTCGTCGAGACGCTTTTGCAGCGCCAGCTTGTCAATCGATTGAAGCGGCAGAGAGCAGAAAATGCCGATGCGCCGTTCCAGCATGCGAAAGACGTCCGCGGTGTATGCGGCCTTTTCCGCAGGCGTTCCCTCAAAGGCGACGGGGTCCGGCACGCCCCAATGAGCGGTCATCGGCTGGCCCGGCCAAAGCGGGCAGACTTCGCCCGCGGCGTTGTCGCAGACGGTGAACACGAAATCGAGTTCGGGGGCACCGGGCTGAGCGAACTCTTCCCACGATTTCGACCGCAACTCGCCCGTTGCGTAATTGAGTTTCTTCAGCAAGTTGAGCACCATGGGATCGATGGAGCCCTTTGGATGGCTCCCTGCGCTGAAGGCCCGGAATTTCCTGACGCCTTCACGGTTCATAATGCACTCGGCCATGACGCTGCGCGCCGAGTTGCCGGTGCAGAGGAACAGGACGTTGAAAATGCGCTCGTTCATTACTTCGCCTCACTAACCATGGGTGATCCGCTTCCCGGTCTGGTCTATGACGACTTGGCCATCGTCCTTTGTGAACGGTCCGATGTTTGGATTAGGCAAGACCTCCAAGACTACTTCCGAGGGCCGGCATAGTTTGACACCTTTTGGCGTTACCACAATGGGCCGGTTGATGAGGATCGGATGTGCAAGCATCGTATCGATAAGCTCGTCATCGGACCATTTCGGGTCGTCCAGGCCGAGCTCATAATAAGGCGTGTCCTTTTGCCTTAAGACCGCGCGAACTGGAACGCCCATTGCCGCGATGAGTTCTCGCAGCCGCTCTCGCGTTGGCGGTGTCTTCAGATATTCGACGATCTGAGGTTCTTCTCCACTTTGGCGTATCATCGCGAGCGCGTTGCGGGAGGTGCCGCACGCCGGATTATGATAGATGACGATGGACATTGAAGCTCCAATTCTTAATTCCTGCCGGATAATCCAATTAGTCCTGGATGGTTCGATTGATAGAGAAGATGGAAAATGATGGCCGTCCCTCGTCTGGCTCGTCCGATGAATGCGTCGTCGCGACATAAATAAAATAGATATTGGCAGCCGCGCCCAGGAGCAGAACAAACCACCACGCAAGCTTTTTAATCTTCCGCCTCATTTCATACCCTTCTCCAAGCTTCGCCACCACGGCCGGCAGCCGTGGCGCTTCCTCGAAAGGCTGCGGGGTCAGGTACGCTCCAATGTGCGGTCATGGCTTCCTGGCGCCCTCGCGGTTCATGATGTACTCGGCCATGACACCGCGCGCCGAGTTGCCGGTGCGGAAGGATAGGACGTTGTAAATACGCTCGCTCATGGATTTGCTCTTACGATTAGCAACACTGGCGGGAACAGCTTTCCGTTTTTGTGCCCGCACGAAAGCGCACAAGATCTTTCCGTCTAGACCTTGCGCAACAGGGGCGCTGCGTGCTGGCGAGAAGCCGCGTCCTGATAAGCCCGGTAAGTTCCGCTGAGTGAGTCAGCGGTAGCAGATGATTGGCCCCTTGCACCACGGCACGTTCGCTTTCCGGCATAAGGGCGTGCAGCGCTTCCACGAGGCGCTGCATTGGCTCGGGGCTGCCGTCGCCGCGCACCAGCAAGGTGAGCGGCCCCAGCGCCGCCAAGCGGTCCGGGCCCGGGCAGGCCGCGAACGAAGCCTCCCAGTCGAGCACAGCCTTGTCTGCCATCCCAAGCAGGGAATCGCGCACCGCCGGGCGCAGACGCGCCCAGGCTCCGCTGCCATTCCAGAACTCGACAAACTGCTCCATCGCTGCCTCGCGCTTTCCATCCGCCATCATGGCGGCGAAGCGGTCGCATTCGTTCCGGAGTTTGCCGTAGGCGCCGTTCTCTCCGGTGTAGCGAAGGGCAGCAAAGAACACCGGCTCGATAAGCGTCAGCGAGAGAACACGGCCAGGATTGGCGAGCGCCATCTGTAGAGCCACCGCTCCGCCGTAAGAGTATCCGGCGAGGTGAAATTTTCCGCCGCAGCAGGGCAGCAATTTCTGCAATGCCTGAGTTTCGGCGTCGAGATGGAACGGCACGTCTGACGGCCAAGCCTGGGATCGGCCATAGCCGATCAGGTCCGGCGCAATGCTGCGGAATCGAGGCTGCAAGGCACCCATTGTCGAGCGCCACATGCTGCCGTTGCCTGTAGAGCCGTGCAGGAGAAGCACGGTTTGCCCCTGGCCAGCCTCAGTATAAGCCGCCGCGGGCACCGCTGGGCCACAACTCATCGATGGATCGTCCATGGTCCCTCCTGCGAGCTAGAAGCACTTGCGCCGCCTCCAGCTCTGCGGCGCTTGCGATGTGTTTCGCGGCGATGCGATTGGCGGCAGGCACCAGCGCATCTTGTTCAACTGACAGTGCGCCGCAGGATGGCCGCCACTGTTCAACCGCAGCACCCGGTGCGGGCTTCCGGTTTTCTGGCGCGCACGAAAGCGCTCATGAATTTGCCGTCGACGTGTTGGGCCAGGGCTTCCACATCGATATCGAGGCCCTTGCCGCTCAGAAACTCGCGAGCATCTTCGCCCGTGTACATGCGCGTGGGCTCAATGCCGATGTCCACAAACCCTGCCGCGGCGAGCTTGCGAGTGTATTCGGTATCTTGAAGCGCGCCCGCGATGCAGCCCGCCCAAAACAGCACTTGGTTGCGGAATTGCGCGGGCACTTCGCCGCGCGTGACGATATCGGAGACAGCGAAACGCCCGCCGGGCTTCAGCACGCGGAACGCCTCCTTGAGCACCTTGTCCTTGTCGGCTGAAAGGTTGATGACGCAGTTCGAAATGATGACATCGACCGAATTGTCCGGAAGCGGGATGTTCTCAATCTCGCCCTTGAGGAATTCGACGTTCTCAACGCCAGCCTCCTTCTGGTTCTGACGCGCGAGCGCCAGCATTTCGTCCGTCATATCGAGGCCGTAAGCCTTGCCCGTGGGACCGACGCGGCGGGCTGACAGAAGAACGTCGATGCCGCCGCCCGAGCCGAGGTCGAGTACAGTCTCACCGGGCATCAGCTGCGCCAGGGCTGTAGGGTTGCCGCAGCCAAGCGAAGCCAGCACTGCGGCTTCGGGCAAAGCGCCCTTCTCGGAAACGTCGTAGAGATTCGAGGTAATGGGGTCCGTACCCCCGGCGCCGCAGCACGATCCGCCGCCCTGGCTGACCCGCTTGGCCGCCTCGCTATAACGTTCGCGTACCGCTTCCTTGATATCTGTATGGCTCATGGCTCGCTCCTAACAGCAGGTGATGGCTTCGGGTTTGACGGCCTTGTTGCGGGTGCAGCATTCGGCGAAGAGGAACGCCAGGATGTCCTGCAGCGCCTGGGTGTTCGCCGTGTAGCGCAGGAAGGTGCTCTCGCGGCGCACTTTCACCAGGTCTTCGTTTTTAAGCTTTTCGAGATGATGGGAGAGCGTCGAGGCCGGAATGCCCAGCTCCGATCCGATTTCGCCCACCACAAGACCGTAAGGGTGTGCCGACAGAAGCAGGCGCACGATCCTGAGCCTCGTTTCGGTGCCGAGCGCCGCCATCATATCGGCATAGCGGGCAATTTGATCGTCGTAGGGCGCGTCAGCCATCGCAACCTCAATATTTCATTATTCCATAAATGCCGAATTATAGAACTGTCAAGGGGGTTTCGTCAGAAATGGGTCAGCGACGGGATTTTCTCGCGGAGGTTCAACGAGGCTACCACCCAGCTGTGGAACGGCCCCTAATTTGGCACTCTAGGGGACCTGGCCGCCGGCATCGGGCCGTCGCGCTTGCCAACAATGAGAGAAGGCAGGTTAGTGGATCCCCGCATACACGCCGATTTTCGAGGCGAAGCCGGCTCCCTGCTTCCCGAGTCCGTAATTGTACCGGATTCACCCCACTTGATGGGAGCCGCAATAGCGGGCGGCCTGGCCGTTGGGCCGCCCGGTGCACCCCAATCGCATTGGCAGGAGCACCTGCCATCGGGTCAGGTCACGATCGTTTTGAGCTCCTCCGCCTTCGCGCCGGCCTTTCTGGCTGCGCAGCGGCTGCATCGTGCGTCACGCCGCCATCGACGCGCGGCGCGGGATGTGAGTGCTCAAGGAAGAAGCGAAGCATCTCCCGCGCGGCGTCAGGTCCTCGCGGGTCGGTGAAGGACCCCGAGGGGCTGCCGCCCGACCAGGCATGCCCGGCTCCATGGATAACCCACTGCTCAAGTATAGCCTGGCCGCTCGCATCGGCATGGAGGGTGCGGCTGTAAGCATGCCCCCCGGGCGCCCGGCCGTGCTCCACTTTTGTGCTGAGGTCCATGGCCGCCGTTGCCCTCGACTGCGCGATGACCTGATCGCCGTTGCGCGCGTGGACCGTGGTGTCCTGATCTCCGTGAAACACGATCGCCGGGACGGCCCGCCGGCCTTCCGTACCCCAAGCGCTGCTGGAAGGCGCGTCAAACGCCGCGGGCTTGCTAGGCTCCATGGCTCCGAACGCCGGGAGGAAGTCCCCGAACGTCGAGAGCAATTCGCTGTCCGCCCCGCCGCGGGCGAGGCTGGAAAGCGCATCGGCAACGGCGGATTCGCCCTGCCGCATGGCGGCGAACGCTGAAGGCAGGTCGCTGGCGGCCCCGAAAGCGAGACCGGAATGGACGCCAATCGCGGTGTAGAGATCGGGGTAGGTCATCCCCATGATGGCAGCCGCCGCGGCGCCGGCCGAGAGCCCGGCGACGTAAACGCGTTGCGGGTCGACCGGGTAGTCCCGCATGATCTGGCGGGTGATGCCTGCGATAAGCGAAGGCTCGCCTGCGCCGCGCTGCTGGTTGCCGGGGGTGAACCAGTTCCAGCACCTCGATGGGTTGGCGGAAACGGGCTGCGCAGGATAGGCAACGAAGCAGGTACGCTCTTCGGCCAGCGCGTTCATACGCGTCCCAGCGGCGAAATCGTCAGGCGTCTGAGTACAGCCGTGCAACATCACGATCAGGGGAAGCCGCTGACCGGCGGCGCCGCCCGGAATGTAAAGCTTGTAATCGCGCGTCCCGGCCCCGTTGGCGTAGGAGGCCGTCACGAATGAGGCTCCCTCGGGGATCGGGTCGGGAGCGGGCCGCAGGGCGGCGTCTCCCCTAATGCCGGCGCCGGCCGCCTTAGCCCTTGCGGACAGGCGCCGCAGGGTTTCGGACAAGCCAGTCCGAAGCGTAGCGGGCAGACCTGCCCCGAACTCGAGTGGGGGCCGCGGCGGCGCGCCGGCCGTGGTGTCTGAGCTAGCCTGGGCTTGCCCGGGGGCGCCGCGGCCCTGGAGCAGTTGCTGGATGAGGGCGGTCGCCTCGGCAAGTTTGCCGGTCCTGGTGAGGCGGGCCGCCTCAGCCATTTCTTTGGGCATTCGGTAGGTCATGCCGGTACTTTCTGTGTTTGGAAACGGGCTAACTGACATTGGGAAGTCCAGCCTGTCTCACTTCTCCGGGGGCGGGCTGCGCGATCTCGTTCGAGTCGCACAGCAGTCATTGGATGCGATCTGCCAGGGCTGCCTTGACAGCAGCGCTGGCGTGCAGCGCACCCAAAACGGTGATCGAGGCGATGGCAGCGCGGGCGAGCTCGGGCGTGACGTCCTGGGCGATGCTGGCGAGGCCCAGGACGCGAATATCGAGCATCTGCCCGGCATCCAGCGCCGCTTGCAGATCCACGGCGCTGTAATGCCGAAGGCCGAGGTCCACGCTTTTGCGCGTCACGGCCTTGCGGACGGCATCGGTGTGCCGCTCGACCTGATTGCGGATAGCGGTGCGGATAAAGTCGGTCCGGTTGGAGTAGAACCCCTCCCCCACCAGCAAGTCTATGTGACCGAGGTCGACAAAGCCGAGGTTGATCGTGATCTTCTCGGTATCGGCCGTCTTCGGGCGCATCTCATAGATGTTCTCGCTCATCCACACACCATCCACCTGCCATCCATATGGATGGAAATGGGGCGCAGCTAGATGATGTCAAGGCCAGAACCAATTTCACGCAGCATACCACGCACGAGCGAAGCCCGGTGCCGGGCCGGCTCGACCTGGCGCATTCCGCAGGGGTCGACTTCGACGAATCCGGGCAGCCGCGAAGAATGGAAGCGAAGGACCCGAAACCAAAATTAGGCGGAATAGCCGTTTAGCTCTCGATAACAGAGAGAGCCTTTAGCTTTTGGAGCTTGCGCTCCGGGCCATTCGCTCCACTTTCCCCCAGACGCTGGAACTAGGCCCAATCGCGCATCTGAATAAGGCGATGCTCTGAAATAAGTGAGCCGGATGGCGCCGGAATCTTGGCCGGCTGCAAGGCACAAAAAGGGGCGCATATCCAAGATATGTAACCCTTTTTGCAACGTAGCATGCGGGCAAGAGAACAAGCCAGACGGCGCAGTTATTTCAGAGCATCGCCTAAGATCAGGCCGCCGGCGCAATCAGCGCGGCGGACGCTCTCAGTGTTGAGACCGGGTTGGCCTCGTGGTTAGTAGTCCATCCCGCCCATGCCGCCTGGCATCGGCGCGAGAGCCGCATCCTTCCTTGGCCGCTCTGCCACCATCGCCTCGGTCGTGATCAGGAGTCCCGCAATCGAGGCCGCACCCTGCAGAGCGTTACGCACGACCTTCACCGGGTCGATAACGCCTTGGCTGGTGAGGTCTCCATACTCGCCCGACTGGGCGTTGTAGCCGAAACCATAGGCCGCGTTTTCGAGGATCCTGGCCGTAACTACCGCGCCGTCTTCGCCAGCATTGATTGCGATCAGGCGGGCCGGCCATGAGAGCGCCTTGCGGATGATGTTGATACCAGCCTTCTGGTCCTCGTTCTCAGCCCTGAGCTTGTCGAGAACCGTGGCTGCTCGCAAGAGCGCCACACCGCCGCCCGGCACGATGCCTTCCTCGACGGCCGCCCTAGTAGCATGCAAGGCGTCTTCAACCCGGTCTTTGCGCTCCTTCACCTCGACCTCGGTGGAACCGCCCACTTTGATGATCGCGACACCGCCGGCAAGTTTTGCGAGCCGCTCCTGCAGCTTCTCTTTGTCGTAGTCCGAGGTCGTATCCCCGATCTGAACCTTGATCTGATTGATGCGGGCCTCGATGTCCTTCTTCTTGCCGGCGCCGTCAATAATCGTCGCACTATCCTTGTCGATCAAGACGCGCTTGGCGCGGCCAAGCATAGTGAGGGTGACGTTCTCGAGCTTAATGCCGAGGTCTTCGGCGATCAAAGTGCCGCCCGTCACGGTGGCGATGTCTTCGAGCATAGCCTTCCGCCGGTCGCCGAAGCCTGGCGCCTTGACCGCCGCCACCTTTAGGCCGCCGCGCAATTTGTTGACAACCAGCGTGGCCAGTGCCTCACCCTCGATATCCTCTGCAATGATGAGCAACGGCTTGCCAGCCTGCACAACTGCTTCCAGCAAAGGCAGCATGGGCTGTAGCGAAGAAATTCTCTTTTCGTTGATGAGGATGTAGACGTCCTCCAGTTCGGCCACCATCTTTTCCGCGTTGGTCACGAAGTAGGGCGAGATGTAGCCGCGATCGAATTGCATGCCTTCGACCACGTCGAGTTCGGTCGCGAGCGACTTGGCTTCCTCAACCGTGATGACGCCTTCCTTCCCAACCTTCTGCATGGCCTCGGCGATCATGTTGCCGACCTCGGCATCGCCATTGGCCGAGACCGTGCCAACCTGGGCGATCTCGTCGTTGTTAGTCACTTTCTTCGATTTCGATTTGAGCTCAGCTACGACAGCCTGCACGGCGAGGTCTATCCCGCGCTTCAGGTCCATCGGGTTGGCACCTGCTGCCACCGATTTTAACCCTTCTTTAACGATCGCTTGGGCGAGCACGGTCGCCGTGGTGGTACCGTCGCCGGCGGCGTCGGAGGTCTTGCTTGCCACCTCCCTCACCATCTGGGCGCCCATGTTCTCGAACTTGTCCTCAAGCTCGATTTCCTTGGCGACCGTGACGCCATCCTTGGTGATGCGAGGGGCACCCCAGCTCTTATCGAGCACGACATTCCGGCCCTTGGGGCCAAGCGTTACTTTGACGGCGTTGGCGAGCATGTCGACACCCCGCATCATCCGGTCACGGGCGTCTTGAGAGAATCTTACGTCTTTGGCTGCCATGGGTAGGTCCTCCAGCTCTTTTTGATAGGGGCGGCACTCCTGCGGCTTCGCCTTAGGTTGCGGCCTGAAACTATTTTGAAGGTATCGCTTGCGGGCAGGCCCGGGCCTGTATTGAACCATTCGCAATCTGGCTGCGGCATGGGCTTTGGCACAACCACTACTGGAAGCGGCCCCGAAGGCTCGGCGTAACACGCAGCTGCCTCTCTCCATTCCCCATCCGCAGGAATGAACCTAGGCAGTAGCGGCGCATATCAGTGCGCATACGCGCCGGTTCCCTCGCGCGAAGCTTCCAGCTGGCGCAAGATGAAAAGAGTATCAGAATGTCTTTTTCTTGCCGGTTGCATTCGGAGTGAGCTTTGCCTTTGTCAGACTTGCTGCAAAAGACGCAACTACTGGTTCTTTGGGCTTCACCGCTTTTGGCTTTTTGGCTTCGCGGTTGCTTCGTTTCTGGCCTTTTGACATGGTTTTTCCTAGTCGATGAGATCGGTGTGAATTTCGGAGTGCGGGAAACAACGCACCCGGTCAATAGCTCACTTAGGAAGTCCGCAGTCTATTGCCGGGGTTTCAAATCGCTTTCGCTAACGACGCGTTCGTGCCGTTCCGCTAGGTTCTTTATGCGGTAACGCGGCTCAACTTGGTAGTCGGATGCCGGCATGAGGTGGCGGACCTCGTAATTTCCCGCAATAGCGTTATGCGCGCTGCTTGGGGCGAAATGGACTGTTTGACCGACGGCGAATTTGTGAGACAAATCTGCCTCCTCCAGGTTAAAGTTGAACTAGAACTTTGATGCCGCGGAGCCGGCTGATGTCTGTCCGGCATGGACGGAAAATAGGCGGCAATCATGCCTTTGGGGGCACGAGGAGCGTGTCTATGGCATGAATGATGCCATTCGATGCCTCGATCCCGGGACCCATCACCTTCACCCTATTCACTGTCACGCCTGCTGTTCCATCGAGCGACAGCTCTGCGCCCTCAACGGACTTCCGTTTAAACCGCTTACCGGCCAGCTCGTCCGAACTAAGCCGTCCGGCGACCGCGTGATACTTTAAAATGTGGACAAGGTCATTCTTGTTTTCTGGCTTAAGCAAGCCGTCGAACGCACCGGTGGGAAGCTTTTTGAACGCTTCGTTGGAGGGCGCGAAAACAGTAAATGGCCCAGCCCCTCTAAAGGTTTCAGCAAGTCCGGTAGCTTTTAGCGCCGCCAGGAACTTGGTGTATGATCCGCTATTCTGGATTGCGTCCACGATGTCGCGGGTACTTGCAGCAGCCATTTTTAGGGCAGCGCTCACGTTGAAAGTCCTTCCCTGGAGTGAGTTAAATATAATCGATAGAGCGTATAGTTCTTGTTAGAACATGGCGCCTTCAAATTTTATCATTTTAAGAAATATTGGGATGGCACCTCGATTAGGCAAGCGCCTGTTGAAAAACTATTTGTGAACCGTTTTGAGTGTTAAAGCGAAAAGAGTGTCCCTAGGAACTCCTTAATCCCCTAAACGCCAGCTGGAGCCGATCCATGGACGGATTTGACATCCCCTCGCGAGGCCGGGAAGCGTAAGTGGAACGCTGCGGACCTACCGAGGGACCGCCCCTCGCCTGCGATATTTAGTGATGAGCGGATGAAACGTGGCTCAGAATAAAGCTCGCAGCGGGGCTACGCGTCAAATAATTTTACACATAGTGCTTGTTTTTCTGCCATTGACTAACCACGTTTACGGAGTCTATGCGCAGAAAATATCAGCGAGACGCTGGCGCTATTATTTTATAAAACCTAGTATTAGACCTAGAACGGCTTTGCCGGTCAAGTAAAAAAACCGTGTGTGTGCATTGCGTTTGTATAGCGTGAAGAGTTAGCTCGTGTTTCCTACGAATTTGGCTGCTTCTAACGGGAGCGGCCGGTGTCACTGGAACGGTGAACTGGGTATCCGCCTGGGCATGTTAGGACGCAGCTCGCCAATGAGGGCCGGGTCTTCGATCTCAGGCTATTCGGG
Organism: uncultured Alphaproteobacteria bacterium; assembly: GCA_963785355.1. Lineage (GTDB taxonomy): Bacteria > Pseudomonadota > Alphaproteobacteria > Rhizobiales > Rhodomicrobiaceae > Rhodomicrobium. Next base: position 97,505 of record CAWAVJ010000037.1, read on the forward strand.
AACGAGCGCTCGCGAACCAGGAGAAAAAGCGTGACGATCGAACATGCCCGCATGCAGGTCGTGCACAAACCCTGGGGAAGCACCGATCTCCGCCCCTGGAGCGAGCATCGTAGCGACGGCATCCCGATAGGTGAGCTGTGGTTTCAACGTACCGATCTGACCGCTCCACCCCCCGCACTGCTGCTCAAGTTGCTGTTCGCCAACGAAGCGCTGTCCATCCAGGTTCACCCGGACGACGCCTTCGCGCAATCAATTGGTATGGAGCACGGTAAGACCGAGGCTTGGTACATTCTTTCCGCCGCACCCGGCGCCCAAGTTGCCGTCGGACTGAAGGGGCCACTTACCGCGCCGCAACTGCGAGCAGCCATCGAGGACGGCTCGATTGCGGACTTGGTTCAATGGCACCTGGTCCGGAAGGACGACGCCGTTTTCGTGCCCGCTGGCACGATCCATGCCATCGGTCCTGGACTAGTGATTGCAGAAATCCAGCAGCGAAGCGACGCGACTTTCCGCCTTTTCGATTATGGCCGGCAGCGGGAACTTCAAGCCGGCAACGCCGTGGCGGCTGCACGTGCAGGGCCAGCCGAATGCCAATCCGTTCAGAGGTGCCTCACCAATGCCAGAACGCTGCTAGTCGCCAGCTCGCATTTCGTGCTTGAGCGGATCGACCTTTTATCGAAATCGAACTGGGAACTCCATGCCGGGCGCGAGACGTGGCTTTTTGTCCTCGAAGGCCACGCCCGGATCGGACTGATGAATGCATTCGCGGGCGAAGCGATGTTCCTGGAAGCGGAGGACACCAGCATCGAGGTTGGTGCTGGAGGCATGAAGGGGCTATTGGCCTATGTGGCCACCGAGCCCAGTACCCGCCTTTTACGCAGCCGGGAAAGGCATAAAGGGAATTTTGCGATGCACCGATTTTCGCGGCCTCCCCTTCTTCACCGGGCAACAGCGGCTTCGCCGGTCCGCTCAACGGAGGCGCGGCCATGACCAAGCTCAGCCGAATAGCATTCATAGGGAATTCATTGCCGCGCCACTGCGGAATAGCCACCTTTACGACCGATCTGCAGCAAGCGATTGCAGCGTCGGACGCTGATGTGGAAACTTGCATAGTGGCGATGACCGACAATGGTAACGCCTACGATTACCCTCCCGCTGTCCGCCATCAGGTCCGGGATGAAAGGATCGAGGATTACGTGCGCGCGGCCGGTTTCCTGAACGCAGGCCGCTTCGACGCCGTTTCCCTCCAGCATGAATTTGGAATTTTCGGCGGTGTAGCAGGCAGCCACATCATGGCGCTGCTTTCGCGGCTGACAATGCCTGTCATCACCACGCTGCATACGGTTCTTGCAGAGCCCGCGCCGGAATACCGCGCGGTTCTGGACCGGGTCGTGGATGCGTCGTCGAGGATCGTCGTCATGGCGGAAAAAGGCCGCAAGCTGCTGCGTACGGTTTACCGGGTTCCGGCGGAAAAGATTGAGGTTATACCGCACGGTATTCCCGACTTTGCATTTGTCGAGCCCGACCGAGCCAAGGCCAGATTCGGCTTCAGCGGCAGGCCAGTCATCCTGACGTTCGGCCTTCTTTCTCCCACCAAGGGCATTGAAGTCATGATCGACGCTATGCCCTTGATCCTGAAGAGCAGTCCCGGCGCGGTGTATATCGTTCTGGGGGCGACGCACCCCCATCTCGTCCGGGATCAAGGCGAGGTCTACCGCGAGAGCCTTGTGGCGCGTGTGCGGGAACTCGGTATCGAAAGCCACGTCGTATTCCTCGACCGGTTCGTCGATCAGCCAACGCTGCTTGCCTACATTTCGATGTGCGACGTCTACGTCACGCCCTACCTCAACGAGGCGCAGATGACTTCTGGCACGCTGGCCTACAGCTTCGGGCTGGGAAAGGCGGTCGTCTCGACGCCCTATTGGCACGCACAGGAACTGCTGGCAGACGGACGCGGCATTCTGGTGCCCTTCGGCGATGCCACCGCTACCGGCACCGAGATCGCGGCGTTGCTGACCGGCAACGGGCGGCTGCAGGCGATGCGCGAGCGCGCCTATGCGAGCAGCCGGTGCATGACATGGGAACGAAACGCCGGGCGGCACCTTGCCGCGTTCGAAAGCGCACGGCGGGCGCACCGGCCGAGGGTGATTTCGCGGACCAGCCAAAGCGTGCCTTCGCGAGGCAGCCACGCTGCGCCGGAGATGCGCCTCGGCCATTTTTTGTCCATGTGCGACGATACCGGTCTCTTCCAGCATGCGGTCCATTGCGTGCCCGACCGTCACCACGGTTATTGCGTCGATGACAATGCCCGGGCGCTACTCTTGGCTTGCGCGCTCGATAACTCAGGCGAGGAGCGCTTGCCGCAAACATTGACGGCCCGCCTGGCCGGATTTGTCCAGCATGCGTGGAATCCAGACACGAGGCGGTTTCGCAACTTCATGAGCTTCGACCGGCGCTGGCTCGAAGACCGCGGCTCGGAGGACAGTCACGGACGAACTCTTTGGGCCTTGGGCGAGTGCGCACGCAGCGACGCTAGCCCATCGCGCCGGAGCTGGTCCGCCTCCCTGTTCGCCGAAGCACTGCCTACGGTGGAGGCCTTTCTCTCGCCACGCGCTTGGGCTTTTACCCTGCTCGGGTTGGACGGCTATTGCGCCGCCATTGCGAGGAATTCCTATGCCGGCTTCCTCCGTCATCTCCTAGCTGACAGGTTGATTGCCAAGATGGCGGCGGCAGGCACGAAGGACTGGGTGTGGTTCGAGGATGTGCTTGCCTACGACAACGCCCGTCTGCCCCAGGCCCTGATCGTTACGGGGATTTCGACCGGAGTGCCCGATTACGTCGATGCCGGCTTGCGTTCCTTGGCCTGGCTCATGAAGGTGCAGACGGCACCATCGGGCTGTTTTAGACCCGTCGGCTCGGATAGCTTCGGCCACAAGCGGAAGCCGCCAGAGCCGTTCGATCAGCAGCCTTTGGAAGCTACTGCGACGATCTCGGCCTGCCTTGCAGCATGGCGTGCGGACGCCAATCCCGAATGGAGAGCAGGTGCTGCGCGCGCATTCGCATGGTTCCTCGGAAATAACGATCTGTCGACGCCCCTTGTAGATCTGGAAACGGGGAGCTGCCGGGATGGGCTGCATTGCGACCGGCCGAACGAGAACAGAGGTGGCGAATCCACCGTGTCCTATCTTCTCAGCCTCGCAGAAATCCGTCAGCTTGCACGCATCAGTGGGGATCGCGCGAACCTCGCAGCATTTCCCGCGTTGCGCGCGCAAGTTTCCTGATACTCTACTCAAACGAACCGTCAAACTACTCACACCAGCCGTCCCGAGCCAACGGGACGGCGAAAACCGAGGGTATTGTGCCAAAAGCTACGTTCCTGAACCGTCAAGCTCTCTATCTGCGTCCCGATCCGGCCAGGGTCGTCGTGCGCCCTTACAAGCCTGCAACCGAGCCGCGGGACCTCAATCTCACCGACAAAACGCGGGCGAACCATATCGTCGAACGGGTCCTTGGGCTCGATCCCGAGACGGCGCACAATCAACTTGCTGAAGTTCTTGAGAATTTTCAAGGCCGTCACCGCCACCTGCTAAGGACGTTCGAGGCGCGTGCCGACGAAATGGAGGAGGCCTTCGCTGCCCACGCCGATTTTACCAAAATACAGCGCCAACTCGTCGGCGCCTATTTTGTGCATGAATATTCCTTTGAAGCATCGGCATTATTCAATCCGAGTATCGTCGCGCATCCCGATCAAACCGGCGCGCCGGAAGGCGGGCTCCGCTTCATCCTAAGCCTTCGCGCCGTTGGGGAAGGACATATTTCATCCCTGACGTTTCGATCTGGGTCCATGGCGGCCGATGGCAGCGTAACCGTCGATCCAAGCGCCCGTCTTGCCTCAACTCCCAAAGTGCGAGATCGTGTCTCGCGTGCGGATGGGGAAGAAGTCGAGGTGGTCTTCGAACCGGACGAGGATATCAGCGAGCGGGTGATCTTTCCCGTCACCAGGTCCCAATCGAACGGCATCGAGGATGCCCGCTTTGTGGAATTCGACGATGACGGGCGGAAGACATTCTATGCAACCTACACAGCCTACTCCGGCTTGGCGATACGATCCGAGTTGATCGAAACGACAGACTTCATCTCGTTCAAGATGTCGCCTTTGACGGGAACCGCCGTGCGAAACAAGGGCATGGCCTTGTTCCCCCGCAGGATCGACGGCAAATATGCAATGATCGGCCGCCAGGACAACGAGAACCTCCACCTCATCTATTCGGACGATTTGCACACATGGAACGGTGGCCAGGCCATTTTGAAGCCGGAGTTCCCGTGGGAATTCGTACAGATCGGCAATTGCGGGTCGCCGATCGAACTCGATGAAGGCTGGCTGCTGCTCACCCATGGCGTCGGTCCGGTACGGAAATATTCGATCGGAGCGGCACTCCTCGACAAGCGCGATCCCTCCAAGGTTCTGGCTCGATCCGCCGAGCCGCTGGTCCGGCCCGACCCATCCGAGCGCGAGGGATACGTCCCTAATGTCGTCTACACATGTGGAGCCATGCGCCATAACGGCCAGATTATCCTGCCATACGCGGTCTCCGACACCTTCTCGAATTTCGCGACAATCAAGATCGCCGCGCTGCTGAAGATTATGGAAAGGAGATGTTGAGTTTCTGAATCGGGTCAGGGCGGGGAGTTTCGCGACCAATTTTGACGAGGCTCTGCGCCAAATCCATGGCGATTTAGCGGTTCGTTAGCCATGCCCGGTAGGTTGGGCCTGCCAAATCCCGCGGTTTCGGGCGGCTGAGCGCCGCGCCGTGCGTTTACCTTTTCGCGCAAGCCACGCCCGCCGGAAGCTGCACCGGCCCGCGGTGCCCTGTCCTGCCGCTTGCCTCCCGGCAGCCGCCCCTGCCCCGCTCTCAATCCTGCAAATATCGCCATCGTAACGCCTCCCAGCCATGCCCCGCCTTCCCACGACGCAATGGTGGACCATAGCTCCTTACCGATGTGCTAACGCCGGATCGAAGGGCCGCAGCGTCGTCCCAGCGGAGGCGGGGAACCACGCTAAGATCTTGTTCCAGCGCCTGAAATGGATTCCCGCCTTCGCGGGAATGACGCTGCGGAGCCTGCCCCTGCTCGGAAATGGCGTTGCGGATACGCGGCAGGTGCCTGGAGGAAGAAATGAAGCGGCGGTGCGCAGGCAAACCTTCCCGAGAGGCCCCCTTCTATTTGCCATGCCTGGCCAGCTCCGGTCCCCAATGGCCGTGGCGCAGGCATTCCCCGGCAAATAGTCCTCCTTGCATACTGCGGCGGCTGCATTTTTTAAATACCCGCAAACCAATATACTCTGCCAATACATCGCCGCGGGCTTGACTTTCTTCCTCCTGCGTCCCGCCGCCAAGAAAAATCAGTTCCGGCAGCGCCTAAACTGTATACGGACGAATAAGTCATTGATATTACGTGATTAACCATTGCTTGCTGTTAACTAATTCCGCAACTTCAGGTTTGGATTCGTGGTTAACGCGCGCAACAATCTAATATTAACGGGTATTTTGGAATCGTGGAATTCGACCTAAAGCGGGAAAAGATTCGCAGAAAGACGGCGGCGGAAAATATGGCACCTGCTCGTTAACCAAGCGAAAATTAACCATGGTATGCCGCTACGGGATCGCTATCTTGCCGGGCCTACTCCGCCGAAGTGGCCTCCGGCTACCAAGGCGCTCTTCCCGGCCGAGATACTACGCGCAAGCCGCTAAGGCTTTGCCCAAAAATAACTGCGCCATCTGGCTTGTCCTTTTGTCCGCCCGCCGCGTTCCGGAAAGGGTTACATACCCTTAGCGACGCGCTACCGCACGGCGCTGCTTGAGCGCGTATGGGTATGCGCCCCTTTCCGTGCCTTGCGGGCGAACAAAATCCCGGCGCCTTATGGCGCACTTATTTCCGGGTAAAGCCTTACGCCTTGTTGCCTATGCACAAATAACCTTCAGCCTGTATGCAACCTGTTAGCATCTAGTAAAAATCATTTCATGGTGCCCGTCTATTTCGCCAATCCAAAGCTTGTCACCGCTGATTTTATACACCTGCCTAAATCCATTTTTGTTGTGCAGAGAATTAGAGATCATAACAGTTTGCACTCTTTCGCTATCTTCAAATTGAACTCGTTCGATGTAGAAACCACGAGGTCCAGAGCTCTGGACACGGTCCCCGAAAACCGTTATTTCTAGTGCGCAGTCGTGGCCGATACTCCATCGTCCGTTCAGCTTGTCTAATAGTACACCTGCCGATACGCTACTTATTCCAAAACAGGTTGACGAGAGAAAGAATAAGAAGGCTTTCTGCTTCACGCCGAAACGCATTTTAACGCCTCCAAAAGTTGCCTTTCTGCGAAGGAACCATCTAGTTCGAAGAAGTCTCGCTCGCGATTGTGGCTAAGCCTAAGCTTAGCTGAAAGGTACCACAAACTTCTGACCTGGCAAGTCACGACCGCCAGAAATAGCGGCCCGGACCGGCCGCTATTCGCTCTGCCATCGCCGGCAAGCACGTCTTATACGTGACGCACCTCGATCCGCCAAACGCAGCAGTCTGGCGCGTGCGCATTGCCAAAAAATTCAAAACGCGTCGCGTCGAACTCACTCAGCACCGCCGCTCGGCGGAGAGCGATCGCCCTAGTACGCCCCGCGGGAAGTCCTGCCCCATATGCGGCTGGCACTGAAAGGACTTCCCGCGGATCAGGCGTACTAGCGAGACTCTTAAATCTAGTACAGCTTATCCGAGGCAAGTTCGCTTGCGAGCGTGCGGCAAATGGGGTGCGAACTTGCCTCGGGCTGTACTAGTGGCAGCTCAGTAAAGCCGGTTGAGCCCTGTCAAGCGAAGCCGATCGAGCAAAGCGAGGGCCTCCGTGCGGGACATGCCTGCCTCCATTAGCCCGAAAAGCGCGATTGCATATTCGTTCTCGATCCGGGTGCCATAGGCGCCGGCGTTGTCTGTATTGATGCAGGCGGGAATGAAGGAGCCGAAGCGCTGCAGCACGGCGATGAAAGGAATTTCGCTTGGACTGCGCGATTGCGTCATGCGCCAATTGGATGAAGGGTTAAGTTCAATGACGACGCCGCGGCTGGCGATCTCGCGCGCGGCATATTCCTGTGCCCAGAATATGGACGGTTCAAGTTCGTAGAGGACGCTGGCGAGCGGCACCCTTAAATCCCGCGCGTTCTGGACCTCCTTGTTCCAGCATTCGTTCCACCAGATGCGGCCAGGGAGCGAGGCGGGACGCTTTTGTTTGTCTGGAACCGGGCCGCGCCTGAACTTGGCCACCTCCTCGAACACGGTCAGGCTCATCGGCTGCACATAGCGGGGGTAGATTTCCATCATTTCGCGCCAGAGCCACGCCTCTATGCGGGCAACCGCCTGCATATGTCCAGGCGGAGCGTGCGAGATCAGCACGGCGCGCAGCCAAGCTAGTGCATCGAACTGCGCGCCTTTTGCGGTCATCGCCCGCGGGGCGAATTCCCGATGGAATCGGGCGATGTCGCAGCCGATAGCCAGCGCGTGCCCAACCGAGTCGCCAGCCCGCATTTTCAAGGCCTCGATTGCCGTTGCGATGGCGTGGATGCCTTCCAGCGGATGGGCATAGTCCTCGCCCGCGTGGCAGGTGACACCGAGGCGCGGCAATCTCGCCGGCATATGGAGCCGCTTATCCTCCTTGAGCTGCAGCCAGCGGCGGTGAAACTCCGGCGACGGCTCGACACCGGCCGGGCCGCCATCGAGCAGCCTCAGCGCTTCCTCATCGCCGCGCAGCAGGTTCATGGCGAAAGCCGCTCTATCGGCGAAGATATCGCGCTCCTGTCCCGCAAAATCGATGCGCGCGATCCGGCTGGCCAAAGGCGGCCCATCCTCCGCGCCCGGCTCATCGCCCTGCATGTCCAAACGGAATTCGTGCAGCGCCGCCGAATGTGCATCTAGTTCGCACAAAAAATGCTGCATGCGCTGGGCCCGCAAGTCACCGCCATAGCGGTCAAGAGACCTTTTGAAATGAATGGAAAAGCGGATGACCGGCCATTCCGCTCTTGAGCCCTCGGCAGCGCTCTTTATTCTTTCCTCGATGAGGCCCCAGGATTCAAGGAAACGGGTATAGTCCTGTGGCGCTTCGGCAGGCGCGAACCGCAGCTCGACGCGCCGCAACACCGGCGATTGCATGAGGTATTCGAATGCCTCTGAGTAATCGTTGGATTGAAGGGAGGCGGTACGCGCGGGACTTGGACGTGCCTCCCATCCCCAGCGAAGCTTGGTCGCATCTGTAAATTGACGATGCCGGCCGAGACCGGGGTTCGACCGGATGGCTTGGCGGTGATTGGCGATAAAGCGGCTCTTGGCATGAATGTAAAGGTCGAGTGCGTGTTCGAGGCGCCGCGCGTCCGCCCGCTCCTCCTCACTTTTGGCGTCCGCAAACTCAAGGAGCTGCCCGAAGCCGCGGGCCAGCATGATCCGCTCCCGCATTGCCAGCCCGCCGATCGTTTCCTCATCGGCCGGCCCGGGAGGGCAGGCGCCCGCCGGCGCGGTGAAGCAACCGCGCAACTGACCGAGAGGCGCATAGAAGTGCCGCCAAAGCGCTGCGTCGCATCCATCTTTATGTGCCTCGGCCAGGCGCTCTATCCGCTCCTTTTCGGCCAAACGCTGCTTCAGAAGCCTCGGGGTTAGGGCTTAATGCTTCGAGCGTGGCCGGAGCGAAATAGGGAATTTGGCTTGGCTCGACGCGGCCGGCCATGAGCTGCAGCCAGGCCGCCTGGGCGTTGCGCAAGCCGCCGAGATGCTGGTGCATATCGGAGACGCCTTCGCGCAGCAGGCCATCCAAATCCCGGCCGGAAACGCGCGTCACCAGCGCCCACCGGTCAAGCTCCGCTACCTCACGCGCGAAGCCCAACTCGGCAAGCCTAAGGCAGAGCAACGGCTCGGCGTCCAAGCGATCCGTGACCTCGAACCAGCCGCCCAGGCCTTCAAGGGCAACGTGCACCGACCGTTCCTCTATGTAAATGGCGATCCGGTACAAGCGGATGAGCTCTCGCAGCAGCCCGGCAAGGCCGGTGGACGAAACGCGCAAGGCGAGCCCCTGGAGCATGGCCTGCAAGTCCTCGCGCGCCGTGTGCCAGTTGTACCTGAGATGCTCATCCTCGATATGCTGGCAAAAGGCGCGGAATGCATTGACCTCGTCAGGCTGCGCACCCGGCCGGGGGAGCGAAGTCAGCGGATCGGGCACCTGTTCCGGTTTTGCCCCCGCAACGGCCGCAGCCAATGCGCGCTCCTCCGCGAAAGCAGCGCGCGGCGGGAATAGCAGCCAATCGAGAATGAGCTTGCCTTCGAGCGCATTGCGCCCGGGCAGGCCCGTTGCGGCGGTACTCATTCGCTATGCTTCTGTTTCGCTGGCGCCCTGCACGCCACCCGCTGTGCCGTTGCACTCTTTTACGACCTCGCCGATCAGCGAGAGGAAGTGCTGGGCATTGTTGAGATACCCCTCCGCATCGCGGAACAGTGACGATTCGTTCCGGGGCTCAAATTTTTTCGGCCTGACCTCTCCAGTCAGGAGTTCCACAAGCCCTGGCTCATGAGCGAACCCCTCCCAACAGCGCTGCTTCATCCCCCGCCGTCCTTCAATTCCGAATGAACTGAACGACCAGTCCGGCAGCGACGCTCCTTTGACATGGTCTTTGAAAATTTGCTCGTCCTCATTTACGAGGTGCTCCACCCGCAGCATGAAGCGTTCGAGCGAGGCCCGGTACCGGAAGCAGAAGAATTGCAGGTGCTTAAGCTCTTCGCGCCATTCTTTTACCCGCTCGGTCGCCTTTTTGTTCTTGCCGGCGTAAAGCGTGCCAGCAATGTCGATGTGGATCATGGCCGGGAAGCAGGGACCGAGCCCCACGATAAGGAGGAAAAGCACTCTCGACAGCCGAGCATTGCGATACCCGTCGTCGTGACCGGAGAAAAGGAACGGACTGCCTTCGACGCTTACAGTATTGAGCAGGCCTTTCCGGGCAATTTCGCTCACTCCCGGCATTGTGGCCGTACCCTGCTCGCTAACGTCCTTTCCTTCCGCCTGCGAGGCGCCGGCCGCTCAGCATCTTGGTGAAACGATTCGCGTCCACATGCTGCCATTCGATGAAATAGCCTCGCTTGGTTTTTTCCTTGACCTCTGTCGCGATAGCAGCGGCATGACCGCCAACATCTTCGATTGCAGTCTTCCAGAATTCCCTGAACGGAGGCAGGCGGTTGATCTCGTCGATCAGAGAGACCAGCGAGGTGACCCGGTAACGGTCGGATCGCGAGAAGAAATTGCGTTTGATCATATGCGGAGGCACTTGGGCCTCCTCCATGCTATGCTCGATCAGCTCTCCCATGTGGTTGATGAAGATGCGGGCGGCGTGCCAGGCGCGCCGTACATCGTTGAGCAGCCATTGATATTCGACGAGATGTTTCAGCCCCCCAACAGGGCTCTTGGTGCGGCTAGCATTGACGAAGGTCTTTAGGTCCTCCGCTAGCGACGTTTCGTAGATTTGGCGTGTCTCCCCGGCGTTAAGCCTGGTTTCGTTCGCCGATATATAATCGATGCGCCGCCTGAAATCGTCGATCCACTGGCGATCCGATTGGAAGAACTTTCCCGGTTTGCAGCCCTCGTTTGTGTCATCCGGCTCGCCGGTGCCAGCCTTGCGCGAACGGCCTTTGCCATCCCCGTTCTTGCTAGCGCTGCGCCGGTGAAGCATGCCGTCTTCATTAGCGTCAAGTTCATGCCAGAGAAGCAGATGTTCCTTGGTATACGCGGCCGCTGTTCTGGGGCACTGCGGGGGCGACACGAACCGGCCGACGTCGAGTGTCGCCATTGGGATCACGACATCGAAAAAGTAGTCCTCAAACCAGCGCTGCGGCTCGCCATGCCCCGCCTCTCTTGTCTCAAGCCGCGGAGCGAGAAGGTCGAAAACAAGCGGCCACTTGTAGATCAGGCTCGGCCGCCACGGATCGTCTTTATCCTTGCGCCGCCAGGCGACATCGGGCAGGCATTGCAGGTCGTACATGCCAATGCAATTGGTGGGTATAACCGAATGATGGAGGGCTTCGGTCAAACGGGTCGTCTTCGGCTGCCAATCGATTGGAAAAAATGGCGGCCGGTCGTTCAGGTTGCGCCCGGTGGGCCTGGGGAGCAGCTCCCTGGGGATTTCGCTCTCCGTGTTTTCGCGCAAGGGGAGCGCCATGCTGAGGTCGAGCCGGTAGCAGATGAAATTATAACTGTAGGTGCCTTCTGGAATCTTCCGTGCGTTGATGAAGAACGAGCGGTTGCCTGCCCATTCCGAGCACAATTCCTGCCGCGACAACCAATCGGTCACGCGCGTGTCGCCATCGCCAAATCTGTGAACCAACTCATGGTTCTCGGCACTCTCGAACAAGATGACCGCCAAGCGCTTCGCATGCCAATCTTTGTTGCGCTTGAAGATCGAGTGCTCGGCCGTCTCGTCGTGCCTCGTGTACTGCACGAGCGTTTTCAGCTCCCGCGGCGTACGGGGGCCGAGCTTCTCCAAATACCAGTGGCGGAGCAGCCACCAAGACAAGAGATGCTCAAGCGATGCCCGTTCGTCCGGATCGTCGATTTCCCGCTTGTTCTCGCACCATCGAGTGTTCGCTTTTACAGTCGTCTGAAAACACCGGTGAAGCCACACATCAATCCGCTGGCCACAATATTCCCCGATGGACTTGGCAGGCTCAAGGAAGCGCTCGAAATCGGTCTTGCTCCCTTTTTTGCCGTCTTCGTTGCTTCCATCGCTGCCGTCCGCCGGCACGGTTCTCAGCGACAGGAAGTGCCGCTGCGGCCGGGGGACGACCTTATCGAGGTACTCCTCGATTTGCAGACGCAGGAAATGGCGCCATTCCAACGCGGTCGAACCGGCCTTGGAGGAAAGCGCGCCGAAAGAGCGCCGCATCTGGCTCATGTTCAGCCAGACAAGACTTTGGCGCAGCGTCCGGAGGTTGCCTGCGACGGTTGTGACGATCCGCGGATGATCGAGGAAAACGCGCAGCGTGTGCAAAATGTCGGTCGATGCTTCCGGAATGACGTCCGTATCGTCGATGAAAATTGCCAGCATCTGCGCATTGAAGAAGTCGAGATAATCGTTCACATATTGACGCCAGTCGCGCACGCGCCGATAGCTCTGGCCGCTCGCCCGGCCGCGGTTCTCAAGGAATTTTTCGTAATTGTGGCTGTCGCGGAGGATTGCTTCCTTGCCCTCCTGCTTGGAGAGGAACCAGCTCTTGGTCACCTGTTTATGCAGCCGGCGCTGCATCTCCTTGCCGGCCTTGACGCGCTGTTCCCTCAAGGGCTCTGGAATTGCCTTGTTGAATTTGCTCGCTTCCTCGATCTCGTTCGCTAACTGGTCGTCCATAAACGCGAACAGCCCCTCCATGATCGGCTGGGCATCGTCGAGATTCCGACGGAAAAAGCACTGGAAACGCGAGTACCGTTCTTTTCGAAAGCCCATTCACGGACTTGTGAGGCGAGATGAAGAACTTGCCCTCCTGAAGAGACGTGGAAAGCTTCCGGTCACTGTTTGCGACCATGTTCTCCTTCAGGATGTGCTCATAGGCCTTTTCGACATGCTTCGGTATTTTCGGGTCATTCAGCTCACCGTATCCCAAATAATGCAGATGCTCTCTTGCAGCCACCAGAAGTGTCGTCTTGCCCGACCCCCGCGCACCGTCGATATAGAAGATGTGGCGCGGGCGGCGCTCGAACTGCTTGCTTATGTAATTGGCCCCATCTTCACGCTCCACCGCCGCTTCTTGAACGGCGATTTCATAAGTACGCAGTAGAATGTGATCGAGCACGCAGCGCTGGGCAGCGGTCAGACGGTCGCGCGCGATAGAGCCACCCGCAAGAGGGTCGTATTCGTTACTCACAAAAGCCCCACACCTCATACACGTTGAGGTTCCCGGCCCTGCACAGGTAAGCCATGAGCCACCTCCGAAACCGTTAGCCTCCAGCAGCTTACCTCAGCTCACTATAATCGCCCGCCCGTGTTTTTGCGCATGAAAATATCAAATTTGGTGGTGCATTGTTCAAGTTTTTCCACCGTCAAAAGGTATGGGTAAGAAATATGTTTTACCTTCCGCGAAGCACTTTATATAGGTGCCATAAGGGGCTAGATAGGGGCGGGAGAAAAAATGCCGGTAAAAGAACTAACCGCGAAGCGGGATCGCTGCGGGGATTCGCTGGTTTGCCCGGCGGTTTTCGAGGACACTGGCACGGGCCGGCTAATCATCGTCGGCACCCAGGCGGAGCAACAAGCCGTCGATGGGCGGGTCGGTCAAGACGAGGTTGCGCTTGAGATTAGCCGCGGGCTCGTAACCAGGGCTATTGCTGGCCCCATTTCAGGCCTTTTGATGCGGTTCGGCCTTTAATTAATTCTCCGTTTCGTAATTCGTGTCGCTGCGCACGCTCGCGGGCTACTTATGAGTGCGGCGGGTAAGTGTGCGCGCCTATCGATACATACTTTGCAAAGCGTGGGCAATTCGCGCGTCCGCGCTTCTCAAGTTACGCCATTTCACGTTTTGGCAAGGCCTGCTATGATTGCAATCTGCACTGCCGGAGGGTATCCGGATTCGCAGGGGGCAGCCGATGCGGCCACATCAGGTCGATTACAAGACGTTCTTCGCGTATTTCGCTGTTGGTGCCTGTATGGCCTACTACATAGCGACCGAGAGGCTTGGCGTTGGGAAGTATGAGTTTCTTGCCAAAATCGGACTGATCGCGGCGTTGGCCACGGCTGCCTGGGTAATGTTCGAGCGGTACCTCTGGCGCTGGCCACTGTTCAGGACGCTCGGGCTTGTCGATATGCCCGATCTTAATGGCGAGTGGGTAGGCGAGTCCCGAAGAGAGGGGGCACCGGAGCCGCGCCCGGTCAAAATCAAAATCCGGCAGACACTCACCAACCTGGCCATTTCAAGTGAAGGGCAGGTCGCCCGGACAGAAACCGTGGGTGCTCTGATTCTCAAGGGGATCGACAATCAGTATTACATCATCAATTACTGGCGCGGAACTGCCTTCGACAATCGCGACGAGGGCACGCTGGAAGACTTCTATGGCGCCTCGCGCCTTAAGGTCTTGTTCCATCGCGACGGAACCGTGCTTGAGGAACACTTCTTTACCAACCGCAACCCGCAAACCAAAGGTGTTGGCTGGTACAGGAGACGCAATAGAGCTTCAGGTCCATACAGCCAATAAACCCCCTTACTGCTTCAGGAGTTTCTGCTTTAGTTAGCAAAAGCAGCCACTGCACATAGGCCGTATACACCCAACTAGGCGCAGGCGGAGGTTCCGGAATCGGCAGGAGCACCGGATTCGATCCTGCCAGCAACCGCAGGACATGCCCGAAGCCTTGCAAAAGGCCACCGAAGCATTGAAAGTTCTCCGAATGATGGTTTTTGAAGGTATCGCCCCGGTCCTGGCCGGAGCACTCACCGAACATGGTTACACTGAACTGACGCCTGTCCAAACGGCGGTCCTCAAGCCGGAGGCGGCGGCTGCGGATCTTTTGGTTTCAGCGCAGACCGGTTCTGGCAAAACGGTGGCTTTCGGTCTCGCCATGGCGCCGGACTTGCTGGCGGGCGGTGAACGCGTCCCAAGAGGCTCCGACCCTCTTGCGGTGGTGGTAGCGCCGACACGCGAACTGGCATTGCAGGTGCGGCGCGAACTCGAATGGCTCTATGAGCCAGCTGGAGCCAAAACTGTGTCCTGTGTCGGCGGCATGGACATGCGGCAGGAGCGCCGCACATTAGCCAATGGCGCGCACATCGTAGTGGGCACGCCTGGGCGTCTTTGCGACCACATACGGCGCGGCTCGCTGGACATGTCTTCCGTGCGAACGCTGGTGCTCGACGAAGCCGACGAAATGCTCGATCTGGGCTTCAGGGAAGACCTCGAATTCATTCTCGGGTCCGCGCCCGCGGAACGGCGCACTCTCATGTTCTCGGCGACGGTCCCCAAGCCCATCGCCGCACTCGCCAAACGCTTTCAGCGCGACGCCATCCGCATTTCAATGATCCAGGCGAACGAGCAGCACGCCGATATCGAGTATCGCACCATATGCGTTGGGGCGGCCGAGCGCGAAAATGCGGTCATCAATACCTTGCGCTATTTCGAAGCGAGCAGCGCGCTTGTGTTCTGCTCGACCCGCGAAGGTGTGACGCGTCTCTCAAGCCGGCTGGGCGACCGCGGCTTTTCAGTCGTCGCCCTTTCCGGGGAACTGAGCCAAAACGAGCGCACACGTGCTTTGCAGTCGATGCGCGATGGCCGGGCCCGGGTTTGCGTTGCAACGGACGTCGCCTCGCGCGGCATCGATTTGCCAAAACTCGATTTGGTCATTCATGCCGATCTTCCCAAAAACAATGAAGCGCTGCAGCATCGAAGCGGACGCACCGGCCGGGCCGGGCGGAAAGGCCTGAGCATCCTCATCGTACCGTATAGCAAACGGAATAGCATGGAGCGCGTTCTGCGCGCAGCCGGGATCGCCGCGGCGAGGATGCCGCCACCAACCGCGGCAGCCATCATCAAGCGCGACCGCGACCGGCTTCTCAACGATCCAGTTCTTACCGCCGAGCCGGACGATGAAGAGCTAAGTTTTGCGCGGGAACTGCTGGCGGCCCGGAGTCCGGAGCAGATCGCGGTGGCGTTCATTCGCCAAAACCATGTCAAGCTCCCCACGCCGGAAGAGCTTGTGGATGCCGGAGCGGCGGCGGAAAAATCGGAGGCGCCCCGCAACGATTTTGAGGGCGGCGTATGGTTCAAGCTATCGGTGGGGCGGAAGCAAAAGGCGGAACCGCGTTGGCTGTTGCCGGCGATCTGCCGCGCGGGCGGCATCACGAGGCGCGACGTCGGCTCCATCAAGATTTTTGAAACGGAAAGCCAGTTTGAAATAACGCCGCG
The DNA here is from genome assembly GCA_963785355.1 of uncultured Alphaproteobacteria bacterium. Classification (GTDB taxonomy): domain Bacteria; phylum Pseudomonadota; class Alphaproteobacteria; order Rhizobiales; family Rhodomicrobiaceae; genus Rhodomicrobium. The sequence goes on from CAWAVJ010000037.1 coordinate 113,457, forward strand.
GCGCGCGGAGAAGTTCGCGGCTTCTATCGCGCGGTCTGGGACGATCGACGGCTCGATCAGGATAACGCGAGTTGAAGCAAATCCTGCCGATGCCGCACATGGGGCGAAAGAACGCGAGCATAAGAGAGCTGGCGGGAAACTTCGCGGCAAAGCGGAAGCGCGTGACCATAAGCGGGGCAGGCCCGCTGCCGGTAAGCGAAAAAGGGAGAAAGCCTGACGATCGCTGTAATCATCGCTCGGGGCTTCACCCCGCCGAAGCTTGCGCATGAGGACCGGCCAGGTGACGGGCCCGATTCGCATCCTCTGTAACTCGGGGCTCCAAAGGGCGTCAGGCGAAGCGGCGCGATCTATTACGCGGGCATCGATCTTGCACCGGATGGCCGCTTGGCGCTCCGATGAAGGGCCGGGCTCGCCCGGGACGAAAACCACCTCACGATTACCCCAAAGGCGCGCTCGCACCAAGATGACGGCATGATTACGGCATAACGGGGCGTGGCTCGATCAGGATACCCGCGAGCCACGCGCGGGCCGCACAACAGAAGATATCTCCGGTTGCGGCGCCGTCATTCTCTCGCTTCGGCTTCCCGCTCTAAATATCATCCCCGTCTTTGCGTTCACGGGTTGACCCCTGCTACCCTACTGCTATCCCGGTAATTTTCCGCTGAGGCTTTGGGGTTTGTAAGCCGTTGATTTAATTGGAGCGGGCGAGGCGATTCGAACGCCCGACCCTAACCTTGGCAAGGTTATGCTCTACCCCTGAGCTACGCCCGCTCTGCCGGGTGTCTTGTGTCACCGGCCCGGCTTTATCGCGCAAATTTGTATGGGATGCAAGCCCTCTCTAGGCGGCCTTCTACACGCGTCTCAAGCGCCAGGGCAAGAAGACGCCCGAACGTTCGCGAAGGCCTTGCGCGAAACAGCGGCGGCCCACGTTCCCATTATCGACAAAATTGGCGGTAAAGTTACGGTCAGCAATACGCGGCCACGGCCCAATTCCTGTTAACTCTCACACGCGCCAAGCAGGCCGCAGCAAAACCAGGCCAGGTCCGGCTCAATGTTCGCTATGTTCTAACGCGAGCAAGCTAGCTTGCCAGATCGACGGTCTCTCTAGGAATCTTCATGACACATACATCGTGCAAGATCGCAGCAGCGATTCTATTTACCCTTCCTGTGTGCTATACTTCCGGCGCTGTCCAGGCTCAACGCCCGCTAGGCAACATCTCGAATAAGGCAGCCTATGTTCCGGAAACCTCGATTCCCATGAACCAGTTCAAAAAGACTATGACCACCGTCTTCTGGGTTGGCGAAGATGCTACTGCAGAGAATGGTTACATAGATAATTATGGAAGCTATTGGGACCAGTATTGGATGAAGAATTTTGGCGGGGTGGATTCTCCCGGGCAGCGCGACGGCTACTTCCCAGCCGGCTTCCAACCCAAGCAAAATCCGTTCTATGTCGCGCTACCCTTCGCCGAGGTGGACCGGGACGGCAACCTAAAGGAGGCCGCAAAAGGGATTCCGGGATTCGCCGAAAACCGCGAACCGCTTACCCGGAACCGCTGGGTGGAAATCCGCTACAGGGGCAAGTCCTGCTATGCCCAGTGGCAGGATGTCGGCCCATCGGAGGAGAACGACTTCGATTGGGTGTTTGGAGCCGCCAAAAAGCCCAAAAACCAGTACGGCCTCAAAGCTGGCCTCGATATTTCGCCGGCGGCTGCGCAATATCTGGGTATCGAAGATAGCGCGCGCACCGAGTGGCGTTTCGTCGATGCGGCTCAGGTGCCCGAGGGGCCCTGGAAGGCGATCGTTACGCGATAACGCTCTAAAGCCCGCCGGTCGTAACGGTTGCTTTGCGTTCGAGCTTGCCCCAGCCGACGATACGGCCTTGCACCGCCTTGAGTACCGACTTCGCGACAACATAGTACATGATCTGGCGGTAGCCGAAGCGTTGCAAAACCAGCCACCACAATAGCGAGCGGTCTTCCTGCTTCTCCAGCAAGAAGGCAATGAGCGCCGCCGTCAGATCGACCGCCATGAACACGGCATAGTAACTAGCCGTAACGAAAAGATTCTCTGAGTTGAATTGCTCGCCGTGCTCCAGATAGTCGGCCACCGATCTCACGATCTGCCAAATAAGCGCCAGGTCGACAAGCGGCGATACGAGCGTAAGTGCGATCTGGAAAAGCCACACCTGCGGAAGGGCCACGAGCCCAAGCGCGCCATAGCGTGCGTTGAGGTTCATACGCCGGTGCTTCCACAAGCATTGAAGCGTACCGAACGCCCAGCGGAACCGCTGCTTTGCGAGCCCGGCGATGGTATCGGGAGCTTCGGTCCACGCTATGGCGGACGAATCGAAAAGCACTTTTTCGCCCTCGCGCTGGATCTGCAGGGTGAGGTCCTGGTCCTCTGCAAGGGTGTCCGGGGGGAACCCCCCAAGCTTCAAGATGGACTCCCGCCGCCATGCCCCAACGGCGCCGGGCACGACGGTGATGCAGCCTAGCGTGGCCAGCGCACGCCGCTCCAGGTTCTGCGCCGAGATATACTCAAGCGCCTGCCAGCGCGTCAGCATATTGATCCGGTTGCCAACCTTCGCATTTCCGGCAACGGCGCCAACCTTGGGATCGGCAAACCAGCGGACGAGCCTGGATATGGTCGGGGGCTCGAACTGAGTGTCGGCATCGAGCACCACGACGATGTCGCCGGTTGCCCGCTGCAGGCCAAGATTGATCGCTCTGGCCTTGCCCCCGTTCCGCGCCGTGATGAGCTTGACGCGCGGCTCTTCCGCGAAGCAGGTGCGCACCACCTCTGAGGTGCCATCGGTCGAGCCGTCGTCGATCACGATGACACTAAGGTTTTGGTGCGTACTATCGAGGATGTGCCGGATGGACGTGCCGATCACTGGCGCCTCGTTATAGGCCGGTATCAGCACGGAGACCGAAAGGCCCTCCTGGTCCGGAGGCGCCAGCCGCCGTTTCTCGCGCACCTGCCCGATCAAAGCGAGCCCGCAGAGCGCCACCAGCCTGGCAAGGCCAAGCCCAATCGCCAGAACGAACATCGAGACCAGCGCATCTTCCAGCCAGCTGATGGTGAAAAACACATATCGGTTCACGACCGGCGTCGCTTCTTCGGACGGCACCGGCGGCATGGCCTGATCCCTTGTCCACTTGGCAAGCTCCGACACCGTGACGAACTCGTAGTCCTTGCCCCGCATCGTGTCGATGATCCTTGGCAGCGCCTCAACAGTGCGCCAGCGCTCGCCGCCGCCGTCATGCAACAGAATGACCTGCCCGCGCTTCTCAGGGTCCGGGTTCGTCGCCTCCGCAACGACAGTCTTGACGATCTCGTCGGGCGTGACCTTCGCCTGCCAATCGTCGGGATCGACCTTTAGTCCGACCGTCAGATAACCAAGGTGCTCGGCGACCTCCATCGGCGCGATCTCTTGCGCTGTGGACGGTTCCGCGTCGCCGAAATAGGGCGGCCTGAAAAGTCTGGTCGAGTGCCCCGTTAGCGCCTCGATCAGGCGCTGTGTCGCATTCAGTTCGATGCCGGCCACGCTGTCGGGCGTTTCGCCGAGATTGGGGTGGGTGAACGTGTGATTGCCGAGATCGTGCCCCTCCGCCAGAGCGCGCTGCACGAGCCTAGGATTGGCTGCGCCGTTCTCCCCAATGATGAAGAAAGTCGCGTGGACGCCCTTTGCCTTCAATATATCGAGGATTTTCGGCGTCCACTCGGCACTTGGACCGTCGTCGAACGTCAGCGCGAGCTTCTTGCCCGGAAGCTCCCCGCCCCGGCGGATCACAAACGAAGCGGGCATCTTCGTGTAATTTTCTCCGATGACGGTGGCGTTCGCATCGTCAACCTTGAATTCGCGGCTGCCCGGAGACGGCTCCGCTGCGATCTGCAGAAGCTCGCCGCGGCCGATGAAGTTCACGTCGTTGGTCGGCGTGATCGTCGCCAGCGCGGCGGGCGGCGGCGCATTGTATGTCCGGGGAAGGATGGTCCAGATCGAGGGATCCTCCGCTCCAAGCCGCCAAAGCGCGTACCCCACCGGCCGGTATTTGTCCGCTGCGCGCAAGTGATTATAAGCCGTGACCGCGTCGAGGAACCAAACCCGGTGCTTCTTGCCCCCATCGCCATAAGAATAGCGGGGGTTTAGCGTTTCGGGATCGAACTCGATGGTTGCCTTGGCGTCCCTGGCCGTCAGCACCACCTCCTGAAAGGTGATGTCGTCCGCGTTCGCTTCGCCTTCCGTCCAATCGTACCCGTAATTGCCGACAGCCACGATGGTGTGGGCCGGATCGAGATCGCGCATCCTGAGTGCCAGACGGGTGGAGAACCAGGATTGCGAGCCTACCGGTCCGGGATCGCCCGACGACCAGTGCTCGTCATACCCCATCAGCATGAGATAATCGCAGCGTTTCGCGTAAGCCTTGTAGTTCCAGGATGGATCGTCGAACGGTGCGGCTACCGTAACCAGCCAGCCGTGCGGCTTGAATGCGGCGCTTATTTCCGACAGGAACGCCAGCACGTCCTTGTGGGCGGTATCGGGGAACTGCTCGAAATCGATGGTGACGCCCTGAAGGTTATTGGCCTCAATAAACTTCGCAATGCCGTCGATGCGGTCTTTCCGTTTCTGCGGATCGGCGAGCAATCGCGCAAGCCCTGCCCCGTCCCACTGATAGGTAGACGAGTTTTGGATCATCAAGTTTTGGATCATCACTAGAATAGCCGCCGACGGCTTTTCCTGCCGGATCAGCTCAAGCGCTTTGTCGTCCAGCGTGATATTCAGATCCATATTGTCGCCCAGCAGGTAAAGCCAGCTGGCGACCACCCAATCGAGATGCTGGACGTTGTTCCTAAGCGAGGCGTAGCTGCTGTCGTCCCAGTTCGCATAAAAGCCCACGGTAAGCGGTTTCTCACGGCGCTCCACTACGGGCTTTTGGCCTTTCGCCCTGGCAGCCGCCATGGCAAGCGGATGCACGGAATGCGAAAACCTATTCTTATGCGACTGAGCCTTTCTTGCCAGGTTCCGGACCGTTGGCAGCAAATGCTGGATTTTCGCGACGTCGTTCAACATCGGGTAGCGCTGGACAGCCGCGGTCCTGAGTTCGGGAAACGTCCGGAAAATGAACAGGCTCGACAAGAACACAACACCCGCAACCGTGCTCATCACGGCGAGCGTCCAGCCAACGCGGGACACGTGCGTGGCCCGGCGGTTTTTGGGATCGAAGAAGATCGGGTACTGTATCATTCTGCTTTGCGAGTTCGGAAGTCAGCTTCGGTCAACCACAGCAGCAGCCATGGCAAGCGATTGCAGGTTCGGAGAATCACCATTTTTCACCGGTCCTGCCGGAGGAATTAGTCAAAAGCTTGCAAGAAGCCCCGTTCGCGGCCCCACCCCATTGGTAGGCCGCTGCACATGAACCTAAGCTGTACAGCCCCACCTACCGTTCGCCAAGGGGGGTTCTCGCGCCGGGCCAGGTTTCAAATCGGGGGTGTTGCCGGATTAGAGTGCGTCCGGAAAAAGTGTGAGCGGTTTTTCCGGTAAGACGCACGGCAAAACAACAAGCTAGAAGTCCATCGGCTTTTGATTCCATCAAAAGCGGATAGGCTCTAGGGCCTGAGATGGCTGTTCGCCCGGGCCGTCAAATAGGCGAAGGCGCCCGCCCTAGCACTGCTGGTTAGGCTTGAGGCCAGCACGCCGTAAAGGGCGATATTGCCCCCATCCGCGCCTGAAACATTACAAGTGTAGACACCAACACCAGGCGGAGCACCTTCCGCGGGCCTGGCGCGCGAAACTTCTTCCAAGCTTCTGGCAAAGGCCTCGCTCCAGACTTCGAGCACAAAAACCTTTCGCGCTTGCCGCATCCATCGCGGGCCGCCACCGGACGAGGTATCCGGCACGGGATTACGGCAGAAATAGCCGGCCGCAGGGTCTACGCCACCGGTAATAAGCAAGAGACCCTGGCGCGGGGACCCTTCGCGAGGCTCTAGCCCCGCGTCGCCCATTATCATTCCGAGAGCCGGGTCCAATTCGAACTGTGGGATGGGTTTTGAGCCCGCGCCCGGAAGGAACCCTGACCCGGACCGCGAACCTTCAACCAGCTTCTTGATGAGCGCACCGCGCTCCCCTTCCGCCGCAAGCCTGCTGCTCCGCAAATCCTCAAGGATTTTGGTCTCTTGGCTAAACGCCAGGGACTGCGCCCGGCCAAGCAGCCTCTTCTCCCATGCTCCCTCCGAGACCGAAGATACCAGGCCAAGGGCACCCGCCCAGAACCCCTTGGCCGGCTCCGCGCCAACTTGATCGGAAAAATCGCTATCGGTGGAGACAAGCGCGATGAGAATTTGCCCCGCCGCCTCGGGAAGCGCTCTTACAATCGAACCGGAGGCAATCTCTTCGGCGCTCACGCCAGGCCGCGCTTCTAATTTGCACCCTAAAGCGACGCTTAGGAGCTGTGCCGCCGTCCCTTCCTTTGCCGTGTCGATTAGAAGATCGTTCTTGCCCGTATTTTCGGGCAATTCCAACGCGTAGAACGGCCCCACCTCGTGGAACCGCAGGCGCTGCACCTTTGCGGCGGACCAACCGGGCCCCAGCTGCCAACTTGGAAAAACATCGAGGGCAAGTTCGCAGCCGCTGACATTTTCGTTCCCGCCGCCAGCGATTTTGATCGTTAGATCGGAGGCCCGGATGAAACGCGGTTCCAGCGCGACAATTACTCGCGCCTCCTCCGGCTCCACAGCCAAGACTTCGTAGTGGCGAAACGCATTTTTCAGCGTTTCAAGCTTTTTGGCTTCCTCGAAAACGCCCTCCGGCAATTCCAGGGCGAGCCCCCCTGCTACCGGAACCGCGGACGCACCCAAAACGGCGATGTTTCCCTCTACTTGGAGAATTTCTTCCGCGCCGATTGCGGCGCCCGATTTGCGCTCGAAAGCAAGCACCAGCTTCCGCGAAGTCGCCGGCGCCGCGCCACCGCCTTCGGTCTGCATTTTTTTTTCTTCGGTATCCTGCTTCTTTTCTTCGGTTTCCTGCTTCTTCGCCTCGGTTTCCTGCTTCTTCTCCTGCGCAGGCCCAGCATTCCCCTGCCGTTCGCCAACCTGTGGAGGCGGCACAGGTATCGGAGCCAGGGCGGGCGAGGCCGGCGGGCAACTTAACTGCCCTGGCGCCACGGTGCCCGGTGTAGGCGCGGCGGCAACAGGGCTATGCGAAGCGGTGTCCGGCGCCCGTGTCTGCTGTTGCGCCGGAGCCCCCCGTGCGGACGAATTTGCAATTCTACCCCCTGCCGGCGCGTCATGACCGCTGGTGTCTGCCGGCTCCGGCGGTTGGTTCAAGGCCCACTCGACGAGCAATTGCGCACGGGGAAGTAAATCGCCGGGGCAGCTGCCTTCGCAAAGCATCACGCCCGGCAGGCCGCAGACGAAGAATGGCCGGATGGAGGAGAAGGTGTAACCGGCCGACTTAAGATGGAACGTCACGTCCGGGAATTCCTCGCCGTCAGAGACCGGTGAGGAAGGGTCGAAAACGGCTCTCTTCGCGTCGCTCTCCAGCTCTGGGGCTGGCCTGCTGCTGGCGCCTACGAAGAACACCGGCACCTTGATCGGCTGCACTTTTTCGCCATCGCGTGCGATGACGCAGGTCTTTTTGGTGTTGGTGCGGAACAGCGCGATCGGTTCGGCCGCGTCGAGCGAAAGGATAAAGATGCGGTAGTAGACCTCGCGCGCGCCAGGTTCGAGGGGAGGCGGCACCTTCTTGAGCTCTCCGCTCGCCGACAGCTCAAAACGCCGCGACCTGAGGCTCACGTCGAGGGCGAGGCGGTTCTCCGGCCATTTCCTGCAAACGTCCCGGCGGCCTGCCTCCGTAGCCATCGCGTGCCGCAGCGGCAGCAAAGCGAAGGCGGCCAGGAACATGACCAGGCAAACGAGGTACCGTGCTGAAATGTGTGCGGGGTTCATGAAGCGGCGCGCGGACTGAAAAGGGTTTGTTTAGTTTAACTCTAGTTCAAGTTTTATGCAAAAATCCATGCAAGCATCGTTAAGCGCCTCGTTAAAACGTTCTTGTGGATAGCGAACCGCGTAAGCCGGCCCCGCCTCCCTCCTCGCCTCCTACAAATAAGCCCAAACAGGGTGTCTCGCAGACTTTCCCGCCACGTCAACTGCGCGAACGCCAAACAGCGAAACTGATCGAGGCAGGAAAAGCTCTTGACCTTGCGATCCCCGTCATATCGCGCCACACACCGCCTTACGCGAAAGGAATTATCCGTTAGTGCATGCGATGGCTCCGGCTTCGAACCGGAAGGCAAAATCCGCGTTTCCCCTGCATGCGTGAACTGGTGCGGCAGTTTTGGGAGCTCGCCAGCCCCTATTGGCGTTCGGAGGAGCGGTGGAAGTCCGGCGGCATCCTGCTGGCCGTCATCGCGCTTCACCTGGGGTCGGTCTACATTATGGTTCTCATCAACCTGTGGTACGCGCTGTTCTACAACGCGTTGCAGAACCGGAATTTTTCCGCCTTCAGCCATCAGCTCCTGCGCTTCGGCGTGCTTGCCGCGATCTATATTTTCGCCGCCGTCTACCGGATCTACCTGCGGCAGATGCTGCAGATCCGCTGGCGCAACTGGCTGACCCAGCGCTACGCGGGCCGCTGGCTACATAACCGCGCCTACTACCATCTGCAGCTCGCTGGAGTCCCCACAGATAACCCCGATCAGCGCATCCAGGAGGACATCAACACCTTTGCGGGACAAACGCTTGTACTGGGGCTCGGCCTGATGGACTCCGCCGTGACGCTTGCCTCCTTCGCAACCATCCTTTGGGGGCTGTCGGGAACGCTTGAGATCGCGGGGCTAGCCATTCCGGGCTACATGCTCTGGGCCGCGGTTTTGTATGCCATCCTTGGCACGTGGCTCACGAACCGTATCGGCAGGCCGCTGATTGCCTTGAATTATAAGCAGCAGCAATACGAAGCGGATTTGCGCTTCTCGCTGGTCCGCCTGCGCGAGAACGCGGAGGGCATAGCACTTTACGGAGGCGAAAAAACCGAGCTCGACACCGTCTCCGCGCGGCTGCGCAACGTCGTCTCCAATTGGTGGGGGATCATGCGTCGGCAGAAGCTTCTGACCTGGTTCTCCGCCAGCTACTCCCAGATCGCCATCATTTTTCCCTTTGTGGTCGCGGCGCCGCGCTATTTCGCGGGTGCCTTCCAGCTCGGCCAGCTCATCCAGACCGCGCAAGCCTTCAACCAGGTGCAAAACGCGCTTTCCTGGTTCGTGACAAGTTACACGGACCTTGCGGATTGGAAGGCGACGGTTAACCGGCTTGCCGGGTTCGAAAGCGCCCTTGTTGAGGCGAACCGGAGGAGCTGGAAGGGGCTGATCCAAATCGAGGTGCCGGGCGCGCGCGCGCTCTCGGTTTCTGAGGCGAACATCTACTTGCCCAGCGGCGAGCCGCTGCTCAGGAACCTGAACTTCGAGCTTCCCGCCGCGAGCCGCGTTCTCATTTCGGGGCCATCCGGGGTGGGCAAGAGCACGCTGCTCAGAACGCTGTCCGGGATATGGCCATACTGCGATGGAACCATTTATCTACCTGCGGGTGGCCTGCACGATGTTTTCCCCGCAAAAGCCCTATTTGCCGCTGGGCACGCTCAGGGACGCGCTTTGCTATCCCGAAGCGGCCTCAGGCTACGCCAAGGACAAGGTGCTGGCCGCGCTTGCGATCTGCGGAATGGCGGCGTTCGGCGGGCGGCTGGAGGAGCAGGCGAACTGGGCGATGCGCCTTTCGCCCGGCGAGCAGCAGCGCATGGCTTTCGTTCGCGCGCTGCTGGTGCACCCGCGTTGGCTGTTCCTCGACGAGGCGACGTCAGCCCTTGACGAGGAGTCCGAGGCCGTGCTTTACACGGCGATTTTGGAGGGCCTGGAAGACTGCGCGTTGATCAGCGTTGCGCATCGCACGAGCCTGGCGCGGTTTCACGGCCGGCAAATCCTTCTCTCAAGACAAGCGGAAATGCACAGCTCCCAAATCGTCACGCGGCGGGCCGGGTAGCCGCCCTCTGGAAGGCGCATTCGCTTGAGTTCGCTTTTGATGGAATCAAAAGCGACTTTACCTTGTTGTTTTGCCGTGCGTGTTACCGGAAAACCGCTTCTCACCTTCGGGTCAAGCCCGAAGGCATGCTTTTCCGGACGCACTCTAACGCGCCGCGCTCTTTTCGCCTGCTGTCCGCTCCAAATGCAAGCCGCCGAACCACGCCTCGCCGCGAAGATATTCCTCCGAAGCCGACCGCGCGTCATGGTAGAGAGCAAGCACCTGCCCGATGCACTCTGCACTTTGCGGCACATCCGCCTCCAGCGTAAACATGCGCCACTCTTCGCTCTCGCCTATGAGCATCTCCGTCTCGCCCAACACATTCCAAACCTGCGAGTTGCACCTAAGCTGCCAGCGAAGGCCGCGTTTGCCGGCGATCGAGCCGCGAAGCTGGCCCGACAACCGGTAATGGCCTGGCGGCAGCACCAGCACTTGCCTCATCCCAGGAAACTCGATGTGGCCGTCCCCGAAGCTCAGATGCAGCAGGCGCTGGCGGCCGGGCCTGCCGAAGGCACGAACTCTGCGGTGGCGTTGGCCCCTGCCGCGATCTCCCAGTCGAAGACGGTGTCCGAACCGGCCGGGTCCGCCTCGAACCCCGGATTGGTCAGATAACTCAAGTGTTCGAGCCGTTCGCGCGGCAGCGTCTGGAGCCACAGATTGTACGCGGTATCGGCGGCGCCATTCAAGGCAAGCTTGTTTATGTAATCGTTGAGCTCCCCGGTAGCCGCCGGGCTTTTGGTGCTCTTGAGTTCGGCAATGAGCTCCAGCCCCACCTGATCCCGTTGCAGCAGAGGCCAAAGCGACCACAGGAAGTCCTGCCGCCATTTGGGATTTTCCGCTAGCCGGTTCGCGACCAGCCTACGCCCGTCAGCATCCCTAGCTATGTTCAGAAGGTAATTGAAACCGGCATTAGACATTCCCGGCCTGGTTTGTAGCATGATATCCACATATTCGATCGCAACCGGAAAATCCTTCCGGAAATAGCTCTCGTTGAGAAGCCAAAAAACGGCTGACGTTTCCCTCCGGGAGCGCCGGATCGCCTCACGCATGAGGCCGCGGACACGCTCGGGATCGGCGGTGGCCTCCGCCATAAGCCGGAATGCCGCCGCATTGAGCGGATCGTTGGCGATTGCCTTGGCCGCAAGCTGACGGATCTGCCTACGCAACTCTTCGCGGAGCCCTTGCGGCCCGGCTTCCCCAGACGCCGCTTCATCTGCCCTCGGCAGACTGTCAATCGTGGCGGCGTCCTCCCTGTCTTGCTCCGCAGCTGCAGTCCCTGGTGCGCCATCTTCTTGCTCCCCCGCCTGGCCGGCCCCCGCGGCCATCATCGACAGGAGTTTTTCGTTGATCTGCGCGGCCTTGCTGACAAGGGCGGCGGGATTGTTGGAGTTCAGCGTGAGCGCCAAGTCCGGCTCAGCGCCCGCAAGCACGTAGGGAAGACTTTTTGTCAGAACTGCCCAGCAGAGAAAAAAGCTGAGAAGGGCTGCCAAGGACAGCCGCCGCGGGTGTGCCGCGATCATGCGGCGAGCCGATCCGGCAGCATGCGGAAGACTGCGGATAGAGCGGGTTTTGTGCCGGCGGTGCTTCTTGCTGTTCATCTGTGGCGTCCGAGGTATGTGAGCAGCCGGGTCCAGAGAGGCTCGCGTTCAATCCTATGAAGCGGTAGTTTCCGCAACACAAAAGCGCCGCGGGGCCGCCGCGCGGCTTGGCGAGCAGGTTCGGCTTCCGTTTTCCGCGAGGCGTCGTAAGCGGCGCGGCGCTCGCTGGTCTTGAGGTTTTCCCAAGCCCCGGTCACGAGCCCCGCGAGCGCGCTCCGGTCGAAATGCTGGGCCTCACCACTGACCGGAACGCGATCCGGATGGAGCCATTTCAGGATCAAGGCCATGTGGCGGCGCAGCTCCGCTGGCGTTTCTCCCCTCCCCGCGCCGAGGATGCGGTAGCTGTCGCTCCCGCGGGTCAAAAGCACTTGTTCCATAAAAAAACTGGCGGCTTTTCTGAGCAGCGCCTCCGGCCTGCCCGTGAGCGTCTCAGCGTGCTGCAGAGCCTCGGGTTCCCCCGCCGCAACTTCCAGAAGCAACGCTATCCCCCTTGGCAGCGAGGATCGCCGGGCAAGCAGCGCCAGCTGCGGCCGCCGGAGCATGGCCAAAGCAGCTTCAAGCGCTTCGGGACTCCGCTCACTCATTCTTCCCCCGGCTTGGGCTACCCGCTATCTGCGGCGCTTTATCCTTGGCGTCGTCCGCGCCGTACCCGTAGCCATAGCCGTACCCGTAGCCATAGCCGTAGCTGTACCCATAGCCGTAATTGACAGCTTTCGCGTCGAACTTGGTCAGCACCGCGCCAGCCACGGTAATGCGCGCAAGTGCGAGGCGCCGCAGCGCGGCCCGGATATACGCCTTGCGCTGTTGGCCCGCGCCCACCACAAAGACCGTTGCCGCAACCGCGCTTGCAAGAAGCTGTGCGTCCGCGAGCCCCATGAGCGGCGGACAGTCGACCACGATCAGATCGAAAACCTCCGAGCCTAGCGTGACCAGGGAGAAAAGCCGGTTTCCGCCCAGGAGGTCCGCTGCGTTCGGCGGCAGCGGCCCGGAGGCCATGAAGGCGAGATTGGGATTATCGGTCTTCTGAATGAGTTCGGGAGGCACGGCGTTGCCGGTAAGATAATTGCTGAGGCCGCAGGTATTATCCTGCCTCAGCTTTACGTGCAGCGAGGGCTTGCGCAAGTCGCCGTCCACGAGCAGCACCCTAAGCCCGAGCGAGGCAAAGTGGCGCGCAATCATCACGGCGGTTGTGGATTTGCCCTCCCCTGGGCCCGAACTCGTGATCGCGATGGATCGCGGCAATCCCGATTCGGTGGAGAATTGCAGTGCAGTGGCAAGCGACCGGTGCGCTTCGCTTAGGGACGAACGCGGGTCTCTCAACGCCTCCTCGATGTTCGCGCCGATCGCGGGAATCACGCCAAGAGCCGCAAAGCCCGAAAGCTGCTCGAGTTCCTCCGGCGCCCGGATCCGGTCGTCGAGGATCTCCAGCAAATAGGCGAGACCGGCCCCGGCAAAGAGACCCAGCGCCAGCGAGACCAAAATCGTGCGCGGCATATTCGGCTCGGAGGGGCGCTCCGGGAGCACAGCGGGATCGGCGATGAAAATGTTGGTCGTGCCCGACCCGCCTGCGATATCGACTTCCTTATACCGTTGCAGCAGGCTGTTATAGAGGCCGCGGTTGGTTTCGACCTCGCGTTTGAGGATATTGTATTGGATGCCTTTCTTTTGCAGCGCGAGGACCTCCTCGCGCAATTCGTCGACGTGCTTTCTCATCTCGTTTTCTTGGCTGAGAGCGGCCTCGTAAGACGCCCTCAGCGAGTTGCGTATCGTATCCACCTCCTGGGCGAGCTGCTTGTCGGTCTCCCTGATCTTGTTAGAAATCTGCACCATCGCAGGGTAGCCCGGCTTAAAGCTTTGCAGTTTCTCCTGATATTCAGTTTCGAGCTGCTTTTTATGCGACCGGAGATCTTCAATGACCTTGTCCGACAGAAACTGCGGAAGGTTGGTAGCCGCCGTACTCTCGACCTGCCGCCACTGCTGCTCGCTTTTGATGCGGGCTGAAATCAGCTCTCCCAGCGCCGTGTTTGCAGCCGCAAGGTTACTCTCGGCAGCGGAGGCTTTATCGGTGACCTCTACGATTTTCTCCTTCTCCGCGAAGTCGAGCGCCACCCGCTCCGACTCCTCCATCCGAAGCTTGAGCTGCTTAATTTGGTCGTCCAGAAAGTTCTTGGCAAAGGCGTTGGCCTTGAACCTCTTATCGACGTTCGAGGCCATATAGGCCTCGCCGAAGGCATTGGCTATTTTCTGAGCGCGGCTTGGATCTGGGTCGGTGTAACTGACGTCGACCAGACGGGAGCCCGCAATGGGCCGGACGTCCACGTTGGCGCTTATCATATGGATCGCAGCAAGTTGAGGGTCCGGCCTGGAGGACTTATGCCACGATCCGGTGACGAGCCCCATGATCGAGCCAATCCCCGATCTACCCGGGACCGCGAGAAAATCCTTGTCGTCCTTGAGCTTGACGGAGGCGGCAACGCGCTCGGCGAGAGCGCGGCTCTTTAGGAGCTCGAACTGAGTTTTGAGGAAATCGGCACCGCCCTCCTCCTGCGGCGCCGTCAATTCGCGGTCGAGAACTTTCATGGGTTCCCGGTCGATCTGGATCCGCACAACCGCAGTATAGCGCGGGGTGGCGAGGACCGCCTTTAAGAGGCCAAGCGCAACCACCCCCAGCACTACGCTGAGGATAAGCCACTTGCGCTTCAGTAAGATATAGAAATATTGAAAGATAGACTGGGCAAGGCCGTCGTCTTCGTCCCCTCCGCTTGCAGGCGCGCTGGGCGCCGGCCCAAAGGCTTCACGCCTCGCCAGCGTTCCCGCAACTCCAGCCTGAACAGCGGGGCGCGGGTAATCGGGACCGGTATCTTTGCCGGTATCTAGCATGGCTGCAACTCACTCCCTCATGAAACATGCCGGTGGACGCGCTGCCGCCGGGAAACGATGGGCGCCCTGGCCGGACTTTTTACCGCGCTCCGCGGCGCAGCCGCCCCCGCGCGGGGATCGCTTGTGGAAAGGATGCCGTGGATCGCGGCGAAGCCGCTTCCCGGCCGCTGCCCCTGTTGCGCCATTTTATCTATTACGCTAAAAGTGACTATACGATACGTTAAATATATGCGTAAAACAAAGGATGGAGCGTGGCAAGAAAATTGATCTCCAGCTTGTCCGGCATCCCCAGATTAGAGTGCGTCCGGAAAAAGTGTGAGCGGTTTTCCGATAAGACGCACGGCAAAACAACAACTAGAGCCAGCTTTTGATTCCGTCAAAAGCGAAGGGGCTCTAGCGCGCAAAGGAGGGCGAACGTAAGCAAATGCTTTTTTGGCTCTGTTGTATCGTTCTTTTATCCGGCGGCCTTTTTGGCGGCGGGACGCATGCCGGCTATCTGGGCGACTGCGCTGCGCAACTTCTGGCCATTCCTTTGCTGGTCACCGCGCTCTGGCCCGCTCTCAGCACGCACAGCCTGGACCGTCACAAGGCGCGGATAGCATTGGGCCTCTTTTGCGCTATCGCGCTTATCGCATTCATCCAGGTTCTGCCGCTTCCCTTTAACGCTGGGCATGGTAGCGCTCTCCTCCCGTCCCCCGCCCAAGGACAGGAACCCGAGCCGCAGCACTGGGCATGGGCGGCGTTGTCGCTGGCTCCGCAAGCTACCTGGGCCGCCGCTGTGTCCCTTATCGTCCCCCTTGCCGTTTTCGCCGCAGTCATGCAGCTCGGGTTCCAGCAAAGGCTAACGCTGTGCTGGCTGTTGCTGGGACTGGGCGGGCTGTCGCTGTTCCTAGGCTTTGCGCAGGTAGCCCAGGGGCCTCAAAGCGAGCTTCGCTTTTTCGACTTCACCAACCCCGACGACGCAGTCGGGCTCTTTGCCAACCGCAATCATTTTGCCGCTCATCTTTACGTTACGCTGGCGCTGGCGGCGGTGTGGTTCCAGGTGACGGCGGAAAGTACCCTGGAGCGCGGGAAGCTAGGAACAAAGTCTACTTTTTTATTCGCCGCGGCGGCCGTATTCGTTGTGGCTGTCGTCGCTGGACTGGCCTTTTCACGCTCAAGAGCGGGGATAATTCTTGCCGTCGCGGCACTTGCGGGCATCGTGTTTATCGCGCTCACGCAGAGCCGCACTTTCGGCGGAGAGAGGCAGCGCAGCAGCCGGAGAGCCATGATCGCGGTCATGGGATTCGCAACTCTCTTTACAGCCCTGTTTGGGCTGGGCCGGGCAATCACGCGCTTCGAAGTGAACCAGGGGCAAGAGATTCGCGGCACGCTGACCCAGACTACCCTTGAAACGGCACTTAAGACGCTTCCGTTCGGCACGGGGCTAGGTTCGTTCGTCCCCGTCTATGCCACCGTGGAGAAAAGCGAGGATATGTTCGATGGCTATGCCAACAGGGCGCACAACGACCTTGCGGAGCTGCTTCTTGAAACGGGGCTCCCGGGCGCAGTTTCTCTGCTCGCATTCCTGGTTTGGTTTGTACGGCGGTCGCGGGCCGTTTGGCTCGCCGGGAAGGCCGATGGCGACCCGCTCCGGGCCATGCTTGAAAAGACCGCAACGCTCGTAATCGCTCTGCTCCTCGTGCATTCGCTCGGGGATTATCCGCTCAGAACCACAGCGCTTAGCGTCGTTTTCGCATTCTTTTGCGCGATCCTCGCCTCTCCCGCCTCCGCGCCCCTGAGCTTTGAAAAGCGCCCCCGGCAGCACGGGCACGCGCCAGCCCCCATCGTTCCACATCGCGCAAACGCCCCGGTTCCCGCGGAAAAATGGGGAGGCCACGTTAGCTGGCCGCAAAGCTGGCAACGGTCAGAAGACGACATCGAGCGCTGATGCTGCCGGCGCCTGCTAATGGCTCGCCCGGAAATAAGTGCGCAATCTGGCTTGGCCTTTTGTCCTCCCGCTACGTTACAAAAAGGATTACATATCTTGGATATGCGCCCCTTTTTGCGCCTCGCGGGCGAACAAAATTCCGGCGCCGTACGACGCAGTTATTTCCGGGCGAGCTCTTAACCGCAAGCGTCAGGCGGCGCCGCGGATCGGAAAGGGCATCACGTTCCCGGCTGGCCTGCTCGCTGCTTGAGCCGCAGTAGCCTGTACGACCCGGCATTTGGGCATGATCAGCGATGCCTCCGTTCCAGTTCCGGGCTTGCTGCGCAAGTCGAAGCGGCCGCCGTGCAGCTCGGCAAGGCCGGTCACGATCGGCAATCCTAGCCCCGTGCCGTTGTTGGGCATCTTCAACGCCTCCGAGCCCTGTCCGAACGCGGTCAACACTACGGGTATCTCCTCCTCAGGGATTCCGGGGCCGTTGTCGCGCACCGACAAAAAGGGCTCGCCGCTGGGCAGCAGCCCCGTGCGCAAAACCACGGTTCCATTCTCCGGCGTGAACTTGATCGCATTGGCGAGAAGGTTCAGGCAAATCTGCCTGAGCGCCCGCTCGTCGGCGAGAATTTGCGGCATGTCCGGCTTGAAGGTCGTGACGAGCCGGAGGTTCTTGGCTTGCGCATCGAGCCGCAGCAAATGCAGGCACTCGCGCGCCACTCCGCCAAAATCCACAGACGTTTCCACGAGTTCGTACTTGCCAGCCTCGATGCGCGACAAATCGAGGATCTCGTTGATGAGCTTCAACAGATGCTCCCCGGATTCGTGAATGTCCGACGCGTAGGACCGGTATTGGCCGTTGCCGATGGGCCCCAGCATCTCGTCCTTTAGCATCTCCGAAAAGCCCATGATCGCGTTCAACGGCGTACGCAACTCGTGGCTCATATTCGCCAGGAACTTCGACTTGGCGAGACTGGCCGCCTCGGCCCTCGCACGCGCGTCGTCCGACAATATCTTCTCTTTTTTCAGCTCCTCGATCAGCAGGTCGTTTTGAGCGCGGTGCTCCAGCATCGAAAACGCGGTGCGCTGCAGGCTCTTCACCAGGAAAACGAAATAGAAGTGAATTCCCGCCGCGACGATGGCCATGAGCCAGTAAAACGGGTCCCCAGTCATGAGGAAGCGAAGGCACAGCGCGGCCGTCACCGGGATCGTGCCCGCGTGCAGGATGGTCATGACCGAGGCTGCAAACAGCATCCTGATGGCAGTCACGACCATGAGGGCTGCAAACAGGAAGAAATAGGCCGCCTGGCTTGGCTGCGCGAATTCGGTGAAGGCCACGGCGGCCCAGGAGACGCCATACAAAAATTCGCCAGCAGCGAGTTTGCGCCGCCATAGGTTCAGGTCGGCGGTCTCGCGCGGCTGCTTTTTGAATTGCCGCGTAAGCGCAAGCAGGATGCCTTCCGAGATAAAAATCGTGGCAAGCCACAAGAGTAGCTGGCGCGGAATGCCCCACTTCAGCATGGTCATGGCGAAGACGATGGCTAGGATCGGCACGGTCAGCGCCGCAACCGCCTCGTTCCTCACGAACATGGTGAGTAGGCCGTATTCGAAATCGCGGCCGTGAGCCGCGCTTTCGCGCGAAGGCCGGCGCCCGCCGTCCTCAGCTTTTGCAGAACCGCCCTGCCGGGCAAATCCGGCGCTCCAGTTCAGAGAGCTAACGGTACCCATTTACCCGTATCCACTATGCAAGGCAACGAATGCACGCCCGCCCCTTGCCCTCGAGCGCACCCACTAACAGAATTGCCGGAAATCGCTTAATATTGCGTTACGCTTCCCGGTCAAAAGCTGCAACGGAAGTATTATGGTTTGAAAGGGGCGCCCAAGACAATGAAAATATTGGATGAAAAACGCTCGCCCAATCCCCGCAGGGTCCGGGTATACCTTGCCGAAAAGGGCATCGACGTTCCCTTCGAGCAGGTCGATATCATGACGGGGGCGGCCAAGACCCCAGAGTTCACCGCGCTCAATCCCACCCAGCGCGTGCCGGTTCTGATCCTGGACGATGGCACCGCCATTTCCGAGACGATGGCCATTTGCCGCTATTTCGAGGCCCTGCAGCCGGAGCCTTCGCTGTTCGGCCGCACACCGCTCGAAATTGCGCAAATCGAAATGTGGAACCGCCGCGCGGAGCTCAATTTTGCCTTGAGCGTGGCCCAGGTTTTCCGGCATTTGCACCCCGCCATGGCAGAGCTTGAAAAGCCGCAAGTTCCGGCCTGGGCCGAGGCGAACAAGCCGCGCGTCGCCGAAATTATTGCCATTTTCGATCGTGCGCTCGGGAAAACGCGGTTCCTGGCCGGAGACCGCTTTTCCGTGGCGGACATAACCGCGGCGATCGCAACGGATTTTTTGAAGCTCGCGCGCCTTGCCGTTCCGGAGGAAGCCGCGAACTTCAAACGATGGTATGAGGAGGTCCGTTCGCGGCCTTCGTACAATGCGTGATGGCCGTCTAGTTGAGGAGTGCCATGAAACTAACGGTCATCGGCTGCGGCGATGCTTTCAGCTCCGGCGGGCGCTATCATAGCTGCTACATCCTGGAAACCTCCAAAGGCCGCCTGCTGCTGGACTGCGGCGCGAACTCGCCGCTCGCCCTCAAACGTGCCGGGATAACAATTTCAAGCATCGATGCGGTGGCCGTCAGCCATTGCCACGGCGACCATTTCGGCGGCCTGCCGTTCCTGTTCCTCGACAAGATGTTCATGGAGCGCGGGCCGGGGCCGCTTGAGATTCTGGGCCCTCCCGGCATTGCTGCGCGGACGGAAGCGCTGCTCGAATGCCTTTACCCAGCCATAAAGGACCTGCCCCGCAAGTTCGAAGTGATTTACCGCGAGTTGCCGCCCGGCAAAGCGACGCCATGGCGCGGCCTGCCTATCCGTGCTTTCGAAGCTGGCCATTCCTCCGGCACGCCATCGCTCGCGCTTTCTTTTGCGGACGAGGGCCGGCTGTTCAGCTTTTCCGGCAACTCGAACTGGTGCGATGGCGTGACGCTCGCCGGCCGCGGCGCCGATCTTTATCTGATCGAATGCAGCTATTTCAGCACGCGATCCTCGATGCATCTCGATTATCTGACCCTTGCTGAGAATTTCGCGAAAATCGGCGCGAAGCGCTACCTGCTCACCCATATGGGCGATGAGATGCTGGCCGCGCTGCATAAGATCGACGCAAGCCGCTGCATCGCCGCCGCGGACGGGCTTTCGCTCGCTTGCTGAACCGCATTGGCCGGACACCCGTCATACCGAACTCGGTCGATTGCTTCCGCAGAAGACCCCCCTCACCCCAGCCCTCTCCCCAAGGGGAGAGGGAGTCTTCAGCGGTTGAGCAAGCGTCCCTTCTCCCCTTGGGGAGAAGGACAGGATGAGGGGGTCTTCTGCTGAACCAATCGACCGGATTCGGCATCACTGCCGCGAGCTTAACCATAACAATTGTGCGGCGAACTTAACCAAAACTGTAAACCCTCTTTCGAAGCCTTTGTGGCGTCACGCTGAAGCGTGTGCGAAAGCATGGCTCAATCGATACCTTTGCTTGCAATGAGGGTCATCATGAACGCATTGCCGCTTCCAAATGGTTCGGGCGTCTTTTCTTCGGAGCGGAAACGGGCAATCGTTTTTGGCGAAGCCGGCTTTATCGGCTCCCATTTGCTCAAGACGCTCGCCGCCGATTACCCGGATGCCGAGCTTTATAGCGTAGACACTGCCGCCGAGGCGCGCTTCCGGGTCGAAGGCGTTCACTATGTGGAACACGATGTCTGCGAAGCCATTCCGCGTCAGCTTTGCGGCACAGATAGCGCGATTATCTTCAATCTAGCTGCGGTCCACACCACGCCGGGACACGAAGATTGGGAGTATTATCACACCAATGTCCTGGGGGCCTGCAATGTGTGCCGCTACGCCTCGGAGATTGGCGCCCGGCAAATCGTCTTCACGAGCTCGATCTCCGTTTATGGGCCGGGCGAGGCTCCCAAGGACGAGGATACTGAAATCACCCCAGTGAGCGCTTACGGCCGCTCCAAGATGATGGCCGAGGCGATCCACGAGCTCTGGCGGGCGGAGCGCGCCGATGAGCGCCGTCTCACAATAGTCCGGCCCGCGGTCATTTACGGCGCCGGCGAGCGCGGAAACTTTACACGTCTTGCCGCTCTGTTGGCTAAGGGCCGTTTCGTCTACCCTGGCAGACGGGACACAATCAAATCGTGCGGCTACGTCAAAGACCTTGTGTCATCCATGCTTTTCATGGCGGCGAGGCCCGTTAACAACATTGTCTATAACTTCTGCTATCCAGAACGCTACACGAGCGAAGATATCTGCGCGGCGTTCTCCGATGCGGCGGGATATAAGCGCCCGCGTCTTGTCGCTCCTATCGGGCTTATGCTCCTCGGTGGACTTGCCTTCGAAGTAATGTCTAGACTTGGTATAAAAACAAAGGTTAATCGTGCCCGCGTCAAAAAACTCTACCACTCCACCAACATCGTCCCGAAAAGGTTGCTGGAAGCAAGCTTCCGTTATAGTTACACTCTTCGCGACTCGTTGACCGACTGGCAAAGCACTTCGCAAAACCGGGATTTTGTTTAAATGTGTGCCCCCCAAATAAGTTTGAGGCTATGACAAAGCATAAGGCCGTAATTGGAACGGTGGCGATGGCGGGAGCGAACGCTTTACGCGTCGCCTTGCAGTTCCTCGTATTTCCGATTATCGCCAAGCTTTTGGGGCCGCAGGCATATGGCGTCGTCGCGTTGGCGGCGCCATTTGTCTTCTTTCTTCTGCTTTTTGGCGATCTCGGACTTGCACCCGCGCTCGTGCGCGCGAAGGATGCGAAGCGAGAGCTTAAGTCGACGGTCTTCTGGATCGCCATCGCAGCCGGTGCTGCTCTGGGGACCGCTCTCGCCGCGGCAGCTTATCCGCTCGGCCACCTTCTAGGGCGGCCTGAAATCTCGCCGATTCTCTTGGGCTTTTGTCCGCTTTTTCTACTCGTCACGGCTGCGGTCGTGCCATCCGCTAGGCTGCAGCGGACCGGCCGGTACAAGAGTGCTGCCGGCATCGACGTGGCTACAGCTCTCGCCGGGATGGCCGCCGCAATCTACGGGGCCCTTGCCGGCTGGGGCGCGTGGAGCTTGGTCGCGCAACAGATCGCCTTTTGGGTATGCCGCCTTGGCCTGATGCTTGCGGTTTCGGGCTTCCTCCCGCGTTTGGTATTCCGGTACGCACTCGTGAAGGATTCGTTTGGCTTCGGCGCGGGTGTCGTCGGGTCGAGCGTCATAGGGTTTCTTAGCGGAAACCTCCAAAACGTTCTGATCGGCACATTTCTCGGAACCGTTCCCCTTGGCTTCTATGCCATCAGTTTTCAAATCGTGAATATTCCCACCCTCGTTTTGGGTGCGGTGCACTACTCGCTCTTCCCTGCGATCTCCAAGGCTCATAGCAACGGCGGCTCTCCGGCACAGATCTATTTGGGCGCAGCGCGCGCCGTCTTGCTCATCGGAACCCCGGTTATGGTGGGATTGGCGGTGACTTCAGACCTGCTCGTCGCCGCGCTGCTCGGAGACGCGTGGGTGTCCGTCGCTGGGCTTATCCGGCTCTTGGCACCTTTCGGACTTCTTCAGGCACTTTGTGTCGTGAATGCTTCCCTCCTTCTTGGGATTGGGCAATCCGGCCTCGAATTCCGGATGACTCTCCTGCGGGCCGTTTGCGTTGCGGCTGGGATCTTGGTTGGGCTTCACTGGGGCACCGAAGGCGTGGCGGCCTGCGTTTCAATCGGTTTCTCGATCGCCACCTTGGTCTATATGCGAGCGGTCATGCGCGCGGGCCGGATCTCGTTACGCGACCTGTTGCAGACGGCGAGCGCCCCTGTGGTGGCGTGTGCGGTGCTTGTGCTCGGAGTCATTGCCCTTCGGACCGCTGCTTTGGATCGAATGATGCTCACGCCTTCTCTAGTCATTAGTATAGTGAGCGGTGCCTTGATTTACGTTTCGGTCCTTTTCTTTGGCTTTCGCTCCTCGTTACACGACGGTATCTCTATAATGAGGAGCCTCATGGCAAAAAAGCCGGTATAATTGGCATATAGCGGCTAATGCAAGAATGGATTCCTGAAAAGATGGCCACGAGAACTTTATACTTTGTTCACGATCTTAACGATCCTGCCGTGGCACGGCGCGTCAAAATGTTATTGGCCGGTGGCGCCGATGTTGAGTTGACCGGTTTTCACCGCGGTCCCCAGCCTGTTTCTAGCGTGAATGGTATCCCCGCAACCGGTCTCGGCAAAACCGAGCCTGCCAGGCTCCTGTCGCGAACGTTATCGGTCGCGAAAACCGCGCTCAGGCTCAAGACCGTGAGCGACGCCGTGCGGCGCGCGAACGTCATTATCGCGCGCAATCTTGAAATGCTGATGCTTGCGGTGCGAGCCAGAAACCGCTTCGCACCCGCCGTGCCCATTGTATACGAATGCCTGGACATTCACCGGCTTCTATTATCGCGGGGCCCGGCTGGGCGCGCTTTACGCTTGATCGAGGACCGGCTGTGGCGGGAAACCGATCTTCTGCTGACAAGTTCGCCAGCGTTCATTCGCAACTACTTCGACGAGCGCGGGTTCCCCGGCGCCTGGCGGCTGCTTGAGAACAAGGTGCTGATCCTTGACGATGAAACCGCCTTTCAACCGCCCAAGCGGCCCGATCCATCCGCGCCTTGGCGCATCGGCTGGTTTGGCGGCTTGCGCTGCCGGAAGAGCTTTGAGATCCTTTCCCGGTTGACGCGCGAGCTGCCCGGCACCGTGGAAGCCGTTTTACGCGGGCGCCCCGCGCTATCGATTTTTCCAGACCTGGAAGCTGAGGCTGCGCGAGTACCCGGTATCGCTTTCGGTGGCGCATACAGGAACCCAGAGGATTTGAGCGCTATCTATGGTGGCGTTCACTTCGCCTGGGCTATCGATTATTACGAAGAAGGCCAAAACTCGGCTTGGCTGCTGCCCAATCGAATCTATGAAGGCAGCCTAGGCGGAGCGGTCCCTCTAGCACTTGGCGAAGTGGAAACAGGCCGATGGCTTGCCGCCAGGAATGCAGGCGTGCTGCTGCCCGATCCGCCGGAGGAAGCCCTTCATTCGTTGTTTTCGTCGCTTGACGCGGCGAGGTACTCCCGTCTTGCCAGTGCCGCCGCAAGCATTCCGCGCGCCGATTTGGTAGACAACACCGAGTCTTGCCGCGCACTCGTCCAGTCTCTTCCCCTGCAAAGGAGGCTTCGGGCCAAGGGACCGAACCGCCTTGAAACAAGTCTCTCAAGGTCTGCTTAAATGAGTGAAAGCGCTCAAACAACGCCTCCCGAGCCCGCTTTGGCTTTCCCGCCCGTCCTGGCTGTCATTCCCTGCCTCAACGAGGCGGCACATATCGAAACGGTTGCCCGGCACATCCTCGCAGAAGCGGATCGCATCCCGCTAAGGCTCGTCATCGCCGATGGCGGCAGCACGGACGGCACCCGCGAGTTTGCGCGAGACCTTGCCTCCAACGATAGCCGGGTTGTTTTTCTCGACAACGCCATGCGAATTCAAAGCGGAGCCGTGAATCTCGCAGTTGAGAGATTTCGGGGCCGGCCACGAGTTCCTGATCCGTGTGGACGCGCATGCAGGCTATCCGCCGCGTTATTGCGAAACCCTTCTGTGCGAGCAAGCCGCCACGGGCGCGGATTCCGTCGTGGTCAGCATGGCCGCCCAAGGCGAGACGTGCTTCCAACGCGCCGCAGCGGCAGCTCAAAACTCGCTTCTAGGCAATGGCGGCTCCGCGCATCGGCGCGTGGGCGCCGGCCGCTTCGTGGACCACGGTCATCACGCGCTTATGAGGATCGCCGCCTTTCAATCGGTATGCGGCTACGACGGGTCGTTCACTCACAACGAGGACGCGGAGCTCGACGTCCGTTTGGGAGGCGCCGGCTTCCGGATTTGGCTCTCAGGCATGCCGCCCATCGCCTATTTTCCGAGGGCCACGCCACGCGCGCTGTTCCGTCAGTATTTCAACTTCGGCCAGGGCCGGTTCCGCACCTTGTTCAAGCACAAGTCCCGGCCCAAGCTAAGGCAGTCCTTGCCGCTCGCCGTGGCGCCAGCACTTCTGCTCGCCCTGCTGTCGCCGGTTCACCCGGTCTTCGCTGCGCCCGCCGCGGCATGGGCGAGCCTTTGCTGCGCCTTCGGAATCTTGTCCGGCATACGGCAGAAAGACCCATGCGCCGGGCTCTCAGGCTTCGCTGCCATGATCATGCATTTGGGCTGGTCGGTTGGCTTCCTCGCCGGCGCGCTGAAGCTCGCAACGGGGCGGGCCGCCCTGGCGAACGCTACCCGCAAGTCAGCCACGGCTAGCACCGCCCCGAGCAGGATAGCTCCATGACAAGCCCCTGTGCTGAGCCCCAGGTCTCCGTCTCCGTCGTCATGGCCAACTACAATGGGGCACGTTTCCTGCCTGACGCCATTACTTCCGTGCAAACTCAAACACTTAGCCGTTTTGAATTACTTATATGCGACGATGCCTCGACCGATGAAAGCGCCGCCATCGCCGAGCGTTACGCGGCCGCGGACCCTCGCATCAAGTTTTTACGAAACGAAGCCAATTTAGGACCGGCCGCCGCCCGCAACCGTGCCCTGGCGGTGGCAACGGGTGCCTGGCTCGCGATCATGGACAGCGACGACCTTATGCATCCGGCGAGGCTCAAGCGCCTTATTGCGAGCGCAGAACAAGATGGCGCCGCCATGGTGGCGGACGATCTCATCGTGTTTTATCAAGATGGATCGCGGCCGTCGCATGGCTTGCTTTCTTGCGCCGATGCCGGGGAACCGTTTTGGGTAGATACCGCCGGCTTCGTGCGGTCCAACACCTTCTATTCCGGGCGGAGAGGCCTTGGCTATCTCAAGCCCATTATCCGGACGGACTTGCTCCAGCAAGCGTCATGCCGCTACGACGAGACCCTCACAATCGGTGAGGATTACGATTTCATTTTCCGCCTTCTGGTTGCCGGGCTGAAATACCGCGTCTATCCCCGGCAGCTTTACTATTACCGCAAGCACAGCGGCTCCATTTCCCATCGGCTCTCGACTGAAGCGGCATTCGCCATGCTGGATGCTGAGCGGCGGTTTCGACCTAAGCTCGATGGCGCAAGCCGGGAAGTGCTCGCTGCCGTCGAGGCTCGAAGCAAATCTCTTGAGACGGTTCTCGCTTTCAACGCCCTTATCGCCGCTTTGAAGGCGCGCCGTTTCGCCGAAAGCGCCAGCCGGATTCTCCGGCGCCCGAAGCTTCTCCTGCTCTTGCGGGAGCCTCTCCAAGCCTGGTTTTCGAGGGCGCGGGCAATGCGTATTTCGCTCGCGGCGACGGGCGCCCATTTTCTTCGAAAGACTGCGCAATGAGCCCGCACCTGCGAAGCTTCGCGCAGCCGGCGGAGCCGCCTTCGCCGGCCGCCTTGAGGAAAGCCACGTGGCGCGGCCGGCTTCGAACGGCGCCGCCGAACCTGCCACTGTGGACGTCTGCATCTGCACCTATCGCCGCCCGCAGGTCGTGGAGGCTATTCAAAGCGTCGCCAAGCAGGCGTTGCCGCCGAATGTCCAGGTCCGGCTCGTGATTGCCGACAATTCGGCCGAGGCATCGGCCCGCGATCTGGTGGCCAGTCTGGCAGAAGATTTTCCACTCCGCCTCCATTACCTTCACGCTCCGGGAGCTAACATCTCGATAGCGCGGAATGCTTGCCTCGATTATGCCGAGGCCGGCTGGATAGCCTTCCTCGATGACGATGAAACAGCCTCTCCGGGCTGGCTTGCCAATCTGCTCGCTAAGAGTACCTGCGCCGATATCGTTTTCGGGCCGGTGCAAGCCCTTTATGGAGATGCGGCACCGGGTTGGGTCCGATCCGAGGATTTTCATAGCGCGCGCGTGGTCTACCGTAACGGACGCATCGATACGGGCTATGCAGGAAACGTCTTGATGCGCCGCTCCGCAGTCGAGGCAAAGGGCATCCGTTTCGACTTGCGTTACGGCGTTTCCGGCGGTGAAGATACGATGTTTTTTGGCAAGCTGGCGGCAGCGGGCTTGCGCCTCACCGAGGCGCCGGAAGCTTTGGCTACCGAAGCGGTCCCGGCCCAGCGCACGAGGCTCCAGTGGCTCGCACGCCGTCACCTGCGGTCCGGGCGATCCCACGCAGAAATGTTCTTGGCTACTTCAGACCCGGGCGTCCCGCTTGCTAGAGCGGGGCTCTCCGCCGCAAAGGCCGGATTTTGCGGCGCGGCTGCCGCGGGCACGGCTGCGTTCAGCCCTGGCTGGCGGCGATGGTTTCTTCGCGGTCTGTTCCACATTGCCATGGCCGTGCGCTTCCTGGGGTTCAAAGCGTTCCCGTAACGCAACGAAGCGCCCGTACCGGAAAAAACCCAGATTACAGCCAGCAAAACCGTGCCCACATGAAATTGATTAAGGAGCTCAACCTCTATGAAGGAGGTTAAGCAGAAGAATGTGAACAGGCCGGCGGCAAAGTATACCGGTGGGCTTGGCTTCTGAATGATCGGAACACTAACAGCCGGGCGCTGATTGCAAGGAGTATCAAGATTAGGGTTATCAAACCAACATAGCCTAGCTCCACACCTGTGTTCAAGTATAGGTTATGAAAGTTGAAGCCAGCACCCGCCTCCTCGGAGGAAGCCTCCCATAGCTCTTCGGCAGGTGGATTACCGATTTGCCAAAAGGCCGCATAGCCCGTGCCCAGTAGCGGTGCTTCACCTATAAAGACGCGGGCGCGCTCCCAAAGATATAAACGCCCTGTCAACGTTGCATCTTTTCCCTAAGGAATCGAGCAAGACGCCGGTGTCGCCGCCGGTCATTAGAATCAAGATGATCCCTGCGGCAACGGCGATTATCGCTCCCGCCATTACTAACTGGCGCATCGTTTGAGGAAGCCTTGCGATCGCCATTATAGCAAGTAAAGCTGCCACAGCCGGAGATGCTGATACAAGCGCGCCAGTGGATTGCGCCAGCACCAGGCAGACCGGTGCTTCAAAGAGCGCGAACAAGCCGAGCGCGCGAATAGAAAGATCCTGACGTCTGTCGAGAGTACCGTTATCCCGGAGATCAACTGCAGAACGGCATACAGTGCGAACATATTCTTGCTGTCGAACAAGCCCTGCAACGCCCAGTCGCCGCGAATGCTACCGCCGCCGTCGGCTACGACACCGGCGGATACGATCGCTGTGAGAGCGCACAAAAGAGCGGATGCGAACGTGACCGGACGAATTAGGGAGCCCGCCCATATCCCAATAATGCAGGTCAAAAGGAACTGTATGCTCAAACGCAGCGTGACCTCCGGGAACTGCGACCACGTGACGGAAATAATCGCCAGAGTTGGAAATATGAGAAACAGGGCATTTTGCGATAGTTTCACCCATGCGAGGTGAGGAGAACGCGCTGCGAGCAGCAGCCAAGGCAGGATGAACAACGCCGCGGCCACCGAGCCAAGGCGGGCGAGAAGTCCTAGCATCAAGAGCGAAACGAAGCAGGCGATCCAATCCACCCAGGACCTGCCCGCCTGCTGCCGCTTTGCGGAAACGAGCCTCCCGCGAGCCGTTCTGATGGATCCAAGTCCATGACAATTCGGTGCCGGATGCATCATGCTTCTCTCTGGATTGAAGCTAACAGGATGGAGCCGTGTATAACGGTATAACCCGCATAGCATGCGCTTGTTAATGGTATCTGAAACTTCTTGCGAGCAAATACCATAGGTCGAAATCGCCCTGCGATGTGCGTTAACCTAGCATTATTAATTTATTTGGTTAACATTGACTTCGCGGCTCTTTGCGTAACATTTTATCTCAGATTCCGCTCCCGGCTCATACAGCTGCAATCGCCGATCCCGAAGGACAGGTTCAAGGAAATGACCTTCTACACCTCGCCTGAATATCTCAACGCTGTCGCAGAAATCTATTTCTGCGGAAGAAACACGAGTATTGAGGACGTCCGGATAGGCGAAGATGTGCTGCGGCTTCTGGTGGCCGGCAATAAGCACGTCGTGACAGGCGCGCCATTTCTCGACTACCATCAACCCCTGCCCCGGTCCGAGATTCGCGGTACGACCCGTGAATTCAGTCACGCGAAGTCCGTGGTCCGGCGGGTCATCGAAATCTCCGAATGGGACGCCAGCGCGTTCGAGGGCATTGACCTAGCGCCATTCGTCGACTGGTCGATGTTCGCTACATTCGGCGATTACCGCGCGTACATTCTGAAGCGCAACAAAGGCCTCATCAAGGAACGCGAACGGCGGGGACGGCGGCTTGCAGAAGCATTTGGTGAAATCGCATTCAAAATACACGACGATGAGGACGATGTACTTGAAACCGCGCGGGCTTGGAAGACACGCCAGCTACGCGAGACCGGCGCGAACAATTGGTTCGCCGATGGCAAGACAATGGAGTTCCTCAATTTGCTTCGGCGGAGGGGATTGCTAACGGCATCGACGCTTCGAGCTTCGAACCGCCTCCTTGCGATTTGGGTTGGCTTTATTCACGGCGGCGTTTGGTCGGGCTGGCTTTTTACCTACGATCCCGATCTTTCAAAATATTCTGTTGGGCATCAACTATTGAACTCGATGCTGGAAGAGAGCTTCAAGCTCAAGCACCGCGAGTTCGATTTCTCGACCGGCGCTGAAGACTACAAGATGATTTATGCAACGCACGGCCGGGTTTTGGGACCGATTGGAAGCGCCCCTCTCAGCGCGCGGCTCATCGGCCGGGTAAAAAAAGAGCTAAGAAAGCAGAGCCCCAAATTGTTCGAGATCGCGCGTTCGCTAAGAAGAAAAATAAACAGTATGGGATTTAAAACTGCCTAAGGCATTGCTCAGAAATAAGTGAGCCGGATGGCGCCGGGATTTTCGCCGGCTGCAAGGCGCAAAAAGGGCGCATATCCTAGATATGTAACCCTTTTTGCAACGCAGCGGGCGGGCGAAAAGAACAAGCCAGACGGCGCAGCTATTTTTGAGCGATGCCCAAGGTCATGCGCGATGCTCCTGGAGACCAAAATGAACCTGACGGCCGCCGATAAAGTCCTGACTTCCACCCAAGTGACGGAAACGGATCAATCTCAATTGGATCGATGCTCCACCGAGACCGCACCGCCGGAACCCGCTCCGCCTCGGGGCTTGCGCGCACTGAAAGCGAGCGTTTCGGGAAGAGTTTCGGCTGCGATACTGCCCTTGGCGATGCGGCTTGCGCGTGACTTTGTCGGCGGAGAAACCTCTGACGACGCTCTGCTGGTCGCCAAGCGCCTTGCGAAAGAAAACATTCCCAGCACGCTGGGCTTTTGGGATACGACAGACTACACTTGGCGCCAAGTGGCCCTCAATCCATCTCGAGACTGTGACTCGCCTGGCTGCAAGCGGTCTCGATTGTTATATCTGGGTGAAGCCGCCGGCTTTGGGATACGATCCTCAGTTGGCCGCGGAACTCGCCGCAGGAGCCAAAGCCTCCAATATCCGCCTGCATTTCGACTCGCATGGGCCAGAGACCGTGGAGCCTTCGCACAAGATGTTGCAAGCCATGCTGCGTGAGGTTCCGGCCGGTAGTCTTGGCACGACCATACCGGGGCGTTGGCTGCGCAGCTTGACGGATGCCGATTGGGCAATTCAGCAGCAGCTAAGTATCCGTGTTGTCAAGGGACAGTGGCCGGACCCGGCTTGTCCGGAGCGTGACCTGCAAGCTAGCTTTCTTGAGGTCGTAGACCGGCTCGCCGGCCGCGCCCGGCACGTGGCGGTGGCGACCCATGACATGCCGCTGGCGGAACAAGCGATAGCCCGGCTTCAAGCCGCGGGCACATCTTGCGAACTCGAGCAATTGTACGGGATGACTTCGAAGCAATCGCTGCGGTGGGCCAAAGAGAAACAAATCGGTCTCAGGGTCTACATCCCATTCGGTAAGGGCTATGTTCCAAATGCGATCGGCGTGCTGAAGCGCAATCCCCGCCTCGCCTGGGTAATCTTTAAGAAACTCGTGGCCTCGCACTAGAGTGCGTCCGGAAAAGTGCGAAGCAGTTTCCGATAAGACGCACGGCAAACAACAACTTAGAGCCTATCCGCTTTTGATTCCATCAAAAGCGGATAGGCTCTAAACGCTATCCTGCACTCATAGCCGGAGCGCGCCGCCCCGCCTGGCTGCATCGGGGGCGGGGTCGCGCGTTTCGCCTGCAGGGTTCTTTGAGGGCACCCCTCGCGTCCTTTCAAAACACAATCACGAATCGTTGATGCTCTGGCGCTGCTTTGCAGAAATGCGGCCTTCACTACCGCTGCGAGAGACAATATGAGCTTAATGCGGCCGATTAACTTTAGCATTTAATTGAGATTGCGTTCGCTACGTTAGAGCTTCATATTTAGGCGCAGGTTAACCTTATCATATCTAGCGTGATTGGTGGCATTATGCCTAAAATTGTGAGTGATCCCGCCTCCTCACGCGAAGGAGATACGAAAATCGCAACCCTTGCACCGGTTCGTTCCCAGCTGGCTGTCAAAGGGAATGATATTTGACGTATTGGCGCTCTACGACGTTCTGGCCATCACAAGCACCGCCTGGGTTTGCTACTACCTATACGTGGTGCTATACGCCCGCGCGCAAGCGGAAATCACCAGTTACGCCCTGGTTGTTTGCTTAGAAGTATTCTTGTTTCATACCGTCGCGCGCAAGAGCGGTGAATACGATGTGCCGCCTGCCCATTCCCCGACCTCTTCTCTATCGAACGTATTATCTATTTGCGCACTAACGGCTGGCTCATCGTTTATTTTCTTGTTTTTTATGAAAGTGCAACCCGAATTCTCGCGAATATGGTTCCTGCTTTGGTTCGTTCTCTTGCTAGTCGCTCTCTCGGCGGGACGCGCGGTATCGGCCTACTATCTCGAACTGTGCGGGCGCACAGGCATTCTGCGCCGCTCAATCGCCTTGATAGGTTCGGGCGGCCAATTCCAGTCGGCAAAGGCGGCTCTCCAGCAAGACGCGAACCACTATAGCGTCGTCAGTGCTGTCGAACTTTCCGCTGGCAGAGCGGGCGCATCATCCAATCGAACGAATTGTCCGCAAATTTGGAGTTCTTTCTGAAGGAGGCTCGCAACAAGCATGCCGACGAGGTGATCGTAGCCTTGCCATCCGGAATGGGCCAGCAGCTCGAAGAGATCGTGCAGAAGGCCCAGACGCTACCGGTCGACATACGCGTCGTGCCTGACTTTGGCGGCGCGAAGATACACATGTTCCATACGCCTCAAATTGCCGATTTGCCGCTCATCACAGCGGTTTCGAGGCCTATATCCGAATGGGGCGGCTTCTTGAAGATGGTTGAAGACTATGCGTTCGCTGTTATAGCGTTAATTCTATCGCGCGGCAATGGCTCTTATCGCCATAGCAATTAAGCTAGACAGTAAGGGGCCGGTCTTATTCCGCCAACGGCGGCACGGATACAATTACCGCGTGGTTGAAGTCTTAAAGTTCCGGACTATGACCGTCATGGAAGATGGGGCTCAAATTACGCAGGCGACAAAGAACGACAAGCGCATCACGCGGGTGGGCGCGTTTCTACGCCGCACCAGCCTCGACGAGTTGCCCCAATTTTGGAATGTCATTCGCGGCGACATGTCGATCGTAGGGCCAAGGCCCCACGCCATCGCGCACAACAACTATTACGACGATCTCATCGAGAATTATGCAAACAGGCATCGCGTCAAGCCGGGAATAACCGGGTGGGCACAGGTGCACGGCTTCAGGGGCGAAACGGCCACCCCCGACATGATGGCCAACCGCGTCCGCTACGACCTGGAATATATCGAGAACTGGTCGTTGTGGCTCGACTTGAAAATCGTGATTATGACGCCATTATTCGGTTTGTTCCGGCGTAGCGCCTATTGAGCCTGGAACATTTGCCGTTCTTTCTTGTCATCCCGGAACCGCCAAAGGCGGTATCCGGGATCGTAACAGGCACCAGCGTTCGCAACGATCCCGGATTGCCTCCGGCATTTCCGGGATGACGCCGCAGGGTGAACCAATTTACCGGATTCCGTATCAAACCCGTTGCGGAGAATGCGGCAGCGGCCGAGGCCCACAAAAGATCCAAAACTTTAGATTATATTCGTGATTCTTCACGCCAGCCTCGCAGCGAATCGCCGCTCAGCGCAGAGTGTATAAAGAAAATGGAGCGATGAGCTATCCGTTAGACCGCTATACGCTGGTGAAGCGCCGAGGACTGATCTCTCAGGTTCCTTCTGATCCCTGCAAGCCAGACCCCGTTCTCGCGTTGGCCGCGTGGATCGTATGCCTCTTGATCGGCGTTGCCTTTTTGACCGCTGTTTTTTACCTGGCGTTTTAATTTCTTTAGCGGATCCGGTTTAACTTCAGCAATAACTCTAACCAGGTACCACATAAACA
>CAWAVJ010000038.1:0-70323 GCA_963785355.1 uncultured Alphaproteobacteria bacterium
AGAAGTTCCAGGATGCAGTAAACAGTGGTTGTGTAGAACAATTTCCGCAGCCTATCACAATGCTAAGGCTACGTTAACTGTGCTATTGCGGGAGACAGAAAACCACGATCTCGCGGGAACAGGAGCCGAGACCGATGCGGGACCAATCCGGAACGTGGCCGATGCGCTTTCACCACAGTATTGCCAGTCCCAATCTCCAAGTATTACGGCTCGCCAATGCCGGGCCATCTTGCAGGGCGTTATAAATGAGCCGCTCCCAGAGGGGTCATGTGGCGAACGGTGGTGCCTCTGGCCGCGCCGCCGCAACTGGAGCGTGCTGAAGCGCCCTGCGCCGGAGCGTGCCGCTGCGGTCGCGCCGAGGCCATGATCATACCTACGCGTCCGGCCGGTCTATCGGATGACGATATCCGCAAAGAATTTGTCGCCGCGATCGCAAAGGGCATGCTGGCGGTTGCCGCTCAGGCCAGGGCCTGGGGTGTGAGCCGGAATCCATAAACCGGGAATAGCTCGCACTGGGAGGTCAAGCCCTGATGGCCGATACCATCTTCGATTATTTGCCGATACGGCGCAAGCCGGTGCCCCAAGCGAGCACCCATCTTGTCCTGCGGACGCGCCAAAGCCCTTCAGCCCGAGCCAAGAGGCAACGCACGTCCTGGGCCGATTGAAAAGGCAGCGGAAGTGGCCTATTACCTGCCAAATCGCGTTGTGACGTGGCCACAAAAGCTTGGATATGAGCCGCCGCTTTCGACGCGGATATTGCAGGGAGATAAACGGGTGCCAATCTGATCGCAGGAGCAGTGGCGCTCCTGAGATGCTTAGCGAATCTCCCACGATACCGCCTGCGTACGAGGGCCGCTACGCCTGCGCCATAGGTGACGTGGCCGGCGAGACGCGCGACTATTCCCGCCCTCGGGCTGCGTCGCGGCTGGAGCAAGCCTGCGTCCCCCTCGCTTCGCAGGTGGCGGGATATCTGACGTCTTCGGCAGGTGCGGGAACCGCTTCTGAGGCGGCACGCTCGGCGGGTGCCTCGCCCATGGTGCAAAATCTTGCTGCGATGTGGGTGGTGTTCCCGCCCCAGTTGGCGTTGCCGGTGTCGCGGGGGCTTTGGAGAGCGGCGCGACAAGTGCCGTCATAAGCAAGTCACAGCTTTTGAATGAGGTGGCGTTTAAAGTGAGTGCTGGCGAATAAAAGAGGCGGCACGGCCAATCAGATCGGGGCGGAGATGGCCTCCGCGACTGCGTCTTCAGCGGCATGGCGGCGCCGCGTAGCCAAGGCATCCCGACATTCACCCGCGCCGCGGAGAACATGGCGTCGGAACCAGCCGCTATCCCTGAGTTGGTGCTCACGTTCATTCGCGTGTGCCGGAAACTTGCAAAAAGGGCTGCGACAAAAGCGCCGGAGGTGGAGTCACGCCGCCGCAAACCCCGGTTGCCCCGCAATCTCATTTGGTACTTCCCGGGCCCCGCCTTGGGCCGCTTGGGCGTGTGCGCGAACCGGCGACCCATTATATGGAAGTCAAATCGAGTACCGGCTGTCGGTGCGCTAATGACCGGGACCCCGCAAAAAGACTAGTAGCAGCGCAAGATCAAATAAAAGTTGAGGTGGCCGTCGGCAGCGCTCATTATGGCTTCCACCGCATAGAAGATATGCCAGAAACGCCGATGATCTCCGTGCGGCGCGCGCCGCCCCGCGGATGGAGCAGCACAAGCGGCCAGCGGGTCCGCGCAGTGCTTCCGGTAATACGGGCGTGGGACCTGGCCGACACCCCTGTTTTTCCGGTTGCACCCTCCGCGGCAATGCCGTGGGAGACGATCTGCCTGCCACGGGATCGGGAGCACCGCCCCTCCTGGACTTCTTACCAAAATAACTTTCCAGGTTGGAAATTCCGCGGGAATCTCCAGGGCGAAAAGCCCGATTACGTGGCGGAGCGTAGCGGCGAAACGCCAGAGCTTTCGCCGCGGCGGCGGAAAGAAGACGCAGCTCCGAGAACGGGACACATTACCTCCGTGGCGCAAAAAAAAAAAAAAAAAAAAAAAAAAAAAAAAGGCAAAGCTAAGGAAGTTACGACATTACCTATAATGGCGCACCGGGTGAGGCCACACCGCGGTCTGGCCAAATTGGCAAAAAATGTCGATTCGCCCGGCGCCAAGGAGGAGACCGTCCAGCAATATCGCGACGTGCTGGACAAATACATATTTAACCGTTTCGAGCTGCGGCACAACGGGCGCCCCGGACAGCACGACCGGCTACGCCACAATCGAGGGGCCGCAGCTCTTCGATGCGATCAAAGAAATTAACAAGATCGGGCGCTGCAGCCGCGCGGTGGCGATGGTTTCGATCTTTCCAGCGCTTTGACGAAGGTGAAAGGCGAGTTGCTAACTTCGCTCAAGGCTCAATATTCAACCACTGCGGCGAGATTGAAGTGGCCGATGAACTCGGAGCGATCACCAGTTGTGCGCGCCTGGTTTTCGGCCAAAGACGATCTCAATGGCCAGTTGCCGCAATGATCGTACCTCTGCATCTGCCGACAGGTCATCCAATAAAGCGCGTTTCACCTTCCGAGGTTCTTACTTTATTGGATGACCTGTCGGCAGATGCAGAGGCTTGCGATAATTGCGGCGGGGTGAACTGGCCATTGAGATCGTCTTTGGCCGAAATGCCGGCGCGCCGCAGCTCTGCGTAATGGCTCCAGATTTCATCGGCCGCTTTCAATCTCGCCGCAGTGGTTGGATCTTGAGCCTTGAGCGAAGTTAGCAACTCGCCTTTCACCTTCGTCAAAGCGCTGGAAAGATCGAAACCATCGCCACCGCGCAGGCGGGCTGCAGCGCCGATCTTGTTAATTTCTTTGATCGCATCGAAGAGCTGCGGCCCCTCGATTGTGGCGTAGCCGGTCGTGCTGTCCGGGGCGCCCGTTCTGGCGGGCTCGAAACGGTTAAATATGTATTTGTCCAGCACGTCGCGATATTGCTGGACGGTCTCCTCCTTGGCGCCGGGCAAATCGACATTTTCCAATTTGCGGCGCAGCGCCTCCAGGTTCGCGCCAAGCCGCGGTGTGGCCTCACCCGGTGCGCCATTATAGGTAATGTCGTAAGCTTGGTTGGCTTGCTGCCTTACGAATTTCCGTCCTTCGAAGCCGGGG
Source organism: uncultured Alphaproteobacteria bacterium (assembly GCA_963785355.1). Lineage (GTDB taxonomy): Bacteria > Pseudomonadota > Alphaproteobacteria > Rhizobiales > Rhodomicrobiaceae > Rhodomicrobium. Next base: position 3,140 of record CAWAVJ010000038.1, read on the forward strand.
GTGATGTCTCCCGTTCTCGGAGCTGCGTCTTCTTTCGCCGCCGCGGCGGAAGCTTCTGGCGTTTCGCCGCTACGCTCCGCCACGTAATCGGGCTTTTCGCCCTGGAGATTCCCGCGGAATTTCCAACCTGGAAAGTTATTTTGGTAAGAATATCCAGGAGGCGGTGTCCCCGATCCCGTGGCAGGCAGATCGTCTCCCACGGCATTGCCGCGGAATTGCGATCCCGGAGGCAGATCGGCCGCAGGTCCCACGCCCGTATTACCGGAAGCACTCGGCAGACCGCTGGCCGCTTGTGCTGCTCCATCCGCCGGGGGGAGTGGCGGCGCGCGCCGCACGGGAATAGATGGCGTTTCTGGCATATCTTCTATGCGGTGGAAGCCATAATGAGCGCTGCCGACGCCACCCTCAACTTTTATTTGATCTTGCGCTGCTACTAATTCTTGCGGGGTCCCGGTCATTAGCGCACGACCACCGGTACTCGATTTGACTTCCATATAATGGGTCGCCGGTTCGCGCACACGCCCAAGCGGCCCAAGGCCGGAGCCGGGAAGATCCAAATCGGTGCCGGGGGCAACCGGGGTTTGCGGCGGCGTAACTGCCGGTGCCCCCTCCGGCGCTTTCTGCGCAGCCTTTTCCCAAGTTTCCGGCACACGCGAATGAACGTAGGACGCCAACTCAGGGATAGCGGCTGGTTCCAACGCCATGTTCTCCGCGGCGCGGTTGAATGTCGGGATGCCTTGGCTACGCGGCGCCGCCATGCCGCTGAACGGCATCGCGGAGGCCATCTCGCCGATCTGATTGGCCGTGCCGCCTCTTTGTTGGCCGGCACTTGGTTTGACGCCGGCCTCATTCAAAAGCTGTGCGGACTTGCTTATGACGGGCACTCTCGCGCCGCTCTCCAAAGCCCCCGCGACACCGGCAACGCCAACTGGGGCGGCGACACCGCCCACTATCGCAGCAAGATTTTGCACCATGGGCGAGGCACCCGCCGAGCGTGCCGCCTCAGAAGCGGTTCCCGCACCTGCCGAAGACGTCAGATATCCCGCCACCTGCGAAGCGAGGGGGACGCCGGCTTGCTCCAGCCGCGACGCCAGCCCGAGGGCGGGAATAGCGTTCGCGCCGGCCATTTCACCTATGGCGCCGGCGTAGCGGCCTGCCGTTGTCTGCGCCGGCGGTATCGTGGGAGATTCGCTAAGCATCTCAGGAGCGCCAGCTGCTCCTGCGATCAGATTGGCACCCCGGTTTATTGTCCCTGCAATATCCGGCGTCGAAAGCGGCGGCTCATATCCAAGCTTTTGTGCCACCATATTCACAACGCGATTTGGCAGGTAATAGGCCGCTTCCGCTCCCTTTTCAAATCGGCCCAGGACGTGCGTTGCCTCTTGGCTCGGGCTGAAGGGCTTTGGCGCGTCCGGCAGGTGGTCGAAGATGGTGCTCGCTTGGGGCACCGGCTGCGGCGTATCCGGCAAATGATCGAAGATGGTATCGGCCATCAGGGCTTGACCTCCCAGTGCGAGCTATTCCCGGTTTATGGATTCAGCTCCACGCCCCAGGCCCTGGCCTGAGCGGCAACCGCAGCCGCGTCCTTGCCCTTTGCGATCGCGGCGACGAATTCTTTGCGGATATCGTCATCCGATAGACCGGCCGGACGCGTAGGTATGATCATGGCCGTTGGCGCGACCGCAGCGGCACGCTGCACCTGTCCGCCAATTTCCGGCGCAGCACTCACACGCTCACCTTCCGCAGTTGCGGCGGCGCGGCCAGAGGCACCACCGTTCGCCACATAAGACCCCTCTGGGAGCGGCTGATTTATAACGCCCTGCAAGATGGCCCGGGCATTGGCGAGCCGCTGCTTGAATACTTGGAGATTGGGACTGGCGAGAATACTGTCGGGTGAAAGCGCATCGGCCACCGATTTCATTCGTGCATCGGTCTCGGCTCCTGTTCCGGCGAGATGATACGCATTCTGCGTCTCCCGCAATAGCACAGTTAACGTAGCCTTAGCATTGTGATAGGCTGCGGAATCCTCTACACGACCGCTGTTTACTGCATCCTGGAACTTCTGATATCCGCCGTAGCTGCTGATGACGCCAAGTGCACCGCCCAATTGCGTGTCACCGATTTGCTCCGCTGTTTCCAGATGATTGAGCCCGCTCTTTGCAAGCGCAACTCGCTGATCCGCAGCGCCGCGCGCCTTGCCGACAGCCGCCGCTTCGGCGATTTCCTGTCTGCCTTCTGGGGTCTCCTGATAGGATCGGGCGCCTAGCACTCCAGAGGTCTTGAGGCGCGGTGTTCCATCTGGAGACATCGCAAAATCAATCTTAGTCCCGCCATAGTTTTTGGCACCAAGTGATGCGCCGGAGTAAGCCTCAGTCCATGGCAAGGGCGGTTTGTCTGGGTTGTTCTTGGCCCAATCTTGTTGGAATTTCTGAGCAGCGGCTGCTATCGGATCGGGAGCGGCCGAGAGCACCGGCTTGCCGTCCGGACCTTTCTCCACTTTTAGCTTTTTGCCGTAAGCTTGGTTGGCAAGGTCGAAACCAAGGTGTTCGCCGTATGTGCGCTCATATTCGGCTTGTATATCTTGAATGGGCTTCTCGGCAGCAACTGCGACCGTAGGTTTTGTATTCACCGGCCCCGCCCCAAGGTCGACGCCCGCTGGAATGTCCTCAGGCGCGCCAAACCCTACGCCACCACCGGGCAGCAGACCATAACGGGTGATCACGGTTTTCGGAGGTGTCGCTGGCACTTCTGGCGTTACCATCCCTGGCCAGCCTAGGCCGCCGGGAGTAACTGTCGCAGGCTGCGCCTCGGTGCCCGGAACTGTCTGCGCATAAGGCGTTTGGGCCTTATATAGCGCGATCTGGTTCGCTTGCTCCCTATTGGCAGCATCGCGGTCCTTATTCCTCTGATCGTAAAAATCGCTGACCTTTCCAGAAAGGGCGATGGCGAGATCGGGGCCAGTTCTGAAGTCCTGGAAATTGCTTACGTCGCCGCCCGTGCCCTGTATAACGGCAATGCCCCGTTTCCATTGCTCGGCTCCGGCAACAGGGTCCGGGTTGGCTTTCGCCAGCCGCGCCAAATCGCCTACTTTTGTATAGGTATCGTTAACGTCCTTCGCGTCTTCATCGTTCACGGACTTCATATAATTGTGCATTGCAACAGCTTCGTTCCAATGCCCTTGGCCCATAAGCTGCTTCGTCGCAGCATCATAATCGCCGCCAGCCGCAAGCGTGCCGGCGCTTTGCATGTCGCCTTGCAGCTGCCGCTGGTTCATGAAGTTCGTGCCAGCCTGGACCGCCTGCAAATCCGACAAAGCATTCGGCTGGTAGGGATGGGCGAGGAAATCGGTATCGACCATGGTTTACCCCCCCCCCGTCGAATTATTCCCGCCCATTATAGAAGAGATACCCGCACCGCTTCCGCCACCCCCGTTAATATATTGATTCATTAGCGAATTATTCCCGCCCATCATAGAAAAGATACCCGCATTGTTCATCCCGGCTCCGATTGCGTTTCCAAACCCAACGGTTCCGGCTGCCTGCGCTTGCGCCGATTGCGAGAGCAGATTCCCCTGGTTTTGGGCCGCCTGCGTTCCTTGTCCCATAAGGGAATTCGTGACCCCCGCGCCCATATTCGACAAACCTGCAAGCTGTCCCATCGACGTGTTAAATTGGTTCTGCCATAGCCCAGCATTCTGATTGTAGAGCGCATTGAGTGCATTACCGCCCATGAGGCCCTGTCCGGCATATTGCGCCATGGTATTGTTCGCAGCGGTATTCACCATCTGGTTGAAGAATGGAGAGGTTTGGTAGCCTGCCATCGCTTTCGCTTCCGCCCCGGCTCCGTTCACGCCCAAGTAGTTTTCAAGCGAATTCGTGGCCCCAGTTCCCGCAGTGCGATAAGGCTGGCTCAAATTGACGTTATTGTTATACATCGTCATCTGATCGGCAGCGGCCTGCTGGAGTGCCTGGGACTCCTGGCTACCGGCCTGTTGCGCGAACATACCGCTGATTAAGCCGCCGCCGATGGCAAGGGCACCTATAGCGAACAGAGGCATTATCTACCCTCCGGCGCGGGAAGCGCCTTTCTCCGGGAAAAAGCAGACCGGAGCGCCATATCGGCGCGCATCTCACCGGCCGCAGTCTCTGCGAACTTCATGAGTTGCGGCAGGAAAGCCTGAAAATGCCGCAGATGTGCTGCGAAATCGCATTGCACGTTTAGAGGCGCGAGATACTGCCACCATGCGGAATCGTGCCCATAGGGCAAGCAGTGCTCGAACACGGCCGCGCATGTTTCTTCGCGATTGAGATCGGCGAAATCCACTTGCAGGGCACCCGGCCAGCGCGCCGCCACCTGCCGTAACTTTGCCTCGCCTTGCTGCATCCAGCGCATAAGAATCCCGTGATCGAAGTGAGCGGCGCCGAAAGTTTCGAGCTTCATAAGGCTATCGGCAACTTCTTTCACGGGGCGCCGGACGACCACGATGCGGACTGCTGGCGCCAACTTCTGCAAGAGGCGCCAGTAGGGCGCTGCTGCCGTTTCTGCGGTTCCCGTCATCGGCTGCGCTAGCCAGGACCGCACATCGCTCAGATTGCGCATATGCCGGAGCTCTTCATGGCCGCAATGGAAGCCGCCGTAAGAGAGAAACCTCGCTAGCCACGCTGTGCGTGACCGCGGAAGGCCCATAACGATGAAAGGTGGCTCCCGGTTCATGCCGCGACGGCCGCGCCAGTGCTTACATTGATCCAGTGGGCACCATCGTAATAAACGAGCGTACCGGTGCCATGCCCGGTGCTTTCGCCAGGCTTGAGGCCGTCCGACGCGTGCCAGATCATACCTGGCTTAGCGCTGGCGGGTAGGCCTGCCACATTAGAAACTGGCGTCGATGACGAAATACTGTTGAGCCAGGAGAACCACGCCGTCTTCCAGCGGCCGGTCCTGGGATCGAGCGGTTGCAGGTCGCCCGGAATGCCGGTCAAACTCACGATGCAAGTTTCCTGCCGCGGATCTGCGCCTGAATCACTGAGCGGAGCACCCGTGCCGAGGCGCGTATGCGCCACAATCTTCCCTTCGGATTGACACGGCCCCAAGCCCCTGTGCGGATCAGCTGGCCGTATTGCCCCATCGCCCCGGCCGGCGCCCGGCGCGCGCCTCTGAAAGTGTTGCCGCCGTCGTCGCTGTAATCGATCTGGAGCGACGGAGCAGTATCGTCGGCGGTGCCGGAAACGAGGCCAACACCCGATGCAATATCGATGTCGAGCTGATCGGCAATGAGCGAGGTCCGGAAGGCACTCGCATGCGGACACCAGATCTCGAAGACGAACTCGTTGCCCACGTCGTCATATTCATCGGCATCGACCTGATATAGCAAGCCGTTGCGATAATCGCAGGCCAGCCAATGCTGATTGAAAAGAATGGCATCGTTGATCAGCCAGCGGCTAAGCCCGAATGCATTCCATTCGAACCATCTGCCCATGGAGATGTCGTAGACCCAGGTCCACTGCGATGGTGCGCTCAGAACATAGAAATCATGACCCTGTGCCACGAAATAGGTGCCAATGAGATTTGGCCGGTCGCCATCGGGCAGCTTCTCGATGGCGCGTTCTACGGTGTGCGTGGAGATACGAAGCGCGCCTCCGTCGCGGCCGTAACGGACGATGCCGCGATGATCGATCCAAATAAGCCCGTTCGTGGCTCCCTGGGCCACGCTGTATTTAGCGAGGAGACCCATGGACATATATTGCTGCACGGGGGCCAGCGCGAATGGCGACGTGCCAACATCTTGCCAGATCTCCATGATTTCCTGGCCGAACACGTAGTAATAGCCGGCATCTGCAATGCCTCGCACCACCGGAAGTGCGCTCGAATTTGCGTAGCCGAACGCTAAGCTATTGAAGCTCGTGCCATCGTTCAGCGCGGAATGGAAGATCAACCCGCCGGGCGTGGAAAAGATGAACAGACCCTTCAGGAATGCAACACTGTTGGGGGCCGGGAAGCTCGTCGAGGGCGTGGTCAATGCGGAAGTGGAGGGGACAAAGTTCCAGTAGGTTCCTCCGTCGCCCACCAGTGCGATTTGGGCGGCGGTGGAGTTTTCATTGAGGGCGGCTGTAATGCGATCAGTGCCAGAGAGATTAGCCAGTACGCTCGATACCCCCGCTGGGGTGAAACTTACGATCTGATTGCCGAGTACGGCGAGCAGCTCAGTCGCACTCGCCAGCACAGAGTCCGCGCAACTCCTGTGAAGGAGCTTTGATTGAAACGGGTGAGGCCTGGGCGCGCATAAAGGACGAAAGGGGCCTTACCGCCCTCATCGTTGGCAGTGACCTCCGGATAGCCGTTGATGAGGCGGGTATGCGCTTCCTGGCCGCTGCGCCCGATGGCGCTCTCCATAGGCAGCTTGAGGGGAAAGTCTGCCATCATCAGTACCGCGGACGATGTTGCGGCATGAACTGTACGAAAGCCTGCTGGAAGCCTTGGCCTTTTTGCGTAAGCCCATTGCAATGCGCTCGATGCGCGCCGCCTCCTCGCCGCCGACGCCATAATTCGGGAGCATGATTTCGGCGAGGCTATACCCTACGGTGAAGAGCCATTCCTCTGGGACATCGAGGCTATCATTAGGGCTTTCGCACATCTGGAAACGCCGTTGGAACGTATAAACCAATGCGTCCGTAGTCACTGTCTGGAGCACGGGCCAAACGTAGAGCGTCTGGCTCGATTCCTGCGGATCGAAATACCATTGGACCGGAATACCGTTGCTGTTTTTAAGCGGCAACTGCATATACTGGATGCGCGATAGCCGCATCATCGGCAGGATATGACCGTCCGGATACTGGTAGCGAACCTCGACCAGCCGCAGAGGATTATCCGCGCTCATTGAATAGGATTGCGTGTTGGGCGTGATTGCTATCGAGCCTGGCGTGTTGCACCACAGATAGGGGCCGGCCGTTTCCCAGCCCTTGAGCATCATGTTGAGGTCGAGCAGAATCGGTGCGATCTCGTTGTAATCTGGCACCTGCCCGATGGAAACGACACTAAGCTTGCGCAGGGCAAACGTGATCACATCGCGCGCCGTCAGCGGCAGCGCCGTTACGCCGGATGTGCTCAAGGTGGGGAAGTCCTTTGCAGTTAAGACGCAAGTACCGCTGCGGCTTTAAGCCTGGCTACAACAATTGAGGCTGTTCCGGCGACGAAGGTCACGCCGGATTGAATGCCAGTCGTAAGCACAAATTTCGTGCCATCGGTAACGCTCGCTATGGTATCGATGTGGTACTGCGCCGCAGTGCTGTAGTCGAAGTTAGTAACCGGATCGGCGCTTAGAAACAGGGCAACCAAATCCCCGTTCGCCATCCCAGTTGTTGAGCCGCAAGTTACTGTCTTGCTCGAACTCGATGCATTGGCAGTGAGCGCGGGAGTATACGTGGCGACGCAATACCAACCCGGTGCTGCGCCTGCCGCAACCGTGGCATTGGCGATGTAATCTCCCTGCGAAATATCGCCGAAACCGTTTGTGGGGGCTGAAGTAAAGTAATTGTAAAATTGTGCCCCCATAGGCAGCCCAAGGAAATTGTTCGGGCCGATGAGATCTTTCAGCGAGCGTCCGCTTGCTGCCGTGTCGCTTTGCACTCCATAAGTGAATAAACCGCCGCCGCCTGGGGTGTTGCCTAGAGTGTTGCCAGAAATCACAGATCCATAACTACCATTCACAAAAGATATTGCGCCAGTGCTGGCCGTATTTGTCGTATTGCCATCCAACAGCGTGTTATTCAATATGACAGCGCCTACAACCTGTGAGTAAAGGTATAGGCTGCTCTTGCCAGCGTATTTACCAGTATTTCCGATTATCTTAGGACGTTGCAGCGGTTGCGAGTTTCCGTATATTCTATAATTATAGGCACTTTGACCTATGGCTGTATTGGTTTCCAAATCTAAGACCGCTTGCGCACCTGCAATCTGAAGATCGAAGCCGATGTCCGCGCCGATAACTTCATTGCCTGTGACTTTCGCGCTATTCGGTTGTGCGACGTCTATTGATTAGACGGATACCAAATGTGCTCGCCACTGCGGGCATATTGACATAATTGTCCTGCACGGCGCAGTTGCCCCCTGATATGAACCCACAGCTTATCCCGGTGACGAGCGCGGCCCCGGAAACCGCTGTGATCTGGTTGTCCGCGATGCACTGATCCGTAGACCTACCCGCGGCAATGGCTATTGCAGGGTTTGTTGTTAAAGCTGTGTACTCACATACATTGTCCGTAACTTTAATTGGCCCGCAAGCTCCGTCGCCTTCATAAAAGAAGTACCCAAAACCGGCGCCGGAAGAAAATATATCTTTCGCATGATTGCCACTGGCCTTAACGTTGTTTGCATAGTAGGCATAGACACCGACAGGATATAATGCAGTGAAAGCCCCAGAAGCAATTGAATTTTGAAAACGATTATCTGTAACAGATACGTCTTCAGATCTTACCGATGAAGAATTCTGATCCAAATAGACAGCAAAATTGATATTGTCGAAGAAATTGTTAGCTACGTCAATCTTGCTCGATCCCGCAGAATAAATCTGTTTATCGAATAAATATCCCGTGGACTGCAAATAACCATTAAAGCCGCACTTAGTAATAAGAAGTTCTGTGCATGTGTCTACATATATTGGGCAACCATAACCTTGAAAGCGCATGTTTTCTATAGCCAAGCCACCAAGCCCTGTGGCCTTGATAAGATTGCCGTAATATTGATTGCCACCGACACCGCTCTGGCCCCGTGATCCACCTCCCATAAGCGTCACGAGGCTCGCGGCACCATCGCCAAGTATGCTGACGGCGTTTGCAGCAATCGTGTCGGCGGCTAAGACGCCATTGCCTCGGAAGTACAGATAAGAACCATTCACTCCTGGAAAAGAAAGCTTGCCTCCATAGGTCAGCGCGGCCAGGGCGGTCAAGATTGCGCTCGTATCGTCGTTGCCATAGATGATTTGCGTGCCGGCCGCGCTCAGCGTCGTACCCGCATTTGCCAGGAGGGTAATTGACGTAGAGGATGCGACTCCTGCGATTGCCGTGACAAGCGGGGCTCCTGCGGTTCCCGCGCCCGGCAGGACTATCGTCTTGCCAATATCGGCCGTCGTGAACATGCCGGCACTGACGGTGAGCGTGTTATATCCGGCAGCAATCGAGGCATTTGCTGTGTAAGTTACCGTGTTGCCCTGTGCTCCGAAATCCATAACGCAAAGCTGCTTACTCAGCCTGCTCTGCAACGTGGTGGCGACCGCGCCCGCAGCACTCGCCGTGTATGCGATCTCCGACACATCAGGTTGAGCAAATTGCGGTGTACCTGAGGTATCGATCCCCGTCATAAATTGGTTGGCAGGTGCACTCGCGGATTTGACACCGCCCAGCGCCGAGCTGGCAGCAGGTTGCACAAGCGCTGCGAATGCCCCGGCGGCTGTGGCTTGCCCCGTACCGCCGTTGGCAATCGCCAGCGCAGTCCCGGACCAGTTCGAATTATTTACGGGAGACGGCACCCAAGCCGGTCCTGAGATTTCCCAGACAAGAAACGTCTCCGTCGCCTCATCGAAGACTTGCCAGCCGTTTTTGGGAGGATAATAGGTCCAGAACGAGCCATTCGCCTGATAGACCGCTACAGAATTATCGTTTCCCGCCCATATCCCCGTAGCACCTACGCCAACGATGTACTTGTCCTGATCGTTCGGTGTGCTGGGAGCCACGGTCAGGGCGGCATTGGTGACGGCCGGCTGAATAAGACCGTCAAGGGCCACAAGCGCCTCATTGACCGTCACATCTTTTTGCGCTTGGTTGGGATCAAGCAACGTGATGCCATAGTTCAACGTGGCCGCCATCGCGCCCCCAGGAAGTTGCCGTGTTAATCGTTGAAGCGGGTGCTAATTCCTGGAAGGAATCGCCAGTGTCACAGAGCGCGCGGAGCCACGGCCCGTGCCTAAAGCTCCTGTGCCGGGCCGGTTGTCGATTTGATAGCCGGTAATCGAAAGCGCGCTTTGCGGTGCCCCAAAATCCGCGAGGATAGCCGCTGCCGGGTAAACCGTCTGTGGCCTCCCCTCTGCATAGAGGGTACGCAAGACGGCCCCCGATGCAGACAGCACATCGATCTCGTAAGCCTCGTCCGGACAATCCATTGGAGCTTGAAAATAATTCGTCGTCAGCCAGGCAGGCCCCAGCCAGGCCAAGGAAATATTATCCCATCCCAATGGGACGGCATCCCATGTCAGCGGCAGAGACGCCTGCAGCTCATACCGGACATCCCAATTGTCTTGATCCAAGCGAGGACGCCTAGACCGCCGCGACCAAGTAATGATCACGTCGCCCTGGACATCCCGATAAGCTCTAAAATCGGTTGGACTATAAGGAATGGCATTCACGCCCAGGTAGAGCTCCATCCAATCGTAGGCCGAGGCATCCGATTGGCCGATGGATACGACGGGCGCCCCAGCGGGCAATGGGGACATCATCGCGGTCTCTGTGCCGGCACGGCCGCGCAAGAGCTGTGAGAGCGTGTAGTGCATTGGGCTTGTCAAGGTGGCCGTCACGAATTGCAGCACCTCCCAGGCGCCGCAGGGCGTCTGGATGGCGCACAGGTTCGCCCCATTCAGAACGTCGATTGGCTGGACACTGGCAAGTAGGCCGCCGGAGACCTCGACGGAAAGCGTGTTCGTGTAATCCCAGAGGTCGTCCGGCCCAGCATTAAAGGGCGCCGTGGTCAATCCCTGGATTTCCGCATTGAGAATAAACTCGTCTTGTCCTTCCGGCGCGGCCCAGGGCACGCCCATAAGATCGACGACGCCACGGACGAGATCCTGAGGATGCCGGAGTTCGAAACATTTGTGGCAGACTCGCAGCCCGTCCCATTCGACCTGCAGCTCTTCGGCTTTACATTTCCGATGGCAGCGCTGACACCAGACATTGAAGGAACCGCGCCGGTAATAGGTTTCCCCGGCGGTGCGTGGTGTCCGGCGCTCAGTCACGATAAAACCGATTAGGACGCAGCGGCCGGAACGCCGTTTCCAGCGAGCGAATATTGTGCGATACTTTCCCCAACTGGGCACCTCTTGCCGGAAGGGTCCTGCGCCATGCGGAGGCTCTGTTCGAGATCGGCGATGAGGCTATCCTTTTGCGCGCATTGCGAACGCAATGCATTCAGTTCGCTCCTCGCCGCCGCAAGCCTTCGCTCAATCAATGCCGCACGGGCGGCCACTTGCGACAGTTCCCGTGCCCCTTGAGCTATTTTCTCGATAAGGGGCTGTGTAAAATCCTCGATCTGCGATTGAGGCTGCGTGTTTTCCAAAATGATCTCCTATGCTTAGCTTAGTTAATCGTCATTGCCACGTGATTGCGACGGCCTTGGTAGGAGTGTAAGGGGCGCGCCAAGCACTGGCAGCGTAAACCCAAAGAATCCCACCACTGGTGTCGAAGACGATTGGCGAGCCTCCATGACTTTCTGGGGTTCCGGTAGGCGTCCCAGCACACGTTGGAATGTAGGGAAAGCCGGCAGTCGCCGTTGTCGGGAGCGCCATTGCACCGCCTAAAACGATGGAGGGCTGCTGGACCTGCGCCGTCGCACCACTGCCGAGCGCCGCTGCGGCCGGAACAACGGTGAGTCCAGGTATTTCGGTGTTTGCCGTGGAGGCCACGGAAACAGACGTTCCCGTCGAGCTATAGGCGATGATTGTACCCGCGATGGCATTCGCAAGCGTGGTGGAAAGCGAGATTGCTGTCGCGGAAAAATTCGTCGTAGCCACATAGTAGACCGTGCCAAATGCCGTGTTACCCGGCGCCGTCGTACCGCTCAAAACTACTGCTTGAAACTGCGAAAGGCCATGATTGCCAGAAGTCGTAAGCACGATTCCGGAGCTGTTCGATACCGTTACCGCAGTGGCGGCAAGCGTACCGGCCGCAGCCGAGGCGGCATTGATTGCCACGCTGCTGCCGGCGGAATTGCCGGTCAAGGCATTCCCAAGAATGCTGCCGGTCAATCGGAATGAGCCAGTCACATCAAGTGCATAGGCGGGCGCATTATTATTTATGCCTACGAACCCGTTGCCGGTCATTCGAACGATTTCACTAATTGTCGAGGTGTCATGAACCCGCGTTGCAAGAAAAGACCAAGCGTCCACGCGCGTCAATACCGTAATTGTCGGCATCCGCGCGGATTTGGGCGACGTCACCTCCGAAGCTTGAATTAACAGCCCAGCCGATTTGGTTGCCGACGCCATTGCTGCTATAACCGCCAAGAGTTATTTTCTTGGTGTTCGCAATTGGCGAAGTCCCTGTATATGCGATCTGTGTAAATGCGGTATTTGTACTGCATACGAGCCCATACCCGTTCGTCGAAAAAGTGCTATAAGGGTAACCGCCAAAAAAGATCGTGCCGCCATTTGGGTTCATACATAATGGAGCCGCACTTCCTGCTGTCAGGGCTTGAAACTGAGCGCGCGGTGAAGCGTAGTTAGTATCGCTGTCAATAGCATCCAAACTAAGCACTGTATTCGCATTGGTGACTATACCAATGTTAGCTATAGTTGGTGGCGTACCCGCACTACCACCTGTAACATTGAGATTTCTACGATTATAAGAGCTTGGTAGACCGCTAGTTGCATTCCCCAATGTGGTAATTGGAACGCCGGAAGAAGCCGAGACTTGGGCTAATACCAGATCTGGGTTGGAAGGTGCGTTTACACCGTTTCCGGTTCCTCCATAAATAAATGTTCCATTTATACCGCCATCCAGAAACACGTAGTTTATTTTGTGCAAATCACGATTTATCTGGGCTAATATCGGCCGTTTATCGACAGTTCCACCCGATTCTCGTGTACTGAAAATAGCCTTCGCATTTACGATAGCCGTCGACATCAAGATAGTCGGCCTCAAGATGTGCAACCCACTCCGGCTCCGTTGCAGACATACCAGTTCCGGGGTTATACCCGAAGATCGCAGTCGGATCGAAGTAGTAGGCATAACTCACCGCCGCACCGGAAACAGTAGCGCCTGGGGCCGGAGTTAATGTCGCGCTCGTGGCCCCAACACCGGACAGAATTCCTTGATATGGGACGCCAGCGATCTTGATATACTGCCCATTACTCAGGCCATGCCCAGAGGACAGCGTGATCGTCGCATTGCCACTTGTGGTAGTAGCCGTGGCTCCTGTCGATAACGCGCCAGGAAGTGCCGTACGAGCTCCCGCTTACGAAGCCTATCTGGGCGCCGGTGTGGTTTACATCCAGAGCGGCGAACTGCACCAAATTATCGGTGCCGGTCAGCGATAGGCCGCCGCCAGAGGTCAGGCCAAGTGTGGAAGCAGTAGCGAGCGCACCGAGCCCAGAAACATTCGAGGCGGACGGCTGCGCAAATTGCGGAACACCGGACGTGCTAATTCCGGTCATAAACTGATTCGCGGAGCCCGATCCGGATTGGACACCACCAAGAGCGGACGCAGAAGGATTGGGCAATCGCGCTGCGGCAAGTGTTCCGCTCGAAATATTCGACGCATTCGTGGCATCTGTGGTAGCCGATGCCGCGAGACCGGAAACGTTGGCAGCGGGCAAGCTTCCTGTCACCATCGATCCGAGGTTCACCGCGCCCCAGGAGGGCGTAGTTCCGCCGATAAGCACCTGGGAAGATGTCCCACCTGAAAGCGTTGTCCCGGCGCCCGATGCGCCGCCATAAATCATGTCTCCGGCGGAGGTCATAGGCGAAAGCGCATTAAATGCCGCGCTGGCTGTGGTTTGTCCCGTACCCCCATTGGCTACTGAAAGGGACGTGCCGGACCAATTCGAGTTGTTCACGCTTGAAAGCGATGCCAAAGAACCAAGCGTTGGGGCGCCGGATAGGCTCGAATATGGCAGCGACCCTGTAACTTGCGACGAAAGATCGACCGTGGACTGCGCCGCAAGCGCACCCAAGCCCGAAACATCGCCTGATGAGATGGCCAGCGCGCTCTTGAGGTCAGGAGCGGAAATGGCGCCATAAAGCCCAGCGACGCTCACGACCTCGTTGGAAATCCCATCGATCTTGTCCCAAGCGGTGCCATCGAAAATGATGGTATCGCCAACGTTCCATTGGCTGTTCCCATCGATGGCCGTGGTCCCCGCCGCTGAGACTATATAATAGTTGCCCTTGGTCCCCACCCCGCTCGAAAGCGCCGGCGTATTCGCATTCGCATCCCATGTCCCCTGATAAACGACAGCGCCAACGACGGCCGCGGGAAGCTGACCCGCCGTTAACTTGCCGCCGGCATCGAGTGTCGCGACGCCATTACTCGCGCCGGCAGAAGAGACAGTAAGGTAGGTCGCCGAAAGGTCGGCGATAAGCGATGAGGCGAGCGTTCCGCTCGTTATGTTCGATGCATTAGTTGTATCCACCGTTGCAGATCGCGCTAGCCCGCTCACCTGCCCAACCGTCATCTGCTGCCACGTGCCGTCGCCGCGCAAGAAGCTTTCTTGCTGTCCGGATGAAGGTGCTGGAACGAGGCCCGAAGCACCAGCGGTTGAAGAGCTTGCACCCGTCATCGCCGAGGCAGTTCCAGGCGGTACGCTCCACGTGCCGTCAGCCTTCAGGAACATTCCGCCTGCTGCTGTCCCAGCGGCCGGCGCTGGCACAAGGCCCGAGGCTCCTCCTGAGCCGCTGTCGCCTGGCAAACCCCCCCGTGTTTGGGAAGCTGACTGCCCCAGCGGTTGTGCTGACAATAGCTTCATTAAAGGTGCTGCCGTCCGGGGAAGTCGAAATCGTCAAACCGTCATTCCCAAGCAGGCCGAACTGCGCCCTCGTGCTGAAATTATCCTGGAAATCGATCGCTGCCGCGTTTGAGGAGGCTCCCTTGGAAATCGTTGCGCGCATATCTCCACTGTTGGAGAACAACACGCTTGGCGCGTTCACCGAAAGCAGGTTCCCGGTGTCGGTGGTGTTAATTCCCAGACGCGCGACGTTATCGATATTCTGACCCGACAAAGCACCCGGGATCGAGGGGATTAACGGAGTGTTCGCGAGATCGGTATAGGACCCCGACGTTGCCACTGCCGCAAGACCGTCGATCTTCGCGGCCCGGGCCGCATCGAGCACTCCAGCAGCGGCTGAGGTGGCTGCTGGGATCGTAACGCCAGTTCCACTGGACGAGCCAATGCCGACATTCGTCGCAGTCTCAGTGATGCTCAAGTTGGTGGCCGCTGAGCCGGACGCGCCTGGAGGGGTAGCCCACCCACCGGTGGCGCTGAGAAACTTGTTCGCTACTGCGTCGCCAGCCGCGGGGGCGGGAACAAAGCCGCTTGTGCCCCCCGAACCGCTGTCTCCTGTAAACGCTGACGGCGTATTGGAAAGGTCGGTATAGCTGCCCGAAGTGGCGACCGCTGCGAGCACCGGCTTGTTCAATATTTGGTTTGGCCCGCTGGTAGCATTCCAGTCCGCTTGGGAGGCCAGAGGGATATTATCGTCTGGCCAAGGCGAAACCGTCGCGCTCGCGGTCGTCAAAACTTCTTTATAGTTCGAGTTGGAGCCAAGATAGACGTCCACGTCAAGGCGGCCAGACCCGTCAAGTACGATGGGGTTCGTATTCACGACCGTGCCGGCAGCGTCGGAATATGTATCTTGCGGGGTCGTTGTCCCGGCAACATAATAGTATAGATTTCCAAGCGCGAGCGGCGCGCCATTGGCATCGAAGAATTGATATCCCTTTGGATAGCGCAAGCGGGTAACCATGCGTTAGCTCCTAACTTTAGTGTTCAGGGAAGTGGCGCCTGCACTGTTCGCCGCTCCTACGGTTCACGATAGGGGCGCAATGAACAGCGGCGGGGATTAGAGCTGCCCGCGGAGTTCCGGCGGAGTACAGCTGTTGAGAAGAGCCTGGGCAAATCCCCGCCGGCGGCGCCAGCCCTTCCCCGGCTCCCGAGAAGGGGGGAATACGCCTCATCCGGCAGGCTTGTACAACGCGTGCAAAGCCGGAACGAGGTCTATCGCGCCAGGTGCGGCGCGAAGTGATTGGATGGGGTTATAGAATTACAACTACCGGCGAATCGCGTCCGTTAGCCCTGCGCTTCGCGTTGCAATCCGCGGCTTATCTGCGAACTGGAAAAGATACTGCATCGCGCCGTCTATCGTCGCCTCCCAGACCTTCCAGCTATGTTCGCCGTCTACAACGCGGAATTCGATTTGATTAGGCTGGCGCTCAAAAAGACGCTTGAATAGGAGTGCCGATTCGAAGGCGATGCCGAACCTGTCGTGATCTCCCGAGACGAGATAGAAGGGCACCCGGTAAGGTTGGGCGAAGTAGGGGTCCAGCAATGCTGGATAGTTCAGCCGGTCCCACGCCGCCCGGCTAAACCTTCCGTCAGGGCCAAGGAATGGGGGCTGCGCTCGGGCTGCCGAAAATTGCGGCACCAATTCGCTATAAACCGCCGGGCTCAAAGCTGCAGCAGCGGCGATCCTGTCGGGGTAGCGAAGAGCGAAGCGGATCGCACCATAACCTCCTGCGGATAGGCCGGCGACCAGGCGGCCGCCGCGCGTCTCGATTGTGCGATAGTGCATTTCGATGAAAGGCACGAGATCGGACCAGAACGCCGTCTCGGCGCGTTCTTTAGCTCCATCCACCCACCAGCATCCAGGACAGCCAGGCATAACGATAATGGCTGACGGAACGGCACTGGTGGCGATCAGGCGATCAGCCTTTTCTTTGATGTGACCTAGGTCTTGCCAAGCCCGCTCATTGCCGCCAGCGCCATGGAGAAGGTAGAGCACCGGGTAATGAATCTGCCCGCCAGCATATCCGTCCGGCAGATAAATCGCGAAACGCATGCTGTGGCCAAGCGCTGCAGACGGGAAAGACTCGTTGCGGATCTCCCCTGCAATGGCTGCGTGCCACGCAAATAACGCTATGAACGCGCAGGCAATCCTTACCATCGATCTAACTTTACCCTAAAAGCTTAGGGTATTCCCCCAATGATCTGCGAGCAACCCCGCTTTGCCGCTTCGCCAAACGCCGGCATCATATCCAGGCCAGAATTAAGGCTATAATGCAAAATTAGCATGAAGCAAACGAAAGGCTGCGCAGACTTTCGGCTGACACTGAAGGGCGCGGCTATCGCCGGTTCCGAAAGTTGGATAAACGAACCATTGAATTCACGCCGCCGCTTGCATATTCCTAGCGGGTGGCGCGTCTGACACAAACCTCTTGCAGATAGCGGCCATGATTCTTCTGCCCACCTTAAGCGATGCGCGTACTTACGCGTTCTTTTTCGATTTTGACGGCACCCTAACCGAGCTTGCGGAAACGCCAAACGCTGTGATCGTTGAAGACCGCGCCCGCCACGCGCTGGAAATCCTCTTACAAGCCGCCTCAGGCGCCGTGGCCATCGTCACCGGCAGAGAGATCGAGTCCGTGGACGCATTTCTCTCTCCTTTGAACCTGCCCATCGCTGGAGTTCACGGTTTCGAGCGGCGCAATGGCGCGGGCACCGTTTCAGCCCGGCCGGCCGAAGAGAGCGCTGTGCATTCCGTCGAGAAAATTCTTAGATCCTTCGCCGATCACAATCCAGGCCTCTCGCTGGAAAGGAAACGGGGTGCTCTGGCGCTCCATTACCGCCTTAGGCCTGAGCTTGAGGACCTTTGCCTGTCTCTCGTGGAGGACGCTACCGCAGCTTTGACCGGAACGGTGCTAACGCGCGGGAAAATGGTTATTGAGACAAGATTCCATACAGCCACAAAGGGCACGGCCATCCACGACTTCCTTCAGGAACTCCCGTTCAGCGGGCGGGTGCCTCTTTTCGCGGGGGATGACCTGACTGATGAGGATGCTTTTGCAGCGGTGAACGCTCTCAAGGGCATCTCGATCAAAATCGGCCCTGGCGATACTGCGGCACGCTTTCGCGCCTCCTCCGTTGGCGAGTTCCTCGGCTGGCTGCTGGCCACTGCGGAACGCCTAAAAGGAAACCATGCGCATGGGTAATCTCGATCTTGGGCTTATCGGAAATTGCGGGATTAGCGCTCTCGTCGACAAATGCGCAAAAATCGTTTGGTGCTGCCTGCCCAGATACGATGGCGACCCCGTTTTCCATCAGCTGCTCGGAAGCGCAAGCGGCGATCCGGACGACGGCGCCTTCTCCATCGAACTCGATGGCTTCAAAACCTCGGAGCAGTTCTATGTCCGCAATACAGCGATTTTGAAAACCATTCTGCATGGAGAAAGCGGATCGGTCGAAGTAACCGATTATATTCCACGCTTTTATACCCGGAATCGCCCGTTCCGCCCGCAAACGCTCATCCGGAGAATCTCGGTAAAAGACGGCCGGCCGCGCATCCGCGTCAAGCTAAGGCCCCGCTTCAACTACGGGAAGGCTGCGCCTTCGCTGACATCTGGGTCAAACCATATCCGCTATGCGGGCCCGGAAATGACCCTGCGCCTCACCACCGATGCACCCCTCGACTACATCTTGCAGGAGACCACCTTCAACCTGAACGGCCAGTTGAACTTCGTGCTCGGACCTGACGAAACGCTTTCCGACAGTCCCATGGAGATTGCTCGAAACTTCGAAGAGTACACGGAGAGCTATTGGCGGACCTGGAGCTTAAGACTAGCGCTTCAGCCTGAATGGCAAGATGCCGTTGTCCGCGCAGCAATCACTCTCAAGCTGTGCTCCTACGAACCCACGGGCGCAATCGTTGCGGCCATGACAACCAGCATTCCCGAGGCCCCGGGCACGGGCAGAAACTGGGATTACCGCTTTTGCTGGGTCCGCGATGCCTTTTTTGTCATCCGCGCCCTCACCAGCCTAGCGGCTGGCCGCACCCTCGAACACTACTACCGCTGGATCATGAACGTCGTTGCTAGCGATAGCGGGCATATCCAGCCAGTCTATGGCATCGCGCTAGAAAAAGCACTCACTGAGCGGATAGCGGAAAGTTTACCTGGCTTTCAGTGCGGTTCCGGAGTGAACAATGGGCCTGTCCGGATAGGCAATCAAGCATATGAGCACTTCCAGCACGACACCTATGGCAATCTTATCCTGGGATCGGCGCAGGCATTTATCGACCAGCGGCTTTCGGTCCGGGCCGGACTTGACGATTTCCATAGGCTCGAACCGGTTGGCGAGCAGGCCTTCAGGCTCCACGATCATCCCGATGCCGGAATATGGGAGCTACGGTCCCGTGCGCGGGTTCATACATCGTCGAGCCTCATGTGCTGGGCAGCCTGCGACAGGCTGGCGAAAATCGCCATGTATCTGGGGCTGAGCGATAGACAAGCCTTCTGGCAGCAAAGAGCGGAGCTTATCAAAGCCAAGATCCTGAGGTGCGCCTGGTCGGATAAGCGTAAAGCCTTTGTCGAGAGCTTCGAAGGCGAGTACCTGGATGCCAGCGTTCTCCTCATGGGAGAGGCCGGCTTCTTAGAGGCCAACGATCCCCGTTTCATATCGACGGTGGAGCAGCTTGAAAAAGTCCTGGGCCGCGGGCCTTTCATGATGCGCTACGAGGCGGCCGACGATTTTGGCATGCCTGAAACCGCGTTCAACGTGTGCGCTTTCTGGCGTCTGGACTGCCTTGCCCGCGTCGGCAAGAGGGAGCAAGCGAGAGAAATTTTTCAGTCTCTTTTGAACGCCCGCAACCATTTGGGACTTATGTCTGAGGACACACACCCAATCACGGGCGCGGCTTGGGGCAATTTCCCCCAAACCTACTCCATGGTTGGCATCATAAACGGTGCAACGCGGTTGTCCAAACCGTGGGAGACATTTGTATGAGCCGTCTCGTTATCGTATCGAACCGGGTGGCGGATCTGGAGAACCAGGTGCAATCGGGAGGTCTGGCGGTGGCTCTCGGCGATGCCATCCGCTCGGCAGGAGGCGTCTGGTTCGGATGGGACGGCAATGTCGTCGAGGATGGAACTCCTCTCACGGTGACGGAAACCATCCAAGACAACGTGACCGTCGCCACGGTTCCAATGACGGCGCAGGATTACGATGAGTACTATCTCGGCTTCGCCAACAAGGTGCTCTGGCCCGTCTGCCACTATAGGCTCGATCTTGTCCGGTTCAAGCCCGCCTATTTCGAAGGCTATAAGCGAGTTAATGAGACCTTTGCGAACGCGCTTGCACCAATTCTAAGAACGGACGATCTAATCTGGGTTCACGATTACCATTTGATGTCCCTAGCCTCAGAGCTGCGGGCCCTCGGCACCCGGCAGCGTATAGGCTTTTTCCTTCACATCCCGTTCCCGCCGCCCGAATTATTGCAAGCCATCTCCGCTCACGAGTGGCTGATAGAAGCGCTGTTTCAGTTCGACGTGATCGGCTTTCAAACGTCGAATGATGCCAGCAACTTTCACCGGTTTGTCTCCGAACATGCGGGCGGAGTGTCGCATGACTGCGGCCGGATAGAAGCCTTTGGCCGGACAATCATAGCCAAAGCGTTCCCCATTGGCATCGATGTTGAGGAATTTGCCGCCGTTGCCCAAACGCCGGAGGCAGCTTCGCAGATCGAGCGGCTTAACCGCAGGACTATTGTACGCTCCCACATCATTGGCGTCGACCGTCTGGATTACACAAAGGGGCTCCCCGAGCGGTTCATGGCGTTCCGCAAGCTGCTCGAAAACCATCCGGAGCACCTGAAAACCGTTACCCTCATGCAGATTGCCCCGCCGACCCGTATCGAGGTCGAAGCCTATGCCAATATTCGTAAGGAGCTTGAAGAACTGTCCGGCGCTATAAACGGCGAGTTCGGCGACTTCGACTGGACGCCGCTCCGTTACATCCACCGCACCGTGCCGCGCTCAACTCTCGCGGCACTATTCCGCGGATGCCAAGTTGGGCTGGTTACCCCGCTCCGGGACGGCATGAATTTGGTTGCCAAGGAATATGTTGCAGCCCAGAATGCAGACGACCCGGGCGTGCTCATCCTATCCCAATTCGCTGGAGCCGCCGAAGAGCTTGAAGAAGCGCTCATCGTGAACCCCTACAACATCGACGACATGGCGAACGCAATGCAGGCCGCGCTGAAAATGCCGCTCCGCGAGCGCAAGCAGCGTCACAGCGCCCTTTTCGGCCGCATCAAGAAGCATGACGTGCGCCAGTGGCGCAAAAGTTTCCTCAAAGTTCTCGATGCGTGCCATTCGGAGGCGGCAGCGTGACCGGGTGGCGGCTCGTCTCCGATGTTGGCGGAACGAATGTGCGGTTCGCGCGGACCAGCGGCGGCTGTCTCTTCGCGCTTCAGGCCTACCCCGTTTCCCGCTTCGCTTCCTATTCAGCGGCAGCCCGCGCTTATCTCGATGAAACCGGCGGTCTCCACGGTTGTATCGGCGCGGCAATCGGGGCTGCGGGCCTCGTCTCTCACGGCAAAGTAACGCTCACAAATCTCGCCTGGGATATCTCGGAAGCGGAAGTTTCTTCCGAACTGAGCGTGCCGTGCAGGCTGATCAACGATGTCGAGGCCGTAGCGTACAGCGTGTCAGGGATTTCGGGCACAGGCTTTGCTGCCACTTGGCCCCCTGACGCCGGATCTAGCTACGATGCACCGCATCCTGGTGGCGAATATCGGGACAGGCTTTGGAGCGGCCACTCTCATACGGGCGGACGGCGCCTGGGTTTCCTGCCCAAGCGAAGCCGGGCATATGTCGCTTAACTTCCCCGATTGGCCGGATATCGGCATGCAGCGGCAGTTCCCGTCGGTGGAGCATGTGCTTTCCGGCCGCGGACTGTGCAATCTGCACGCCGCAATTTCAAAGGCCGCTACCCCGTGCGCCACGCCCGCTGAAGTCTTCAGCCGCGCTAGCTCCGACCCTCATAGCGCGGCGGCACTCCGGCTGTTCACGCAAATCGCGGGCAACGTCCTCGGAAATCTCGTTCTCGCCGTCGCCGCATGGGATGGGGTATTTTAGTGCGGCAGCGTGGCGCGAAGCCTTGCCCAGACAGCTGACCTCGCCATGTTGCGGCAAGCCTTCGAGGGAACCGGCCGGATGAGCGCCTGGATGAAGCGTGTTCCTGTCGCGCTCTTGACCGAAGAGTACCCTGCGCTGACCGGTCTCGCGGTTCTGCCCCTGCGCACTTCGCGTTAGTGGCCTGCATCAGCTAAAATGAGTGGTTATGACGCCGGGATTTTTTGACGTAGGGAAGCTGGACGGCGCAGGCTGTACTTGGACGTACAGTCAAGCCGTCCGGCTTCACGGCGAGCCAAGTCAGAACCGCCATTTGCTGATGCAGGCCACTAGGCCCGGACGTTCGCTGGCCGCTTGAAAGCGGCCAGTTCACACTTCGGCCGGGATGGTTCAGACAGCCTTCGTCTGTGAGCCTCCGGTTAGGAGCCGCGTCAAGAAGCTCGCGATGGCGAGCCCCGCCGCATTGATCCATGCCAGCACCGGGCTCAAGATCTGCAACGCAAGCAGGTGTGCAGCAACGATCCCTATGAAGAGCCCGACATAGTGGAACACCGTCAGGTGCGGCCACTGCATCTCCCAGAAGGTAGCCGAAAAGGAAAGTCGCTACGAAGCCGTTGATGAAGAACAGCTCAAGGCTCTTTCTTCCCATGTAGGCGAGAAGCTCCGAGGCACTCAGCTTCGCGAGGCCCGACACTCAAGCAGACGACGGCAAGCGAACCTACGAGCGAAGACAGGAAAAACACCGGCAAAAAGCCGTAGCTGCCCATGAACATCCTCACGCTGAACGGCACGCTTCCGCAAGACTGCGCAAAACTAAAAGTGCAGCCATGATTTAGCGGAGCGATAAATATCAGCGCGGCAATGAGAGGGATCGCCGCCCAGTATGACCAGCGCACCTGCCATTGAGAGAACTGGAAACCCAGCGCAAAAAACGCCAAGCCTGGCATCCAGGTTTTCATCAAATACTGCTCCGGCAGATAGCCGGTGGCCGCAGTTGCCGCCATTGCAAGGAACACAACCGCGAGCGCAGGCAAGAACCGCAGCGAGAAGTAAGCCAAAATCTGCACGAAGCAGAGCGACGTGAGAAACCACAACACGCCCACGGACCACTTATACCCTTCCAGAATCGGGTCCAGAAGGTTCCAGGCAGCGCCCCCAAACGAGCTTCGCGCCTCGGGATTAATGGCAAGGCCGAATGCCCAGCCAAGAACGTGGACGGTCCAAGCTAGCGCCAGCAGCCTGAGCGAAGCACGAAGGACATCCGGCCACGCTTTCTTCGGCAGGCTGCGGTTAACCGAGCCGGACACGAGGAAGAACAGCATCATGTGGAAGGAGTAGATGACCTGCCACTGATCCGCGGCGAGATCGACGAGAGGCCTTCCGTTATGGGCCGGGTATATCGGCTCCAGCAAATGCCCGTAGATCACGAGCATCATGCCGATGCCCCTTGCAATATCCCACGTTGCGTCGCGCTTCGGCGCCTGCGCCTGCGGCATGGCTTTCCCCTTCGTTTGAATCGCCTCCCTTATAGTGAAAATTCGTGGCAAAACCAATTCAACGGATGGACAGCTACGCCCTCACCTCCCCTGCCAGCTGGGACTTCTCTTTTCCAAAAAGGCGCTCATGCCTTCGCGGAAATCCTCGCTCATATAGCACATCAAGATCAGGTCCCGATCCGGCACTTCGCTCTCCTGCAGCCGGCGCAGCGCCTCTTTCGTCGCGCGAAGCGTCAGCGGTGCATACCCGGCGATTGCCTCCGCGAGTGCGCCTGCCCGTTGTCCAGTTCCGCCCGGCTCGCCACCACTTCGGTTAGCAACCCAATCCGCAGAGCCTCTTCGGCTTCGATGAGCCGCGCGGTAAAGATCAGCTCCTTTACGCGCGCCGTGCCGATGAGAGCGGACAGCCGCGCAAGATTGCGAACGGACAAGCAGTTGCCGAGCGTGCGCGCTATGGGAAAGCCGAATTTCGTATCCGGCGGTTCCGATGCGCAGATCGCAGCAGACGGCAATCGCTCCGCCGCCGCCTGTGCATGCGCCCGCTATGGCCGCAATCGTAGGAACGCGGCATCTCTCCAGCCCGCCAAGGACCCGCTCCATGAACGACTCGTAGCCGATAGCGTCTTCAGGCGTCTTGAAGTCTCGGAATAGCCGAAATGTCGGTGCCCGCGGAAAAGGCCTTTTCCCCGGCGCCGGTTATGACGAGCACCTTGACCGTATCGTCCATGCCTACCGCTTCGCACGACTCCGCCAGCTTTTCGTACATCTCGAAGGTGAACGCATTCCGGGCTTCCGGCCGGTTGACGGTGACACGCGCAATGCCGCCGCTGACTTCGAATAGAAGATCCTGAGCCGAGCTGCTGGTTGTCATCGGTGTCCCTTGTAAGCCGGCGGCACCGAACCGTCCGCCGCCGCCATCACATAACACCCTGACGGATTAAGAACGCGCATGTCACCATCCGCAGCACGATCCCCGGCCCCAACTTATGGCGATGCCGCCTCAGTCCTCATCGTCTTGCGGCGGCTGGGCGCCTGCCGCCGCCATGGCTGCGGGACGCCCCTTTTCGAAATCTTCGTATCCTTGAGGATCGACGCCGTTCTGCTTAAGCATGTCCATTGTGGATGCCCACTTCGAGGGCGTGTCCGAAAGCAGCGCCGCATGCCCGATCGCGCTCGCAAGCAAGCCGGAGACGTTCGCGGCATACGCGGTGCAGGCCGGGGGCTTTGCGGAGCCGCGGCAATCAGTGCGTTACGCGCCGGAACGGAAGGTGCGGCGGAAGAGGGGGTCATCTCAGGCGCTCCTTTGCGCGCCGTAGTAGTAGTTTGCGAAGTTGTTCGTAGCTCCGGAAATGCCGCTTCCGAGGCCCGAGATCGGAGTTGCCCTGAGCTTGGCCGGAGGCTAAGTTGTAGTTCCCCTGCGCCGTGCCGCTCGATGTACTCGCAGCGGCGAGCGCATTAGCGGAATTTGCCCCAAGCTGCGCACCCTGGAACAAGTCGCTTAGCCTCGTTTGGTATTCCTGCGATAGCGCGTTCTGCGAGTAGCCCTGAAGCGCGGTTAGGTCGTTTCCCGACAACCCCATGCCCTGGGCCGCGTTTTGCGCCTGTATCTGTTGCAGGCCGTAATTCACGCCAGCTTGGAATCCAGGGTCGTTCTGGAAATTGTTGTAATAGGCTTGCTCTGCCGCCGATCCATTGGCGCCTGTAGCATTGTTGTACAGGTTCAAGGAGTTCTGGCCGCTTTGCATGAAGGGCTGCTCGTAGCTAACCGCTTGATTGAAGCGCTGCTGCTGCAAGGCTGCGGACTGCTGCGCCGCATTGGCCATCGATTGCGCGCCGAAGTAGTTTCCGGCGGCGGAGGCGGCTCCGCCTATGAGGATTGGAAGGGCTGCTTCTGCCATGGGAGATCCTTTGAAGTCACGGTTTCAAGGGGAACGTAGCCGAGGCGGCTGAGCAGGGCGAGCGTGCGCTCCTGGCCGCCCGGCCACGATGAGGCGGCGCGCTCCCCTCGCTTTGGCCCAGGCCTCGAAAGCGCGGAGGAGATGGGCTCCAAGCCCTCGTGCGCCGGGCACCGCGTACCAGGCGGTCTTGAACGCGGTTGGCTCACCTGTGAAATAATGCGGAGCGAGAACCCCGCACAGAAATCCAGCGACGGGCTCGCCCGCAACCAGGAAAATCCGGTTCGTCATCGTGGAGGTGCGAGAATGCGAAGGCGGCAAGCTGCCGGGGGCAAGCCTCACGGCCTCCCTCCTCGGCGTAAAAGCGCAAACCCAGCTCGACGAAGCGCGCCACATCTTCGGGCGTAGCGCGCCGCACCAAGCGACTTGCACGCACTCATGTGGAAATCCGGTTCTGCGAGCGCAGCACAGCAAGGAGAGCGTTGATCGCGTTGGCTGCTTCGGTGGGGGTCGGGTCGAGCGTTATGCTTGGGATCGCATCGGCCTGGACGAATTCGATGCCTTCGAAGAAGTCACGGTATTGCTTGTCGAGCTTCCCCGTCGCGGGATCGACGATGTAAGGGCTCAAGGGAGCGGTGGTGGTCGCGACTGCCATGCTGTTAAGCTCCTGCGGTAGCGCGTAGGTTGAAAGCTTGCCGCCGATCCATTGACCGAAGATCCAGTTGGGACCGTCGCTCCAGACCGTATCGTAGAGCGGAAAATAGGGGTAAGGCCTCGCATCCCAGGTATAGATCACGATGCGGCTGAGATCGGCCATGCTTCCGGCGTAGAGCGGGCTTTGCGGATTGCGGTCTTCGAGTGAACTCCGGATCGCTCGGGTTGAAGAAGCGCAGCATCGAATTGAGGTAGCGCCGCTGTATGAGGTAATCCGTAGTGCCGTCCGAGAAGTACGGAATGGCGCTTTCCGACGATTTCGGGTCGTAGAAGACGTTCGGCTCGGTTCGAACCTTTGTCGATGGAAGGACAGCCTAGCTCGGTGAACCAGAAGGGTTTCGACTGCGGTATCCACGAAGTGGGCGAAGGGTCTTCTACGCCGCCTGGCCGATTGAAATGCTGGTTCGACCACCAGCTCCAGACGTCCTTGTAGCGAAAAACCCAGGGCTTCCCGTAGGCCCCGTCGGCGATCGGCGTGCGCGTTTGTGAGATCGCGGTCCGCCTGGCTAGCATAATACCAGTCGTAACCTTCGCCGCCGCGCACGTTGCCCATCAGGTAATCGTAATCGGTGATGGCCGTCAGCGTCCCATCGGACTTTAGCACCTCGTCGATGTTCGGCGCCGTGTCCCGCCAATCGGAAAGCGGCCAGTAATTGTCGAACGCAACAGCGGCGATATTGGCTGTCCGACCAAAGCGGATCGAGATGAAAGAACACGTCGTTCGAACCGTCCGCCGGCTGGTGGCCGAACCATTCCGACCAGTCGGCCGCATACGAAAGCTGCGCGTCCGGCAACGTGGCTTTCACGTCTGCGGCAAGTTGAACGAGCGCGGAGACGAACGGATAGCTGTCTTCCGCATCGCGCAGCCATGTCAGGCCGCGCAGTTCGGTGCCGAGCAGAAATACGTCCACGCCGCCTGCAGCCGCGCATAGACCTGCGTAGTGCAAAACGAAATTCCGGTATTGCGTAACGAAGGCGGCAACTTCTGCCCCGGTTTGGGGAGTTTTATCTACGGTGCTGTAGTCCTTGGTGATATGGCCGCGCCACGGATATACCGCCTGCCCCGTGTGCCGCTGTAAGGATCGGGCAATGTGTTCCCGTCCGGGATATCCATCAAAATAAAGGGCGTGAAGCAGACCTTAAGCCCCCGCGCCTTCAAGTCCTTGATAGCCGCCACGACCGACTGATCGTCCGGCGTCCCCCCAAAAGCCGCGCTGCCATTAACGGTCGAAACCAGATGCGCCTCGTTCGCTATTCAGCCCGTTACACTCCCATTCATGGGGCATGTCGCCGGACCCTGTACGAGTGACGCCCGGCAAAAGTGTGCACGAGCCTGCACGGAGGTCGTCGCCGTACCAGGCTACGTAGAGATTGACCAGCGCGCAGTTCGAAAGCTGGTTTTGCAGGCTATTGAGCGACGTAGCCCAATCGCATGCTGCGCCGCCGATCCGGCCCGCGCGTGCGGCTTGGGCGTATTCGACGACCCATTGCGAGCTGTCGTACACGCTGTAAGCATTCTCC
Source organism: uncultured Alphaproteobacteria bacterium (assembly GCA_963785355.1). Classification (GTDB taxonomy): domain Bacteria; phylum Pseudomonadota; class Alphaproteobacteria; order Rhizobiales; family Rhodomicrobiaceae; genus Rhodomicrobium. The sequence continues at coordinate 30,645 of CAWAVJ010000038.1, forward strand.
GTCGCAACGATCTCAACACCGGTTGTCGGTTTGATCCTGGAACACCTCGTAAGGCGCGTAGCCCCATTCGGTGGCAGCCGGGATCATGGTTACGGCTTGGATCGCACTTGGCAAATGCCGTCTCGTCCGCATCGAAGCCTTTTTGAACCCAGCCCTGCGCGACGAACTCGGTGATAAGCCCGTTGGACGTTGCCGCGATCTGCGCCCAGGATGAATTCACGTCGATATCGGGGATCGCCGGGCCGACACGGCCGCCGAACTTCGAAAAGAAGGCGCGCGTATAGTTATCGAGTTTCCCGTCCAGGCCAACTTGAAACCCGAAGCGGCTGAAGAGGTTCGCTTGCCCGGTCATGCGAGTATAGGCCTTACCCGCGCGTCCGCGTTGAAGATGCCGCGCGTAACCGGCGAAGAGGAAGAAAACCGGAAAGTACGCCCTGCCCTAAGCGTTGCACCCAGTTGATGAAAGCTCGCCACCGCGTAGCGTTCACCCACCTGGCCCAGGGAAGCATGCGTCCCCCGTCCACGTGTAGCCGCCATCGTCGGACCAATCGAGCATCAAGTTCGGGTACTCCGCTCCGGCATTCGTCCCCGTGATTCCCACACCCGGGATGATGTCGACGTCGAGCTGATCCACGATCAAACCTTTTGGAAAATCGCTGCAGCGGCCCCGATTGCGCCAAAAAGAGATAAGGATTGCCGCTCTCGGTCTGCGACGTGATCGTCGAGCACGTGAAGGCTCGCATCCTGGCTCGATCCGATCACCACCAGGCCGTCGAACGACTCGTAACCTTGCGCGAACCAGTTGGAGCAGGCCGCCGCTCGCCCGCTCGTGCCAAAGCCCCGTGGCAAGGTCGAATTCCCACGTCCAGTAGGGGCTGGTCAGCGCGTAGAAGTCGTGACCGTTAAAGTGGGTGTAAACGGCATAAAGGGCGCGGCGCTCGGCCCAGCGTCAGGTTCGAAATCGCCCTTTCCAGCGCATGTGTCGAGATACGGACCGGCTCAGACGCGGTGAGCTGACGCACTATGCCGTTCTGATCGACCCATAACAGCGCATCGGCGACGATCGCTACCGACTGCTCGGCGATGCAGCCAATGTCGACGTCTGCCCGGATGGGCGCGAACGCAAAGGGCGTCGTGCCTACGTCTTCCCAGATTTCCAGGCTGGTTTCGCCCAGTGCAATCAGCGCGCCGCGATGTGTCACGATCCGCCGAAGTCCATCCGAGCGGCTGGAGGCGGTGCCATAGGCAAGCGCGTTGACGGTCAGCGCATCGTTCAGGTTCGTATGGAAAATGCGCCCGTCTGGAATCGAGAAAGACGAGGTAGCCATCGAGAAAAGTCACGCTGTTTGGAGCGGGAAGCGTCGAAATATTGGGTTCGGTGATGGTGTTCGTGCCGGTATCGAGGACGTAGTAGACATTATCGGCGACGATGCCGATCTGCGGATTGGGCCGCTGATTGGCCGCCATGATGGCCATGGAGCTGCCGCCGATGGTCCCCGAAACCGGGGTGGCGTTGCCCTGATCGTCGAACAGCGCCGCCGCCGTCCCGGCGATGACGTAAAGACCCTTGCCGAACACGTAGAGCATGCCGCGGCACGGTCCATTAAGACCGGTGGCGCCGGTATCGAAACGCGATGTCCCCGGCACGGCATAGACCGGCAGCGGCGACTTCGCCGCGTCGCCCAACGCCTCGGGATAGGCGTTCAACAGGCGCTGGTTCGACCCAAACCCGGTTTTGTCCGGATTCGAGGTATGCCCGAAATCAACTGCGACCATGGACTGGAACTCCTGGCATGACGATGGGGAGACAGGTTGCCCGAAGGGGGGAAGCGGCATCCCCGTCTCCCCTCGCGGAGAAAGGCGAACGATCCGCCGCCTTTCGCGAAATTACCGGAAGCCGTAGCGCCTAAGGCTTGGCATCCAGGTCAGGCCAATGTCCTGACCGGCGCGGGGCGAGATCGCATAATAGGCGAGCATCGCCGTGTAGCCCATCTGCGCCCGCTTTTGCGTCGAGGGCAGCGGCTCGACCCCGCTGGCGGATGCAAGCTCGACAGCAAGAAGCGCCTTTGTGCCCTTCCACGAATTGCGCGGGAAAAGGGAATGGCCGTTCAAGCCATCGGACAATGGCGCGGGATTGGGCGGCGTGGATGTATCGCTTGGGCCGTAAGGCGGGTAGGCCCCAGACGAGACAGTCATCTCACCATCGAGAAAATCGCCGGTGAAAAAGATGCCATCGGTTTGCGCGGCGGGCGGGTTCGGGCCGCCGGGAAAGATCCCGTCCGCCGCCCACGCGTTCAGCATATCGTTGTAAGCGGCGAGGCCCGCCGCCGCCCGGTCCGGATCGAGGTCCGCGCCAAGCGGCAGGAGGCCGAGGCGCCGGTAGGCGCCTGCAATGATGTCACGGGCCGTTGTCATTGAGGACCTCGACGATTGCATGTTTGAGCTGGGCCTTGGTCCAGCCGAAATCGAAGCGGATGCCGCAATCGGCCGCCACCTGCATCAGGCGCTGCCGCGACATGCGGTCGAGCTTTTCCTGATCGGTCAGTTCCTGATCGGGACCGGGCTCCGGCAGGCTTACGCGCGGCGTCTTGGGAGGCGGCGCGGCATCGGCTGCCGGTGCGGGAAAGCGCTGCCAGCCTTGGCCTGCTGGCACTTGATCGGGATGCTCGAAAAGCCGCGCCTCACCCGCCTTGTACATCCAAAGGCGCGTGTCGCCGCTCATCATTGACCTGCTATGAGACCGACGCCCACAAGCGTCGCCCTGATTTCATTCAGAAGCGTGACGATCGCCTGCGCCTGCGCCTGGCTGAAGCCATAGGGGGTGGAATTCGTAGGCGCGGTCGTATCGACGGCCGCCTGTGCGGCGCCTGAGCGCTGGGCCACGGGCGTCACGTTGTAGAACGCGATTTGATCGCTCGTGCTTTGGCCGAGCACGGTGCCGTCGGGATTGCCGTCGGAAAGCTGCTTTACGGGCATGGAGATACTCCAGATTTAGGGGGACACGTCTGTCCCGGAAAGCGCACGCGCTTAGTGCCCGGGATCGCAGAGGTGGGGAACCGCGGCTGGATGCTTCGGAGCTTCGCCCGCGCAATGCCGGGATGACGCGCGGAACTTAGCTCGAAGCGCCGGAGAGGCGGGTGGCGAGGTCCGGGTAAATCGGCTTCACCCCGTACAGAATGTCGAGGCGCCACATGTTGATGTCGTTGATGATGTCGTAGTCGCAGATGACGCGGATCGACAGGCCCTTGTAGCTCTGCCGCGCCTTCTTGATGGCACCTTCCGGCAGTTCCATCGGCACCATGCACAGCGCGAACGCGTTCTCATGGAAAACGAGGTTCTGCGGATAGTACGCCCCGGCCGTGCCCATGAAGGTCAGCGCCGCGTTCTGCGCAGGCGCCACGCTCACGGTCTGATATTGGCCGGAGACGATGATGGCCGGCGCAATCGTGATCGCGTCCGCCGTACCCGTCGCGGTAACAGGCGCGCTAACCACGAACTGCTGCAGGTACGGCAGCGCCTGCTTGGTGACGGGGTTGACGGCATAGACGCCGGCGATGGTGAAAACGTCGCCAGCATTCAGCGTCGCGCCAGAGGTAAGGCCATCCACGAGAATCGCCGTCTGGTTGGTGTTCATCGACGCCAGATAGGTGGTGATGCCGGTGTTCGTGACACCGTTCGCCGACGCGGTGGCCGAAATGACCGGCGTACCGGCGTATGCGCCCACGGTATAGTTGATGACGTTCTGCGACGAGTAGCAGTCGGTGTTGCCGACCATCGGCAGCTTGGATTTCTCCAACGCGGTCCTGGCGACATCGGTACGTAAAGGCCGGTGAAGCTCGATGCCATGCCGTAGAAGTCGGCAGGCGACAGGCAGGATGCACGCGGCCCAGGCACAGCCATTTCATCGAGCCGCTGCGGGCCTTTGATGAAGGACTTGTAGCCCGAAAGCGTCTGGCCAGGCGTGCCCACCCAGTTCCACACATATTTGTACATCGACAGAATATCGAGATCGACCTGGTTCGCCAGCGCGATCATCGGATGCTTCAGATAGCGATCGGCAAAGCGGTCGATGGTGAGCGTGAGGTCCTTGGTCGGGAACCGCAGGTCCACGCCGCGCTGGGTGTCGATCTTGATCTGCACCTTGCCTTCGGCCGCGTCCTGCATCTGCGCCACCGAGCCGCTGCGAACGGCGTATTTCACCGGCCTGCGGATGGTGAGCGTATCGCCGATCTTGGTCTCGCCAAACTCGGATTCGTAGGCGCGGTAGACCATTTTCGCGGCGACAAGATTGTTGTCGAGCTGCATCAGGCCTTCCTTGGCGATGATGCTGGGGGTTAAGAGCGTTGAGGCCATGGGGGTCGGGTCTCCTTTTAATGAGAGCGAATCGCCCCTCACCCTGCCCTCTCCCCATGGGAGAGGGGACGCCCGCACAACCGCTGCGGCAGGGCTCCCTCTCCCATGGGGAGAGGGATGGGGTGAGGGGCGTAACGGTTGAAAGTTCTCAATAGCCGCGGGTGCGGCGGTATTCCTCGAAGTCCATGTCTTCGAGCGGTTTGACGGCACTGCCGCCGCGGCCGGTGAGCGTACCCACGGGTTGAGGCGCGCGGCTGACGGACGCGGCGTTTGCGCCGAGGCGGTTTTCAAGCCTGGCAATGGCGGTCGCCTGCGAGACGGGCGGCAAGACCGCGATCTGCTGGGCTTCGGCCGGGTTCTTGCCAAGGTAGTAGGCGATTTCGGCACCCCGGTTCGACTCGCGGATGGCGTCGGCCATAATGGGCGTTACTGCGAGATTGGGATTGTGCGCCACCGCATCGAAATCCGGCACCCTCTGGCGGAACCCGGCCGTGGTCTCCGACCAGGCATCCTGCGCCGCCCTGGCCGCCAGCTCCTGCGCCTGCTGAGCTTGGCGCGCCAGCACACCGGCGCCCACTTCGCGCGCAGCTTGTTCGGCTATCGCGCGGGTATAGTCCTCGGGCGCGCGGTAGTCCTGCGGCCGGCCGGGGTTCTGAAACCCGCCGCGGAGCGCTGTCGCTTCCGCAGCACTCCGGGCCGCTACTGCATCTGCCACCTTCTTTTGATGGATGAGCTCGCGAATACGGCCTTCGCGTTCGCCGTCCTGCGCCTGAACGGCGGGGCTGCCTGCGCCATCTTCGCTTTGCCCCGGATTTATCTGTATAGCGGACGCCAAGGCGCCCTCGTCCGCTGAAGCGGTGTCGTCAGGTGCGGTCATGTTCAATCCTGGTTGCTGGTGGAATGAGAGCGCTGAGGCTGCCGCGTACAAAGCCGGCGGCTGCCGGAAACGGCTCCGGAAACTGCTTTGTGGTTAATTTGGAGTTCCATTCCGGCGGGGAATTGCGGCTGCCACTGCAGCGTAAGCTTAACATCCCGGCTGTATGCTTGAGTGTATAGCCGGGTCCAGGAAACTAGTCCGGCCGGTCTTGCATAAGGCCCGCTTGGGCTAACCCTGCCCGGCTAAAGGTGCGCAAAGATTGGGTGCATCGATGACATCCGCCGTTACAGGTATGTCCGTTACTTCGACCCAGGCGCCAGCCAATGCCGCCGTGCCAGCGATTGCGGCCGTCAGCATGGAAGCGCCCTCTCAACCTAAGCCGGGCATGTCTCCCGCTGAGCAAGCCAGCGTGCCGGACCCGCCAGGAAACGGCGCGCAAAAACCCGCGGCCGTCGCCATCCAGGTTTCCCATGCGCTCCTTGGACTTTCCGTGCCGGATACGGCAAACTCCGCCACTGCCCCAGACACCGGACCACCGCCCACGGCGACCCCTATTGTGTTAGGGATGCCCAGCACCGGCTATACCGAATTTGCAGTCAATGCCGCCGCGGCCAGCCAAACCGCGGAGAACGATAGCACCGGTGACGGCTCGGGCGACTCCACGGATTCAAGCGCCCCGGACTCAAGCGCTTCGCAAGACGATGCTGCCATTATGGCCGGCCAAGGCATCGCCAGCGCACCCGGCACTACCGGTTCCAGCACAAAGCCCGCGCAAACCCAGGGTCATATAGCCTTTTCGCCGCTCCCCGTCATTCCGCAGTGGCATATAAGGCCAAAAATGAAAACGGCGTAAGGGTGCGCCGCACATCGCCGTAGCAAAAAAGCCCGGGCGCGAAGACGGGAGCAGAGCCCGGCCTCGCTCAAAGCTTGTAGGGCGAAGGCTCCGAAAGCTGCGCGCGCTTCGCCTCATTTTCCAAAACCTTCGCCTGCAGCGTGGCCTCGGCGTTGGCCGCGCTGGCCTGCCGCTCGCGCAGCGCCGCCTCCTGCAGTGCGGTTTGCATCGGATCTTGCGGCGCGCCGTACACGGTGGCCGCGACGGTGGATAGCGTATGCGCCGCCGAGTCTTGTGCCTGGGCATGCGCCCGCGCCGCTTCGGCCCCGGACTTCAAGGCAAGACCTTGCACGCGGGCCAGCTCAGCCTGTGCGAGCGCGTCCTGGTAAGCTTGGCTCCGGGCCTGAGCAATCTGCACGCCCAGCGGCGGCGCCTCGCCGGTAACCTGCGGCGGCAGCATGCGCTTGAGCCGGCTCCGCGATTTCGCCGGCACCGGGCCAATCCATGTTCCGCGCCACGAGGTCGCCCGCGATACCTGCCGCCTGCGGCACGGCCTGGATGAATTGCAGCATGGCGTCCGCCGCTTCCGCCCGCCGCGTGGCGTAGGAGGGGCCGATTTTCACGCGCACATCGTAGGTGCCTTGGTTCAGGTCGTTGATGAGCATCGGCTTGCCGTTCGCGCCCAGCACCGGCACGTTGATGCGCACAGGCAAGTGCGTCTCGTCTTCCTGCAGGATGCGCACGGTGCGCTCGCTGTCGTAGACTTTCGGGATAAGATCGATCAGCACCCGGCCCAGATGGTTCAGCGTGGCCATCAGATTGTCCTGATAATGCAACGCGGAAATGTCGCCCTGGCTCGCACGTGCGCGAATGGCGATGCCCGAAATCTCGTTCGATTGCGCGCCCAGCGCCGCGTCGTAGATGCCGGTAGTCGCCTTCATCTCGTCGGCGGCCATTCCGCTTTCATTCACCAGCGCCGCCGGAATATCGGGCGGGGGCTCGCGCATGGGCCGGCCGCCCGGCACATCTGGATCGGCTTCGTAAAGCAGATAAGGCCGCGAAACCAAATTTTGCGTGTCCCACTGCCCCTTGAACTTGGCGATCATTGCGGGCGTCGCCAGGAACGGCGCGCGCGGCGCCAGCGCGATGGACTCGGCCGCGGCTGAGCGCCAGAAATTGTAGAGTTGCTGCGAGTCCCGGCTGAAGCGGATAAGCCCGCTGCGGATCACCTTGGTTTCGAGCGACGTTTCGGAGCCAATCACGGGGAAAATCGGAATAAAGCGCCCGGCCCAAATATTCGGGCCTTCGAGCACCTCCTCGCCGCTTAAAAGATAATGCTCGATCTTGTGCGAGCGCACCTTCCTCTCCGCGACGATCTCTAAATCCCGCAGCTCTTTTTCGGCAACGTCCGTGATATCGACGGTCGCGCCGCCGGCAAGGCGCACGATGGTGCGCTCATGGGGCCGCTTCACCCAATATTCGCAGACGCGCAGCGCATCGCGATTTGCCCAGAACAGGCCGCTCTCGGCGTTAAGGTCCTCCGGCGCCACGAAATCGGTCATGGCAGCACCCGGGAAGCGCTTCTGGAACTCCTTGCGCCCGATCATCTCCGAGACGAGGCAATATTCCGCGTCCGACCGGTCCGGCTCGACAGAGCCCGGCGCCCAGAAGACCGAAAGCGGGTGCTGAATGCGCTTGATGAGGATTTCCTGGTCGAACCCGTCCTCATTCGCATAATCGGTGACGACGCGGAAATGGCCGATGCCGCAAGCAACCGCGTAATAGACCGCGTTCGCGAATACATTCGTGGCGTTCGAGCGGTATTGGATCTGCCGCATCAGCCCCGAATAAATCTCAGCCAGCTCCTGCGTCGCCTCGCCGCCCGCCGGGATCGCCTTGATGGCCGGCGGATTGATGCGCACCGAGTTGGCCACCTGGTTCACGAACTGCGGCAGCCGGTTGATGGTCAGGCAGGGCCGGTTCTGCGCCTCGCGCTGCAGCCGGATCTCGTTCGGCCATTGGTCGCCCGCGAGGAACTTCAGGTCCATGAACCCATCTTCGCGGTTCTCGCGATCCTGAATCCATGCGGCTTCGAGGCGCTCTTGCGCCTCTTGAACGATGTCAATTTTGGGCAAGGGAACCTCACATGCGCTTTGGCGCGCTTTGAAGCGGGAGGCGGCTTTTTTGAGCGCTTCCTCTTCGATCAAAAATGGAGAGCGGTGCCAGGGGGGTAGACCGGTGTCAGCAGGATCGTGTTTAGAGCGTTGGAGCCGCTTGCATCGCTTGCGTCCAAGCTCCCGTTCGGAATGAGCGCATTCTGGTTTGCCTGACCTGGCGGCAAAAACATGCCGGAAGCGCTTGCGCCATAATCAGGCAAGGCCCCGAAGCTTGGACTAAAGAAGCCATTCAAGGCGTTCTGGTTCGGAGCCGGCGAAGATTGTTCGGCATAACCTGGATCCGGCGCCCGACCGGGAACCACGGCGTTGGTGCCAGGCATCTCGCTCCTGGCATATGCAGCTCCCGCCGCGATGGAGTTCATATTGCGGGCATTGTTATCCCAAGCTTGCCCCAAAGTGATCTTTGCTTTAGCCCAATTCTTGCTTTGAGCATAAGCGTCATACACGCTGCCCGCGATTTGTGCAGCAGTCGGACCAAAACCCGTCAGTTCTGATACAAGTCCGAGGTGAAAAGAAGCAGCGTCCTGGAACATTGGAACATGGACTCCGTCGCGGGTCACGGAGCCGTCAGAGATTCTGGTAGGCCGTTTGCAAGTTCTGGGAACCTGGCCCGATGAATCCCCCTATCATCATCGCGCTCGGAGAGATATCGTACAGTGACGCGTTATTCACATCATTGGCAAACTGCACCGCACGGCCGAGCGTGTAATTGTGGGGCACCACGAGGTAATCGGCAGGATTCACATTTTCCTTCTCGCTGCCATTCCTATTGAAATAATGATTATCGAGCGGACTGATTGTGTTCGGCAAGGTGTTTGGATTCCGTACATATCGTCCGCTGGGACCGGCCAGGAACTTCGCCGGAACGAGCTTATTATTACTATCTTTTACGTAAAACGGCGCCTCGGTTTCCAATGTAACCTCCCGCTTTTCCGATCCTTAACGGCAAGAGCAATGAACGCTAATTTGGTGGCCCGCAATCGTCGGAAACCCAATAAATGTGGCTAACAAGCTGTTTAGTTTTTCTTATAAAACACTCATCGACTTCTGTAATCGGGAGTCCGGGCTGGCCTCTATCAAGCAAAGCTCTTCTAATGCCCTCTGGCCAATCTTTGGACCGAACTGCCATCTCGTCTCCCGGATTTAAGACCAACGCTTCGCGCGAATGTGAATCCCAGTATTTGTAGCAAAGGAAAACACGATCCCCAGGTTCTGGGTGGCCCTCTGGGCACATCTCAGGGTAAGTTGAGAAAAAATAAGCCTTGGCGGTTAGGTCGATTTCAGGTCCATATCTCGTGCCTCCAAGAATAATAATAAACAACGCAACGTAAATAAGCGCCGGTCTTATTTGACGCATTAGAATAGACTTAATAAATAAAATCAAACTCGCAATCGAAAAGAAGAGGAGGATCGCGCCATCCAAGAGTGGGTCCTCGTCCTCGAAGAGGTGTGCCAGATTTGCCCACTCGAAATACACATAGTAGCAAACCCGGACGACCGCAAAGATGGCAAGCCAAATCCAGGCCCTTCGCGTTGCATCGCGAGGCCCTGACCGCGAGGTGGCCGGCGCGGTATCGCTGCAGCCGCTCATAAATGTGTTCCCCAACAACATGCTCCGCAAAACCGCATCGCTTGACGATACGTTAGGTTGTGCGAATAGCTGGGATCTTCCGTCGCGGCAAGGCCCGGATGGCCTTGATGGCCGACGGATTGATGCGCACGGAGTTGGCCACCTGGTTTACGAATTGCGCTCAAGCAGCGCGAAGCGCGGTAGCGCCTGCAAATTGCGGCAGCCGGTTGATGGTCAGGCACGGCCGGTTCTGCACCTCGCGCTGCAGCCGCCATTGGTCGCCCGCGAGGAACTTCAGGTCCATGAACCCATCCTCGCGGTTCTCGCGATCCTGAATCCATGCGGCTTCAAGGCGCTCTTGCGCCTCTTGAACGATGTCAATTTTGGGCAAGGGAAACCTCGTCTGTGCCGTTGGCGAACGCGCTTCTAAGGTGTAGCCTGGGGTTGCCTATTGAACGCAGCACTTAATTTGGATGATCTTCGGAATGGAACGCTCAGTAAAACTTCTCAGGGACGAGGAAAGTCAGTTCGTCGAAATCCCAAGCGAATTCGAGTTTCCCGGCGAAGACGCGATCATGCGAAAGGAGGGCGACAAGCTCATCATCGAGCCGGCGCCAAAAAAGTCCCTTCTCGAATATCTGGCGACGCTGGAACCGCTAGACGAAGAAGTCCCAGAGATCGAGGATTTGCCCCCCGATCCGGTGGATCTTTAGTTGGCGACAAAACTCGGGGCGGCATTCCGGTGCCGGCGTACTTATGCTAAGATCAAAAGCAACTGAACAAACTGGCTGCCATAAGATGACGCATCCCCGTATCAAGCGCGACCCGAAGGTGATGATGGGCAAGCCCGTCATTGCTGGAACGCGGATCACTGTCGAGCATATTTTGCGTTGCCTCGCAGCTGGCGACAGCATCGAGCACATCCTGCGCAATTATCCTCATCTCACCGAGGAGGATATTCGAGCGGCGCAGGCCTATGCAGCGGATTACCTTGCCGAGGAAGGGGTGCTCGCCGCCGAGTAGCCAGTCATGCCGATATTCTTCGCTGACGAATGCGTAGCCGCGCTAATTGTCGAGGGATTGCGCTCGCGCGGCTTCGACGTGGTAGACGCCAAAGACGTTTGCCAAGGCGACAGCGACGACAGGGCGCTTGCTTTGGCCGCAAAAGCTGGGCGCGTCCTGATAACCGATGACCGCGGCTTTTGCGAACTCGCCGTGCGGCATCGTCAACCCGCCACGGGCGTCATCATTCTCATGCTCTATGCCCTTCCTCCCGGCGCACGCGAGACCTACGCCATTGACCAAATCGCAAACATCGCGGGCGAATGCGAAGGGCGGCTGGCTATCGTCGAGCCTGGCCGCGTACGCACCAGGCCCCTACCTTGCCAAGGCGGATAATCCACCGCCACAAGTCAAAGCAGCCAGCTTCCTTTGCCGCTGCGCTCATCGCCCCAATCCGCGTCCGTTTGCGGCTTCACGATGCGCGGGAACAGGTCGGACAGCGCCCACACCAGCGCATCGGCGCGGTCGGCGGCGCCGTCGCCCTCGATGCCGAAGGGCGTGAACTGCACCATTTGATCCTCCAGCGCCGGAAAAGCGCCGGCATGGCTCACGCGGCCCTGCTCATAGAGTGCGGCGATGGGCTCGGCGCGAGCGCTTTTGCCGCGGCTCGCGCGCACCGGCCGCAGCGGCAGCCCGGCCCGCTCGGCGCGCATCACCGTCTCGACCATCGCGCCGCCCTGGTTGATCTCCACCACGATGGCGTCCGCGCTGAACTTATCGAAGGCGGCGGCCACTTTCCGCGCCCACCCCGCGGGCGAAAGCCGGCAGGACAGGTCGTCGAGCACATAGCCGCGCCCATCCTCGCCAAGCCCCGCCACCACGATACCGGTCTCGGAAGTCCGGTCCGCGGCGGCGGAAGGCTTGGCGGCCGGGTCCACGCCGATCACGATGCGTTGCATCTGCGGCAGCGCCGCGGGGGGAATGCGCGCCGCATCCAGCATCGCCCGCGTCCAGAGCGCGCCCGGAATATCGTCCAAAATCTCGGCGTTCAGCTCCTGCCGCCCGAGCCGCGTGCCCTCGTAGCGCTTGACGATCGCTTTGAAGAACCCCGGCGCGAGATTGGCGCGGTTGGCGTAGGTGCTGCCGCGCGTCACCGCCAGGCCCTGCCCTTCGCGCGAGATAAAATCGCGGATCAGCGGAATCGGCCGCGGCGTCGTGGTGATAACCTGCCGCGGACGCTCGCCAAGCCGCAGGCCGAACTGCAGCATGTCCCAGGTTTCCTGCGCATAGCGCCATTTGGCCAGCTCATCGCACCATGCCGCCTCGTGCTGCGGCCCGCGCAGCTGATCGGGCTCGGTCGCGTTGTAAAGCACCGCCACTGCGCCGTTGGGCCAAGTCAGCCGCCACTTCGAGGCCGCGAATTTCGGCCGGAAATCCGCCGGATGGACCGCGAGCAAGCCGGCCTCTCCACGATCACGTCGCGCGCGTCAGCCGCCGTTTCCGCTACCAGGGCTATGCGGCTATAGGCACCCCGGCCCAGCGGAGTGGGTCCGCAAACGCATTCGCGCACCCACTCCGCACCGCACCTCGTTTTGCCGGAACCGCGGCTGGCCAAAATTACCCAAGTATGCCACTCGTTTAGCGGCGCCCGCTGTTCCGGCCTCGCCCAGAATCGCCAATCATAAGCCAGGCTCGTCAGCTCCGCCGCCGTCAGGCTCGCGAGAAACTTCTTGCGCCGGCCCGGCGTCAGCGATGCGAGAAAGTTTGCGCTCCATTTGGTCCCGGATGCGTTCGGCATTCGTAGCGTCCTTCGGCTCTTCGCTGGCTTGCGCGGCGGGGCTGCGGCCCTCGAAACGCTTGCCGAAGCGGTTGCGCATCTGCAGCGCCCAGCTCGCCGCGTTCCAAGTCTTGATGAACTGCCCTTCGCGCCCGGCCTTGAGCCACCAGGCATATTCGAGGTCCTTCGCGCGCCGCATCGCCTCGCGGAACTCCGGATGCGCGGCACCCCAGCTATCGAGCGTCTTGCGGCCAACGCAAAGTGCTGCGGCGATTTCGGCCTTGCCGCAGCCCTTCGCCGCCAGCTCGATCGCGCGGTCGCAATGGGCGGCATCGTAAAGAGTTGGGCGGCCGCGCGGACGCGCGCCCAAGATTTCGAGATCGCCGGCCATGGCACCTCGCAACGCTAGAGTGCAGAATTCGAGAGAAGGCGTGGTAATAACCTGGCTAACAGCCCGCATTGTCTTGCCACAACCGGCCTTGACCGGTATCCGTCAGCTTGCGGCATGCACAAAAAAAATCGCGGATAAGCGATTTTACCGCTTTCCGCGAGGATAGTGTTTCCGGCGTTGTGTCCGGCTGCATGCTTTTCTTCGACTGTACGGATTTATAGGTCAAGTCACCGTCGGGGTGCAAGACGGAAGTTCAACAGTCCCAGCACAAAGCGATTTTTTGGCTAAATTTATATTAAAGCGCGCCGCGCGGCCTGTTGCTAGCTAATCAACTTGTCCGGTTTATGTAGCTCATGATCTGTCCGCATTATCGCGCAAGACCCGGAGCGCGTTAGCGCGCTCCTGCGTGAAGCGGCGCCTGCGGGAAAGGCTGCGTAGGAAGCCGCCCGCCTCCGGCGGGACCCGGGAGCTTATTGCACCGCCTGATCCCAATAACCGGTCCCGCTTCTGTTGGACGGTCCGCGTAAAGAGTCTCAAGGTGTAAGTATTGTCCTGGCCACGCGGAAGCCGGCCCCGTTGTTCCGGCTCTCAGTGCTGTACCTGCTGCGCGCGGCCGCACGGAGATTCCACGGGATGTCGACCCAGGAGCCGCCGCGCAAAACGCGACCACCACTATTTCGGGCTGTCCAGGGGCCGCCCAGCTCTTTCAGCTCCTCAGGCTTATCCTTATAGCTATCGTGCCAAAGGTCTTCGCACCACTCCCAGACATTTCCATGCATGTCGTAGAGCCCGAACCTGTTCGGCTTCTTTTCCCCTACTGGGTGCGTCTCGCCTTCCGAATTGCCGCTATACCAAGCGTAATCGCCAAGCTCCGCCTCGCCGTCACCGAAGCAATAGGCCGCCTCGCTCCCCGCCCGGCAGGCATATTCCCATTCGGCTTCGCTAAGTAGCCGGTAGGGCTGGCCGGTTTTGCGTGAAAGCCATTTTACGTAAGCCCGCGCATCCTCCCACGAAACATCGATGACCGGCCGGTCATCCTGCCAGCCCTCGGCTCGCACTGGCCGCGGCTTCCTGCCTGTAGCCTTGGCCCACTCCGCATCGTCTTTCGCGAACGCCCACTCATGTAACGTGACTGAATACCGGCCAACCGCAATTGCTTGCGGGATCGTCACCTCGTGCCGGGGGCGCTCGTAATCCCACCCTTCGCCGTCCCGCGACCCCATCCAGAACCGCCCCGGCGGCAGCGCCACCATCTCCGGCGCGAACGGCGCGTCCTGGAACACCGCACCAGCGGGCAGATGATCGCTGCGAACCGGCTGCGGCGCCTTCACCCAGCTTTGGCGGTAAGTATGCCAATCCGATGCTCTGCACAAATTGGTCCCGGCGATTTCAGCCTGATCGAAGCGCGCACCGGCGATGCGCGCGCCGTCGAACCGGCATCCGTTCAACCGCGCAGCGGTGAAATCGAACCCGCGCAGATCGGCCCCCCTAAAGTCGCATCTGGAAAAGTCCTGGAAGCGCAAATCGCTTTGCGGATCGAGGCCTGCCAATTCGATCAGCTTACAGAACTCGTCCGTGTCCGCATTTATGACTTTGCGGGCCAACTCCCTCCAGCGTGAGGCTTCCCTGGTCATCTTGCACTTATCGCTTTTGGAATTTTACCGAATCGCTCGCCAGCATGGCAGAGCCAGGTTGCTGGTCTGGATACTGTTTCAGCGACCGGGCCGCTATGACTTGCAACACCTTTGTTTTGTTCGGCCCTAGCGATTGGCCATCGGCGCGCACAACGAATGGCGCTTCTTCTTCATCGACAATAGCGGAAGACACGATTTCCGCGTTCAGCTCCTTATCGAATACGGTCATAGTCAGATGCACCTCCAACCCATCCTCAATCCCATGCAAATTGCAGCATTGGTCGAGGGACAGTATTCCTAAGTGCGTTCGCTCCCGATGAGCTAGCTCCCAGCCAGGCGATCTATCGTTGCCCAGTACGGTTACCTCCACTCGCTTCGCCTTCAGGCCCTCGGAAATCGCTTCGATCTTAGCTTCGCGATCCCTGGCCCGTGAGACGTGGGTCAGAGGAAAGTCGCCTTCCTTCCACTCAACGCGCACTGTCGCGCGGTTGATGGATATGGCGAGGCCAATCTCTCGAAGCTCTGCCCTCTGGCACACAACCTCGATATCGAAGGACCACTCGGACGCCTTGCCGTCTTGAGGGAAAAAGATCTGAACCGCGACCCCGTCATTAATGCTCCAAGACCGCTGCGGGCGCCTGACGAGAAACTGAACGCCGGTGTATTCGTCCTTGAACTCCTTGGCGCTCCCAGATTTCCAAACAGGTCCGTCTATATACACGCCGCACATCGATCCAATGATCTTTTCGGTGTCGGCGTCGATCTTATTCTTCCCAGCGGCGCTCATAAGCGTGTTGCGGAAATTGGACACCGGCTTGCTTTCAAGCTTCCGTTCGAGGCGGATCTCCATAATGCGCCTAGCGAACCCGCTAACACTCGCTTCGTAGCCGCCGCGCTCGGACGCTTCCCGGTTGCGCGCCAGGAATTCGAGTTTACCCGTAGCCTCGTTGACGTTTACATGCTTATTCATTGGAAGCCCCCTGAAAGCCAAGCATCATCGCGTGCGGTCGCAGGAAGCGGCAACAGCAAACCGCCGTCATTTTCCGTCATTCGCCGTCACGCTTGAGATCGCCGGTCAACGGTGAAGTCAGCCTGCCTCGAAGACCAGAATTACATGACTGGGATTTTCCGTGGAAGTCCCTCCCTGACGTGCAAGATGCGTTTGTCTCTACTTTTTGGAGGAGACAGACCATGTACAGGTATAGTTTTCCAAACAGCACCATGAAAAGGCTAAGCCGAGGGATGGCTTCAATAGCCGTCGTGGCAGGGTTGTCTGCCTGCGCCGCATCCCCCACTTCCCTTGCCGCCAGCCGCGCCAGCGTAGGCGTGCCTTTCTTGAGCGGCCTTTTCCTCCCGCGGCCAGCGCCAATGCCGGCGGCCCGGCCCGCGCCCCCTGCCCCCAAGCCCCACGCCGCGCCCCGCCCCGCAAGCGAATGCGGCGCGGTTACGCCCGAGCGCTGCCTGCTCAACAAGGGGATCATCGGCCCGCACGGAGGCGGCCATGACTGAGCGCCGCATCTGCCCCGCCTGCGGGACGCCCCGCGCGGCACCTGGCTGGCGGGCGAATCTCTTCTGGGCCATTGCCGGCGCGATCCTGGGCGCGTTGCTCACCCCCGTCGTGGAGCGGGCGGGCGCGGAGCTGCGCGAGTGGCAAACCTCGGGCCGCATGAACTTGGAGGAAGGCAACCGGCTGCGCGGCGAGGCGGTGCGTGAGGCGAGCGCGACCAAGCACCGGGACGCGAACCTCGCCTTCGAGCACTCCTGGCAGCAGGCGGGCACACCCGAGGCGCTGGCGCAGCTTGGCATTGCCACCTGTCACGGCTGGGGCGGCTTGGAGCGGTCCTGGCAGCGGGGCCGCGCCATGTTCGTCGAGGCCGTTCGCCTCGATAGCGCCCTCGCCTATCTGCTCAGCGACCCCGACGTTTGCCGGGCGCCCAAATAGGCCGCACATCCAAGCCCCGGCGGCGCAAAATGCACCGCCGGCAATTCGTTAAAATCCGGTGCAGCCGCGTAGGCGCCGAGACATGGTAAATGCGGGCATGGTAAACAGCGCGTGCCCTATTTTCTGCCACCGCATTTCGCGGCCATTTTGTGCGTTTTCCGCTAGAAAACCGCGCTTCCAGAACCCCATTAAATATAACCGCAACTTTCGAATTAACCGCGGCGCGCACTGGCGCGCCGCGGCCAAAGCGAAATATAGCCCCACAATATCAACGCATTACCACTTTCAAGAAACCCGTTAAACTTTCAGAAAAGCGTATTCTCTGAAACGGCATCTCCAGTTAACGCGCGCCTACGCTTGTCCCTCCAGACCGGATCGCCTGCCCCGGAGGGGTCCGGGGCAGGCGATCCGTAATGCCTAGAACGTCTTGCTGAACAGGTAGAACAGACCGCCCGAAATCAAGATCGCCATGGGAAGCGTCAGCACCCAGGCCATCAAGAGATTACGGATGGTCGCGAATTGCAGTCCGGACTTGTTAGCCGCCATCGCTCCCGCGACACCGGAGGACAACACATGGGTCGTAGAAACCGGCAGGCCGTACATATCGGCGGCGAAGATCGTGCTCATGGCCACGAGCTCGGCGGACGCGCCTTGCGCGTAGGTCAGGTGCTGCTTACCGATCTTCTCGCCCACCGTCACCACGATGCGCTTCCAGCCGATCATGGTGCCAAGGCCCAGCGCGATGGCGACCGCAACCTTCACCCAAAGCGGGATGAACTTGGTCGAGGCGTCGATCTCGGCCTTGTAGGCATTGAGCTTCGTCACCTCGTCCGGCGTCAACTCGGAGCCCTTGTCCTTGATGAGGGAGCGAATAGCCTCCGAGGTCAGGTACATGTCGTTACGGGTGTTGCCGACAGCGTCCACCGGGACCTTCGCGAGCGAACCATAGGTCGTAACTTGCTCAGAGATCTGGCGCATCAGCGCGGCGACGGACGGGAAAGTGCCCTCGTTGATTTCGTGCGACGACACGTATTGCGTCACAGCCGGACGCGGGTTGCCGAGGATATTAAACCCGGCGGCCTTGCCTTCGACGACCTTGGCTGCCTCGGCCGCCGCCGTCCTGAAGCTCTCCACATGCGAAGTAGGCAGAGCATGGTTCAGGGCGTACGCCGTCGGCACCGTACCGATGAGGATCAGCATGATGAGGCCCATGCCCTTTTGCCCGTCGTTCGAGCCGTGAGCGAAGGAAACGCCCGTGCAGGTCAGCACGAGGAGGCCGCGCACCCACCATGGCGGAGGCGTCTGCCCCTTGGGCTCCGAATAAAGGTCGGGGCTGCGGATCAGGGACTTCAGGACGAGCAAGAGAATAGCGGCGCAGGCGAACCCAACCAGCGGCGACAGAAGCAGCGAGTAACCGACCTTTATCGCCTGGTGCCAATCGACGCCCGAGGTTCCGTCGCGGCCGTGCAGCATCGCGTTCATGATGCCGACGCCGATGACGGAGCCGATCAGCGTGTGGGACGACGAGGCGGGCAAGCCGAGCCACCAGGTGCCGAGGTTCCAGATGATCGCTGCAAATAACAGCGCGAACACCATCGCGAAACCGGCTTCCGAGCCCACCTGCAGGATCAACTCGACCGGCAGCAGCGAGATGATGCCGAAGGCGACCGCGCCGCTCGACCACAACACGCCAAGGAAATTGAAAAGCCCAGACCAAAGCACCGCGAACTGAGGCGGCAGCGAATGGGTATAGATGACCGTGGCCACCGCGTTTGCCGTGTCGTGGAAGCCGTTCACGAACTCGAAGCCGAGCGCGATCAGCAGCGCCACGCCGAGCAGCACGAACGGCAGCATGGCCTTGACCGGAACGCCGGTTTCCAGCACGTCGATATATAGGCTGTAAGCCGTGAACAATATGCCAGTGGCAAGCAGCAGGATAAAAATCACGGCCGTGGCCGGGCCGTTTTTCGCATTCAAATTGGGCTTCGACGAGGCCTCCATTGGCATCGGCGCGGCTAAATCGGACATAGGACCCCCTTCTACAAGCATCGGCTTGCAGGTTAGGTTTGGTCCATGACAGGTTCATGAAACCGGACGTTGGGGGAATAGTTCCGTTAAAGGTCGCTGCTTTCGCGCATCGCTTCCCAGGAGGCCGCCGTAACGAAGGGTTCCAGGCTCAGGCGGCCGGCGAAGACGGCCGCCCCAAGGCTCAGCACATAATAACCGCCGCCCGCGAATGTGCCCGCCATCGCCGAGCACCAGAGCGTGGCTGCCGTGTTGAGCCCCCGGACATTGATCCCTTCGCGCAAGACGACGCCCGCCCCCAGGAAGCCGATCCCCGAGACCACCTGCGCCGCGATCCGCGTCGGATCGCCCTCGCCTACCGCGGCGGAAAAGGCCACGAAGCCGCCCGCCCCCAAAGCGACCAGCGCATTGGTCCGCAAGCCCGCCATTTTCTGATGCCATTGCCGCTCGGCACCGATGGCCGCTCCCGCCAGCAGCGCCGTTGCCAGCCTCGCGAATATAATAGCCGCCGCCCCAATCTCGCTCATCCGATCTGCCACCTTAGCCGCTATCCGCTCCGCTTTTCGATCCCTCTATTCAATTCTGCGCAACATGCAGCGCTACCTGCCGGAAGAGAACGGAAGAAGTGGGTAGTGACTTTCAAGCCCTTGCCAAATCGGGCAAGGCTTGCAACCTGTATCCCCCGGCCCCCGGTAAGAGATTCGCGAGCGCTTCCCCGGCCGCTAGCAGCAGGATAAGGCATGAGCAAGCAAAATACGGCTATGACACGGGACCTTTTCGGCGGCGCGGATGCCGAAGCGCCCAAGGCAAATGCCGGCCGGCTGCCCGTGCAAAAGCCCGGCGAGAACTATACCGCGGCCGACATCGAGGTGCTGGAGGGGCTTGAGCCCGTACGGCGGCGCCCCGGCATGTATATCGGCGGCACCGACGAAAAGGCCATGCACCACCTCTTCGCCGAGGTGATCGACAACGCCATGGACGAGGCCGTGGCGGGCCATGCGAGCTTCATCGAGGTCGAGCTGAAAGCGGACGGCACGCTCTGCGTCACCGACAACGGCCGCGGCGTTCCGGTGGACCCGCATCCCAAATATCCGGGGAAGTCCGCGCTCGAGGTCATCATGACCATGCTGCATTCCGGCGGCAAGTTCAACTCGAACGTCTACTCGACCAGCGGCGGCCTAAATGGCGTAGGCGTCTCGGTCGTGAATGCTCTTTCTGAGCACCTGGAGGTCGAGGTAGCGCGTGGCGGCCGGCTTTACCGTCAGACCTTCGCCAGAGGCGCGCCCGTAACCGGGCTTGAGGATCTTGGCGCCATCCGCAACCGGCGCGGCACTACCGTCCGCTTCCGGCCCGACCCTGAAATCTTCAAGGAGCGCGCACATTTCAGACCTATCCGCATTTTCAAAATGGCGCGCGCCAAGGCCTATCTTTTCGGCGGGGTGGAAATCCGCTGGGTCTGCGCACCTGAGCTGCTGGAGGGCGACACGGACGTGCCTGAGAAGGCGGTGTTCCACTTCCCCGGCGGGCTCAAGGACTTCCTGGCGGTGCGTATCGAGGGACTGACGCCGGTCACGAAAGACCTGTTCGCTGGCCGCGTTCAGAAAGAAGGCGGGCATGGCAGCGTCGAATGGGCCATCGCCTGGCTCGCCGATGACGACGGCTTTACGCAGTCCTATTGCAACACCGTGCCCACGCCTGAAGGCGGAACGCACGAGCAAGGCTTGCGCGCCGCGCTGTTGAAAGGGCTGCGTGCCTATGGAGAGCTTACGAATAACAAGCGCGCCGCACAGATTATCGCTGAAGATATACTTGTATCGTCTGGAATTATGCTATCAGTATTCTTCCGTGAGCCAGAATTCCAAGGGCAGACGAAAGACAAACTTTCCTCCGCCGAGGCAGCTCGCATTGTAGAGAATACAGTGAAAGACGCCTTCGATCACTGGCTTGCGGCCTCGCCGCAGCAGGCCAACGGCCTGATGGAGTTTGTGATCGAGCGCGCCGAGGACCGGCTGCGCCGCAAGCGCGAGAAAGAGACCCAGCGCAAGAGCGCCACACGCAAATTGCGCCTGCCCGGCAAGCTCGCGGACTGCTCGAAGAACGCCAAGGACGACACCGAGATCTTCATCGTTGAAGGCGACTCCGCCGGCGGCTCCGCCAAGCAGGCGCGCGACCGCGCCACCCAGGCCGTGCTGCCCTTGCGCGGAAAAATACTCAATGTTGCCAGCGCTTCGCGGGACAAGCTCGCGCAGAACCAGCTCCTGGCCGACCTGACGCAGGCGCTCGGCTGCGGCGTAGGCAAGCATTACAACGATAACGAGCTGCGCTACGACCGGGTCATCATCATGACCGACGCGGACGTGGACGGTGCGCATATCGCCTCGCTGCTCATCACTTTCTTCTACCGCCAGATGCCCGAACTGATCCGCAACGGCCACCTCCACCTCGCGGTGCCGCCCCTTTACCGGCTCAGCCAGGGTGGCAAGACGGCATACGCGCGCAACGATGCTCATCTCGCCGAGTTGAAGGCCAGCGTTTTCAACGGGCGGGGTAAGCTGGAAGTGAGCCGCTTCAAAGGCTTAGGCGAGATGATGCCCGCTCAGCTCAAGGAAACGACCATGGCACCGCACAAACGCACGCTGTTGCGCGTGGAGATCGCCGGCCGCAGCGGCGATTTGAACGGCCTGGACCTTGAGGCCAGCGAGGCGGCCGCGGCGGACATCGTCGAACAGCTCATGGGCAACAAGCCGGAGGCGCGCTTCCGCTTCATTCAGGAGCGCGCCGCCTTCGCCGAGCCCGAGGCGCTGGACATTTAGCGTCGCCTTACTCTTTGCCGCCCTTAGTGGTGCAGCGTCAGCGAAGCGGACCCGCCGCCGCCCCTGAGGGAGACGCTCTGGCTGCTGCCATGTACGCTGATATGAATGCTGCCCTGAATACCGAACTGCGAGTTGCTAAACGATCCCGCGTAGCTGTTCGGGCCGGTCTGGCGCAGGTTCGCCGTTTGCTCGGCGCTTCCCGAGGGCGTGGCGCACACCCCGCTAAGGGTGACATACCGGCCAGACTGAGAATAATGGGCGCGGCATCTCGCGCGCTCACGGTGGCCGTCCGAATAGACGACAATGCCGCCTCCGCTCCACGAGCCCCCTATGCCCTCGGCTTTTGCCTGCGGGGCCAGAAATGCGGCCGCGATTAGCGTTACTCCGAGAACTTTTCCAATATTGACCGCGCCAGTAAGCGGTAGCTTAGACAGATCCACGCGCGCCTCCTCACCTCTCGTTAAATGGGTTGGCAGTTGTGCAACCAACCGCCCTCTAATGCCTATTTCAGTGGACTGGTTCCACTTCCGATCCTTGCGCACCGTGGCAATTCCCGCGCCACGTGCGCAAGAGAAACATAATGGTTGGTCTCAAAATAAGTAAGTCCGCGGTGAGTGCGGCAACCATTGCGAACGCCGAAAGCCATCCAAACAACCTGAGAGAAGGCAGATCCGACAGCACGGTCACCGCTAGGCCGCACGCCAGCACAACCGTGGTCAAGATCAACGGCGGCCCCATGAGAACGGTGGCGCGCGCAACGCCAATGCCCGGGTCCTGGTCCGGGCGGTCTTCGAGCCTCAGCCGGTTTAGGAAATGAATGGTCGCGCTAAGACCAAGCCCAAAGGACACGGTCAAGGCAACGATGCTCGCGAACTGCAGCCCCCGCCCGAGTATCCAAAGCAGCACCCCTGAAGCGAGAATCGGGAAAATCGCCGGCAAAACCGCTGCCAGCATCACGATTGCCGAACGGAAAGCCAACCCGATAAACGCCGCCACGAAAACGATCTCTATCGTCAAAGCCATGTTTAGCCGCTCGATCATGCGTGCGCTATTTTGCGCCGCGATGACGGAAAGCCCCGTCACGGAGATTCGATAGCCGGGATGGGCTGCCCGAACGGCATTCAGCGCTGTTTCCAGTTGCCCTACAATCGGGCGGAGCTGGCTTGCATCGACGTCTGGAACATAGCCCGCGACGACGATCGATCGCTGGTCCTCCGAAATGAACCGCCGCACCAGGCTCTCAGGCAGATAACCTACATACTGCTTCAGGGTAGCGACATCGTTCTTGCCGAGCTTTTCCGCGAGCCAGCGCCGCAGGGTGTCGACGGACCAAACGTTACCCACTCCCGGCTGCTGTTCCATGATTGTGTGCACTTGATCCAGAACCGCGAGCGATTGGGGATCGTAGAGCGAGGCGTTGGGCGGCAAGTCGATCAAAATATCGATGGGGTTAGAACCAGTTAGCTTCGCATCGAGCTGATGGCTGGCCGCGACTGCCTGCTGCCTGTTCGGCACCTGATCTGCAAGCCTGTAGCGGGCGTGCAGGTTCGAATAGGTCAGTCCGAGCCCTGCGATCACAAGCAGGCTGATAAGGCTGTAAATCCCAGGCCGGGCCACAACGCGCTCTGCAATCCAGGAGCAGAAGGCGCGCAGCCAGTCCACGCCCACGTCCGCTCCCTTAATCCGCGCCGCAAAAACCTCTTCCCGCCTTACCAGCAAAACGCCCAGAAGAGGAAGCAGCGTTATGACCGTCAGCAGCGCGATGACCGTGGAAATAATCCCGGCAGCAGCGAAGTTCTGGATCATCTCCGAGCCCGAAAACAACAAGGCCACGAACGATATCGCTGCCGTCGCGTGCGTGAGCACGCAGGCCGGGCCAACCACAAGAATGGCATTGCGGAAGGCGTCGCGTTTGCTCTCGCCCCAGATCAGCCTGTCGCGCGCGGCGAATGTGAGCTGCATGCTGTCCGAAAAGCTGATGACCATGATGAGAGGGGTCATCACGTTCAGGAAGGTGTTGAGCCTGAAATCGAGCCAGCCCAAGGTTCCAAGCGCCAGGAGGATTGCGATCAGCGGCGGTCCCGCGGCGATGATCATGAAAGAAATCCGCCGGAAGAACACGATTGCGATCAGGCAGCCGGCAACAAACCCAATGCTGTTGTAGAGCATCTCGTCGCGCTGAACTGCATTGCGGATTTCAAGGCGCATGACGGGCACGCCGGTAAGATCCACCTTGAGCCCGGTTCCCTCCAAGTTGTCCGCGGATGCCTTGCGGATCTCGGAGATAACCTTCGCGTCGCCTTGGCCGTTCGCGACGGCAGGATCGAGCGCGATGACCACAAGAGCGAGCTTTCCATCCTCCGACAGCAGCTTGCCCCGGATGATCTCGTTGGTAAGCACTTTGTGGATCAGAGTATCGTATTCCGCGCCTTCGGGGAGGTCGGCGGGGAAAAGCGGCCCGGGCAATTGCCCGTTCTCTGGCGGCTGGCGGGCCGAGAACAAAGAAAGTACGCCCCGCGTTCCTTCGATAAGCTGGAGGTCGGTGACCAGGTCGCGCAACTTTTCAATCGCGTCGCGGCTGAGAAGGCTGCTGCCCTCGATAACCATAAGCACGTCATATTCGTTGGAAGGAAAGCGTTTTGAGAACTCCTCGAAATGCCTGAATTCCGCGTTGTTGGAGCGGAAAAGCGAGCTCAACAAATCGTCGACTTTGAGCTTGCCAACGCCAAAAGCCGCCACCAGGCAAAGAGCCAAGGCGACAATGGCCGAAAAAACGGGAGCTTTTAGCGCGACAAGACCAATGCGCTCCAGGCCGAGAACCAGCCGGTATGGGGTTCGGCGAGGCGTCGCTTTTTGCGATGCGCCGGCTGCCCTGTTGTCTCCATCCACGGACATGGCCCATAAGCCTCTATGATTAGCTCTATGATTATAAGTGAGCCCTAGCGCAAATTCCCGGCTCAATAAAGCGTTTCGTTTCCTCTTGACCTGCTTCAATTACACAGGTTGGCACTTTGCCCCTATGCTAGAGGGAAATCGCGTTTTATGGCCCAATGGGGAAACAGCCCCGCCGTACATGAGGAATAACCCTTCGGTAGATGCGGCTTACACGGCAAGCCGCATCTTAGGAATTCGGGAGTGCAAGGTTTGTTTCTTCTATCTTATTTCAATTACAGCGGCGTGACAGCCGCCCGGTGAAGCCAAAGCGCTATTTGCTCTTTTCGTTCTTGGCGGCGCGGAAACCGGCGGCAGCGGTATCTTTCTCACACATATAGGCGCCGTGCTTCGTGCTGCCGTAGGAGCCGGTGCCAGCGTGGTGATAGACCTTGGTGCCGATATTCGCCCATACTACCGTGTCGCTAGGGCAGCTGGCCTTCGCGTCCGCTTCGTTTGCAAACTGACCGGCGGTGAGCGCGGGAGCGGCACGCGTATTCTTTTTCTTCGTTACTGTGCTGGCTGGACTTGCCGGCTGCGCTCCTTGGCCGAACGGATTTTGTGTTGCCGTTTGCGGTTCCTGTGCAGCGACAGCGCTTACGGCGAACGCGATAGCAGAGCCCAAAAGCAGGGCTGGGAAGAGCATTTTCATGAACCTGTTCGTACCTAGAAAAACACCTTAATCTGCTAAAGCTAACGCGCAAGCCGCGATCAGGCAAGCTCCCCGAAGCGCCGGCGCGGGAAATTTTTGCTGGTGCGGCTTCCGCGCCACCGGGCGCGGCAGGCCAATCTTCACCGGTGGAGGCGCAACGCCGCCACTGCCCTCCGCGGCGGCCCACCAGGACGCTGGTGTCACCGTTTGCAACGCTCTTGACATCCGCCAGCGCAGGCGCATGTTTTTCCAGGCGTTTAACTAGTGTGGCGTCAGAATTGGGGATTGCCTTGCAGACGAGCGAGAACCCGGCCGTTGCAGAAGCATCGCCCTCCGCCACGCGCCCTTGGCTGCGGTGGTACGGAACCGTTCCCGCGACCCTGTCCTACCCGCCTCTAACGCTCTATAAGGCGCTGGCGGCGTCCGCTCAAAGGACGCCAGGCGCGATCGCCTGGGATTTCATGGATACCGCTGAGACTTATACGGGCCTTATGCGCGAGATTGACGCTTGCGCCAACGGGCTCGCCGCGCTTGGCCTAGAGCGGGACGGCCGCATCCTCATCAGCATGCCGACCACGCCGCAAGGTGTCATCGCATTTTATGCGGCCAACAAGCTCGGCGCGGTGCCCGCTATGGTGCATCCGCTTTCGGCCCCGCCAGAGCTTGAGTATTACCTGAACGCCACGGGAGCGCGCATCGTTCTGACACTCGACGCCTTCTATGGCCGCTTCGCGCATATCGAGCCTCGCAAGGCGATTGAAAAAATCGTCCTGGCGCGCATACCCGACTATCTCTCGCCGCTCAAGGCAGCGGGCTTCGCGCTCACCAAGGGCCGCAAAATACCTAAGGTGCCAGCCGATGGCCGCGTCGTATGGTGGAAAACGCTCATGCATGAGCGGCATCCGCCGGCGCCTCCCGCGGGGACGGGGCCGGAAGATCCAGCCGCCATACTCTTTTCTGGGGGCACCTCCAGCCTGCCCAAAGGCATCGTGCTCTCGAACCGCAACTTCATCGCCGAGGGAATGCAGGTGGCGGCCTGGGGCGGCAGCGAATGGGAAGGCCGCACGATGCTGGCCATCCTGCCGATTTTCCATGGCTTTGGCCTTGGCGTGTGCGTGAACGCAACCCTTATGAAGGGGGGAAAGGCCGTGCTCGCGCCCATCTTCAGCCCGGAGATTGCAGCCAACCTCATCCGGAGCAAGCGGCCAGACCTCATTGCGGGTGTGCCCACGCTCTACGAGGCGCTGGCCCGCCATCCCTCGCTGAAAAAGGCCGATCTTGCCTGCCTCAGGGCAGCCTATTGCGGCGGGGACAAGCTGCCCCGCGCGGTCAAGGAGAACTTCGATGGGCTCATCGCCGCGCGCGGCGGAAACGTGAAGTTGCGCGAGGGTTACGGCCTTACCGAGACCGTGACCGCCATTATGGCCATGCCGCTCAACGAGCATCGCGAGGGCAGTATCGGGGTGCCACTACCCGATATGCTGGCCAAGATTTGCAAACTGGGAAAGGTGGAAGAGCTTCCTGCTGGGAGCGAAGGCGAAATCTGCCTGTCCGGGCCGTCCGTGATGACCGGCTATCTGAACGATCCGGAGGCCACAGCCCAGGCTCTGCGCACCCATGGCGATGGCCGCGTGTGGCTGCATACCGGCGATCTTGGCCGTATGGACGCGGACGGCTTTTTTTACTTCACCGACCGCCTCAAGCGCATGATCAAATCGTCGGGCTTCAATGTCTTCCCAGCGCAGGTCGAGGCGGTGCTGCAGAAGCATCCGGCTGTCCTCCAGGCTTGCGTGGTGGGCGTACCCGACAGGCGTCAGGGGGAGCGCGTAGAGGCTTTCGTTGTGCTCAAAAACGCCGCGCCGGGTACGCCCGCGATGGAACAGGAGCTGATCGAATATTGCCGGGCGCAACTCATCAAATGGTCGTGCCCGCGCAGTGTCAAATTCCGCCGCGAATTTCCCAAAACGCGGGCCGGCAAGGTCGATTATAGGGCGCTCATGAATGGGGAACGGGCAATGACGGCGGACGCAAAACCTGCTGAGCATGGCGGCGATCGCGTCGCGGCGGCGCTTGAAGCGCACGGAGTGCGCCTACTGTTCACTCTCTGCGGCGGGCACATTTCGCCCATCCTCGCCGGTGCGAAGGCCCGCGGCATCCGCGTCGTCGACACGCGCGGCGAGGCAGCCGCCGTATTTGCTGCCGATGCCACCGCGAGACTTACCGGCGTTCCAGGCGTCGCAGCGGTAACGGCAGGCCCTGGCGTGACGAACGCCGTGACGGCCCTAAAGAACGCGCAGCTCGCGCAATCGCCGGTGGTTTTGCTAGGCGGGGCGGCGCCGACGCTTCTGCAAGGGCGCGGCGCGCTCCAGGATATCGACCAGCGCCCGATAGCTGCGCCGAACGTGAAATTCCTTAAGCGTGTCCGCCGTGTACGCGATCTCATCCCCGCCGTGGAAAACGCCTTCGCTTCCGCGCGCTCGGGCGTGCAAGGGCCGGCCTTCATCGAATGCCCGCTGGACGTGCTCTACGAAGAGGGCCTTGTGCGTCATTGGTACGGCGATGCGGCCGGCAAGGGCACCGGCATCGCGGGCCGGCTGCTGCGCTTTTATGTGGAGCGGCATCTTGCCCGCATCTTCGGAAAAACCACACCCGCCAGGCCGCCCTGCCCGCGCAAAATCTCCGCGCCGTTGGCGCCGCTTTCGAAGGCCGCCGCAGCGAAACGGGCTTTGTCCCGCGCGGAGCGGCCCATCGCCATCGTCGGTAGCCAAGCGCTGTCAGGCGGGATCGATCCCGCCAGCATCGCGGATGCAATCTCCCGGCTTGGCATTCCTGTCTACCTGTCAGGCATGGCACGGGGGCTGCTCGGACGGGACAACCCGCTCCAGCTCCGGCATAAGCGCCGCGAAGCGTTGAAGGAGGCCGATTGCGTGCTCCTGGCCGGAGTGCCCTGCGATTTCCGCCTGGACTATGGCCGCCATGTGCGCCGCTCTGCTACGCTGATCGCGGCCAATCGCAGCCGCAAGGAGGCGCGCCTGAACCGCGTGCCGGACATCGCGGCAATCGGGGATGCGGGTATCTTCTTGGAGCAGCTCACAGCGGGATGGATCCCGGACAACCACGCCCCCCGTTGGAGCGATTGGCTCGCCACTCTGCACGCCCGGGACGCCGCGCGCGAAGCCGACATCGCCGGGCAGGCCAAGGTGGAAGGCGAGTTCGTCAACCCCATCGCGCTCTTGAAGGCCGTCAATGCCGCTGCCGGCGATAATGCGGTTTTTGTCGCGGATGGCGGCGATTTCGTCGGCACGGCCTCCTACATCCTCAAGCCCCGCGGCCCCCTTGGCTGGCTCGATCCGGGCCCATTCGGCACGCTCGGCGTTGGCGGCGGTTTCGCGCTCGGCGCAGCCCTTTGCAGGCCAGGCGCCAAGGTCTGGGCCATCTTCGGCGATGGCGCTTTGGGCTACAGCATCGCCGAGTTCGACACCTTCGTCCGGCACGGCGTCCCGGTTATCGCGGTCGTGGGCAACGACGCGGGCTGGACGCAGATAGCGCGGGAACAGGTGAAGGTACTCAAAGACGATGTTGCAACTACGCTCTCCCGCAGCGATTATCATACGGTGGCTGCGGGCTTCGGTGCGGAGGGCATTCTGGTTAAGCGCAACACAGAAATTCCGATGGCGCTTGAGCGGGCCAAAGCGGCCGCGAAAGCGGGAAAGCCCGTGCTGATCAACGCCTGGCTCGACCGTACCGCCTTCCGGGAAGGCTCGCTGTCCATGTGACCGCAGGAGGAAAGCCGCCATGACTACAATCGAAGCCGTCCGCGTCGAGGCAGGCTTAGAGCCCGGGGATATACTTTCCCTTCAGCGCCAAGCCTTTATACGTGCCGGGGCGCCGCCGCTTGGCGAACGCAAGGCCGATATCAGGAAGCTGATGGAGGCGGTCAGGAAGGAGGCGGACGCGATTGCGGCTGCGATTTCGGCCGATTTCGGCAGCCGGTCGCGGCACGAAACCCTGCTCGCCGACGTCTGGCCGGTGCTCGCTTCCGCCCGGTACAGCTTGCGCAATCTTTCAGCCTGGATGAGGCCGAGGCGGGTAAACGTGGGCCTGGAGCTTTTCCCCGCCAGTGCCCGGATTGTCTATCAGCCGCTGGGCGTGGTTGGCATCGTCAGCCCGTGGAATTATCCGTTCAATCTCGCCGTGGTGCCGCTGATCGCGGCGCTCGCGGCGGGCAACCGCGTGATGCTAAAGCCATCGGAACTGACGCCTGGCACATCGGAGTTCATGGCTAACTTCCTTAACAAGCTGTTTCCAGCCGAAAAAGTGGCCACCGTGCTTGGCGGCCCCGAGACGGGTGCGGCCTTCTCCGCCCTGCCCTTCGACCATCTGTTTTATACCGGCTCGACTGCGGTAGGGCGCAGCGTCATGCTTGCCGCCGCCCAAAACCTGACGCCGGTGACGCTCGAACTTGGCGGCAAATCGCCCTGCATCCTGGCCGCCGATGCGCCGCTTGCGGTGGCTGCGGAAAGCATCGCGTCGGGTAAATTGCTGAACGCGGGCCAAACCTGCATCGCACCGGATTATGTGCTCGTCCCCGAGGCGCGCCGCGAGGAGTTCATCGGCCATCTCCAGGACGCGATAGAGAAGTTCTATCCGTCGCTTAGGGCCAACCCGGATTACACCGCCATCGTGAACGCCCGCCATTACGCCCGCCTCGTCCGCTATATCGAGGAAGCGCGTCAGCGCGGCGTCCGTATTATCGAAATCAACCCATCGCACGAGCCTCTATCTGCTAGCGAGCGCAAGATTGCGCCTACGCTTCTGATCGATCCGCCGGACGATCTCGCTGTCATGCGCGAGGAGATTTTCGGGCCCGTGCTGCCCATCGTTTCCTACGCTTCGCTCGATGAGGCAATCGCCTATGTGAACGCCCGCCCGCGCCCGCTGGCGCTCTATTACTTCGGTGCGGACAGGCCAAGCCGCGAGAAGGTGCTGAGCAGGACGGTCTCCGGCGGCGTCACCGTCAACGACACGCTTCTGCATGTGGCCGCGGAGGGTTTGCCTTTTGGCGGCGTAGGCCCGTCGGGAATCGGCGCTTATCACGGCGAGTATGGATTCCAGACCTTCTCGCACCGCAAGGCCGTGCTCCTGCAAAGCCCGGTCAACGGCACCAGTCTGTTGCGCCCGCCCTACAAACGGCTCGCCAACCGCATGCTGAAATTCATGCTGGGCCGCTAAAGGCGCCTTACGAGGCCCGGCTGTTAGCCATTTATTAAGGCTGGCTGTTGGCATTTTGGGTGGATTCCGCCGTCTCTGCATTTTGAACTAATATAGCAGAGGCGTCTTGAGGAAGGCTTAAGTCCGTAGACTGCATAATAAGTTATTGGCGTAGAACAGATAATGGAGGAGCGCCTTTCTTCACGCGGGGCGCGAAAATGGTTAAGGCGCGACTTGCAAATATATTTTATAGTATTTTGGAGTCGCAGAAATCGACCTAAAGCGGGAAAAGATTCGCAGAAAGACGGCGGCGGAAAATATGCGGGGCACCCGTTTACCACGCCGG
Source organism: uncultured Alphaproteobacteria bacterium (assembly GCA_963785355.1). GTDB lineage: Bacteria > Pseudomonadota > Alphaproteobacteria > Rhizobiales > Rhodomicrobiaceae > Rhodomicrobium. The sequence continues at coordinate 61,178 of CAWAVJ010000038.1, forward strand.
CATTAACCACAGTAGGCCCCTACGCGAATTTCACCGCTTGGAAAGCTTTGCGCTTGGCCAGGCGGCACGGTTCGGCGCTGGCGTCGAGGCCCTTGGCCTTTACCACGCAAGTCCTGGCTTGCGTTTGTATGCCTCTTTGGCCTACATTATCCGCAGAGGTGAAGCCAATGCCCAAACTTTCCGAAGCCCGCAAGCGCAGCCGGCCGCTGAAGCAGCGCCGCATCGCCGCGCGCGTCACCGACGCGCAGCACGCGCTCTTCCAGCACGCCGCCGATCTGCAGGGCCGCTCGCTGACCGATTTCGTGCTGGCGACGCTGCACAAGGAAGCTGTGCACACGGTCGAAACCATGGAAATCATCCGGCTCAACGCCAAGGAAAGCCGCAAGCTCGCCAAGGTGCTGCTCGGCCCTCCACGCGAACCGAGCGAATATCAGCTCGCCATCAAGAAGCGCTATCTCGAAACCGTGCGGCCTAAGTGAGCGCCCCGGCTCTCTTCCGTATCGAGCAGCTCGGGCCGCGTCATGCCCGCGCCGGATTTTCCTGCGGCGTGGAGGCGCTGGACCGCTATCTCAAGACCCAGGCAGGGCAAGACCGCCGCCGGGGAGCGGCGTCTTGTTTCGTGGCCGTCAGCGAACAGAACGAGCTTGCCGGCTATTACACGCTCGCCATGACGCAGCGTGGCTCGCTCAGTGAACTGCCCGCGGAGATGGCCAGGAAACTGCCGCGCTATCCCAAAATCCCCGCCACCCTCCTCGGCCGGCTGGCCGTCGATCTCCGCTTCCGCGGCCAGCGGCTCGGCCATCTGCTGGTCTTCGACGCCATGTCGCAAATGGTGGCGAGCAAAATCGCCAGCGCCATGCTTGCGGTGGACGCGAAGGACGAAACGGCGGCGGCGTTCTATGCGAAATTCCGCTTCCGGCGCTTCGGAGCGGGGCGGTTGCAGCTGTTCCTGCCGCTGCACGAAATCGCGGCGCTTGTGGGCGGGGAGACCTGAAAATCCACCGCGCCCTCGCGCGCTCATTGCCTGCAAGCGTTCATCCCCGCATAATAGATACATTCGTTCAGAGCATCGGAGGGGCTCATGGTGGAAGGGCGCCGGAAGTGCGTCGCACCGCGCCGGCGGGCGAAGCGCGGCGCAGCGGCGTTCGCGGAGGGTGGGCTTCCGAACTGCAAACTTGTCTGTTAGGGTGCCAGCATAGTCCTCGTCCTCTCGCGCGGGTGGCGTCATGCTGTTGCGGTTTGCGGTTTGCATTTTGGGGTTTCTGGGCGGCGCGTTCCTTGGCGAGGCGCGAGCCGGAGAGACGCCCAGGATCGAGAAAGTGCTGCAATTGGGGCATTCGGACGATGTCTGGTCGGTTGCATTTTCGCCGGACGGCAAGACCGCGCTGTCGGGGGGGGTGGACAACACGGTAAGGCTCTGGGATCTAGCCACGGGCCGCGAGATCCGCAAACTCGAGGGGGATTCGAGCTATGTCTTTTCGGTTGCGTTTTCGCCGGACGGCAAGACCGCGCTGTCGGGGAGTCTGGACCACACGGTAAGGCTCTGGGATTTGGCCACAGGCCACGAGATCCGCAAGCTCGAGGGGCATTCGGACACGGTCAATTCGGTTGCGTTTTCGCCGGACGGCAAGACGGCGCTGTCGGGGAGTAAGGACAACTCGGTAAGGCTCTGGGATCTGGCCACAGGCCGCGAGATCCGCAAGCTCGAGGGGCATTCGGACGCGGTCAACTTGGTTGCGTTTTCGCCGAACGGCAAGACCGCGCTGTCGGGGAGCAGGGACAGCACGGCAAGGCTCTGGGATCTGGCGACGGGCCGCGAGATCCGCAAGCTCGAGGGGCATTCGGGCATTGTCTATTCGGTTGCCATTTCGCCGGACGGCAAGACGGCGCTGTCGGGGAGTTGGGACAACTCGGTAAGGCTCTGGGATTTGGCCACAGGCCACGAGATCCTCAAGCTCGAGGGGCATTCGAGCATGGTCACTTCGGTTGCGTTTTCGCCGGACGGCAAGACCGCGCTGTCGGGGAGTGTTGACAAAACGGCAATACTCTGGGATCTGGCCACGGGTCGCGAGATCCGCAAGCTCGAGGGGCATTCGAATGCGGTCTGGTCGGTTGCGTTTTCGCCGGACGGCAAGACGGCGCTGTCGGGGAGTTGGGACTTTACGGTAAGGCTCTGGGATCTGGCCACGGGCCGCGAGATCCGCAAGCTCGAGGGGCATTCGGGCGAGGTTAGATCGGTTGCTATTTCGCCGGACGGCAAGACCGCTCTGTCGGGAAGTAGGGACCTGTTCGGGCATGACCACACGGTAAGGCTCTGGGATCTGGCCACGGGCCGCGAGATCCGCAAGCTCGAGGGGCATTCCTGGCCGGTCAATTCGGTTGCCTTTTCGCCGGATGGCAAGACCGCGCTGTCGGGGAGCTGCGAAAAGTTCGATGCGAAAGAAACTTGGCGTTGCGTGATCGGTTCGTTGAAGCTCTGGGATCTGGCCACGGGCCGCGAGATCCGCAAGCTTGAGGGGCATTCGGGCGAGGTTAGATTGGTTGCCATTTCGCCGGACGGCAAGTCCGCGCTGTCGGGGAGTGAGGACCACACGGTAAGGCTCTGGGATCTGGCCACGGGCCGCGAGATCCGCAAGCTTGAGGGGCATTCGGACATTGTCTATTCGGTTGCCATTTCGCCGGACGGCAAGACCGCGCTGTCGGGGAGCTGCGAAAAGTTCGATGCGAAAGAAACTTGGCGTTGCGTGATCGGTTCGTTGAAGCTCTGGGATCTGGCCACGGGCCGCGAGATCCGCAAGCTCGAGGGGCATTCGGACAGGGTCGCCTCGGTTGCTTTTTCGCCGGACGGCAAGACCGCGCTGTCGGGGAGTGATGACCACACGGCAAGGCTTTGGGATTTGGCCACGGGCCGCGAGATCCGCAAGCTCGAGGGGCATTCCTGGCCGGTCAATTCGGTTGCCTTTTCGCCGGACGGCAAGACCGCGCTGTCGGGGAGTGATGACCACACGGCAAGGCTTTGGGATCTGGCCACGGGTCGCGAGATCCACAAGCTCGAGGGGCATTCGGGCCGTGTCAGATCGGTTGCGTTTTCGCCGGACGGCAAGACCGCGCTGTCCGGGAGTGAGGATGGGACCATGCGGCTTTGGAAACTACAAAGCGGGGAAGAATTGGCCGCCCTAATCGCGTCGCGGAACGGAGAATACATGACCTTCACCCCGAGCGGCTTCTTCGCAGCGTCTCATCGGGACACGGACATGCTTGCGATTGCCCGCGGCATGGAGGTCACAACCATCGCGCAGGTCCACCAATCGCTCTTCAACCCCGATCTCGTCCGGGAGGCGCTGGCGGGCGATCCCGATGGCGAGGTCAAGCGCGCCGCCGAGGTTGTGAACCTCGAAAAGGTTCTGGACGCCGGGCCTCCGCCGCCAGTTGCGATCGCCTCGCACCCAGAGGGCAGCAAATCGGACACAGATCTCGTGACCGTCGCGGCGCGTATCACGGATCGCGGCAAGGGCATTGGGCGCGTCGAGTGGCGCGTCAACGGCGTCACCGCCGGCGTGACGGCGGCGCCCGCCGGGCCGGGGCCGGACTATGAGGTCAAACAGGAACTGGCTCTCGACCCTGGCGAGAACCGGATCGAGGTCATCGCCTATGAGGGCCGCAATCTCCTGGCGTCGCTGCCGGCGCGCATCACCATCGCTTACGATGGCCCGGCGGATACGGTGAAGCCGAAGCTGCTACATCCTGGCCATCGGCATCAACGCCTACGAAGACGCTGGCTGGGCAGCCGCCCGGCAGCTACGAAATCTGGAAATTCCCGCCGCTCAACTGCGTCCGTGCCGGACGCCCAGGCTTTCAGCGCCGAAATGGAAAAGGCCGGCGCGGGGCAATATGCAGAGGTCCGCGTCACCCTGGCGCTGGATGCCGGACGCGACGCGGGCAAATTGGACGAGACCGTCAGGAAGCTCGCCAGCGAGATCAGCCCGCGCGACACCTTCGTGTTTTACGCCGCGGCGCATGGCTATTCGGTTGGCGGCAATTATTACATGATCCCGCAGGACTATCAGGGCGGGCCGAACCCGGCAGGCGCTCAAGACCCGCGCCATCGGCCAGGAGCGGCTGCAGGACTGGATCGCCAACCGCATCAAGGCGAAGAAGGCGCTGATCCTGCTCGACACCTGCGAATCCGGCGCGCTGACCGGCGGCTATACGAAGTCGCGCACCGAAGGGCCGGTGTCGGAGGCGGCGGTGGGGCGGCTGCACGAAGCGACCGGGCGGCCGGTGCTGACGGCGGCGTCGCCGGGGCAAGTCCGCCTACGAGAATTACAAGGGCCACGGCGTGTTCACCTACGCGCTGATGGAGGCGCTGCATCAGGGCGATACGAACGGCAACGGCAAGATCGAGGTGACGGAGCTTGCCGCGCATGTCGAGAAGCGCGTGCCCGAGCTGTTCGCCGAGCTGAAGGCAGAACGGCTGGGTGGTCAAAGGGGTTGCTGCGGCAGCGCGCGCGGGGCGGCGGGGACGATGACGCAGACCGCGCATTTCGGCTCGACGGGGGAGGACTTCGCCGCTCGTGGCGCGGCTGCCTTAGCGCGGCGAGCAGACGAACCTTTTGCAACATGATTGCCGCGATGTTTCCGCTGCGGCGCTTTTCTCCGCCCAGCAGCACTTCCGCGACGTCATTTCCGCGTAGGCGGGAATCCATTTCTGGCGTAGGAACAATGGCTTGAATGGGTCCCCGCCTCCGCGGGGACGACGCCTGCGGCGAAACCAAACGCGGCGGAATCGCGAGGGTAAACAAGCACTGGAAAGCGCGGGTAGGCGATGCGGCAGCACCACGCGGCGCTGCCGTTGAATTCAATTACTTAACCCGTGTGAAAACGCCGCTGGCGCAGACGCCACCGGTGGTGCAGCCGTCCAGCGACCAGTTGTTGGGGTCTTTAAGCACCAGTTGCGTCTTGTAGATTTCCCCCGAGGCCGGGTGCTTGATGTCCCCCCAATATCCGCCATTCTTGGGCTCAAGCTTGGACTGCACCATTTCCATGCCCACGTTTTTCGGGCCGGCGGTCACCAGGCAAGATATCCCGTTGGCGCCGCCTTCCTTGCATTGGACGGTGTAGCCGCTCCACTCCCAGGTTCCAACCATGTCGGCGATGCCCGCAGCGTTTGCCGCGGCGGCAAGGCCAAGCATCGCAACGGGAATCGCGCTTAGGCGTACAAATTTCAGCATCTTTGGCTCCTTGTTATCTCGTGCCTCCCTCGGGCTCCGGGCCTTTATGGCAGCCGGCTGGCCCGCGCAAACATGCGAACACCATCATATTCGAATATTTGCGTATCGGAGGATAACAGGCGAAGCTTGGCCGTTCAAGGCACGATTCAGTTTTAATCCATAGGCCAAAATGCTGGTTTGGCACATAGGGCAATCGGGCGGGCGTTTGCCGCAATTGCGGGCTTTCCCCGGTTGTGAACGATTTCTTGTTCCGGCTTCCGCAATTAGACTCTAATAGATTGACGGAAAAGCAGTTTCTTCTTAAACCCGCGATCCAAATTGGCTTGACCGGCGCGGCAATAAAGGCGTGTTGGTAGGTTTCAGGCCCGCACAACCGGGAGCAGGCTTAGGCTGTATGCCCGTCCGGCTGCAGGTCTTGCGTGCATCAACGCAGCCGAGCGTGAAATGGTTCTAAAAGACGATCTAAGTTTAGAGTGCAACGGTGCTTCGGCCGCAAAGCTTTCTTCGTGCACGGTCACCATCGCTGAAACAAAGGATTGGCTGGGGCAAAGTCCCGGCGCCCATCCCTACTTTATTCTCGTCGCCGAAGACCATCCGATCAATCTCAAGCTTGTCCAGGTACTGCTGCAAGCCGCGGGATGCCGGTTCCGATGCGTGGAAAACGGCGTCGGCGCGCTTGCGGAACTTGACGCAGGCAGCTTCGACCTCATCGTCATGGACAGCCAGATGCCCGTGATGACGGGCATCGAGGCGATCACGGCGATACGAGGCCGCGCGGATTGGAAGCGGTACACGCCGATCCTGTCGCTCACCGCCCACGCGATGAAGGGCGCGGAGGAATATCGCACCGCCGCCGGCGCCGACCTCTATATCTCGAAGCCCCTGCGCAGCGATTGCTTCATCGGCGCCGTCAGGAGCCTCGCCCAGCGCGGGCGCGAGCTGCGCTTGCAACATGACGCCGGCTCCGCAACCCACTCCCGTTAATCTATTTTAACCGCTTGCGGGCCGGTTTCGATGTTGAACTAATTTAGCAGATGCTCCTTAAGAAAACGTTGCGCGCGGCGCACGGACTAACATAGTGATATACAACATATATTTTTGCCTGCCCGAGCCCAGCGGATGGTTAACACGCAATCTGCGGATATATTTAAAGGGATTTTGGAGTCGCAGAAATCGGCCTAAAGCGCGAAAAAATTCGCAGAAAGACGGCGGCGGAAAATATGCGGCACGCGCATTTACCACGCCCGCATTAACCACAGTAGGGCCTTACGCCAAAGGCACACTTTGTTAAGCCTTGCCTCCGCGCGCTAACTCGGCTGTCATGGCCCGGCTTGACCTGGTCAAGCCCGGCCATGACAACGGTGGAGGCAACCCGCGCGCAGCACCTATTCTTCGCCCTCCACCTCTTCGGCGACGGCCTCGATCACCTCGTCGCGCGCCTTCTCGCTCACCCCCTCCAGCTTGGCGGCCATCAGCCGCAACTCGCGCTTCAGCGCTTCAATCTCATCCTTCCCGCCGCCGCCGTTCTTGTGCTTCCAGTCGAACGCGAATTGCGCGCATTGCACGATGAGCGTGGCGATACCCGCAAGGGCCGCCACTGCGCCAAGATCGAATTGACCGGGCTCGGCCGTGCCGGTCTGGATGACCTTCTCGACGGCGAACGGCAGGTCATCCCCAAACTTTGGCATCAAGCGTTTGGCGGACATGCGGGCAATGTGATTGGCGGTCATGGAAGCTCCTTTTGGGGTTGCTCGGCGAGTTCGTTTGCTATTTCGCTCAGTGTCTCGGCAATGCTCTGCGGCAGCGGCACACCATCACGCGAGCGCGCCGCAGCAATGCTTGTATCTCTTGCCGGAGCCGCAAGGACAGGGACCGTTCCGCGCGGTCTTCGGATGCGCCTGCGCTCCCCCTTCCGCCGCTTGTCGAAGCGTCGCAAGATTCCCTCTTGCGGTTTTGGTATTGTGGCGATCGGGGCCGAGCGCCTTCTCCCGAATGGCCAGCGCGCTCGTAGGCGCCTTGGGCGCGATAGAGTTCGGCGAGGTTGTTCAGCGCTTGCGCCACTTCCGCGTGATCGGGGCCATGCGCCGTCTCCGAGGCGGCCAGCGCGTGCTCAAGGCGTTGTCCGGTAGCAAACACCAGGCGAGCGGCCGCGGTTACGCGCTGACGGAAAGCCTTAGCCCGAGCGCCTTCAGCACCTTGGCAACGGTCACGAACTCCGGATTACCCTCCGGCGACAACGCCTTGTACAGATTGGCGCGGCCAACGCCCGCCAGCCGCGCAATATCGGTCATGCCTTTGGCGCGTGCGATATCGCCAAGGGCCGCCTTGAGCAACTCCGGATCGCCGTCTTCAAGCACGGCATCGAGATAGTCCGCGATATCCTCTTTGCTCTGTAGAGTGGCCGCAGCATCCCAAGGGATAGTTTCACGCGCCATTGTCAAACCTCTTTGGCCAGTTCCAAGGCCCGGGCGATATCGCGGCTCTGGTCTCTCTTATCGCCGCCGCATAGCAGGATGACCAGCGTTTCGCCGCGCTGGACGAAATACACCCTGTAACCTGGGCCGTAATCGATCCGCATTTCGGAGACGCCTTGCCCAACGGGTTTCACGTCGCCGGGGTTGCCAAGCGAAAGGCGGCGGATGCGCGCAGCGATGCGGGCGCGCGCCGCGCGATCTTTCAGCCCCGCAAACCAAGCAACGAATACGTCAGTCTGGCGGATCTCTATCACGGTTGATTGTCTCTTACAAAAGACAGATTGTCAAATGAAGGACGGATTCGCGGCGCTATGCTTGAATGCGCTCCGGCACCCGTCACGCAAGCGCCCCGCAGCAGTGCTTGTATCTCTTGCCGGAGCCGCAAGGACAGGGCTCGTTCCGCGCGATCTTCGGATGCGCCTACGCTCCTCCTTCCGCCGCCTGTCGAAGCGCCGCAAGATTCCCTCTTGCCATTTTGGTATCGGGGTGATCGCGGCCGAGCGCCTTCTCCCAGATGGCCAGCGCGCGCTCATAGATCGAATTATACTATTCAGGGCGGATGGGCGGCCACTGCCGCCTTGTATGAACGAGGGCAAGTACCCAAACCATCTCGCCTTCGATTTCATACACGAGGCGGTAATTTTTGTGCGGGATCAGCTCGCGCGTGCCTGGTATCTTTCCTGGGCGTCCCATCTTGGGAAGGTTGGCGAGCCTAGCAGCCGCGGCGCTGAAAAGCGTATCCATCCGCGCCGCCGCGTGCGGGTTGTCAGCAGCGATGGTGTCCCAAATGCTGGCGCGATCCTCTTGGGCTTCAGGCGTCCAAACAACTCTCACGCTTCACTCGCCACCCCCGCGCGCCGGGCGGCGAACAAGGCTTCGACCTCGTCATCCGGCCGGCCACGGCCCGCGCGCATCGAGGTGCGGGCTACTTCAACCTTTTGCCGTAGGAACGCATCGTAGTCCCGCGCATCGCGCTGGCGCTGGATGAATTCGCGCATCAGCTCGCGGAGGATTTGCGACGCCGGGCGATGGGCGGCTTCGGCTTCCGCGAGAAACTCGGCGCGCAGCTCGGGTTCGAGCTTCATTGTGAAGACGGCTTCTTTCGGCATGCTGGAGCCCTCAGCGGGAAGATACTAACGGTATATATACGTTGTTAGTATGTAACGCTCACCGGAACATTGCAAGAGGTCCAGCGGCAAGCGCATGAGATTTGGTTTCTTGCCTACCCGCCGGCAACGCCGCGCATCGAAACCGCCACCGCCGCTAGCGGCACCGCGGCGGCCCGCATCGCGCAAGCGCCCCGCAGCAGTGCTTGTATCTCTTGCCGGAGCCGCAAGGACAGGGCTCGTTCCGCGCGGTCTTCGGATGCGCCTACGCTCCTCCTTCCGCCGCCTGTCGAAGCGCCGCAAGATTCCCTCTTGTGGTTTTGGTATCGGGGTGA
>CAWAVJ010000039.1:0-96785 GCA_963785355.1 uncultured Alphaproteobacteria bacterium
CCCGAGCTAGAGATAATGACCATGGCGCACACTAACCTTGCCGCCGGGGAAGCCGGCACTCTTCCCCACCGTTATCGCAGAGAACGTGCATTACGGCTTCGAGCCGGACTATGTCATCCAATATTATTCGCGTGAGGCTAGCGATTGGCGCAACTGGGATTGCGCTTATACGCGCTTAGAGGCCGAAACTCTGCTTGCCGCCTACATGAGGCGCCACCGGGCGGAAGGACGCGAATGGCGCATCGCCAAAATCGCTCGTATTTGCGGCGATACCGGGTCCGCCTGATCGCTTGCCCGGCCCGGAAGAATAGCGGTTGGCGCACGGAACCTTCAGCGAAGGGAAGGGTTACGCTTCGCCGGTACGGTGAAGCTGTTCCAGGAGGCTGAGTACAATGACAGACGCTTTTCGAGCGGCGTGGCAATCCGCGGAAACGCCCAGTCTATCGGAAACACCGGAAATACGAAAGATCGCCTTCGACGCTCCCTGGGCGTGGCTCGAACGCGGCTGGAGAGATCTCTGGATTGCCCCGCAAATAAGCCTGACCTACGGCGCTGTATTTGCGGCGTTCGCCTACGTGGCGACCCTTCAGTTGACCCGCTTCGGCGCCCTTCCGCTTCTGCTGCCTCTTGCATTCGGGTTTCTGCTGATCGGCCCGTTCTTTGCGGCCGGGCTCTATGAAATTAGCCGGCTGAACGAGCGCGGCGAACCTGTTACTTATCGCAGCGCCGCCGCTGCGGTGTGGGCCAGGAAAGGTCAGCTCGCGTCTTTCGGAATGCTGCTCTTCGTCCTCTACTTTTTCTGGATGGATGTAGCATTCCTTTTGTTCATGCTCTTTTTCGGACCGGCCACTTTTCCGCCTATCGACGAGTTCATCTCCGCGCTCTTGCTCACCGCGCATGGCCAGGGCCTGCTTGTGACCGGGACCGCGGTGGGGGCTGCCTTCGCTGCCGTTGCCTATACGATATCGGTCATTGCAGTGCCGATGATTTTCGACCGCAAACTGGACGCCGTAACGGCGATGATCGCCAGCGCCAAGGCCGTGCGGAAGAACCTGCCTGCCATGGCTTTATGGGCGGCCCTCATTGCAGCGCTTTCGATCGCAGGGCTTGCGGTTTATTTTGTGGGTTTGGCACTCACATTTCCGCTTGTGGGACACGCAAGCTGGCACGCTTACAAGGAGCTGGCCCGCTAAGCCGTGAGATCAGCCGTGCGGGAGCACCGCGAGCGGGCTCGAATAGGGCTCAACCCTCAAGGAATCGTGCGCCAGCAGGCCGATTGGATGCAGGGGGGCAACCTCGAGATTGCCATCGGCGCCATGGCGCACGGCGTATTGCCAAACGGTGAGCTCCTTTTTGCTCGCGAGCGCACTGGCGATGGCGCCGGCGGGGGCTTTCTCCGGGCCCCCCAGCGCCTTGAGCTCGTGCGCGTTGAGCCCGATGATGACCTCGTCCTTCACGGTAACGACTTTGAACAGTGAAACAGGCATTTGCGCTTGCCCCCAGGCTGTGAGAGTTGCCGCGGCCGTCAAAAGCGCAAGCGTTCCAGCCAAAATCGCCGCGCGGATAGGACTTTTCATTATGCTGCTCCCTCATGGACCGATTCAACTTGGCTCGTCCGGCCTATCCGCACCAGCATATTGTTAAGCTTATGCCTTTTCCGGGGCAAAAAGGGGCAGGGAAGGCGCTTTAGGCGCACCTCCCGATGCCGGTTTTAGCCGCGGTTCTGCGTTGCCGCCTGTATGGTGAGCGCAGCCTTCTGCTCATCCGTCAGCGAGGCGTAGAAGCTGGCCAAGGCGGGCCGCACCGTTTCCACCGCCGCGATCAAGGCAGCTATGCGTTGCTGGGCGGCGTCCAGCCGGCCGGCAAGCGTATCGGGAACGGAGGACGGGCACGAAGCCTTCAAACCATCCGCTGCTTTCGCCGCCGCAGCCTTGAGCTTCTCCAGCTCCCGCTGCTGCTCGCCGGCGAGCCCGGCCGTGCTCGCGATGCGATCCATAGGCATACCCGTAAACCTGGCCTGGCTGGAGCAGAGCCCGGCGATGTCTACGCCGCTCGAAGGCGCGGGCTGCGGCTTCGAGAACGGCTTGGAGACGGCTTCGAGGCGCCGCTTCTGCCCATCGGTGAGCAAACCGTAGAGGTGCTGGAACGGACCCTTTACGGCCTGGTTGGCTTCTTCCATCGCCTGAAGCCTTTGCAGAATGGCGTCGAGCCGCCCCACTGGCGTATGCGGGGGTTCGGAGGGGCAAGCCCTACTGAGAATATCGGACGCGAGGCTGGCCGCGGCTTTGAGACCCTCAAGCGCGGTGCGCTGCGCCTCGGTGGCGCCTATGATGGCTTGGAGCTTCTCAATGGGCAGGCCGCTAAGGCCGGGTGCCAAGCCGGCGCAGCTTTCGGCAATCGCATTTGCATCGGGCTCTTTGCTGGCGATTCGCGCTGGGGCGCGGTAGGGCGCGTAAATATCGCCCGCACCGGCGGCAGCATAGGCGGCGTCCTCGTCATAGTAATATTCGCTGTAAGGCCAGAACGCGCCCCACAGGATCGTGTCCGGGCCATAGCCCCAAAACACGCCGGAACAAAAATCGGGCGACAAGCCGTAGCAGAAATAGTCGCCGGAGAAGTAGGGCCAGAACACCGGGCCGTACCAGCGGAACCAGCGGCCGTGGTGGCGATGGAAGCTCGAGCCTCCCCATTGCTTATCGTACCAAATGTTGGGCTGGCCGATGGAAGCCCTTTGAAAGTACGGGTTAAGAATTAGTTCCTTGAATCCCGGCTTGCTTCCTTTTTGGCCGATGAGGCTATATTTTTCCGTGCCGGAAAGGCTCTTGAGTGCGGGGTGCGAAGTCTGAAAATTCTTGGCAACCTTGAAAGACTTGACGTGGCTGCCGTTCAAATGGAACCGGGAGATATTCCCGTTGCGGAACCTCTGAAAGTTGGAGCGGGATGCGGGCCGTGCCCCCGCACTATGTACGCCGCCTGGGCCGAAGCCCCACGCTTCAGGGACGCCGCAAACGAAGTCCGCAGCCGCCAGCAAAAAGGCCGCGGCAAAAGCCATCGGAAATTTGAGCCTCATTTCCACCTCCCGCTGCCGGCCAAGAATAGACTGCCTTCCCGCTAATTGGAATCGAAGCAAAAATTATTCTGTTCAAAAATGGGCGGCATGCAAGAGCTGACTGGCTGCAACTATGCCTATCCGGTTAACGCAGACAGCCACTACATACAGACTGACCAGTGCACAGCACCGGCGCCGTGTGATCGGCCGTTCATGACCCGTTGCAGATCTTCGCGGCGCTTCGGGGACCCGTTTGGCGGGATAACGTAAGGCCCAGGTCCACCCTGCCCAAGCGAGACTGGCTTACTGACGAAGGGCCGCGCTCTGAGATCCAACAGAGGCGATGCCGGCGAAATAGGCGCGAATTTCTGGCTCTGCCGCGGCCAGTTCGTGCGGGATTTCCACCCGGAACCATCCTCCGGCATCCGTAACCATAGTGCCCAAGCTATGCACGAAGGGCTGGAACCATAGCCGGTCGCGCTGGATTTCCTTGCCGTTCGCATCCATGAACATAACGCCAACATAAGCGGCGCGCTCGCCGTTTGCAGGCACCGAAAGCGGCACATCCAAATCGTAAGCGGCGCCGGGCGTTACGGAAAACTGCTTGAAATCGCTGCTGACTCTCTCTCCCGGCACGAGCTGCATCCTGCGGACGGGCGGCACAGCTCCACCAGCATCCGGAGGAAACGGCGCGAACTCCTCCTGCCGGCCGGTGCCATCCTCGCGATAGCGAATGGTGCCGATCGAGACGTCGGCCCAGCCGGCGCAGACGCAGCTTCCGTCCTGATTGACCCGCATCCCTACGGCTGCCGTCACCGCGCCTGGCGGAACCTTTTGTGTCAGGTGCCGATCCGCCATAGTCGCGTGGCCGCCGGCATCTAACGCCTCAAGGGTCACGTTCGCCGATGCCACGGGACGCCCCTCAGCATCCACCACCTGGCCCGTCACCATGTTGGACTGGCGCGTCAAAGCGATCGAAGGCGGCGCCTGCAGGTATCCATATACAAGATTGGCGAACGTTCCGGGTTGTTTTTCGGGCAAAAGGCGGGCGGGCCAGCTCCGGAAGATCGCGGTGTCCGGATGGATGCCCTCGCCGGTTTCGACGGCGGCGATATGCTCGCGGATGTTCCTGCTCCGGGCTTCCCCGGAATTGGTCTGCTCAAGCCCGTCATATACGATGCCAAAGGGTATGTGGCGCGCCTTCATGGCATCTGCCAGCGGCTTCAGATTGCGGACAGCCTGCCGGGACCACCTGGCCTCGACGTGGAAAAACGCCGGGGTCACGCCAGTGGCTTGCTGGAAAACATCCGTCCAGCGGATCAGCTCGTTCGTTAGGTCACTGGACGCGTTGGAGAAGTCTGTTAGGCCGATTTCTGCGTCAGGCAGATAGCTACGGATAAGCGGCATCTTCTTGACGGCAAGCGCCGCCACTTCCTCCGCGGACAGGCGGCAATCCTTCACAGTGGGATAGACGTGGCCATAATAGTACTGGGCGCCGAAGACGGCGTACTTGACCTTGGCACCAAGCCGGTGGAGGCGGGCCAGCATCCGTTCCAGGTTGGCGGGATAGCCATATGGACCGGTGTTGTCGCTGCATTTTTCCGGCCACTCCAGCACGTTCAGCCAGACGGCCAGGCCGATATGCCGCCTGTCCAGATATTCGAAGGCGCGCTTCAGATCCTCATCTTTAGCGTTCAAAAGAACGGGCGGCGGCAACTGGACCGTACTGGTGTATTTCGCAACGGCTGGCCATTCCGCATCCATATCGAACATATCGCCGGCGCTGGCTGTGGCGCTGATGAGGTTGAACTTGCCAACGAGCCAGAGATCGGGCGCGTGTTGCGCGGACGCGGCCGGGCGGCGGCTGCTGGGCGGCAAGGCGGCGCTCGCGGGCTCGCTTGTGGCAGTAACGGAGAGTGCAGCGATGGCGGTGAGCGGCACAAGGCTTGCGGCAATCAACGCCTGCGTGCTTCGCCGGAGCGGCTGCGGCGCCGTTATCGTAAGTATGCGCTCGATCCGCTGGACAACTGTGTGCGGGCGCGCCATCGCAATGGCCGCCGGAATCCTCCGCGACGCCGTTGCCGCGTCGAGCAGGATTTCAGCGTAACCCGGCCGGTCTCCCAGCGTGCGGGCGGCAGCGTCATCGCCGATGAATTCCGCGGTTTTGGCAAGCTCGCTCAGCAGCCACCAGGAAAACGGGCTGAACCAGAACACAGCGCGGTGAAGCGCCGCCAGCAGCAGCACATAAAAGTCGTACCGCTGGATGTGAGCGTTTTCGTGCGCGAGTACGGCGCGCCGCTTTGCTGGGTCCCAGCCGGTATATCCGGCGGGAAGCAGGATGACCGGACCGAACGAGACCGGCGTTCCGGCGGCGGCGCTCACACGAACATCCAGCCCCCTTGCCCAGGGTTCCATGACCGGGCAGGCCCGGCGCAGCAGCCGCCACGTCAAGACCAGCCCCGCCGCCAGCCTCAGCAGCAGGACGCCTGCAACGGCGAGATAAAGGGCTGCCGCCAGCGCCGGCCAAGCAACGCCCGTCAACGCTGGCCAAGCAGCAGCAGAGAACAGTGGATTTCTAGCGGGAGGCTGGCTGTGCCGGGCTGCCTCCGTTCCTGGCGAAGAGGCTGCCGTGACGGCCCCCAGCTCCGCCGCCGGCGCCGCCGGGAGGGTGGGTGCGGCGGTCGAGGAGGACGGCTGTAAGGAACTGACGGCCGGCGGCGGCTCGGCGAGCCTGACGGTCACTGTCGCCCAGTGCATCAGCGCCGGCATGGCGAGCGACGCGATGAGCACTGCGGTCCAGACGGTCATGCGGGCCTGCGGATTTTGCACGCGCAAAAGCCTTATGGCCGCCCATGCTGCGCAGCCGAGCAGGAGCGAACGCAACGCCGCTTCGAGGAGATGTGCCAGCATACCCGGAACTTTCGGCCGTTATCCCTTCTTCGCCTTCTCGATTTTCTCGCGCAGTATGTCGAGCTGCTGCCGGTCGAGCATCTTGGCGTCCACCATGCCCACCAGCACTTCCTCTACCGAGCCGTTGCAGAACCAGTCGACAATGCGCTGCACGGCCCTTGCCGCCACCTGCCCGCGCGCTTCTGCGGCCTTGAAGACATAAGTGCGGCCATCGACGGTGTGGGCGAGGTAGCCCTTTTCCTCCAGCCGGCGCAGCACCGTGCGCACGGTCGACTCCTTGAGCGGCCGGGGGAGCCGTTCACGCACAGCCTCCGCTGTCATCGGGCCGCCGGCCCAGACCAGGACCATAACCTCCCGTTCGAGCTCGCCAAGGACCGGCAAAATGTCGTCCGTCATGATGGTTCTCTCCGCAACGCTAAATTAAATACGATGAGTATCGTTAGCGGGCAACTGAACAATCGGCGCCTTTGCATGGGGCAAGGCGCGCCGCCCCGCTGCGGCGTCTGCCCCGCGAAAACGGGAGCCCATTGTAAGCGCCTATAAAGACTGCGTATTTTTGCTGACATGGAGCTTTGCATCCGGCAACCGCTGCTATCATGGCCGGGCCCCGCCGGACAAACCGGGCCATGACATTTGAGTTTGCTGCGAGTATGCAATTTATCACGCCCCGGATGCGCCCGCAGGCATTCGCCCCCGGAGTTCCTTATTGAGGGCTATTTCAGCGGCTCGTAAGCCGTGTTGAAGTGGTAGTTGATACCCGCGCGGACGGTGTCCAGTTCCCGGTTGATCGTTTTCGCTTGGGCACCTGCCGCGTCCACCGGATTGGTATGATCCAGGTTCACATACAAGTACTCGGCTTTGAGCGACCAAGAGGAGCTGATTTTGTACTCAACGCCTGCGCCCGCTGTATAACCGCCTTCAAGCGCATCGGATGTGTAGACATTGGTCGTTGTCACGCCGGTAAAACTATTTTTCACATTGCCATATGCAAGGCCACCGGTGGCGTAAAGCAGGAAACTATCGGCAGCGTAGCCAATGCGGCCACGAACCGTGCCGAAATAGTCAACGGTTATGTTGTGTTCGTAGGCACCCCAGGGAGCGCTATTGTCGATACCCGTGCCTTGAATGTCGGCTTCCAAGCCGAGAACCACATGCCGGTCAAGAACACCCTGCCAGTTATAGCCGATCTGACCGCCGCCAAACCCCCCGTCGTCCGAAATGCCAGCGTGCGGGGGAAGATTGTCCCACGCATAACCACCGTTGACGCCAACATAGAAGCCGGTCCAGCTGCTTGCGGCGTAAGCCGGCACGTCCTTGAAACCGGCTGGCGAGTACATGTCACCCGCATAGGCGCAGACCGCCGGCGCAGCCACCAATACCACGGCTGAAAGACCGGCGCGAAAGAATGTCCTCATCGATCGATACTCCCTCTTCCTTCTTCATCGCTGCGTGTCACCCGGATAGCGCGCCTCGCGCTGCTGGCGTCGCAGCCCCAACGATTATCGCCAGAGACGGCTGGCGCAGCCGGATAGCGTTAAGTACGGTAACGCTACACACCGTAGCATATGAGGGGTGCATGCGCAACGGGGCGAGCTGCGTATACGGGCCGATGCCATCTTTTCCGGGCATGCATGTGGTTATCTGGTCACTTTTGCATGCAAGGGGGAGTTCTGGACTATGACGCCGCAACCAAAACGAAAACAGCCTTATCCACATCCCTAAGGTGTGCTTCGCGCTTTTGGCACTCACCACCTCCCTGGGGAGGCATTGAATTTTAAATCTTGGGTAGTTGCGGCGAATGCAACGGCAGGCGCGCTGACGGCTTCTGATGAAAGGTAACGCGCGGAAACTGCTCTTCTTGGCCCGTTGCCGCCGCAGGAAGAACGGCTCCGGCATCCCTATACATAGCGGGTGTCTGCGCTAACCGGATAGGCACGGCTGCAACCTCTGACTTGATGACGCAGGCGGCTTGCGCCAATCGTCAAGAAAGACGACTTCAGGGCGAACGTTTCTAAGCATTCTGGGTGGAGGGCCGTGCGCCATGAGCGTCTCAACTCACTACTGGAGCGTGCCTCCAGCAGCTGCGCTCTTTCAACGCCTGCAGCACGATAAGGCGTTCGTTGCTCTGATGGCGGCGTTGTTCCCTTACGGGCGCGGCGTCTTCTTTTTCTTCGACGAAATCGAGGCCGGCGAGCGCGAGAGGATACTCGAACGCGCCATCCTGGAGCGCCGCAGCAGGCTCGGGCCTGAGCCCGAGGCAAGGCGGTCGATCGAAGAGTTCCGCCAGGAGCTGGAGCGGACGCGCCTAGCCTATCCCGGCGTCGAGCACCGGCGATGCTGCCTGGAATACACCTGTTTCCTCATCGAGAAGCGGCTCGCGGAGGCGCTGAAGCCGGCCGGGCGCGGCGCGGACAAGTTCGTGCGCGATCTCATTTATGGCGATCTCGTGCTGGGCAAGAGCGGGGCGAGCGATATCGAGTTTATCATGCAGGATCGGGGGAACACGGTAAGCGTTGTCTCGCCTGCCTTGGTGCAGGAGGGAGCGGAGGTCCTGTGCGGGCATGGCGCGGAGAGGGTTTTTGCCAGCGTTTGGCAGCTTGAGAGCTTCCACGCTTGGCGGCAGCAGTACCAGGAGGCCGCGGCGGAGGGTGAAGCGCTCTTGGTGGGTGTTGTCTGAGTGCGGCGGACGTTTTAGGCGCTTGGCTGTGAAAAGCGGGCGGGGCTTTCTTTGCCGGCAGCGGTGCCGTGCTATATCTGGAACATGGGAACGAGTTGCTCCATTGCCGAACAAATCGCCGCTTCGAAAGGCTTGGCCGCCGAGCCGCCTTATCTGAAGGGACTTAACGCCGAGCAGCGCCAGGCCGTCGAGCAGGTGGACGGGCCGGTGCTGGTGCTTGCGGGTGCCGGCACGGGTAAGACGCGGGTGCTCACCACGCGCATCGCGCATATCTTGTGGACCAGGCGGGCGCGGCCGAACGAAATCCTCGCCGTCACCTTCACCAACAAGGCGGCGCGCGAGATGAAGGATCGCGTCGGCCATCTGCTGGGGGGCACGGCCGAAGGCATGCCCTGGCTCGGCACGTTCCATTCTATTGGCATGCGTATCCTGCGCCGGCACGCCGAGCTCGTGGGGCTTTCGAGCAATTTCACCATCCTCGATACCGACGACCAGATCCGCCTCATCAAGCAACTCATCCAGGCCGAGAAGCTCGACGAGAAGCGCTGGCCCGCGCGCCAATTCGCCGGGCTGATCGACGGCTGGAAGAACAAGGGGCTCGTGCCGGAGAAGGTCCCGGCCAGCGCGGCGTTCAGCTTCGCGAATGGCCGCGCCATCGAGCTTTACGCGGCCTATCAGAAGCGGCTCAAGGAACTGAACGCGGCCGATTTCGGCGATCTTTTGCTCGAAAACCTGCGGCTGTTCCAGGAAAACCCCGACATCCTCAAGCAATATCACCGCTGGTTCACCTATATCATGGTGGACGAATATCAGGACACCAACGTCGCGCAATATCTCTGGCTGCGGCTGCTGGCCCAAGGCAGCCACAATATTTGCTGCGTCGGCGACGACGACCAATCCATCTATGGCTGGCGCGGCGCCGAGGTCGACAACATCCTGCGTTTCGAGAAGGATTTCCCCGGCGCCGTTGTGATCCGGCTGGAGCATAATTACCGCTCGACCGCGCATATTCTGGGTGCTGCCTCGAAGCTGATCGCGAACAATGTGGGCCGGCTGGGCAAGACGCTTCGCACCGGCTCGGGTGCCGGCGATAAGCTCATGGTCCGCGGCGTATACGACGGCGACGAGGAAGCCCGCCTCACCGCCGAGGACATCGACCGGCTGCGGCGCGAAGGCGTGCCGCTCAACGATATGGCGATCCTGGTGCGCGCGAGCTTCCAGATGCGCGCCTTCGAGGACCGCTTCGTGACGATGGGCATGCCCTACCGCGTCATCGGCGGCCCGCGCTTCTACGAGCGGCAGGAGATCAAGGACGCCATCGCCTATCTCGAAGTGATGCAGAACCCCGCCGCCGACCTCAAATTCGAGCGCATCGTCAACGTGCCCAAGCGCGGGCTCGGCGACCAGACGGTGCAAACGGTGTTCCAGCTGGCGCGTGGCGAGGGGCTAAGCCTGTTCCAAGCGGCCCGGCATATCGCTGAAACCGAGGAGCTGAAACCCGCGCCCCGCAAATCGCTGCGCGCGCTCACCGAGGATTTCGCCCGCTGGCGCAGCCTCTCCGCCACTATGCCGCACACCGAACTTGCCGAGCTGATCCTCGACGAAAGCGGCTACACCGCGATGTGGCAGAAGGACAAATCGCCGCAAGCGCAGTCCCGGCTCGAAAACCTCAAGGAGCTGATCCGCTTCATGGAGCAGTTCGACAGCCTCGGCGCCTTCCTGGAGCACGTCGCCCTGGTGATGGACGCCGACCAGGCCACCGATGGCGACCGCGTCAGCCTGATGACGCTGCACGGCGCCAAGGGGCTCGAATTCGACGTGGTCTTCCTGCCCGGCTGGGAGGAGGGGCTGTTCCCGCACAAGCGCGCGCTCGACGACAACGGCCAGGAGGGCCTCGAAGAGGAGCGCCGCCTCGCCTATGTCGGCATCACGCGCGCCAAGCGGCGGCTCATCATCAGCTTCGCGCAGAACCGGCGGGTGCATGGCTCGTGGCAATCGGCGGCGCCTTCGCGCTTCCTCGACGAGATATCGGAGGAGCACGCCGAGCTGGTGATGAAGAACGCCGGCTATGGTTACGGCGGGTACGGCGCAGCCAATGGCGGCTATGGCGCGAGCCGGTTCGACGAGGAGGCTTCGCCCTTCGATTTCGATGAGCGCCCGACGCCGGGCTGGCGGCGCGCACAGGCGAATTGGACGTCGCCGGGCGTGGTGCGCAACCGCGCGCGCGGCGCGCCGCCGGAGATCGAGGGCGAGCTGGTCGCGGCGAGTACGGCCATGCCGAACGCGGCCTTTCCGGTCGGCCAGCGCGTGTTCCACCAGAAGTTCGGCTACGGCGTCATCAGCGAGATCGAGGGGAATAAGCTGACGGTGGAGTTCGAAAAGGCCGGGCAGAAGAAGGTCGTCGCGAGCTTTGTTGAGGCGGTTTCATAAGCCCAGGCGATCGGCTTTGAGAGGGGCACGAAAGCGTAAGCTTGATTGTCGCTAATGGGTGATCGTTGCCAGCCTTCGATGTGTCTCCTCTTGCGACAAATGAAATTTCGCCGCCAGTTCGCGCGCGAGCTCGCAGAGGCGAGGCCTCCAATAATAATCAAAATCTATGATAGTTGCGCCAATCAGCTCATTCGAGCTGATGTCATATCTCCAAATGACCCCTGGCTCATCACTTTCATCTGAACGCGCAGGAACCCCGGGACGCGTCGTGAGATAGAGGACATCGCCCGCCCTGTCGTAGCATATACGCATTACGTCACTCATCTTTGGTTTTCCAAAGCAAAGGGCTATTGTAGGCCGTTCCTCTATAATAGGCCGTTTGCACGCGACCGGAAGTCCCCTCCACGACGCTAACCGGCACCACGAGCGCGTTCCCCATATATGTGCTTTTTCGGTCTACGAAAACAAAAGATTTTCCTGGGCGGGTTTTGCTGTCGTAAACCTCTGTCGGGATGCGAACAGCATTCACTATGTCTTTCTTCTGACTTTCTGCTGTAAATTCCGAATGCTTACCCCGTAGGGTTACCCAGGTTTCTTCGTAGAACCTAACAGTTGTCAACTGCGGTATCAGATTCGTCTCAATTAGAACAAACTCATCGCTCACAGCTTACTTCCGTTCCGTTTTGCTGCGAGTGAATACCGTCTTGATCTCGCCGAAATCATCCTCGAATTTCCTTACAGAATCATCTATAATTTCTTTAAAGTCCCTTAACGTCTGAGGGCTCACTGTGATAGCCGCCACAGCTTCGCTAATGGCTATATGCTGGGGGATACCTTTTACTTCAGCGGTTGCGGGCCTAAGTCTTTGAAATATCAAAGTAAAATCGTTTCCGTTGCTCTGAATAGCTATTGAGGCTGCGTAAATTGGATCGACACCGATGGGCTGCACATTTTTAACATCGTCTTGAGAGATTTCGTTAGACATCTGGCCCTCCAAGGTTTGGGACAAACCAATATCATCAAAGTATGAGGCATATAGCTAGCCCTGCCTGACACTCAGTTGCAAAAACATTGTGGAAAGCCGGTTTGCATGACGGCAGCCCAGTAGGCTGCCGTCGTGGTGTTAACACTCGAGCCACAGCTCTGTATTTTGCGGCCCTTTCTAGCAATCAGCGGGACAACAGGCTTACTCGCCACCGCGAATACATTCGATATAATCTGCAGTACACATGGCATCCGTGAATGCCGGCATGCTTCCAAACAATTTGTCAAAATCACGCGCCGATAGAGGGCTCATCGCCTGAATATCGTCAACGGCGATTTCCAGAATCTTGTTTTTGGTTCGATCCCATTTTATCTTTCCATAAATATGGATCACGTTGCGGTCACGTTCGGCGGTGGCCACAATTTTTTGGCGCAACTCCTGTTTATAGTTGCACCCGACCAAATCGCCGCTCGCCAGATCGCGAAGCTGCAAGAACGGCTGGTCCGCGCCCATGGCCCAGGAGTGAATAATCCCCTGAACCGAGCCATAAGAAATGATGGGCGTGGTTAGCAGCTTTCGTAATTCAGCCACCTGGCGGTAGGTGACTGGACGCCACTCGGGCTTCGCATCGGTTTCGTAAAGGGCGACTAAGAATTGCTCGTCCGGGTCCAATATCTTACCTATCTGAGAGAATTCTGCGGCCGTCTTGAACTCGATTATTTTTCTGTCGCAAGCCTCAAGCGGAGTTTCCCCGGTTAGAAGCTCAACAGCCTTTTTTCCGCGAGCAACCGCTTTTTCCGGCACGGCTTCAGCGAATTCGCTATCGAACGCAACCGATTCATTGGTGAAATTGATGGCGAGCCATTTGCCTTTTTCCATGGGCAAATCGAGGTCGCAAGCAAGAAAGCGGAGAAACCTCTCCGTTGGAACGGCAAATTCCCCCAGCTTATCGAGCGGTGCCCCGGTTCGGCCTGGGTTAAAGCGGAACCGGAAACGAAGCTGTGCCATTGAAGCTACCTGGGTAAATCCTTTGCCGGAGTTTAGCTCAACGCGGTCCAATATGACAGCCTCTTGCCCGTGGACGCCATTGTGAAGGTCACACGGAAAAACTTGCAATTATACGGCGTCTTGCCGTACAATGCACGCATGACAAAAGCCGCAACCATAGCCCGCCTTGAAGCCCGCTTGCCCGCCGATGTGCATGCGCTTCTAAAGCGCGCCGCCGAGATCGAGGGGCGCTCGCTTACAGACTTCGTGGTGTCGGCCGCGCAAACCGCCGCGCGCAAGACCATCGAGGAAGCCTCCATCATCAAGCTGTCGGCGGAGGATCAGCACCGTTTCGCCGAGGCTTTGATCGATCCCGCGCCTTTGACGCCCGCGATGGAACGGGCGGTCTCGCATCATCGCCGCTTGATCGGCCGGAGCAAGTGACAGCGCCCTTTGCGATCGAACCTCTTACCGGCGGTCACGATCGCGCTTCTTTCTCCTGCGGCGCCGAGGCGCTCGACCGGTATCTGGCCGCGCAGGCCATGCAAGACCAGCGCCGGCGCGTTGCGGGGTGTTACGTTGCGATTGAAGCGGCCGGCGGGCAAATCGCGGGCTATTACACAATTGCGGCGGCAAGCATGCCGCTCGGCGATGTCTCGCCGGCGCTTGCGAAGAAGCTGCCGCGTTATCCGCTTGTGCCAAGCGTCCGGCTCGGCAGGCTTGCGGTCTCTACCGTCCATCGGGGCAAGGGCTTAGGCGCCGCACTCCTGATCGATGCCATCGAGCGGTCTCTGCGATCCGAAATCGTAGCCTTCGCCATGGTGGTGGACGCCAAGGACGAGACCGCCGCGAGCTTCTATCGTCATCATGGCTTTGAGGCGTTCGCCAGCGCCCCTATGAACCTCTATTTGCCGCTTGGCGCCGTGGCGCGCCGGCTGGCGGCCCCGTGAGAGTAACTTCAAGGACGCAAGCCACGCCAAGGCCGGCAAGCCTTAAGTGCCGCGCCTTGCCGGGCCGGGCCACAGTCCGCGCTTCGGTTTGCCGGTGAAAGCGTCGCCAAATAGCGGCGCCCTCAATGGCAGAGTCCCAGCGCTCAGATCAGGCGCGAGGCGGTAGCTTCGCGATCCACCCCGCATAGGTCAGCCACAGCCCCGCAAGAAGCAACGCGCCGAAGCCGATCCGAACGAGTGTTAGCGCACCCATCGCACCCTCGCCCGCACGCTCGTATAGCTCGGGCACGGTCAAGAGCGCCAGGCCCCGAAGGGCCAAAAACCAGCCGAAGAGGGAAATCAAGACCGCGGCCGCGCTCGACCAATATTGATGCTGCGCGATGACGAAAATGCCCCCGAACAGCATCAGAGCGCCGATGATCCAAACCAGCGCTGGATTTCCGAAAAAGGGCGCTATGTAAGCACCCATCTCCGGCCCGCGCACTGCAACGATGCCGGGGACGATGACGAGGAACGGGCCAAGGACGCGTGCGAATGCGCGGGTTTTCGCTTGGGCTTCTGGCGTAGCGGGCATGGGGTCCTCCGTAGGGCTGTACCATGGTTAATTTTGGTTTGGTAAATGGGCACGCGCCATCTTTTCCGCCGCCGTCTTTCTGCGAATCTTTTGACACTTTAGGTCGAATTCTACGACTCCAAAATACCCGTTAATATTAGATTCTTGCGCGGGTTAACCACGAATCCCAATCTCTGGTTGCGGAAGTGGTTAATAGCAAGCTACGGTTATCGCAGTAATATCAATAGCGTAATAGTCCGTGTACATCTTGCGCTTCACCGCAACGGCTTTTTCTTGGCAGCCCATCCAGAGGAGGAAGCAAGTCGAGCCTGCGGCGATGTAGAAGCAGAAGATATAGGTTTGCGAGCGCTTAAAAAATGCGGCATCCGCAGTACGCGAGGAAGACTATTTGCATGGAAATACCGGCGCCGCGGGCTCTGGGGGCCAGCGCGAGCCCGGCATGGGAAAATAGAAGGCGCTCTCTTGTGTGGAGTTGCTTTGGCGCCAGCGCTTCGACTCTTCCTCCACACACCGGCACGGAATGGCGAAGCCCTCGTCCGGCTGGGCAAGCGATTGCTCTGCGCGGCGTTAGCGCATCGGTAAGGAGCTATGGTCCAGAATTGCGTCATGGGAAGGCGCGGACGCGGTCAGGAGGCTCTGCGATGGGGTTATTTAGAGCATTGAGCGGGGCCTGGACGGCTGCCGGGAGGCAGGCGGCGGGAGCGGGTGGCGCGGGGCCGGCAGCCTCACAGCGAGCGCCGCTTATGCCAAAAGGTAAACGCGTTAGGCGGCGCTTAGGGGGTGCAAATCGCGGGTTTGGCGGGCGGCGCTCCGCCGGCATGGCTAACAAACCTTTAAACCGGGGCGCCGCCGGAGAGCCATCCGGCGCAGGCTGGAAAGCGGGAGCCGCGGTGCCGAGCAGTCAAACTTATGGCGGCCGGTATTATGGGCAGGTGAAGTGCACCACCCTGACAAACCCCGTCTGCCTGACGAGGCTATCCTGCACGCCGCCCAGCATGGACGTGCCATCCGGGCTCACCGCAACCGTACACGCCACCTGCATATCGCAGGTGCCGTCCGGCCGCGCGGTGAACACGCGATAGTAGCCCGAGGCACCAGGCCGCATATAGGCGATCCGGTTGCTGGCGGCATTCCAGCGCACGCCGTAAGCGTTCCTCAGCAGGGGCGCAGGGTCGATGTTTGTGCCGTTCGCCCGGCCGAGCGTGCAGACCGGCGCGGCCATCGTGTCCGCGCCCGTGACGATCGGTGCGAGGACTATAACGAATAAGCGCAGGCGCATTGTATGAGACTCGCTTGGCCGCCGTCCGCGCAGCGTCCCTACGGAATGTAATTGATAATAAATGTCCGGTCGCCAACTGGAAGCCCCGGCGGCGCCGCCGGCATGGGTATATGCTGCACGGTCATGAGCACGGAGTTGTCGAGCCATTTATCGCCGCTGCTCTTCAGAAGTTTCAAGCCTTCGACGTGGCCCGTGGCCGACACTGTGAACGTCACGGTGGTAATGCCCCACGTGCCGTTCCACATGGGCTTGTGGCCGTTCAGCTCCCAGATGACACCCTTTGCGAATTCGTCGGATTTCCCTACGTGGGTGGCACCGGGCCGCGAGAATTCGATACTGCCGGACCTTTGCGCGGATCGTTGCGGGGCGGATCGTTGCTGCGCATCGCGGCGGGCCTCGGCCGCCTTGAACGCGTGATCGAGCTGCGCCGAAAATTGCTGGGACGCCATTTCGATGAAGGCCGTGGGATCGTAGGCCCTCTGGGGGCCGGACTCGCCGCCTCCTTGATCCCGGGCCGCCGAGGCGGCCGAGCGGGTGGCTGCTCCTGGGGCGTTGTCTCGTCCTTGTTGGGAGAGCGGTTGCCGTCCCGGCGTAAGGGGTCGGAGCTGAGGCGTTCGAGATCGGCCGAGCTGATAATCCCGACGTTCAACGTTTCCGGCACGCCGTCCTCCAGCCCGCGCTTACTCGATGGCGGCAGCGGCGATAGCAGATTGATCAGCAGCGGCCAAAGGATAATAATCGCCGGGGCTAGGAGATGAAGCGCAAGTGCCGCGGCCGTAGCCCGGTAAGGCCAGCGCCTGCGCCGCGCGCCTGGCGCATCTAGCTTTATTATGTCCACCGCGAGAGCGTAGTGCGGCGGTACCGGTCCCTCTGGGATTGCTACGTCAATGGAAAGCGCCTGGCCGGGCGGCGCCGGTTTCGCGCGCGCGTTCCGGTCAGCAAACAAGGCATAGTCCACCGCCGCACCTGCCGGGTGCGCCCGGGCGGTGTCCCAGCGGTCTCCAGTGGCCGGTATGGCAAGGCGATGAATGCGATTAGCCAACAGCTTTCCCCCGGCGAAGTATAGCCGCCGCGCCAGCCTTGACTACATATTCTGTGAGCCTTGTGGCACAAGACGTAGAGGATCGATCTTTCCGGGGATCTGTATCGGATGAGCAACGGCAAGCAGCCCGATGACGGCCGGCAATCGCCGGACCCGTTTGACCTTGAACGGTTCGTGGAGGCGCATCGCGGCACCTACGAACGAGCCGTGGCTGAGCTGCGGCAGGGCACCAAGCAGAGCCATTGGATGTGGTACATCTTTCCGCAACTGCGGGGCTTGGGCCGCAGCCCGCTGGCGCAGAAATACGGGATCGCCTCCGCGGACGAGGCGCGCGCCTATGCCGCCCATCCCGTCCTCGGGCCCCGGCTGATCGAGTGCACGCAACTCACGCTCGATGCGAACAAAGCCTCCGCCAGCGAAATTTTCCCCTATCCCGACGATCTCAAATTCCACTCCTGCATGACGCTGTTCGCGCTGGTGGCCCCTGAGCCGCGCGTCTTCACCGCCGCCCTGCGCAAATATTACGGCGGCGCGCCCGACCCCGAAACCCCGCGCCTGCTTGCCGGCGGGTAGCCGTTTGCGCGGGCCGCAGTTTGCCTTGCGGCATGCGCGCGATCATGCAGGGCGCCGGCTCGCTTGAGCATTCGTGTAACGCCAAATTAACCCTCCAGCTCCCGTGTAGGGGCACATTTCAATCTTGAAGTAATATAGCAGAAATGTCTTGAGCAAGCGTTAAGTCAGATCCGGATTCCTATGTTATTGATATAGAGCGATAAAGAGCAAACGCGGCGAGCCGCCGCTTTGGTTAATTTCAAAACTTCCCGTATATTTAATAGTATTTTGGAGTCGCAGAAATCGACCTAAAGCGGGAAAAGATTCGCAGAAAGACGGCGGCGGAAAATATGCTCCGGTGCCGTTTACCATCCTCGCATTAACTATAGTAAGGCCCTACGCAAATCGAACGGTGCGTTAATCCTTAGCGAACCTGGAGCGAACCTGGTGAAAATCAGGGGCGCGCCGCCTCCAGCCGCGCCACCTCCGCCGCAAACTCGCGCCGCAACGCCGCGGCTTCGTCCTCCGGCAGCCAATTCGCCATCTGCGGGAAGATCACCTTGTTCAGCCCCAGCTCGTCTTCGCTCCAGGGACACTCTTCCGCGCCCTGGATCTGGCCGAGCATCGCAAGCATCTTCTGCCGGACTTTCTCGGGCTTGGGCGCGTAGCTCACGGGCGGCGGCGGCCCGAACAGATCGCCCTGCGCCCCGTCCAAGAAAAAATCGCTGTCCTGCATCCGCTTCATGGCGACTCCCCCCTTAACCCGAATCGATGGGAGTTTAAAACGATGTGGGCGAACGCACACGCGAATTTGCGTGTTTTCACAGGCTGGTTGCATCGGAGGCTTGCGGCGCCGCAAGCGCGCCTTCCGCCTCAAGAGCCGCCCGCTTGACAAGCTTGCCCGCCAGGATGGCCTCCAAGAGTTCAGCCTGCTTGGACTCAAGAAGCACAAGGCGGCCAAGCACGTTGAGCAGGTCGATCAGGTCGCTGGTGTACTCGTGAGGCCAATGTTCTGGCTGTATCTTGCCGAGTGGCGATGGCTCCCTGCGGTCGCCGATGATGGGCCGGGTGCGATCGCGCCTGCGGTAGCTGAACCATTGGCGCAGCACGTTTATGCCCGAGACCTCGTAGGCCCAGACCTCCGGCGGCACATTGTCGATATAGCCCTTGCCAATATGCAGCCGGCGTTGCGCCGGGTCGTATTCCATCGTGTCCGGTAGCGGTTCGGGTGCGCCTGGGATCGTGCCGCCCTTCGGAATGGTGGGCGCTTGTTCCTTCGGAAGACGCGGCGGACCTGAGGGACGGCCCGAAGCTGGATCGGCAAACCTCTCGCCATAGGTATGGAGCCAGATCAACTCGCAGCCCAGCTCGACGCCCTTTGCAAATAGCATTGCGTCCGCGGTCAAGGGAACCCGCAGCCCAGGCCGCACGAGGCCTTCCTTGAATTGGGCGGTGAAGGCTGGGTGCGCCATGACCGTGGCGATATAGGCCAGCAGCTCTTCGGGCTTCACCTGGCAGCCAAGTACAGTGGAAAGATGCGAAAGTAACTCGGGTGCGATGTTGGTAATGGTGCACGCGGAATTCCGCCAAAGCGGATATACCCTACCTCCGCGGCCATTATAATGATGAACATCTGGAATAACGCCGCAAATGGAAATAGCCGGGCCTCTCGTGGGAGCGCGGTCTTCGGGGGCAGTGAAGTAGCACTGCTTTTCTGAATCGGATGCCCATAATTCCGGCCGCGGCTGGCTAATTAGGCGTTTGTCCGGAATAAGCCACTGACGAACAAGTGTACGCGAGGCAAATCTGACCGGCGGCATAACAGGTTCTTGGTCGTCGATAACGGCATTTGGCCGGGTGACGTGAGAACCCAAATCGTCTTTAACCGTCCTATACAGGTTGCGATCACGATCCGGATGAAACAGCAAATCTTTTTGGCCTGGATTGCTCTCAAGGTGTAGGGCCTTCCACCTTCTCTCAAGGCTTTGGATATCTGGCGCGATCACCCATGTCCGGTGTGTCATTACTCCGGGACTGGACCAAGAAAAAATCTCACTAAGAGCAGGAAAAGTTGGCCAAGGGCCAGCTTGATCTGGAAGGAATGGTTCTCTCCATCCGCTCGCTCCAGGTAGCCAATCCGAACTTTTGAGTGATAGGGTTGCAAGGCTCGGAAACTTTACGTGTTCCCGGTGGCCGGTTGGAAGGGTTGTGAACCGCAATTGCGCAGGTTTCTCGCGATCCTTGCTGGGGGTGCGAGCGGCGAGAACAATGCAAACAGGCTGCTGCACGTCTTGAAAAATGCGTGTGGATACGTCCGGCCTGTGGCCTTCGGGGGAGCAGTCGATAACCCAGATAGCGTCGCAATCCCGGCGCAGATCTTCACGCATCTTTTGAAATCCAGGGCCGCTTAGGAATCCGGCAACGGTGATGAAACATACGATGCCAGACTGATCGTTGGTCTTGCTGCTGGTTGCGTCCTGCCACCCGGAACCAAATACCTTGAGTGAGGCCCAGCGCCAGAAGTACACGTACAAATTTTTCAGATGGTGTGCGTGAGCGCTGATCCCCCACTCCACCGGCGGCGCCCAACGTGCCATGGGACATTCGCGCCCTTTGCTTCCGTCCTCGATCCAGCCGCCTAAGCCTTCTGCCTTATTCTTATAAGGGGGGTTGCCAATAACGACGGTGAGCGGCGTTTCTCGCTTAATCCGATTGGCTTCCTTCCGGGACTCGCCGATGGGCGCAACCATCGCGGAAAACTGCGCTTCCGCTGCATAAGGGTCGCCAAGCGTGTTGGTGACATAAAGTTTTGGTGCCGGGACGGTTGTACCGAACCCTCCCATGAGGCTATGCAGTTCCGCGATAAGGCGCAACTGGGCAACCGCGAAGGGACCAAATTGCAGTTCGAAGCCGAAAATGCGATCTATGGCGGCAGCAATGGCAGGCCCAACCGCACCCGGGCCTTGATCCTGCTCAATGGTCGAAGCAATCTGGCGCAGCACGCCAAGCAGAAACGTGCCGGTTCCGATGGCTGGATCGCAGATGGTCACTGACTGCGCCGCCAACCCTGCCGAACGGTTGAACAGCGCGGGATCGCGGAGCGCCTCGTCCGTCAGGCGTACCATCGCGTTCACAACCACGGGCGGCGTGTAATAGGAGCCGGTCTTCTTGCGCAGGTCGTTGTCGTAGACTTCGAGGAAGTTCTCGTAGAAGTACAGCCAGGCGTCCGCATCGTCTTTCGAGATGGCGGCCCAATCGACAACGTTGAGTACGCGCCTCAGCGTATCGAGCGCGGTCTGCAACGCGGTCTTGATGTCCGGATTGTCGATCAGAAGCCTGAGTGCCGTGCCGATGAGCGTGCTCGATTTGCGAAGCTCGTTCGCCGCCGTGTCCAGGTTTTTCGACAGGTCCACATTGCGAACGCGGGCAACGAGCAAGCCGAACGTGACGGCTTGGGCGTAGCCGTCGGCGAACTGCTCGTCGCTGGCATCCGGGAACAGCAAATTGCGCCACTCGCCCGCGAGCGATGTCAGACCCGGATTGTTCCGCTGGAGCTCCTCCGTCACCTCCTCGCGCAAGAGCCGGCATAGACGCGCGCTTACCTCCGCGAGCTTTTTCGCGTTGCGCGGCGGGATGGGCTGCCAGCGCAGGAAATCCGAGATGAGGGCGAGCAGGGCAGGCGGGGCGGCGAGTGCTGAGCCTGAGCTTTCGACATCGCCTTCAAGGCGGATCACGGAGCCCTGCAATTCGCCGTCGCGCCAAAGGCTGAAGCCGTTTCCGTCGCTATAAAGCAGGTTGGGAAGAGTTTTGAGTTTCGTCCATTGGCGCTTGTCGTGATCGTCCGAAAAGCGGCGCGGATCGGCACCCTTGCCTGGGGCCTTTATTTCAATGAAGCCAACCAGCGTATTGCGCAGCGTGACGGCATAGTCGGGACGCGTGGAAAGGTGCGCGAGGGTGCTCTCTCCGACAAGCCTGACGGCCCCGCGCTCAAGGCCGGACGCATGCGCCAAGTCCTCTATGAGCTTTTCCAGCGGCGCACGTAGCTGATCCTCCGGCGCGCCAGAAGCCGCCGGGTTGGCGAGCTTGCCCTTTGCCGCCGCGCCAAAAGCTGAAACTGCCGCAGCGAGATTGCCGGCCTCTGTCACTGTCCCCGCCCGTACATTCAAAGAATCGGAACAGCTCTATTTTGCACCCGCCAGCCGTGGTCAAGCTATCAAAATATTTGCCGCCGCTGAGGACGGCGGTGGGGCTGGATCGGTGCCTTGTTTAAACTAGCCCAGGCGGCTTGCGCTTCTCCGCGCACCAAGCGTTAGGGTTCAACCTTTGGCGCACCATCCCGCATCGGGTTGAGGATCTGCAATCCGGCGAAGTCCTTCTCATTATCCGTAACGACGACACAACCGTTGGCGCCCGCGATGGCGGCGACGATCATATCCAGCGCACTTCGGGGATGGCCGGCGGCCTTCCCTTCCGCCATCAGCCGCGCCCATATGAGTGCGGCCTTATCGTCAAATCCGAGAATACGGCCTGCGAACAGCGCCTGAGGTCCTTCCGGACCGGAAAACCAAGCATCCAACGCGTCACGCTTCTTGCCCTCCTGCTTCTCCCGAATTCCCCGGCGGATCTCCGCGACCGTGAGCGATGCTATGAACAGGTCCTCGTCCCGCTGCGCGCCCATCCACGCGAGCAACGCTTCGGATGGCTGAGGTTTGACAACATTGCTGATGATGTTGGTGTCGAGCAGGTAGCGCGTCATAGATCGAGCGCACGGCCTTCCTCGCGCGGCCGGCTCAGGTCGAGGCTGGCTTCAACGAGCGGCGAACGGCGCAGGGCATCGAAGATGCCGCCAGGCTTCGCCGGCCCGGCAGCGACGGCTTGCTTCACAACGGTTCTCACCTGCATCGGCTTCCTCGCCCTCCTCGGCCAGACGCCGCGCCAGTGCACGGATCAAGTCGCGGTCGGAACGCAGCGCCATGACCTCAAAACGGACTAGCCCACGCTGAACCAGAGCGCGCGCGATAGGTCTTGATCGCCTTCTTTTGTGCGGCATTGCTCATCGCGATCCTCCGGATTATATCAGGATATATAGCCCAGAATGCTCAAATCCGCAAGACGGCAGAGGAGTGGAGGCCGCGATTGGCGCTCTTGTTTCAGCCAGCCCAGGCCGGCTTGCGCTTCTCCTGGAACGCGCGCAAACCCTCCGCACCTTCCTCGCCGCGCGCGGCCTTGGCGAACACGGCGGCGGCGTGCTCGACGAGGCTCGCCGGGTCCTCCTGGCGGGCGCGCCGCAGCAGCTTTTTGGTCTCCGCGACCGCAGCCGGAGCGCAGGCGAGGATTTGCTGCACCGCCGCGCCGGCCGCGATCTCCAGGTCCATCCCGTTCGCGCAGACTTGATGCACGAGCCCGATGCGGTAGGCCTCATCCGCGCCGAAGCGCGCGCCCGTCACCGCGATGCGCTTGGCCACCGAATAGCCCAGGCGCT
The DNA here is from genome assembly GCA_963785355.1 of uncultured Alphaproteobacteria bacterium. Taxonomy (GTDB): domain Bacteria; phylum Pseudomonadota; class Alphaproteobacteria; order Rhizobiales; family Rhodomicrobiaceae; genus Rhodomicrobium. The sequence continues at coordinate 22,918 of CAWAVJ010000039.1, forward strand.
CCACCAAAAACGGCGCGATCTGCGCTGGGATCAGCCCGAGCGACGTCTCGGGCAGCCGGAAATCCGCGGTATCCAAAGCAATCGCCACATCGGCGCAGCACGCGAGCCCCAAGCCGCCGCCCATCACCGCACCTTCGAGCACGGCCACGATGGCGAGCGGGCTCTGCGAATAGGCCGCGCAGACATGGCCGAAGGCGGCGTTGGCTTCGGCCATCGGATCGGTCTCATGCGCGATGGGGGCCGAGCGCGCCCGTGCCATGTCCTGCAAATCGGCGCCAGGCCGAGAAATGCCCGCCGCTGCCGCGCAACACCACCACGCGGACGCCGCCCGCTTCGGCCCAGGCGAGCGCGTCCAAAAGCTCGCGCACCATGGTCTGCGACATGGCGTTGCGCACTTCGGGCCGGTGCAGCCCGATCGTGAGAACGCCGCCCCGGTGCGCAAGCGAAAGCGTGGCTGGATTTGGCTGGCTCATGGCTTTAGTCCTTCTTGTGTGGCGTTCGACCCAGTTCGCCGTCCTTCCGCACCGTCATTCCCGCATCCGTAACGTCATTCCCGCGAAGGCGGGAATCCATTTCGGCGGTAGCCGGCGCGGCTTACATGGGTCTCCGCCTTCGCGGAGACGACGGTGCGGCGAAATTGCCCCCGAATGAGTTTTCCGCCACGCCAGCAATCAGAACATCAGCATCCGCGCCCCGATGACGAACAGTACGAGGCCCAGCCCGCGCCGCAGCAGTTCATCGGGGATACGATGCGCGCAGCAGCTGGTGAGGCAAATGCCGGGGATGGAGCCGAGCAGGAGCGAACCCAGCAGCGCCGGTTGCACGTCGCCGATGAGCCAATGGCCGCTGCCGGCAAGCAGGGTCAGCGGCACCGCGTGCGCGATATCGGAGCCGGTGAGGCGTACGGCGGGCATCCGCGGATAGAGATGGCGCAAGACCACGATGCCGACCGCGCCGGCGCCCACCGATGTCAGCGAGACGACCGCGCCCAGCACCAGCCCCAGGAAAATCGTGAGCGCCGGCTTGACAGGGCCGGGAAGCCCGCCCGCAACCTTGGCCGCGAGGCGGTCGCTGCTCCGGCTGAACAGCAGCCCCGCCCCGGCGATCAGCAACGCAACGCCGATGCCCGCGGTGATGGCGTGCTCAAGCGCGGGGGCGTGCGGGGGCAGCCGCCGGATCAGCCACACCGTCGCGAGCGCCGCCGGCATCGAGCCCGCCGCCAGGAGCCCCACCACGCGCCACTCGACATTGCCGCGGTAAGCATGAACGTTGGCGCCCGTGGCCTTGGTGGCGGCGGCGAACAACAGATCGGTGCCGACCGCGGTGGCCGGTTCCACGCCAAACACGAGGATCAGCAGCGGCGTCATGACCGAGCCGCCGCCCATGCCTGTAAGGCCGGCCAGCGCGCCAACCGCGAAGCCGGACAACGGGTACGCAATGTCCATTTGCCGACTTTACCGCGACGGGTTTAGCCTCCGCAACAGCCTGTCGCAACCGCTTGGCGAACATGCGCGCGGTACGTACTTAAGACCCCAAAGGAGCTGCGGCTATCCTAGCACCGTAAAGAGGATGCCGGCGATTGCGCTATAAAGGCGCTTGCGCGGGCGAAAACGGGGTTAAGGCTTGGTTAGCGCGGCTGACGCAGGGGCACTGGGCAGAAAATCCGATTCCGGCCGGAGCGGGCGGGACAGCAGCGCCTCGACCGCCTCATCGACGGTCATCCGGCCTTTGACCACGTCGCTGACCGCCTCGCAAATCGGCATCTCGACGCCGTACTTCCGCGCGATGGCCACGACCGCTCCGGCGGAATGCACGCCCTCGGTGAAGGATTTGCGCGCACCCAGGATTTCTTCGAGCGATTGCCCCTGGCCCAGTGCCAAGCCGAGCGACATGTTGCGGGATTGAGTGCTGTGGCTGGTCAGGATCAAATCGCCGAGGCCCGAAAGTCCGGTAAGCGTTTCGAAGCGCCCGCCGAGCTTGACGCCGAAGCGGGCGAGTTCGGCGAAGCCGCGTGCGGTCAGCGCAGCGTGGGCGCTGGCGCCGTAATGCCGGCCCTCGACGATGCCCGCCGCGATGGCCAGCACGTTCTTGACCGCGCCGCCGATCTGCACCGCGCGGATGTCGTCCGTCCAGTAGACGCGGAAGGTGCGGTGGGCCAGCGCGTGGGTCAGTCTTGCGCCCAATTCCTGGTTCTCGCAGGCAAGCGTCACTGCCACGGGCAGCTCGCGCGCCACTTCGCCCGCGAAGCTCGGCCCCGACAGCACCGCGATCTCTGCTTGCGGCAGCACCGAGCCTACGACTTCGCTCATGAACTCGCCGGTGTCCTCCTCGAAGCCCTTGGTGCAGATCACCACTGGCTTGCCCGCGGCGAGGTGCGGCGCAATTTCCTGCGCGGCCGCACGCACGAACTGCGACGGTACGGCGAGCAGCAGCGCATCGGCTCCGGCCAAATCCGCTACCTTGGCCGTGGCCTCGATGGCGGGATCGAGCGCGACACCCGGAAGATAGACGCGGTTCGTGTGATGGGCGTTGATTTCATCGACCGTGTCGAATTCGTAGGCCCAGAGCGTTACATCGCGGCCCGCGCGGCACAGCGACTGGGCAAGTGCTGTTCCCCAAGCGCCGCCGCCAAGCACGCCCACCCGCTGGAAGTTCTGCGTATCTGCGCTCATGCCCCTATGCCCTTCCTTGCGCGAGCCTTTTCGCTGCCTGGCAGCGTTGGCGCTTGTGGTAGCGGGAGATCCGCAGCCGTGCAAGCGTGGCCAGTGCCGGACAAAATCGGCGCACGATCCCGGATAGGGCGCAAACCGCGCCCTTCCGGGATGACGCCGCCGATCGCTGCAACTTCAGTCCGCTGGACAGCCTCAAGTCAATGGCCTAGTCATCGCCTTGCTGGAACTGGATCCTTATGCCTGAAACTGGATCACGTCATTGCGAGCGAAGCGAAGCAATCCAGAGGCAAAGCTTGCGGCCATAGGCGTGGACGCCCGCGGCGGCAAAGGCCGCCTCGCGATGACGGTTGCGGCCTTGTCCTTCGCTTTGACGATGGTCCCGCAGGCGAGCCGTTTATGAGGTTTTGCTAGCATGGGGTGGGCGCGGGTTTTCGTATTCCTGGTGTTTTTGGTGCTTGGCGCGTCGTTTCTGGCCACCACCGGGAGCCTGGTGCGCGAGTTCAAGGACTCCTGGCTCGATTACGCGGCCTTGGACAGCCACCTGTTCGTTTTCTTCCCGGCGCTTGGGATCGTCGCGCTCGTGGCCTTCTTCATGCCCTCGGTTGTGTTCACCGATTTATACTGGAGGCACATCCGGTTCGGGAGGGTCCGGTTTTTGTTTGGTTTTCTGGCGATTGCCGTTGCCTCGTATTTCATCGCCGGCGTTTTAATGGATGGCCAGCGGCGGTCTTATTGGGAGAGCGCGCCGGCGGCGGTGGCGGCCGATGCGGGTGAGCCCGCCGGCTGCGCGCAAAGGGGCGAGCCGTGCCTGCGCTTGCCTTTGCCGATGGCGATCCGCAATCTGCGCCAGGTGAGCCGCGCGCGCCTCGGGCTCGACGAACTCATCCGCAACTGCTCCACCGGCGCCCGCGATGCCCTCATCGAACCGGCACGGACCCCGGAAAGGCGGCGCTTTTGTCTTGCCTCGACCCCGCTTTCGAGTTCTCCCGCGCTTGAGGACGACGAAAGCTGCTGCAAGGCGCAAGCCCGGCTGATGCTATTTGCGCAGGACAACTATAGGGTGGCGGCCACGCGTTCGATTACATCGGAAGTACATGCACTACTGCTGCCATTGAAGGTATTTTTCCTGCTTGTCGTCTTCGTGATGAGCTTTCTGCTTGCGGCGCATCACAAGAAGGTGGAGAAGAACTACCGGGCGTATCTTCCGCAAATGGAGATCGGGCTCTTTGCGGGCGCGCTGTGCATCATGTTCTTTCCGCTGATGTCGCAGGGTTTTCTTCAATCCAACGAAGTACTTAGCGGCAGCATCGGACGGGGGCCATTCAGCGACGCAGTTCCCATTATCAGCCTGCTCTTCATGGTTTGGGTGCTGCTGATCGGCCTTTTCTTCTACCGGCGCCGCTCCGATGACAGGCTCGTTACTATCGGCCGCTTCGCCGGTATTCTCGTAAGCAATATAGGCATCATCAAATACAATCTCCTGGTGGCAATTTTCATCTGGGCGCTTGGCGCCGGTGCCAGCCAGACCGGCCTCATAGCCCTCGTGGGCGCTTGTGTGTGCGCCATCGTGCTCATGCTGCTTGCCATGGCCGTTTACCGGCCCCGAAGGGAAAAGGATTTGTAAGGCCAAACCCGGTTATCATGGCCGGGTCAGGCCCAGCCAAGACAACAGTGGGAGTAGCGGGAATGATACCGGATCCGCTAGAATACTTCCGCCATCGTCATCGCGAGGCGGTCTTTGCCGCCGTGGCGATCCAGAAGCAATACCCGTGACCTGGATCTGGATTGCTTCGCTACGCTCGCAATGACGCTGCGGAAGCGATCGAACGGATCTGGTATGACACTGCCGAAGCGCTAGAGCGTTACGCAGGCGAGAGCGATTTCTTTTCCGCTGGGGCGGCGATTTCCGAAAGCGGCCAGCGCGGCCGGGCCGGCGTCTCCAGGCTATCGGTGTAGCCCGCCGCCAGGCGCTGGGCTCCGGCCCAGGCGATCATGGCTGCGTTATCTCCGCAAAGGCCGGGGGGCGGAGCATGGAAGCTATAGCCGGCCGCCTCGCATTCTTCGAGCAGGGCTGCACGCAGCGCCTTGTTGGCAGCAACCCCGCCCGCCACGGCGAAGCGTTTCGGAAGCCCCGCCGCGCCGTACAGCCGGAACGCTGCCTTGAGCCTGTCCCGCACGGTATCGGCAGCCGCGGCCTGAAACGATGCGCACAGATCCCGCACATCTCGATCGCCCAAGGGAGCCAGCTTCAAGGCGGCCTGGCGCACGGCGGTCTTCAGGCCCGAAAACGAGAAGTCGGGGGTTTCGCGGCCTAGAAGCGGCCTTGGGAAAGCAAACCGGCGGGGATCGCCGCGCTCCGCGAAACGCTCGACAGCCGGGCCGCCGGGAAAGCCCAGGCCGAGCATTTTAGCGACCTTGTCGAAGGCTTCGCCAAGCGCGTCGTCGATGGTTCCGCCAAGCTTTTTGTAATCGAAAAGAGCGCTAGCCTGGAGGAATTCCGAATGTCCTCCCGACACCAGCAACAGCAGGTAAGGCGGATGGAGCGCCTCCGTAAGCCCGACGGTGAGCGCGTGGCCTTCCAGGTGATTGACCGCCACCAATGGCAAGTCGTGGACCAGCGCAATCGCCTTCGCGGTCACAAGCCCCACCAGCAATCCGCCAATGAGGCCGGGCCCCGCAGTGGCTGCGACGCCATCCAGGCTGCGGAAATTGAGATGGGCCTCCTCCAGCGAGGCTCTGACCAGGCTATCGAGCACTTCCACATGCGCGCGCGCCGCGATTTCGGGGACCACGCCTCCGTAGGGCTCGTGCTCCTTGAACTGCGTGCGGACAACGTTCGAAAGGATCGTGCCGCTCCCGTTTGGCTCCAGGCGGACGATGCCGGCCGCAGTCTCATCGCAACTCGTCTCGATGCCAAGAACGGTAAGCCCGGGCCTTTTTTGCTGCATATGCATAAAAATATCTTTATCGATCCTGCGACCTTGCATGATCCCGATTGCAATCCTTCGTAGGTGCTTTAAATACGTTATCTTTCGTTGCGATACCGCTAAATGTGGGGCCATAACGGACCCCGCTGCACAGGCAACCGCACCGCACCCCACGTTCAAGAAACAGAAGAAGACCATGAACAAACACCCAGGCGCAAGAGCAATTCGCATCGGTACGCGCGGAAGCGCGCTCGCTCTTGCTCAGGCGAATGAGGTTCGGGAAAGGCTAAGCTCGCTCTGTGGAAGCGAAATTTCCTTCGAAACTTGTATTATCAAAACATCGGGAGACAAAATTCAAGACCGCGCATTGGCGGCAGCGGGGGGCAAAGGCCTGTTCACAAAGGAATTGGAAGAGGCTTTGCTCGAAGGCAGCATAGACCTTGCCGTGCATTCCATGAAGGACATGCCCGCCATTCTGCCGGAGGGGCTTGAAATTGCCTGCATTCTGCCTCGCGAGGACGTTCGGGACGCCTTCATCTCGCCGGTGGCTAAGTCTTTGAAGGAGCTTCCCTCTGGCTCCATCGTCGGCACGGCCTCGGTCCGGCGCGGCGCGTTCATCCTGAATGCGCGCCCGGATTTGAAGACGGTGCTGTTTCGCGGCAACGTAGAGACGCGGCTGCGCAAGCTCGCCGAGGGCGAAGCGCATGCGACGCTGCTCGCCGCCGCCGGGTTGAACCGGCTGGGCATGGCGGACCGGATCACGCGGCTCATTCCTGTGGATGAAATGCTGCCGGCCCCCGCGCAAGGCGCCATCGGCATCGAAATCCGCTCCGCCGATGCGGTCACGCGCGCGCTGATCGCCCAAATCCACGACGAAGCGGCGGGTATCGCGATTGCTGCCGAGCGCGCGTTTTTAGGAGAACTCGACGGCTCCTGCCGCACGCCCATCGCTGCACTCGCTACGGTTTCCGGCGACCGCGTGTCGATGAAGGGGACGATCCTGACGCCCGATGGGGCGCGCCTCTACGAGACTTCGCGCGAGGGCAGCAGCAGCGATGCCGCCGCACTTGGCCGCGATGCGGCGCAGGAGCTTTTGAAGCGCGGCGGAGAAGACGTGTTCCGCCTTGCCAGCTGATTGACGCCGCGATGCGCTTGCTCGTTACAAGGCCGGAACCTGACGCGGAGGCGCTTGCGGAGGAGCTTCGCAATTTTGGGCACGAGCCCGTGCTTGCGCCGCTCTTGGAATTCCATGCCTTGGATTTCGATCCCGCAGCCTTCGAAACAGCCGATGCGTTGATCTTCACCAGCCGCAACGCACTTCGTGGGTTAAGCGAACAGCTCGATGCGGGGCGTATTGCGGGCTGTCCGGTTTTCTGCGTTGGCGGCGAAACGGAACGGGCCTTGCGCCGGGCGGGTTTCCAAACCGTGGCGGGGCTTGCGGAAACGGCGGAGCAACTGGCCACCAAGATCGCTGCTGCGGCGGCCAAAGGCGCCAGGCTCGTCCATGTGACCGGAGAGCACCAGGCCTTCGATCTTGCGCAAAGCTTGACGCGGGAAGGGCTTTTCATCCGCACCCTGCGCGTGTATGCGATGGACGCGCGGAGTGCCTTCGATAGCGCGCTGATCGAGGAGTTCAAGGCAGGCGCCATCGGCGGCGCGATTTTGATGTCGCCGCGCACGGCTGAGATTTTCGTGTCATTGTGCGGGCAGTATGACCTTTTTGAATGCGCAAGGCCTCTCGATTACTTTTGCTTAGCAAGAAGTGTGGCAAATAGGCTAAAACCGCTCGATCCCGTTCATGTGCACGTTGCGCCGCGGCCGGATCGGGCGGCTTTGCTCGAACTTTTGCCGCCGCCCGGCCAAGATCGTGTGAGATAAAGCGCGAACCGAAATTTATAGGCTGCTCCTTACCATGCCAGACGACAAACGGCCCAGGCCAACGATCGACATGAGTGCAGAACGCGTTTCGCAAGCCCCTTCTCCGCGCCCGGCACTTCCGGGCGGCAAGGCCGCGTCTCAAGCTCCAGGCCCATCCCAGCGGCGGGGCGGAGGCTTTACCGGCTATCTTTTGGCGGGCCTGATCGGGGCCATAATCGCCGCCGGGGGCGCATTCCTCGCGCTCAAAGCCGGCATTCCCGGTTTTTCGCTTACCGATCCGCATACGCGAGCGGCGATGGCCGAACTCGAAGAGCGGACTGCCTCGCTCGAAAGCGCCCTTCGCGCTCAAGGACGGTCGGCACCGGTGAGTGCCTATCAGCCGGGCGCCGCGCCCGAGGGCTTGAACGAACTTCGTTCCAGGCTGGATGGCGTTGTCGACGTCACGCGCAGCCTCGATCAAACCGTGCAATCCATCTCCCAGCGAGTGCAGGGTTTGGAGGAGCGTCCGGGGGGCGGAGAAAGCAAGGAAACCGTGCGTGCGGAGATTGCAAGCCAAACCGCAGCCCTGCAACAGCGTTTGGGCGCCGCGGAGCGCGAGCTTGAGGCGCTGACGCGCGCGCAAAACGAAAGGCAGGCCGACGCGCGCACCGCTTCCCTAACGCTTGCGTTGACGAATTTGAAGCGCGCGGTTGCCGACGGACGGCCGTTCCCGGCGGAGCTTGCCGCGGTTGAAACGATTTCGGCGTCCAAACTGCCCGTTTCGCAGCTTGCACCCTACAAGGATACCGGCGTTGCCACGCTGGCCGAGCTCCAGACCGGCTTTGCCGAGGCGTCGAAAAAGACCATCGAGGACCATTACGCCAACAAGCAGGGCGGCTTCATGGGCGATATGCTTTCGCGTGCCAAATCGGTGGTCCAGATCAAGCCCGCCGATAGCACTGGCGACAGCGTGGAGGCGATCCTTGGGCGGATGAGCACCGCTCTTAAAACGGGCGACTTGAAAACCGCCCTCATGCAGGGCGCGGGCCTTGAGCATCCGCCGCAGGAAATGATGGACTGGTTCGCCAAAGCGCAAGCCCGCGCCGCTGCGGATGAAGCGTTGCGGAAAACCAATTCTGAGCTACTTGCCTCGTTCACGAGGCCCGCGGCACGGCGTCAATAAGCGGCCCGGGCGCGCCCGCAGCCAGCAAAACCCATAACGGCTCTAATGAGTTAAGCGATGATCCGCCTTGTTCTCTATTTACTACTGGTTGGCGTTGCCGGATGGGGGCTTTCCTGGGTCGCCGATAGGCCTGGCAAGCTGAACGTCGAATGGCTCGGCTACGACGTTCAAACCAGCGTTTTCATCGCGGCCATCGCGCTCGTGGGCTTTTTCGCGGCGTTTTCCCTCCTCGTTTGGCTTGCCGTACTGACCTGGACTGCGCCGAAGCGGTTTGCGCGGCGCGTCAAGCAAAGGCACGAGCGCATGGGCCAGGAAGCCGTGCGGCGCGGCATCTTCGCGGCAGCGGCCGGCGACAGGCTTGGCGCCTTGAGGGCAGGGGCTATCGCGAAAAAATATGTGCCCGAAGAGCCGATGGCGCTTCTGCTCGAAGCGCAGTCGGCGCAGCTCAATGAGGACCCAATCGCATCCAGGCGAGCGTTCGAGCGCATGCTCGAAAAGCCCGAAATGGCGGAGCTCGGTTTGCGCGGCCTCTATATCGAAGCCAAGAAAGCGGGGCAGGCCGAGGCTGCCAAGCAGTTCGCCCAGCGGGCGCTCGAAGCCAATCCCGCCTTGCAGTGGTCTTCGAGCGCGCTCTTCGATATCCAATGCCGCGAAGGCGACTGGCGTGGCGCGCTCAATACGCTGGGCCTTGCCAAACAACACCGTCATTTGCCCAAAGCGGAGGCCGATAGGCGCCGTGCATTGCTTCTGACCCAGCTTGCCGTCGAACTGGAGGACACCCAGCAAGGGAAGGCGCTTGCCTATGCGCAGGAAGCGCTCGGCCTTTCCTCTTCGCTCGTGCCGGCAGCCGCGGTGGCCGGGCGCATACTCGCATCCCAGGGAAACACCGCGCGTGCCACAAAGCTCCTAACCCAGGCGTGGCGCACCTCGCCGCATCCCGAAATCGCTCTGATCTATGCGCATGCCCGCACAGGCAATTCGTCGCGCGACCGGCTGGCAAGGGTAAAAACGCTTGCTGCATCGGGGCCGGCCAGCCTTGAGGGCGATATTGCCGTCGCCGTTGCGGCCATAGAAGCCAAGGAGTGGGACGCCGCGCGCGCTGCCCTGCAGCCTCACCTGGCGAACGCCCCGGCCGCCCGGGTATGCCGTTTGATGGCGCGTATCAAGGCCGGCCAAAACCGGGATCTGGGGCGTGCGCGCGAATGGCTTGGCAAGGCTGTCCGCGGCGCGCCCGATCCGGTTTGGGTTGCGCCCGATGGCACGGTTTCCCCCGATTGGCAGGCGGTGTCGCCAAAATCGGGCGCGCTTGGCGCGTTCGAATGGAAGACGCCTCCCGTAGCGGTCCCGGCCGGGGCGGGCGACGGCATGGCAGGGCTGCCCGAACTCAATTCGCCGGCCGCGGAAAGCGAGGGGGTCTCCGCCAGTTCCGCCACATCCGCGCAAGGGGCAACGGAGCCGGAAATTATCCCTCCCGTGCAGGCGAATGCGCAAACCTTGCCGCGCGAAGCCAGCCTGGCGCGGTTTGAGGCGCGGCCGGGAGCCGCGGATGCCGTGGATGAAAAAGACGCGGGGGAGAAGAAACAGCGAGGGGCTTGCTCCGGCAGCGGGGCCGCTCCCGCCAACGCAATTCAAATCGTAGCGAACGCGAGAGCCGGCACGCCCAAGCCGGAAATCCGCAAGCCTACGATTTTTGTACCGGGCCGCGCGCCCGACGACCCGGGGCCGAGGGAGCCCGATAGCGAGGAGCTTAGCACGCCGCTCAGCCGCTTCCGCAGTCCCTCTTAGAGCCGGGCACGGCCGCTATCTTGTCAGGAGCCTTGCGCCGCGCATGCCCAGTTGATATTGATAGCGCTCCGGTTCGCAAACCGGAATCGCCGCTTTAGCTCAGCCGGTAGAGCACATCATTCGTAATGATGGGGTCGCGTGTTCGAGTCACGCAAGCGGCACCACTGCCCTTTATCCACAAGGCATAGGCAAAGGCAGCGGTTGACTACGTTTTTTCGACAACTGAATAGCTGTGCGCGGTTGACGGTTGTCCATGCATTCCCTCATAACTCGTTCTTAAGTTGAGTTCTTGCAGCGATTTTCAATCAATCGATCATTTTGAGGCCGTATGCCAAACGAATACATCGTCGAAATCGAGAAGCTCCCCCTATCTGAACCTTCGCTGCCGCCGGAAGCCCAAGGAGCTACACTCGCTCCGGCCAAATCGTTTGCGACGATTACGAGCGCAGAGCCGTATTTGGAGCAGCTTGTGCAGGAGGGGTATCGCTTAAGGGTAATTTGCCCCCATCGGCTCATGAGCCACGAGGACGTACTTACCTGGCTCAATGGCATGTTGCTTGAGCGGCTCCGCAGGCAGGAGAATGCCGAAAGGCTAAACGGTAGCGTCAGGCGGAATGGCGATCGGCTCCTTGCCTCTTGCGATGGCGAACTCACTTACGGGGCCGGAGTGGATGAGGGGATACCCATGCAGCAGCCGGAAAGTGCAGCGCCGCCTGAAGTCCGGGCATGTTATCCGTGAGCTCAAGGCGCGCCCCGTGCCATTCCGCAACCGCGGCAACGAAGCTCAGCCCAAGGCCGAAACCCTGTTTGCCCGCGGCCGAAATCGAGCCTGACGAAACGGTCCAGGATGGCGGTTCGCTTGCCTTCGGGAATTCCAGGGCCATTGTCCGCGACGGTTAAGCAAGCGCCGCCGCTGCCGTTGGCCGCCGAAATCGCAACGCGCCCGCCCTCCGGCGAGTATTTGATGGCGTTGTCGAGGAGGTTCGCCGCCGCCTGCGAGATCAGATGCGCGTCGCCTAAGACATAAACTCCTTCTGCCGGGCAAGGCTTCGCTTCGATCGCGACGCCGCTTTCCTCTGCAAAAGCCTCGTACAGGTCGACGAGTTCCTCTACCACCTCCGCCAAATTAACCGGTGCGTGCGGCAGCGAAAGCGCGCCCGCCTTAATGCGCGCGATTTTCAAGATGCCGTTGAATGTATCGACAATGGTGTCGGACTCGGCGATGGCGCGCTTCAGGACGGCTTGATACTCTTCGGGGGAACGGTCCGCCATCAGCGCCACTTCCAGCCTGCCGCGCAGGCGATTGAGCGGTGTGCGCAGATCGTGCGCGATGTTTTCGGACACGCCGCGCACGGTAGCCACAAGCCGCTGAATCCGGTCGAGCATGGCGTTGATGTTCTGAGCGAGGTGGTCGTATTCGTCGCCGCCCTCGCCAACCGCAATGCGCACCGAGAGATTGCCTTCAAGCACCTCGTCTGCGATGGCGTTGATTTGGCCCAGTCGGCGCCGCGCATAAAAGGCGAGCAGCGCGCCCGCGGCCGTGCCAAGCAGCAAATCGGCCGCAAGCACGCTCAGGAGCAATTCCGCGGCGATAGCCCGGAAATTGTTGCGCTCGGTCAGCGCGCGGCCCACGAGAAGCCGGCTGCCATCGGGAAATTGCAGGGTGCGCACGCGGGCGGCCTTGGCTGCATGGCGCACTTCGGTATTCGCGGCGGGCCCAGGCTGCGGCGCGTGCGCCGGCCATTCATTCAAATTACCGGTGAGCTTCCCGTCTGGGCCGATGAGCAGATAGACGCGCACCGTGTCGCCGTGCGGCGAGGCGCGATCCGCGACGGTCTGGCGCAGGCGTTCGTAGCCGCCCTTCTCATAGGCTGCCGTCATGTCGCTCACTTCGCGGGAAAGGGCGCCGCCGATCTGGCCATCGATGACGAACAGCATGCTCCAATACAAAAAGCCGAGCACCGCCCCGCCCACAGCGATGAAGGCGAGGCTCGCAAACACAGTCAGCCGGAATGTCGTGGTATGGCGAAGGCTAATCAGCACGGATGCAGTATCCGGAGCCCCGCACGGTATGGATAAGAGGCGCTTCAAAACCCCGGTCGATCTTCTGGCGCAGGCGGCTCATTTGCACGTCGATGATCTTGGTCTCGGGCTCGAACCGGTATTTCCACACGCTTTCGAGAAGCATGCTGCGGGTGACGGTCTGTCCGGCATGGCGCATCAGGAATTCAAGCAGGCGAAACTCGCGCGGCTGCAGCACGATCCCCGTGCCGGCGCGCGTAACGCTTCTGGATAGCAAATTCATTTCGAGATCGCCAACGCGCAAAACCGTGTCCGGCGCGGCCGCATTTCGCCGGATTATAGCTTCGAGGCGCGCCAAAAGCTCGTGAAATGAAAAGGGCTTGGAGACGTAATCGTCGCCGCCCGCGCGCAATCCCGCGATCCGGTCGTCCACCTCGTTCAAGGCGGTGAGAAAAACGGCGGGCGTCATGATCTTTTGCGCCCGCAAAGCGGCTACGATGTCCAGGCCATCGCCGCCGGGCAGCATGCGGTCGACGATAAGCGCATCGAAGGTCTCCGCCTGGGCAAGGGCGAGCCCCTCCGCAAAATCCGGCGCGCACACCGCCTCATGGCCGCACTCGGCCAAGCCTTGGACGAGCACATTGCGCCCGCCGGGGTCGTCCTCGATGACGAGAATTCGCATAATCTAAAACTGCCCCGTATCCTTGCGCCTGGAAGGTATCAAAACGGTAACTGGAGCCGCAAGAGCGGTCCCTGTATTCATCTTATCACACAAGTTAGGCATGGAGCGGGCGAGCGGGATTTCATTCCGCGCCACACTGGAACGTTATGTTACCGGCATCGCGCTCGCGTTTCCAGACGGGATCGGCAAAATGAGCAGGAACGGTGGACAAGCGTCCGGCACCGCTCTTAGAGCAGATTGCAACATTATCTGGCTCCCTGGCATAGCGCCGGTGGAGTGCGCCGGGGCGCAGGCGCGATGTGCAACGGCTAGCACCAGCGTTTCCAGGGCACATCCCCGTTTCCACGGCTGGGCTCTCTACACCGCGGCGGCTGCGGTTTGCCTAGGGGGCCAAGCTGCGGCGCTGCCCATGCTTGCCGCCGCTGGTGCTGGGGCAGGCCCTTGGGCCACTGGCGCCGCTTTCGGGGCGGCCGCGGCCATCGCTTCTTGGGCCGGCGCCAAAATCGCGGGCAGTTTCGCGAAAGGCACCGGTTCCGGCCCTGGCGCGGCGCCGCAGGACCTTGCGCTGCACGATGCCTTCACCTTGTCGCTGATCCTGGCGGCCTCCGCCGTCTTGGGAGGCATAGGGGCTGCACTCTTGCTGCCGGCCGGTGCGGCGCTGGCGCTCGCCACGCGCCGGATCGCAAGAAAGCGACCGTTGGCGAGCAAGACGCGGCTCTGCTGCTCATCGTAGGCATAGCCATGGCTGGGCTGTGCAGGGCGCTAAGCTTTCAGGAATGCGCCGTTGCAGGCGCCGGGCTGGCGGCCGTTGCAGCTATGAAGGCCGGGCATAGCGGCTTGCGCCTGCCGCGGCAGCAAATGTGGCACATCTGGGGGGTATCCGCACTTATGTGCACCGCCATCGCAGCCGCAGGCCATGGCCCGGCCGCATTGCCCGCGTCCCTCGGGCTCCCCTTGGTTTTGCCGTTTGCGGCAGGTGCGATTTACGGGGCCGCTGCCCAGGCTGCATCCCGTATGCTCAGCGGCGCAAGGGCCAGGGTCTTATCGGCCGCAGTGCCGTTCCTGTCCATAACTGCGGAATGTGCGCTTGGCAGCCCGGCCCATCTTCCGCAGGTAGCAGCGGCGGTGCTCCTTGCCGCTGCGCTCGCCGGCTCGCGCTATTTCCCCGCAATGCCGCGCGAGCCGGCCGTTTCTGCGGCAAATGCCTGGCCCATGGGCTGGGTATAGCCCCGGCCAGCAGTCGCAACGGTTAAACTACTTCCTCCTCCTCCTCCTCCTGGACGCTGGGCTCCTGCTTACCCATGCGCGCGCATTCGACGAAGACACGGAGGTTGCAACCGCGGCAATGATCGTAATCGAGCCTGGTGTAGATATAGCGGAACGCGGCCGTCTTCGACCGGAAGACGTTCTGCTTCCCGATGACGTCCAGATAGCGGCCCTTTTCCAGCAAATCGAGCACGGCGCTGTTCAAGCCGATCAGATACAGGCAGCCGTCCCGTTCGCGGTAGTGACGGGCCATTTGCGCCAGCGCTTCGGCGCCCGCGATATCGGCGAAATTCACGCCCGTCATGATGATGGCGAGGTGACGGCAAGACGGGTTGAGCTGGCCGCAGCGCAGCAGCTCCTCCTTGAAGGTGCTTACCGCGCCGAAGAACAGCGATCCGTTGAAGCGGATGATGTGGAATTGCGGGCATTCCGGCAGATCCGGCCGCGGCTCGGTCATCTTGCGGCTGGAGCTGGCCGGATCGGGCACGCGGCGCACGATGCGCGGATTGGAGGTGCGGTAGAGGTAGACCACAAGCGACAGCACCACGCCGGCCAGGATTGCCACCTGCACCTGGATGAACAGCGCGGCAAAGAGCGTCGCGATCAAGATGTAGGTTTCGGTGCGGCTGGTCCGCGCGATCTGGGCGATGTTGGCGCGGTCGATGAGGCTCCAGCCGATCAGAAACAGGGAAGCCGCCATCGCGGAGTAGGGCAGGTAGACGGCCAGCGGCGCGGCTACGGAAATGATCGCTGCGAGCGATAGTCCGGCGGTCAGGGCGGACACCGGCGTTTGTGCGCCAACGGCATAATTCAGCGCGCTGCGGTTGAAGGAGGACGAAACGACATAGCCCGAGAAGAAGCTGCCCAGCGTATTGGCCATGCCTTGGCCGATGAATTCCTGGTTGGCGTCGATGTGCTGGCCGGTTCGGATGGCGAGCGCTCGCGAAATGGACACGAACTCGTTCAGCGCGGAGATCGCAAGCGCCAGCGCCGTGGGCAGCAACATGGCCCAGACGGACGGATCGAAGCTTGGCGCGGAGAGCGGCGGCAGATGGGAGGGCAGCGTCCCAACCGTTGCGACATGGGCGCCGGCCGCGTTGAACGCCGCTCCGGCGGCGCAGCCCGCGGAGATAGCCACGATCATGAAGGGGACGCGCGGCAAATAGCGCCTTACGGCGAGCCCCGTGGCGAGTGCGATAGCCCCGGTTAGTGTGGTGGCCATATCGAAGCTGCCAATGTGGGCCGCGAGGTAAGCGACGAGGGCGTAGACCGGCAGGCCTTGGGGAACAGCCAAGCCAACGAAATTGTGGATTTGGGTTAGAACGATAAGGATGCCGACGCCCGCGGTGAAACCGACGATCACCGAATGCGATACGAAATTGACGAGCGCTCCAAGCCTGAAGAGGCCAAGCGCCAGTTCGAGCAGCCCCACCATGAAAGCGAGCGTGATGGCAAACTTCACATATTGTGCGGTGCCCGGTTCGGCGAAAGCCGAAAGCGCGGTAGCGAGCACAAGCGACGCGGTGGTGCTAGGTCCAGCGACCAGATGCCATGAGGAACCGAACAGCGCAGCGACGATCGTTGGCACGATGGCCGCGTAAAGCCCATATTCGGGCGGCATGCCGGCAATCGTGGCAAAGGCGACGCCCTGCGGCAGTACGATAATGGCGCCCGTCAATCCCGCGAGCAGGTCTGCGGGCAAGGTCCGCCGGCTGACCTTGGGCAGCCACGTGGGCAAGGGCAGGAAACGCCCCGGCCACGGGACGGCTTTTCGAAGATTGACGAGCGCCATATCCGGCTTGCCTCCACTTTCTAAAGCGGGCGCGCGCAAATGCGGGCACGGCGAAATGGCTTCGCCGCCCAGAAACGCTGGCTGCTTTTGGAACGGGATTTTATTGGTTGGGGCTGGGCCGTGGTTCGCCGCTCGCCCCCCAACCGGGAAACTACAGCCGGGGCAATGGCTTGAACAGTATATTATTTGATACGTTTCGGATGGCGTCTACTCAACGAACGGGATGTTCACCGCGAGTGTGAAGCCGTTGATCATCAGTAACGCGCCAAGCACGCCCAAGACCCCGCTGCCCGCGAGCAGCGGCCTATTCCTGAGCACGATGGAGGCCGAGGCAAGCACGACGGCGATTTGCAAAAAGGCCTGGGCATAGTCGAAATACGGATCCTGCCTCAGCGCTGCATCGCGGGCGTTTTCGAATTCCTTGGCCTTGACGGCCAGCTCCTTTTTGCCCTCGGCCTTCTGGGGATCGCTTTCCAGGCGTCCAATTTCGGCGTTGTAAGCGGCTATCCTTTCTTCGATCTGCTTGCGCATCGCTTCAGGTAGGCCAGGCTCGCCGAGCCTTAATTGGAGCGCTTCGGCGGCTACCCTGTAGGTTGTCTGCCGCATGTTCTTGGCTTGATAATAGGCCCAGGTATCGGACGCCTGAATGTTGGTCCGCGTGGAGTCCTTGGTGGAGTTGCCGCCGCCCACGCCGCAGATCGACAGCAGGACAGCCAGGATCGCAATGTACATGGCAATCCACTTATCCGCTCCGTGCTCGTGGGCGTCCTTCAAGTTGTCAGCGATGTCCGAGCTTTCCATGGCGAGAACAACCCCCGTTGTTGAAACATGCGGTTTCTGAGAAAAAACGCCGCCTGCCAGGCAGCGCCCACGGTTGGGTTCGTTTAGCGCGTGCGCACAATCCGTGCAAGGAGGCTGCCGTGCAAGGAGGCTGCAGTTACGGATTCGCGGCTTTGCGGCGCCATCCGGCCATAGGTTCCATTCATATACTATTGGCGTGTGTACAACTAACAGTTGTGGAACGGTTGCGGAATCGGCTAAAGGATTCGCAGGCGCTTTGCTCAGGGGAAGGCGCGCCCAGAAGGCCGTAACGCGTTTCTAGCTGCCTAGCTCATAAGACTGGAAGGACGCAGGTGCCGCAGAGGTTGTACAAAGCCAGGGAGTTTCGGGCTAGGGCTGCGCTGAAACTTGTACTCGCCGCCGCGATCGCCGCCGCGGTCATCGGCCCAGCAAAGCTGCCGGACAAGGCGATGGCGCAATCCGTGATCGAAGAGCTGGATGCGGCTGTCCGCCAGGTGAAAGTGACGCGCAGCAAATCGCGCACATTCGAAGTGGCAAAGCCGTTCGCCTCCGCCGTCGTGGGATCTCCCGATATCGCCGACGTGCTGCCGATGTCCGACCGGATCCTTTACGTTCAGGGCAAAAAGGTCGGCACCACGAACGTATCCGTTTTCGACAAGAACAAGCGCGTTATCGCCATCCTCGACGTGGAAGTTACCATCGATGCGCGGGCCGTCGCCGACCGGATCCGGGCGAATATCGAAAGCAAAGGCATTACCGTCTCAAGTAGCCAGGAGCAGCTGATTCTGGGCGGGCAGGCGAAGAACGCGGTCGATGCCGAGCAGGCCGTTGCCATCGCCAAGGCGGCAGCGCCAGAGCTTCAGCTCGTGAACTTGATCAAGGTAGCCGGCGCGCAACAGGTGCTGCTGAAGGTGCGCTTCATAGAAGCCAGCCGCACCGCGGAGCGGGATCTGGGCGTGAACTGGTTCGCCGCCAACAGTGCGGGAACGCAAGGGGCCACCGTAGGCTTGGGTAGCGTCGGGAAGGCCGCCACAGACACGTTCTTGCCAGCGTTCACAAGTTCCGGGGGGTCGGCGGCGGCGAGTCCCTTTGCCGTGGGGCTGGCCAATCTCGCCAGCAAGGGCACGAACATCGATTTGCTGATTTCAGCGTTGGAAAGCAAAGGTCTTGCAAGGCGTCTCGCGGAGCCCGACTTGGTTGCGCTCTCGGGAGATACGGCCAGCTTCCTGGCGGGCGGCGAAGTGCCGGTCCCGGTCGTGCAGCCCTCGTCGGGTTCCACACCCACGATCACCGTGGACTACAAGCCGTTCGGCGTGCAGCTGACTTTCATGCCCACCGTACTCGCGAATGGCGTCATCAATCTGCGCCTGACGCCCTCCGTCAGCGAGTTGGATTATTCGAATGGCATCTCGCAAAACGGCTTCACGATACCCGCGCTGACGAAGCGCGAAGCGCGCACGACCATCGAGTTGCGCGATGGGCAAAGCTTTGCCATTGCGGGGCTGCTCCAGACAGAAGGTTTGCGCGACATCTCGCAGGTGCCGTGGCTTGGATCGGTGCCGGTGCTCGGATCGATGTTCCGCAGCTCTCAGTATCAGCAGAACGAGACGGACCTGGTGGTCATCGTCACGCCCAGGCTCGCCATTCCCGCCACCCCCGGACAGAAGCTGGCCACACCGCTCGACGGGCGCCAGCCCAGCAACGACGCCGACTTTTTCCTATTCGGACAAACGGAGGTGCCTAAGCAATATACCGAATTCGTCTCGTCGGGCGGCGATATTTCCGGGCCTTACGGCCACTCCATTCCAGCCCCTGGAAAATAAAAGCGGGCGCGTGCCAGAGGAAAGCTCAGATGAAGAACATTGCGGCTCTTGTATTAGCGGCGTTGCTGGCGCTTCCGGCAAGGGCGATGGCTCAGGGAGCTACCTGGGAAGGCCCATGGAGCGAGTACGGTCAAAGGACGGATAGCGTGACTTTAGGGGCGGGTAACGCCAAGGAGGTCAATGCGGCCATCCAAGCTGCAGATCCTTGGCCGCCCTATGTAGGCAACCGGAACATTCCCGCGAGCGGTGAGCGCATGTCGCGCGCCATCCGCCGGTATCAGGATGTGACCAAGATACCCGAGGCAGTGCGCGCGCCAACCCCTGAGTTAGGCGTCTCAGGCAGTTCCGGCAGCGGATCGTCCTCCGGCGGGAAATAACCTCGATGACAGCGCTCAGCACTTCAGTGACGTCCCCAGCCAAAAGCCGAGGCTCCCAAAAAGGCCGGAAGGGCTTGCGCCTGGCATTGGCCGCTGCGCTGCTACCGGCGGTGCTCTCAGCCTGCGGCGGCATGTTGGAGCCCGCTGGCCTTGGCGGCCCTGCCTTGAGTGGCGACGATCTGGCGAAATACCAGCCTTCCGATGAGCCTTATCGCGCCGGCGCTGAGCACTTCAGCCGGGGCGAATACGGCCTTGCGGAGAGCTATTTCCGGGAGGCCACGGAAAAGTCGCCACAAAGCGCTGCAGCTTGGATTGGGCTGGCTGCAAGCTACGACCGGCTGAGCCGGTTCGATTTGGCGGATCGCGCCTACAACACCGCGATCAAGCTCTCGGGTGAAACGGCGCAGATCCTAAATAACCGGGGTTATTCGTATCTGCTGCGCGGGAATTTGCCTGCCGCCCGCGCCAATTTCGCGAGGGCGCGCGCACTCGAGCCGGAAAACCCGCTCGTGCAGAACAACATGAAGCTCCTGGCTAGCAGCGCAAAATACGTCAAGCCAAAAGCGCCCTAGAAAGCAGAGTTCGCAAAAGTGGCCTTCCCGGTTTTGCGAACTGTAATAGGGACAAGAGTTCCGGGCAGGTAAGTAGTTCGCCGCGTTAAGCCAAGCTGTATGCCGTCGACCCCGCGAAGGCGGGGACCCATCTTAGAACTTGTTCCAACGGGATAAATGGATTCCTGTTTGCGAGCGTGTGAAAAGATCGCTGAATTGGCTGAAACGCATGAAATCCGGGACCGCAGCGTCGTCCCCGCGAAGGCGGGGACCCACGCTAAGGTCTTGTTCCAGCGCCTGAAATGGATTCCCGCCTTCCCTGGAATGACGCTACGGAGCCTCGCCGAAGTCTGCAATTTCGATTTTTTCACACGCTTTTGCACGGGAATGACGCTCGTGCACCAGCGCACCGGCAATTGCCTACCCGGACTTTTGCCCCTCATACTGCGAATTCTGCTTAGTGGAACGTATCCATCAATCTTATCGCGGCCGGGCCGCCCACAATCAGGAACATGGTGGGCATGATGAAGAGCATCACCGGGACCGTAAGCATGGCGGGCAGCCGGTTCGCCCTTTCTTCCATTTCAATCATTTGGTGGTTGCGCATCTCGTTTGCGGCGTTGCGCAGGGACTGCGCGAGCGGAGTGCCGAATTTAAGGCTCTGGATCAGGGTGCCGATAACGGATTTCACCGAGGGCAAATTCACGCGTTCGGCCATGTTCGCCAGCGCCTGCTCGCGGCTGGGGGATATGCTGATCTCCGCCCAGGTCAGCGACAACTCATCGGCGAGCGCTGGGCTCGACAATCTGATTTCGGCGGCAACGCGCTGAAAGGCGGCTTCGAGCGAGAGGCCCACATTCACGCAGATCGCCAGCAGTTCAAGCGCATTTGGCAGGGCCGTGGCCACCGATTGACGGTGCTGCTTGAGCTTGAAATTGACCATCATTACCGGCAGGAGCCAGCCGGCAATGGCCGCTGCCGCGCCGAGTACAATGGGGAGCATGGGCGGCTGCAGGGCCGGCGAGATAGGCGAGCGCACCGCCGCCGAAGGCAAGAGCGAACCTTATGCCCGTGAAAACTGCGAGCGCCATAGACGGGGGAACATTGATTTTCGAGAAGCTGCGCACGATCTGCCAGCGCTCCTCGGCGGATAACCCTTCCGCATACCAGACCGCGGAGTCCTCCTTCCAATCCGCCGTTAATTTCGAGCCGCTGCGGAGGCCGCGGCCGGTGCCCTCCTGCATGAGATGCAGACGGCGCGACGGCAGCCCTTTGCCTTGCGCGGCGCCCCAAAGCATCAACGCGCCGCCCGCCACAGCCGTGAGGATCAGCATCGGCATAATTACGTTACCGTGTGCTGCGAACCATTGAGACGGGCCCATAGAACCTATCCTTTCGAATTGTCATTCGCGGCTGACGCTGCGGATCATCTGACGCATGGTGATGAAAGAGAGCAAAAGGCGGCCCCTGCCAGTGCCAGGACGAAGTGCCCGCGGGGGTCCTGGAACAGCGGGGCAAGGTAGGCAGGCTCGATGACTAGCAGCGCCGCCGTAACCAGGATCGGCAAAGAGCCGAGAACGTAGGCCGAGAAGCGTATCTCCGCGCTTATCGCCCTTGCCTTCAACCGCGCCGCCTGGCGTTTTCGCATGATTTGAGAAAGTCTTCGAGTGTGCGATACCAGGTTTCCGCCGGTCGAGATCTGCATGATCGCCGCCACAGCGAAAAAGCGGAAGTCCGGCAGGGCGACAAGCTTGCTCGACATGTCGAGCGCCTCGCCTACCGGAATGCCGATGCGAATCTGGTCGGCGATCATCGTGAACACCTCATTGACCGGAGGCCCAGCCTCGTCGCCAACGACCTGAATGGCATAGGTGATCGGCGTTCCGGCGCGAAGCAAACGGGCCACCATGTCGACGGCATCGGGAAATAGATTGCTAAACTCCCGCATCGCGCGCTGCTGCTGGCGCACAAGGACTGTGCGCGGCCCGAAGAACGCGGCGGCTGCCGAAGCTGCCACGGTGGTCCGAATGGGCAGGCCGAAGCCGCGTATGCACACAAACGCCACCGCCGCAGCGGACACCAAAGCCACGGCGATCAGCAACGGGGCGCTCGCGTGCATTCCCCAGCTGTAGCCGGCGCCGGAAAGCTGAAGAACGATTTGAACCGGGCCGGCGTGTTTTTCGCCTTCGCCGGCCAGCGACGCCTGAGGCCCGCCCGCGGCGGCCTTTTGGCCCGTTTTCGCGAGAAGATGGAAGCGCCGCTCCATTTCGGAACGCCGTCTGCGCAGGACCTGAAATATCCAGGCGGACCCTGCGAGTGCGGCAACAAGCGATAGGGCGGCGGCGAGCAGCGGATAGGTCATTTGCGGCCCCCGTTGTCTTTTCCGGCGCCAAGAGCTTCGAGAAACGCGTTCGCTAGTCCGAAATATTCGAGCCGCGGCAAGAAGCCGGGCCGGATGGGGGTCGCCCTGAAGCGCCCGCGGAGGCTGCCATCGACGTTCTCGCCGCCGTATTCGTACTTGAACAGCGTATTGAGCGTAAACGTGTCTTCGATGAAGCCGACCACCTCGACCAGCTCCGTAACCCTGCGAACGCCGTCGCGCATGCGCTCGGTATGCACCACCAGATCGACGGCGCTCGCGATTTGGCTGCGAATGGATTTCCCCGGCATGTTGCCGTTGCCCATCAAGACCATGTTTTCGATGCGGGCAAGGGCGTCGCGGGCGGAGTTCGCGTGCACGGTGGACATCGATCCGTCGTGGCCGGTGTTCATCGCTTGCAGCATGTCGAAGGCCTCCGCGCCCCTGACCTCGCCGATGATGATCCGGTCCGGACGCATCCGCAGCGCATTGCGCAAGAGCGCGCGCTGATCGACTTGCCCGCGCCCTTCGATGTTCGGCGGCCGGGTTTCGAGCGAAATCACATGATCTTGCTGGAGCTTGAGTTCGGCCGCATCCTCGATAGTCACGATGCGCTCGGCGTGGTCGATCATCCGCGAGAGCGCATTGAGCAAGGTCGTCTTGCCGGAGCCGGTACCGCCGGCAACGATAATGTTCAAGCGGCAGCGCGCCGCGATCTCAAGTGCGGCAGCGAGCTCCGGAGAAAGGCTTCCCGCGGTCACGAAAGCCGAGAAATCGAGGATCGTCCGGGAAAACTTGCGGATGGAAAGGCACGGACCCTTCAGGCTGAGCGGCGGGATGACGACGTTCACGCGGCTGCCGTCGGACAGCCTGGCGTCGAGCATGGGGGTCGACTCGTCGATGCTGCGGCCGACCGACGACGCGATCCGCTGCGCGACGTGCATGACATGGTCGTTGTGCCGGAATTTGAAGTTTGTCAGCTCCAATTTGCCGCGGCGCTCGACGTAAATCATGTCGGGTCCGTTGACGAGGATATCGGAGACGGTGGCGTCGTGGATCAGCGGCTCGATCGGCCCCAGCCCGATCATTTCGTCGACGATGCCCCGCGCGAAGGCATCCTGCTCGGCTTTGTTAAGAAGAAGCCTGCGCTCGTTCGCGATCTCGCCCACGAGTGCGTTGACGAAGTTCATCAGCTCCGGCCGCGTCATCCGAATCGCAACCACGGGGTCGATCCGCAGGAGAACCTGGTCCCTGATCGCCGCGGCGGCTTGCGACGACGCCGAGGAAGCGCCCTCTTCTTTTGCGGTATTTCTGCCGAAGGGTGCCATTAGCGAAAGATCCTGCTTAAGAACGACTGTTGTTCTTCCGTTTCCTCTCCAGTGAAATCGCGCACGATCCGCGAGAGGCTTCGCTGGAAGGTTTTGCACTTTTGCATGGCTTTGATCCCCAGCGGCGCGGCCTCGGCGAGCTCGCGGTCGTAGGGAATGCTTATGTCGGGTTCTCTGCCCGCTGCGCGCGTAAAGTCGGTGACGCTCAAGCCCCCGTGAGCGCTGGGCCGGTTGAGGACGAGCACGGTATTGCGATCGGGGGTGTTCGGTCCCAGGATGTCGGTCCAGCGGGCCAGGTCGCGCGCGCCAGCCAGGCTTGGGTTGGTTACGAGCAGGCACGTGCTTGGCAGCCGGAGCGCCCAGGTGATGTGCGCCGCGACACTGGGCGCGGTTTCAACGAACGCGATCCGGTAACGGGGCAGGAGCTTATGCAAGAGCCAGAGAAAAGCTTCCTCGGAAAGCTTGGCGGGGGAACTCAACGGTTCGAGCGAGCAGAGCAGGTGAAGCCGGTCCGTGACATGCTTCACCCCCCGCTCGAGGAAAAGCTTGTCTACGCGCTCGGGATGGTCGAGCGCTTCGCGGAGCGCGTGATTGCCCTGGGCGTCGAGCTGCAGCGCCGCATCGCCCTCCTGCAGATCGAGATCGACGAGAATGGTGTGACGGCGCTTGGTTTCGGCAAGGCGCCATGCAAGGTTCGTGGCAATTGTCGTGGCGCCAGCCCCGCCGCGAACGCCTAGCACGTAAACGAGCTTGCCTGAGCGGGTGGCGGTTGGTCCTCCATCCGGGGTAAGGATCGATTTGCAGGTGCCGGTAAACAGGTTTCTGACGAGCGGTTTTAGAAAATACTCGCTCGTCCCCATGCCCTTTACCTCGCGATAAAAGACGATATCGTTGCGGTCGCCGATAACGATCACTGAGAGGTTGGGGCCGCAAACCTCCGCGAGGTCGCGCATTTTGCCTAAAGGATCGCCGACCCCGCTGATGTCCACGACCAGGAGGCTAGGCGACTGCTCTTTTGCAAGGGCGGCGATTGCGGTGGTGACGTCGCCCGTGGTGAAGTGCGCGCTCTGGACGCCAAGGGCGGCGAGGCTTTCGCGGATGACGCTATCGGAACTTCTCGGTCTGTGACGAAAACGCGCGCGGCGATGCCGTCGCGGCTCTCTCCGCCACCGTGAGAAGCTGCGCCCTTTTCGGTTCTTTGCGGAGTTGTGAGCATCTGGTCCCCTTAAAATGCCTGCGGGGGCCGGCGAACCGCCGCTTCGATCGTGCTTCCCGGAGCCGCCGCCTGAACTTGAGGCCGCGAAATCTGCTTGAGAGCGGGCGACACATCCGAGGCCCAGGTGGGCGTTGAACTGTCATCCGCGGACGCGGACTCTTCGGCGCCTTCGAGCGAGCGGACTGGCAATTGCAGCCCGCCAAGCTGAGCCGCGACGAACAGCCTTTCCGCCTGCGCCTCGTTCAGTTCGAGCGTTACGGTTCTCGGCAAGCGTGGTTCTTTTGCGCCCGGTGTGCCCGCCGCGCCGGGCTCGGTTGCCGGTGCCGCTTCGGTTGTGGCGGGCTTGGATAGCAGGTTCAGCCGCTGATCGACCGCGATCACGCGCACGTTTCTCATGACAGTTTCGGCAACCGTTTTGCGCGAGAGGTCGGCAGCTGCGCTGCCGAGGTTCTGCGTCAATACGACGTCCACCCGGTCGCCGGGGAGGACCATGCCCGACGAGCTTTGCGGCGCATCGACCGCGATCGAGACCGCGCGCGTTCCGGGCTTCAGCACCGCCGAAAGGAAGCGTCTGTCGGTCGTCTTAACGAGATCGGCGGAGGTGAGCGGCTCGCCATCGGCGAAGTCTTTCCTGGCAATCGCCCCAAGGTACTCGGCTTCGGAAGCCTCTCTGCGCAGAATCGAGCCCGGCTGGACTTCGCCCGGCTCGATTTCATGCCAGCGGAAGTCGGACTGCCTGATCAGCGTGCCCGCTGGCAGCGGATGGGCAGCCTCCAGCACGGCTTCCCGGCGGATTTCCGCCGGCTGACGCCGGGGTTGGGGTTCCTGCTTGGCCTCGACCGGCACGCCCCCTCCCATTTGGCTCAGCCAAAACAGGGAAAGGCCGATGCCTGCGAACACAAGAAGCGCGCCTACAATGAGCAGGATGTTGCGGAAAAGCATGGTGGAAGCTCTCTCATGAGGTGGAATGTAACCCCGCCAAGCACGGCGAGCGCGTAGGGCATCGGATAGCCTCTTGCAATGCGCGATCCCTCGCGCCGCAGCCATTTACGGAATGCGGCAGGCCGAGGGGTCCCCGGCGGCCGGCGATAGAGCGCGGGCCAGCGCCTGAGCAGAAGGCCACCCGCAAGGTAGAGGCAGCTCAGCACACCGCCTGCGAGCGCAATTTCGATCAAGAGGAGTGGGATGTGGGGGGGCGCGACCAGAAGGGAGGTAGCAGCGATGAGCTTGACGTCCCCGCCGCCGAGCACATTGTAATGGGCGAGAAAGCCAAGGGCGGTAAGGACGCACATAGCGGCCAAAACGGCGATCCAGAGCTGCCCGGCACCGGGCCTCAAGGCCATGGCCAGGCCGCAGAGTGCGATGAGCGCCGCAAACCGGTTGGGGATGATGCGCGCCCGCAGATCCGCGACGGCACTTCCGGCCAGCGCCATAAGGCTTGCCGTCAACGGTAGGGCCAGGATTAGCGAAACGCTCATGAACTTCCTCACTCTTATCGCAAACGCATGCTTTCCCTGGCAAAAAGGCCACGCACGCCCTTTCGCAGAACGCGTGCGAAGACGCCGTTGGACCTAGGGAATCAGCTCAAGCCGGCCGGAAACCCGGCTTTAGCTGTGAACCTGAGCCGAAATCGACTGGTACACACCCTGGAGGTTCGTTCCGACGGTCGTAATGGCGGCGATGATCACGAGAGCGATCAGAGCCGCTAGAAGACCGTATTCGATTGCGCTCACGCCCCGTTTGGAACTGATCCTGAGCCAACGCGCGACCGATGTGAGTGAACGGGTGAGATTGCTCATGGGTACTCCGTACAAAAGCTGCGTTCGATCCGGCAAGAACAGCCCTGCCGGCCTAAAGCAGCGGTTAGCTGTGAACCTGCGCCGAAATCGACTGGTACACGCCCTTGAGGTTCGTGCCGACGGTTGTAATGGCCGCGATGATGACCAGCGCAATCAGAGCGGCTAGAAGACCGTACTCGATCGCGCTGACCCCCCGCTTCGACCCAGCCTTGAGCCAGCACACGGCCGATTTGGATAGTTGAATAAGACGGCTCATAATAAAGCTCCATTTGGATAGTGATACTCACCGAACCCCGTAACCTAAGGTTGCGATATCTACAATCGCTACCACATGAAGGTTGCAGGAAGGTTGCGCGCGGGCTCCGGTTTGAAGACAATTGTCACGGTCCCGCCCGGTTAGTACGCCCCGCGGGAAATCCTGACCCATTTGCGGCTGGCGCTGACAGGATTTCCCGCGGATCGGGCGTACTAGCAGACTATTGAATCTAGTGCAGCTGATCGGCCGGAAGTTCGCTTGCGAGCGAGCGGCATGCGGGTGCGAACGCGCCGCCGGTTGTACTAGTGTCCCGGCTCCGGATCGCCGCCACACTTGCCGCGCCGCACGCTTCTTGCGAAGCCGGCGGCATGCGCTCCTTGAGGCCGAACACCAGGAAATGGCCCGGCCAGCCGGTCACGGTGCTTTCGAAACGTCCCAATTCGCAATAGTCCTGCGCAAGCCTTGCGTCGATTGCGGCGCGGCGCCCTGGCACTTCGCAAACGCGGACCAAAGGAGGGGCGGCGACGATGACAAAGGCTGGCTTGGCGTTCATCGCATCGGCAAGCGCCACTCCGGTTCCCTGCGCTGGAAAGTCGCACAGAAGCTGCTGCGGATGAAAGATGCGGGAGGGCGGTTCAGCCCCCGCCGTTACGTAGACCAGCAGATCGCGGTCCACCACCAGGATACGGTCGCCTGCGCGTTTGCCTTCGCGCTGCATGAGGACGGCGGCGGCTTCGGCTGCCTTCACGCTGTTTTCGCCGGTCCAAAGCAGGGAGGAAGCGGCCCACCAGGAATAAAGCACCGCCACCGCGACCGCGCCGGTCTGCACGCCCAGGCGCCGCGCAGGTGCCGCGATGCGGCCCGGCACGTGCTGGACGAAGCCGCCCGCCGCGAGACAGAGCGGCTGCAGGAGCGGCAGGATATAGATGACGAACATCGCCTTCGTAACGAGCACAGCCAGCAGCGCGGACGCGCCCCACGCGCCCAGGAATCGAACCCCGGCGTAGGCTGGATTTGAGCGCAAAGAGCGCCGCTCCGCCCAGAAAATGCCGCCCATCGCAAGGATTAGAATTAGGGGCAGCATGCCGGTTAACAAAAGCGTAAACGCCTTACTCCAAGGCACATAGCCCACGCCCGCCCGCCTCACCGCTGCGAGGCAGACGGCGTCGACCAGTTCTCCCAGATGCCCGATTGCGAGGAAATAGAGCGCCAACGCCGCGGGGACGGCGCAAAAACCGGCGGCGAAAACGGCAAGCGCCTGGCGCCGCGTTGCGCCGCGGCTGTAAATCGCCAGCCATAAAGCGAGCGGCGCCGCCTCGAAGACGGCGGTCTGTTTGATGCAGGCCGCGGCTCCGAAAAGAACCCCCGATACAAGCAGCCCACGCATGCGCCCGCAGCCCAGGTTGAGCGCAGCGCTGAGGCCCATCAGCACGCCGAAGGTAGTGAACGGCGCCATGAGAAGCTCGGCGGAGCAGAAGGTGCCGCCAACGGTAAGCGTGGCAAAGATATAGAAAATCGCGGCGGCGGCGCCCGCGAGCGCACCCAGAAAGCGCAGGCCGAAAAGGTAAAGGCCGCAGGCAGTCAAGGCGGCAGCGGCAGTCGCGAGCGCTTTGCAGGCCAACAGAGACGGGCCCCAAAAAACCTCGGACGCGGCCATGAGCAGAAACAGCAGCGGGGGCTTTACATCGAATGTGCCCGCATAAGGCGGCACGCCGTTCAGCCATTGCCGGCCTACGGCTAGGTAAAAGGCTTCGTCGACGCCGGCGTTGTTAATGAAAGGGGCCCGGACCAGCACGGTGAGGATCGCGAGCAGAGCGAGCACCGCCGCCAGGCGCGCGGGACCCCGGTTGAAAGGGACAGGAATGAAGGCCGGGCGCAATTTGGGCTCCGCAAAGCGTGGAAGGACGGGCAAGCCTAGAGCCCCGCTTTTGATTCGATCAAAAGCGGGGCTCTAGGTCTTTGTTTAAGCGTGCGTCTTATCGGAAAAACCGCTCACACCTCCGGGTCAAGCCCGAAGGCATGCTTTTTCCGGACGCACTTTAACGCCGCAACCTGGACCGCAGGTTGCGTGCCATCCGCTGTTTCGCGAAAGCCTTCTGGCGGCCGTGCGGCGAGGGCAGTGCGTGTGGAGTGGGCGTCAAGAACTTGACGATGCGGCAAATTGCCGCTTATATATTCGCAAAACGCTATTGATGGCTCCGCGCCGATGAGTTCTCATGAAACTTCATGCGCGAACTAAGGGAGGCAATACGCCTAAAAAGCACGGCTGCACGCGCATGGAACAGACATCCCATGATCTTGGTCAATAGAAGGATGAGACATAATGACAGTTGAAGCAATTCTAAGGAGAAAAGGCCAGAACGTTGTCACTACTGCCCCTACGACAAGTATCAAGAGCGCGGCAGAACTTATGCGCGAGAAGAATATTGCCGCCCTTATTGTGGTCAACGGTGAAGCTACTCTCGGCATCGTAACCGAGCGCGATATCGTGCGCGCTTTCGCCCGCGACGGCGTGGCGATTGCCAGCAAAGCCGTGCAAGAAATCATGACCGCGAAGCTGATCACCGGCACGCCCGGGGACAGCGTAAAGCATGTGATGCAGGTTATGACCGTCAATCGCATCCGCCATTTCCCGGTCTACAAGGATGGCAAGCTTGCGGGCTTGGTCAGCATCGGCGACGTGGTCAGGCATCGCCTGCAAGACCTGGAGCTAGAGAAAAACGTGCTGCGCGACGCATACATCGCGGCCCGTTAGCGCCTGCATTGCCGGGCTATGGACGCATAGTTGGTGGCGGCACCGTTCCCGCAGGCGGCTGCAATCGTAAAATCGTGCCACTGGCGCCGGGCGGCGTTTCGGGCCGCCTGCGCGCCGGCAGCCATGTGGTTCCCGGTTTAAGTTCCAAGGCCGGCTATCGCTTGGGCGGGCAGGCGTTCAAATCGTCAGGACCGCTTCCCGCCCCTATGCGATGTAATACCAGATCCGGTTGATCGCTTCCGCGGCGTCATTGCGAGCGTAGCGAAGCAATCCAGGGGCGGATCTGCGACGCTGCTCTGGATCGCCGCGGCGGCAAGGGCCGCCTCGCGATGACGGCATTGCCGCGGAACGGATAGGAATTTTGGCGGCTGGTATGACGTGTCCGATACCAAGCGCCAGAATCTCACCGCTCGTGTGGCATCCCGCAATTGCCGGCACCGTTTGCGGCTGGGCTGGTACAGGCAATTGCGGCCGCATGCTGGCTTGAGCGCGGCAAAAAAATGTGGGGCTTCATAAAATCCGATCCATCTGTTTAGACGTTCTAAAATGCTGGGGCGGATAAGTATTTTGCCAGGCGCAACCGAAGACGGGCGCCGCCCCCAAATGTTCACGATAGGCCGAAAAATGATGACAGCCGACATCAAAGTCACGGGCCGGTTCGATGACGCCTTTGCTATGAGTGCAAAGCCAACGCTTGCGAAACTGGCCCAGGAAGCGCGCGATATCATAGTGGATATGTCCGATGCGATAGATATTAACGCCGGCGGGCTGGGCGCTCTGGTTAACCTTCACAAGCAGCTTGCGCCTCAGGGCTGCCGGGTCCGCGTCATGGGGGCGAACGATTATGTGCAACGGCTTTTCGAGCGGTTTCACGTCGCCGATCTTTTCATCGAGGGGGCGGCGAACCCGTGCGGCACGGCGCTACGGAGCTGCTTTTTCGGCCTGACGCCCGGCGCGTTCATGACGGCGGGCCCTGGCGCGGTCAAGAAACCGGGGTCTGACGGCTCGCAAGGGGGCGCCCCAAAGAGAGCCATCCCCATTGCGACGCGCTTCGATGCGGCGAGCCACAGCGTCAAGGTCTGGCTGGACGGCGCAACCGCGGCCGGCGGCGAGCTTCGCGGCGGCGACGCGCTGAAGAGCTACAGGCGCTGGGCCAAGAAAATGCGCCAGGACGCCGATCCGGATGAATTCCGCAAGCACCTCACGGGCATCCTTGGGCCAGAGCGCATCGTCCCGCGCACGAGCGGCTACATCGTGAGAGGCATCCAGCTCCGCGCCGCAATCGAGAGCGGCAAGCAGGGGCTGGCCTCCGCAGTGCGCGCTTCCCGGGGTCTGTTCGCTTCGCCGGGCCGCATGGACGCAATCGCAGCCCTCAGCTTTTAGAGCCTGTCCGCTTTTGATAGAATCAAAAGCGGGGCTCTAAGTCTTTGTTTAACCGTGCGTCTTATCGGAAAACCGCTTCGCACCTCCGGGTCAAGCCCGAAGGCATGCTTTTCCGGACACACTCTAGTAGCGTTTGCGCGTTGCAGGCCGGGCCCTCACCTCGCAGGAGCCGGCTTCGATTGGAGTTAAAGTAATGCCTCAAGTTGGTGTAATGCGTCCGGTTCCGGAGTAACGCGTTTGTCATTGCGAGGCCAAGGCGGCCTCGCAATGACGGTTCATACCAACTGTCAAACGTTCTGATGGCTCTAGAACACTCCCCGTCATCGCGAGGCCGCCTCGGCGGCTGTGGCAATCCAGAAGCAACATCAGTGACTTGCATCTGGATTGCTTCCGGCCGCGCTACGCTCGCCGTCGCAATGACGGCGAGCGGTCAAGACTTATGACCGTGGGTATCAGATGCCGCGCGGCCCGTCCGTCCTTTTGTGGATGAACGGTTGCAGCGCCCCGAAATCCAGTCCATTCTTAAGCGAACAGCGCACTTCACCCGACGGTCCCATGCCTCACAACGCCGGCTCCGCGATCAAGCCTTCGGTTCTCGCCGCAATTGGCAACACGCCCCTAATCCGCCTGCGCCGCGCCTCGGAGGAGACGGGGTGCGAGATTTTGGGCAAGGCGGAGTTTCTGAACCCCGGCCAGTCGGTGAAAGACCGCGCGGCGCTCTTCATCGTCGAGGACGCGATCAGGCGCGGCACGCTTAAGCCCGGCGGCACCATCGTCGAGGGTACGGCCGGCAACACCGGCATCGGGCTCGCGATGGTCGCGGACGCGCTTGGGTTCAAAACCGTCATCGTAATCCCCGAAACGCAGAGCCAGGAAAAGAAGGACACGCTGAGGCTCATGGGCGCGCGCCTGGTGGAGGTTCCGGCGGTGCCCTATAAGAACCCGAACAATTATGTGAAATACTCCGCGCGGCTCGCGGCACGGCTCAACGAAACGCTCGCCCAGGGCGCGATCTGGGCGAACCAGTTCGACAACGTGGCCAACCGCCAGGGCCATATCGAAACGACGGCGGAGGAAATCTGGGCGCAGACGGACGGCAAGGTGGACGGCTTCATCTGCGCGGTGGGCACGGGTGGCACGCTGGGCGGCGTCTCCATGGGGCTCAAGGGCAAGCGCTCCTCGATCGCAATTGGCGTGGCCGATCCACCGGGCTCGGCGATCTACAATTACTACGCGAATGGCGAGCTCAAAGCCGAAGGCTCCTCGATCACCGAAGGCATCGGCCAGGGCCGCATCACCGCCAATCTTGAAGGCGTTGCGGTCGATAAAGCCTATCGAATCCCGGATGCCGAGGTGTTGGGGACGGCTTACAGGCTGCTGCAAGAGGAGGGCCTGTGCCTTGGCGGCTCAAGCGGCGTGAACGTTGCCGGCGCCATCCGCCTGGCCCGCGACCTGGGCCCCGGCCACACCGTTGTGACCGTGCTTTGCGATTACGGCACCCGCTACCAATCGAAAATGTTCAATCCGTCCTTCCTGCGGGGCAAAGGCTTGCCGGTCCCGCCTTGGCTCGAAGAGACGTCCGCCCCGCCGGAAGTCTTCGAGTAGCGATTTGAATAGCCTCATCAAGGGGGGAGCATGCCCGATTTTTCATCGAAATGGCTTGTCGAGACGGATTGGCTTCACAGCCGGCTTTCAGCGCCGGGCCTTGTCATCGTAGATGCCACGTGGACCATGCCTGGCGAGCCGCGCAAAGCCGGCGATCTCTACCGCGAGGCCCATATCCCCGGCGCGCTCTTCTTCGATATCGACGAGATCGCCGATACGGGCTCGCCGCTGCCCCATATGCTGCCGCCACCGGAGAAGTTCGCCTTGCGCATGCGGAAAATGGGCGTGGGCGACGGGATGAAGATCGCCGTTTACGACAACCGCGGCATGTTCAGCGCGCCCAGGGTCTGGTGGACGTTCCGCGTGATGGGCCACGACGACGTGGTGGTGCTGAACGGCGGGCTCCTGAAGTGGCGCGAGGAGGGCAGGCCCTTGGAAACGGGCGCGCCCGCCCAACGTCCGGAGTGCCATTTTACCGTCCGCCGCAACGCGGAGCTTGTGCGCGATCTGGACGATGTAAAGGCCGCTATCGGTGCGAAGGGCCAGCAGATCGTCGATGCGCGGCCCCAGGCGCGGTTCGAGGGCCGCGACGGCGAGCCCCGCCCGGCGCCGCGCCTTGGCCATATGCCGGGCGCACGCAACGTTCCCTTCGGATCGCTCGTCAACCCCAACGGTACGCTGAAATCCGATACCGGACTGCGCGCCGCCTTCGAGGGCGCCGACGTCAATCCCGGCAAACCCACCATCGCGAGCTGCGGCTCCGGCATCACCGCCTGCGTCGTGGCGCTGGGCCTAGCCGTGCTCGGCAACGAATGGGCCGCGGTCTACGATGGCTCCTGGGCGGAATGGAGCGCTGTCCCTTCCGCCCCGGTCGTGCTGGACTGACATCGGGTCCGTTTGAATACTTCCCAACTCCATAAGCTTCTTAGCGGATTGTTAGTCATAATCGATAGGTTGGGCCTCCTAAATCCTGCTTATTCAGCGGCCAGACGCGGGCGCCACGCGTTTACCTTTTGGTGCATCGCGCCGCCACCGGAAGCTTCCCCGGCCTGCGCTGCCCGATCCCGCCGCCCACCTGATAGCCGCTCCCACAGGACGCATTCGTGTTTGCTGGAAGGCAGACCATGCCGGCGTAAATGGTTAGCTATGGCGCTCACGTTTCCCATTGACGTTCTCCGCAATACGGGCTATCTGCACCTTATACGGTGCAGATAGGATGCGGCCATGGCACCAGCAAGCAAGCGGGTACCGGCGTCGTTCTATCGCACAGATGGCGGTAACGAGCCCGTGCGCGAGTGGCTCAAGAGCCTGGAAGCCGAGGATCGTAAGGCCATTGGCGACGATATCCAGACCGTCGAGTTTGGCTGGCCGATTGGAATGCCGGTTTGCCGTCAGATGAGCGGCCACCGCGGGCTTTGGGAAGTACGCACGAGCCTGTCCGGTGGCCGGATCGCGCGGGTGCTGTTCTGCATCGCCGGTGAGCGCATTGTGTTGCTGCATGGCTTCATCAAGAAGGCGCAGAAAACACCGAAGCCGGATATCGATACGGCCCTGAAGCGTATAAAGGATTTGCCCAAATGACCAGCAAGCACATCGGATCGGCTTTTTCTGACTTCCTCGAAGAGGAGGGGCGCCGCGAAGAGGCGGAGGCGATCGCGGTGAAGCGCGTTCTGGCCTGGCGCCTTGAGGAAGCGATGGCGGCACAGCACATCAGCAAGGCCGAAATGGCACGGCGCTTGCGCACAAGCCGCACGCAGCTCGCCCGGCTTCTCGATCCGCAGCAAACCCATGTGGAGTTGGCGACGATGCAGCGCGCCGCTGCCGTGCTCGGGAAACGCCTGCATCTCGACCTTGTCGATTGAGCTTCGGCTGCATTCCGCACCCCGAAGGACGAGCCTATCTTCGCGCGTTGAAGGCGAGTTCCGGAGTTCTGAGGTGGTGCGGGCGTGGAATTACAACGCTTCGATTTCCGCAAGCCCAACCGCGACTTGACGCGTCAGATTTTGATCGCTGGTGCGGTTGCCAGGATCATGCGTTCGCAAAAGCGCTTACCGTCGGCCTTACTGGCGTAGACCGGCGGGATAGCCATGCGGTAGCGCCGTGCCATGGTAAATTTTGGCTTGGTTAATGAGCACGCCCCATCTTTTCCGCCGCCGTGTTTCTGCGAATCTTTTCCCGCTTTAGGTCGATTTCTGCGACTCCAAAATACTCGTTAATATTAGATTCTTGCGCGCGTTAACCTAAAATCCAAACCTGCGGTTGCAGAATTAGTTAACGACAAGCAACAGTAACTCGTGTTATTGCAATGACTTATTAGTCCGTATTGAGCATATGCGCTGCCGGAATGGCTTTGTCTTCGCAGCGCGCCGCAGGAGCAAGAAAGTCAAGCCCGCGACGCTGTATTGGCAGAAGATATGGGTTTGCGGGTATTTAAAAATACGGCCGCCACAGTATACAAGGAAGAATATTTGCATGGAAATGCCTGCGCCACGGGGCCTTAAGGGCCAACGCGAGCCGGGCAGGGCAAATAGAATGCCGCCGCTTGCGAGGGTTTGCCTGGGCGCAGCCGCGTCGAGTTCTTGCTCTTAGCATGGGTCCCCGCCTCCGCCGGGACGACGCTGCGGCCCTGCGATCCGGCGTTAGCGCATCGGTAAGGAGCTATGGGCCACGATTACATTATGGGAAGGCGCGGTGGCAGTCAGGAGGCTCTGCGATGGCGTTATTTGCAGGATTGAGCGTGGGCGGCAAGCCGGGAGGCAGGCGGCGGGATCGGGCAGCGCGGGCTGGAGGAACTTTCGGTGAGCGGCGCCAAAAAGTAAACGTGTGGCGCGGCCCTCAAGCGCCGGGAACGGCAGGATTGACAGGCCATCCCCTATCGAACATGGCTTACAAACCGCTAAGAAGCTTATAGCGTTCGGTATAAGGGGGGCTCTTTGCTGCAGCTAGCCTCAATTATTCACCGAGCTTGGCCATAGACGCCTCAGGCATGCGCCGCCGGCCGGGTTGACGGCGGGTTCCTGCGAGCACTTTTCGACGCGTTGAAAGTTGGAGACCTGGGCTCAAGCGGCGCATGCCGCAAGGCTTATGGACTGCGAGCCGTGATCGTGCCGGCAAGGAGCGCGAGCACTGGCGCGTGCGGGTAGGCCGATGGGAAGGCGACCTTGATGCGGCTCTTGAGTTCTTCCACGCGCACCGCGATTTTGAGGAAGACGCGCCGGAGAGTTTCAAAAGTTGCCGTGCGCCATAGCGAGCGCCGGGGAGCCGCCGCGCGTAGCGATAACAGCAGCCAATAGGCGGCCATGTGCAAGAAGAGACGGAACTGATTTGCTTCCCAGCGGTGGCAGGAGGTCCGGTCCGAGCGGGTATAGAGCTTCATGTCCTTGATCATGTTCTCCATGCGCCCGCGCGCGCAGTAGACCTTCTCGTATAACGTCTTCGCCGTCCCTGGCAGGTTCGTCACCACGAAGCGCACATCGCCGCCCATGCTGGTGGCCTCGGCACGGGCGATGATCTTGCGGGATTTCGACCAGCTTTCGGCCTGGTAGGTAGCCTGATGGAACCGCCGCACCTTCTCCTTCTTCGACAGCGCCCGGCGTGTGGCGGCGTCCTCGGCCCAGGGCTGCGCCATCTGGTGCGAGGCGGGCGTTGGTTGAAAGGCCGAGGATGTAGCCGCAGCGTTTTTCTTCAAGCAGGTCCAGCACTTCTGGCGCCGCATAGTGGCTGTCGCCGCGGACCATGATCTCCACCCTCGGCCAGTAGCGCCGGATATGGGCAATGACGTGCCGCAGAACTTGCGCCGCCTCCTCTCCTGAAGGCCTCTTGCCTGGCCGTAGTAGCGATAGCACGGGTTTGCCCGTCCCCGCCTCGAAGATGTGGATCGGCTGGAAGCAGTAGCCGCCCGAATGCGTGTTGAAGAGGATGAGTTCCTGCTGGCCGTGCGCCGGATCGTCCGTATCGTCGATGTCGAGCACAGTGCGCTCAAGCAGCGCGCCGTGCGGTAGCGCGCCGCTAAGAGTGCGGCCAGGTACGCGCGAAAAGCTGGCGCAGAACGTATCGATCATCCCGAGCGCCATGCGTGCAAGTACGCGCCAGGACGGCGCGTTTTCCAGGCGCGACAATGTTGGCTGGGACATGAGATCGGCGCCCGTCCCTGGTTTGCGCCCGCACGCCATCTTGAAAGCGGGATCGATGCGCAAGCCATCGAGGCCGTCGCAGTCCTCGTAACCGCTGGCGATGGCAAACACCCGCGCCCGGATCATGTCGTCATGGGTGTGGACGATGCGGCCCGGATCGCGTGTATCGGGCACATGACGGCTAAGCGTCCTGGCAAGGCCGAGCCGTTTCTCGATCTCGCGCAGGATGAGAATGCCGCCATCCGAAGACAGCTGGCCGCCATCGAAAGTGGCTGTGATTTCTTTGCCGCTAATGGGTGACAGACCAGGGAGGAAGGGCGTAGCTTCGGTCATGGTGAGCGGGAGATTCCTTGGGAAGGCGCACGAAACTGTCTCGACAACAGAATCATACGTGATTCCAAAGGATTACGCCCCGCTCATCGCATCGAAAACCACATCCAGATGAATAATTCGGGCTAGCGCGGCAATTTTCCCGTACCAAATCCGCTTGAAAAGCCTAACGTAGCCAAGAGCGGATTTGAGATCGCTATTTACTGGAGCGGTCTCTTCGCCCTATCACTAGCGGAAATTTAGGACAAATCGGCGCTTTCGGCGCTGGACAGGTTTTTTCCATGAACAACCCAAACCAACCATCCGGACGGGCCAAGAGGAACGGCGGCAACGGCCTCGATCATGGCCGCACCCTCGAAACCCCTGAGCGGCCAGCGCAAGACCCAGGAGCCCTCCGTGAAGGAAAGAACGGAGGATCGGCCTCGGGCCGTGCCGCGAAGGATATGCCGGCCTCGGCGGGCACACCCTCGGTGCATTACATCTCGGACGAGGGAGCGCCCGCGCAAGAGCGCGACTGGTCGAAGACGCTGTTTCTGCCCAAGACCAGCTTCGGGATGAAGGCGGGCTTGCCGCAGCTTGAGCCCAAGCTCCTGCAGCGCTGGGAGGCGATGAAGCTCTACAAGCTCCTACGCAAGGCCGCCAAGGGCCGCGAGAAGTTCGTCCTTCACGATGGGCCGCCCTACGCGAACGGCAGCATCCACATCGGCACCGGCCTCAACAAAATCCTCAAGGACGCGGTTGTCCGCTCGCAGCAGATGATGGGCAAGGACGCGAACTATGTGCCCGGCTGGGATTGCCATGGCCTGCCCATCGAGTGGAAGGTCGAGGAGCAATACCGCGCCAAGGGCAAGAACAAGGACGAGGTGCCGGTCAACGAGTTCCGGCGCGAATGCCGCGAGTTCGCCCAGAAGTGGATCGGTGTGCAGATGGCGGAGTTCCGCCGGCTCGGCGTCGAGGGCGATTGGCAGAATTACTACGCGACCATGGCCTACGAGGCTGAGGCCGTCATCGCGAGCGAGCTGATGAAGTTCGCCATGAACGGCTTGCTTTATCGCGGCTCCAAGCCCGTCATGTGGTCGGTGGTCGAGCGCACCGCGCTCGCCGAAGCCGAGGTGGAATATCAGGAGCACGCCAGCCCCGCGATCTGGGTGAAGTTCCCTGTTATCGAGGGAGCTGCCAAGGGCGTTAACATCGTCATCTGGACCACGACGCCATGGACGATCCCCGGCAACCGCGCCATCGCGTTCTCGAACAAGATCGAGTACGGCCTTTACGAGGTGACGGAAGCTCCCGGGGACAATTGGACCAAGACCGGCGAGCGCTTCGTACTCGCGAAGAAGCTCGCGGACGATTTTTTCCAGGCCGCGCGTGTGGAAAAATGGGCGCTTCTTGAAGACGTCAACCCGGATGGCTTCATGGCGGCGCACCCGCTGCATGCAGGCGGCTACGATTTCAAAGTGCCGCTGCTCGAAGGCGAGCATGTGACAGAGGATACCGGCACGGGCTTTGTGCACACCGCACCCGGTCATGGCGCGGACGACTTCGACATCTGGACAGCGAACGGGCGCCATCTGCAATCGCTCGGGATCGATCACCTTGTGCCGGACACCGTTGGGCCGGACGGCTACTACCGCAAGCATGTGCCGCTGTTCGGCGGCGACGAGCCCAAGCGCGTCATCGACGACAAGGGCCATTTCGGCAAGCTCGACGACCTGCGCTACGGCAACCCGGCGGTGATTGCGGCGCTGAAAGAGGCGGGCGCTCTCGCCGCCATGAACCCGCGCCACAAGCACGATTACGCCCATTCCTGGCGGTCCAAGGCGCCGGTCATCTACCGCAACACGCCGCAGTGGTTCGTCGCAATGGATAAGCCCGCCGGCGTCAAGGGCGCCAAGCAAGCGAGCCTGCGCGAGCTGGCGGTCAAAGCCATCGGCGAGACGCGCTTCGTGCCGGCGCAGGGGCGCAACCGCATCGGCGGTATGATCGAGCAGCGCCCGGACTGGGTGCTCTCGCGGCAGCGCGCCTGGGGCGTGCCGATCACGGTGTTCGTCCACAAGGAAACGGGCGAGGTGATCCCGAACGCCAAGTTCAAGGGCTCCAAGGAGCTGCAAATGCGCATCTTCGAGGCCTTCAAGGCCGAGGGCGCGGATGCCTGGTTTGCGGAAGGGGCAGCCAGCCGCTTCCTGGAGGGGCTGGTGGACAAGCCCGCCGATTGGGAGCAGGTGCGCGACATTCTCGACGTGTGGTTCGATTCCGGCTCCACGCACGCCTTCGTGCTCGAAAAGCGCAAGGACCTAAAGTGGCCGGCCGATCTCTATCTTGAAGGCTCCGACCAGCATCGCGGCTGGTTCCAGTCCTCGCTCTTGGAAGCTTGCGGCACGCGCGGGCGCGCGCCCTACGACGCCGTGCTGACCCACGGCTTCGTCCTGGACGAGCTGGGCCGCAAAATGGCGAAGTCGATGGGCAACACCGTCGCGCCGCAGGATGTCATCAAGCAGTCGGGTGCGGATATTTTGCGGTTGTGGGCGCTTTCGTCGGACTACACCGAGGACCTGCGCATCGGGCCGCACATCATCCAGTCCACCGTGGACGCCTACCGCAAGCTGCGCAACACGCTGCGCTATCTCTTGGGCAGCCTGGCTCACTATGAGCCGGAGTTCGAGGTTGCGCGTACCGAAATGCCGGAGCTTGAGCGCTGGGTGCTGCACCGGGTTGCCGAAATCGATGCGCAAATCCGGCGGGATTACGACGACTTCGACTTCAAGCGCGCCTACCGCACCATCGCCGATTTCTGCTCGAACGACCTTTCGGCGATCTACTTCGATATCCGCAAGGACGCGCTTTATTGCGAGGCTTATTCGAGCCTCAAACGCCGGGCGGCGCTGACCGTGCTGAATGCGCTGTTCGAGTGCCTCACGGCGTGGCTCGCGCCGCTGCTTTGCTTTACGGCGGAGGAGGCTTGGCTCGCGCGCTATGGCGAGCTCAAGAAGGGCTCGGTTCACTTGGAAAGATTCCCGGAAATCCCGGCGAATTGGCGCGACGACGCGCTTGGCGCCAAATGGGAGAAGATCTGGACCGTCCGCCGCGTCGTCACAGGCGCGCTTGAGGTCGAACGCCGCGAAAAGCGCATCGGCGCAAGTCTTGAAGCCGCGCCGGAAATCTACATTGGCAACAAGGAGTTGGCCGCAGCCGCGAAGGGCGCCGGCTGGGCCGAGATTGCGATCACAAGCGATGCCGTCATAAAGACCGGGAAGGTGCCCGCGAATGCGTTCACGCTCGACGAGGTCGAGGGCGTGGCGGTCGTGCCGAAGCTGGCCACCGGCACCAAGTGCGCCCGTTCCTGGCGCATCACCAGCGATGTCGGGGCCGATCCGGCCTATCCGGGGCTTAGCGCCCGCGACGCCGCTGCGATGCGCGAATACGACGAGCGGGCGGCGCCGGCGGACTGCCCTTTTTAATTTGAAATTGTACCGCAGGGTGACTAGCTTGCGGTGCAAGTTCTTGTTCCGGATAAAATTTACGCTAGGGAGGCCCGATGAGAATGGGATGGAAAACCGCAGCCGCGGGACTGTTGTTTGTAGCCTTCGCCGCGCAGGCTCAGGAATTCAAGGCGGGCGATATCGCCATCGAGCATCCCTGGGCCAGGCCCACGGCCGGATCGATGATGATGGGCGCCGCCTATCTGACGCTAAAGAACGCCGGCAAGGAAGCCGATAGGCTCAAATCCGCCTCGTCGCCGGATGCGGCCATGGTCGAGGTCCATGAGAATATTCACGATGAGGGCGGTGTGATGCGGATGCGGCCCGTCGAAGGCGGCGTTGCGATCCCGGCCGGCGGCACGGTGGCGTTCGAGCCCGGCGGCTATCACCTCATGCTGATCGGCCTCAAGCATAACCTCGAAGAGGGCCAGACCATGCTCTTAAAGCTCAGCTTCGCCCACGCCGGCGACGTCGATGTCCAGGTCAAGGTCGAGAAAAAGCCCGCCGCCGATGGCGGCATGCACGAGCACCACTGATCCTTCATCGCCGAGGCGCCGTCTTCGTGAAGGCGAGCGGGGGCCTCGGCCTAAAGCACCGTTCGTTTCGAAGATTTTCAACTCCTTTGCCGGGGCGTGCTGTGCCCCAGCGTCATGGTGTGCGGAAGGCTACCATTTGTTTTTGTTGATGAAATTGGGTTCGTTTGGCAAAAAGCCTATTTCTATATAAGTATATACTTTTGGCGGCAGGTATAACGGGCCGCGGCCAAGGCCATAAGCATCTTGGCGGTCATCAAAGTGATGGTGTGAACCGAAGTCTATGCCACAAGCCGCGTTGCTGGGGCGCGCTGGTCTTGGCGGCTTGACGTCTCAGGCAGGAGAGGCGCGCAGCAGTCCAACGGTGGCAGGGCTTTTGACGGCGATTTCGCCAGCAATCTCGCCGCGAGCGGAAACCAAGGCACGGAGTGCGCCGCTGCCATCACCAAATACATGAACCACATGCTGGTCAGGGAGCCGTAGGGGCCCGGAATCGTGCATATCGGTGAGGGCTGCGCATAGCTTACGATAGCGAGAGCCAGAAAGGCTGGCATGGCGGCAAGTTGTAGTGTCCGGCCCGCATGGTACATTCTCTGGCTGCCCCTGTTCGAGTGCCCGATTTCCTATCCTGCCCTGCGTAGCATGAAAATGCGCCGCGACATATGGCGCGGGACGCCGCAGGGGGAGCTCGGGCGCTGCGGCGCGATTTGCGAGCCGCAGCGCAGGTTTAGCCATTTACCGCAGGTTTGGGGCGCGATGCCAGTTTGCGTCGTTGCGAGGGCGGAGCCCGAAGCGATCCAGGGAAATCGTTGCCTGGACGCTCGCGGCGCTCAAGCGCCTCGCGATGACGATTGCGCCGGAGGCTGGGTTTACCCGACGATCTCGCTTTCCTGGAATACGAGGCCGATTTCCAGCGCGGCGTTTTCCGCGCTATCGGAGCCGTGCACGGAATTGCGTTCGATATTCTCGGCAAACTCTTTGCGAATTGTACCGGGCGCGGCGTTAGCGGGATTGGTCGCGCCCATGATCTCGCGGTTCTTGGCAACCGCGTTTTCGCCTTCGAGAACCTGCAGCACGATGGGGCCGGAGGTCATGAAAGCGACGAGGTCCTTGAAGAACGGCCGCTCCTTGTGCACGGCGTAGAAAGCAGCGGCGTCGGTCTCGTCCCAGCGCACGCGCTTCTGCGCGACGATGCGAAGCCCGCCTTCCTCGAACTTGGCGATGATCTTCCCGGTGATGTTCCGGGCGGTTGCGTCCGGTTTGATGATGGATAGCGTGCGTTCGAGGGCCATGGGTTCGCCTTCTTAGGTTGAACAGGTTCAGGTTGGCTGGAAATAGCGTTTCAAGCTTTTTGGCTGATGCAGCGGCTTATAGCGGAGCCCGCCAGCCCGGGCAAGCCGGGGGCGGCCACGGGCTTGCGTTCATCCACGCCAAAGGGATCGGCGTCCTATATATCGATGGATTTTCGTTTGTGTGCGATGCAGCGCAGTGGCATTTAGTTGTGCTTCCTGAATCCATCCTTCGAATGCGGCGCGCGCCGGCAGGGTTCAGACCGGAGGGGCGGAATGACATCCAGAGCGATACGCTATTACATCATCGTCCTGTTCTGCCTTCCTCTCGCCGGCTGCTTCAAGTCGGACGCCGGGCTCATAGATGCATCCAACGCGGCTTGGCCGTTCCAGCAGGCTACCATATTGTTGAAAGGCGGACACGAAACCCGCACCTATCATATCGAGCAAGGCGCGTCCTCCTACAGACTTGCCAACCTCCCCGAAGAAGAAAAACAGATGAAGGATGGCGCGATATTGTTTCACCAGGTCCAAAGCGATTTACTTATCATGCAGTGGCAGTATGGAGCGGACGCAAAATACGATTTCTTTATCGTAAAATTGGATGGAGACAAGTTCACGATGGATACTTGCAGCGCCTATAAGGACGAGACGCTCGCTCAGCTTGGGCTGCAGCGGGAGCTTGGGGATTGCTCGATTGCAAATTTAGGGCAATTGGTGCGGCTCGCGCAAATTCCGCCGGATAACGAGGAGCGGAACATTATGGACGGCGAAATTTTGGCCGCCGGAAAGTGACGCCGGCACGAAACGGCGTTCAGGAGCAGCTTCACCGCAAACGATGGAACCCGCAAAAACCCTTATCGTTCTGGGCGCC
Source organism: uncultured Alphaproteobacteria bacterium (assembly GCA_963785355.1). GTDB lineage: Bacteria > Pseudomonadota > Alphaproteobacteria > Rhizobiales > Rhodomicrobiaceae > Rhodomicrobium. The sequence continues at coordinate 65,995 of CAWAVJ010000039.1, forward strand.
GTGCTTATCGCCGCCGGTCTTATCTGGCTAGCGGCCGGGAGGCTGGGGATCGGCCATTTGCCGGGCGATTTCATCTTCCAGCGCGGGAATTTCCGGCTGTATCTGCCGCTCGGCACCTCGCTGCTGATCAGCGTTTTTCTCAGCCTGATTTTCTGGCTTCTGGGCCGCTTTTAGCGCTTGCCGTATAGCGCTGGCGCAATATCTGTCTTCAGGAAATCGCCGCCTTTGAAAAGCAGCGGCGCCTTCCGCGATTTCGCGAGCGCATAGGCCGCGCAATCGCCTAAATTGAGACCGGCCGGATGCCGCCCCTTGCCGAATCGGATGAACGCATCCCGTGCCGTGCGTGCCTGATCTTGGTCGAAAGCCTCGACTGTGACACTCGCCCGCGCCAGGAACGCATCGAGAGGGCGCCAAACCGCTTCCGCGGCCCGTGGCCCGGCCAGCACCATGCATGTTTCAAGATAATTAACTGCTGAAAAAAGCCGCACGTTCGCTGCGGCTATGACCTCGATAAAGGACTCGCTCTCCGGCTCGTCCCGCATAATCGCGACCAGCGCCGAGCTATCGAGAACGATCACGCCGGCAGCCCGTGTTCATCGTACAGATCGTCTTCGGTCCATTGGGGGAGCGCTGCTTGCAACCGCGCGCTTTCCTTGGCTATCGCGCGCAAATCCTGCAAAAGGGTCGGGTCCAGCTTGCCGCTCAACTTCCGCACTCCATCGTGGATGAACTCGACGCCGGCCTTCCTGCAGCGCCATCTGAACCTCTCCAGCCGTGGATTCAGCGACGGTGTACTCGCCGCTCGCGGCCTCAAGCCTCCGGATCGTGGTGACGGAGACACCGGCCCGGCGCGCAAGCTCCTCCTGCTCCATCCGGAGAAGCGCCCGCGCCGCCTTTATCTGTTCCCCTGTAACCATGGCATAAAGCTAGCATGGCTGATAGCTATCCGTCAATGCGGCCTTTTACTCTTTCTTCGGCAGGTTTAGCCGGATGTGCAGCTCGCGGAGCTTCTCAGCAGTCGCTTCGGAGGGCGCGCCCATCAGCAAATCCTCCGCCTGCTGGTTCATCGGGAACAGCGTGATCTCGCCCAAATTCTGGGCTCCACAGAAATCGAGGCTGCGGCAAAAGAGTAGCGCTTTGCTGCTTCGTACTTGACTTTCTGTCGCTATAAGCGACATTAAGTCATGAAGCTGATCTTTTCCCCAGCAGCCGTAAAGGCGCTGACCAAGCTTTCCGCCAAGGACAGTGCCGCGTTGATGGCCAAGCTTCAGCAGGTTGCTGCAAACCCGGCGGGACAATACTTGTGGGCAAAGAGGTTGACCGGCCATCCGGGTTTCCGCATCCGTCAGGGAGACTGGCGCGCGATCTACATCTTGAACTTCGACGCCGGCAAAATGACCGTGGAAAAGATCGCCAAACGTGACGAGGTGTACAAGTGAACGCTATCCGCCCAATCGCGCAAACCGACGATACCGTTACCTTGAGGCGTGCGGATTACGAGCGGCTGCTCGAAGCCCTGGAGGACGCAGAGGATATCGCGGCGCTTGAAGCCGCCGCTGCTCGCGAGCAAGAACTTGGCGAGGAAGCCGCGCACGCGGATTACCTTTCCGCTGAACTCGTTTCCCGCCTCCTGGCGGGCGAGCATCCGGTGCGGATTTGGCGCGAGCACCGTAGCCTTTCACAGGAAGAGCTTGGCTGCAAGGCGGGCATCGCCAGGAGCTATCTGTCCGAAATCGAAGGGCGCAGGAAGCCTGGTTCCTTAGACGCCTATCGCAAATTGGCGAGTGCGCTTGGACTTACGGTCGATGACCTGTTACCGGAGGAGGAAAGCGGATTGCCTGCATGAGCTGAGCAGGCAATCGCCCGCAGGGGCGCGATCGGCGAGCACATTGCTTTTCCCATCCGGCGCATACAGCGGAGCCCCTGGGGGAGGCGTTTATATCACTCCTTCTTCGGCAGGTTCAGCCGGATGTGCAGTTCGCGCAGCTGCTTGGGCGTGGCTTCGGAGGGCGCGCCCATCAGCAAATCCTCCGCCTGCTGGTTCATCGGGAACAGCGTGATCTCGCGCAAATTCTGGGCGCCACAGAGCAGCATCACGATCCGGTCTATCCCTGCGGCCATGCCACCGTGCGGCGGAGCGCCAAATTTGAGCGCGCGGATCATGCCGCCGAACCTGCTGTCGACCACCTCTGGGCCATAGCCTGCGATGCCGAAAGCCTTGTACATGATCTCGGGCTTGTGGTTGCGTATGGCGCCGGAAGCGATTTCGAAGCCGTTGCAAACCACGTCGTATTGATAGGCTTTGAGCGTGAGCAGCGCGTCCGTGGATTTGGCACCCTCGAGCGCAGCGAGCTCGCCCTGCGGCATGGAGAAGGGATTGTGCGAGAACTCGATCTTCTTCTCTTCCTCGTCCCACTCGTAGAAGGGGAAATCCACGATCCAGCACAGCTCGAAGCGGTCCTTGTCAATAAGGTTCAGCTCCGTGCCAATCTTGGTCCTGGCTTCGCCGGCAAATTTATAAAACTTTCCCGGATCGCCGCCGGCGAAAAACACCGCGTCGCCTTCCTTCAGGTCCAATTGCGCCTGCAGCGCCTTCGTCCGCTCTTCGCCAAGGTTCTTTGCGATGGGCCGGCAGCCTCTCCCTCACGGAAAAAGATGTAGCCGAGGCCGGGCTGGCCCTGCTGTTGCGCCCAGGAGTTCATCCGGTCGCAGAAGGCGCGCGAACCGCCGCCGGGCGCTGGAATCGCCCAGATGCGGGCCTTCGGCTCTTTCTCCAGCATGCCGGCAAAGACCTTGAAGCCGCTGCCCCTGAAGTGCTCGCTGACATCGGCCATCTCTATCGGGTTACGCAGGTCCGGCTTGTCGGTGCCGTATTTGGCGATCGCTACATCGTAAGGGATGCGCGGAAACTCCTGTGTCACCGGCTTTCCGGCTGCGAACTCCGCGAAAGTCTCGCGGATCACGGGCTCCATCGCCGCAAACACATCCCCCTGCTCAATGAAGCTCATCTCGATGTCGAGCTGATAGAACTCGCCGGGCAGGCGGTCGGCGCGCGGGTCCTCATCGCGGAAGCAGGGCGCGATCTGGAAGTAGCGGTCGAAGCCCGCTATCATGATGAGCTGCTTGAACTGCTGCGGCGCCTGGGGCAGCGCGTAGAACTTGCCAGGGTGGATGCGCGACGGGACTAGGAAGTCGCGCGCGCCTTCGGGAGAGGACGCGGTCAGGATCGGCGTTTGAAATTCGAAAAACCCCGCCTCTTGCATACGCCGCCGCATCGAAGAGACGATCTGCGTCCGCTTCACAATGTCGCGGTGCAAGGTCTCGCGGCGCAGGTCGAGGAAGCGGTATTTGAGCCGCGTGTCCTCCGGATAGTCCGGCTCGCCGAACACTGGCAGGGGCAGCTCGTCGGCCTTCGATAGCACCTCGATGGCGCTGATCCGCACCTCGACCTCGCCCGTGGGCAGGTTCGGGTTCACAGTATCGCCTTCGCGCAAAACTACCTTGCCGTCGATGCGTACCACCCACTCGGCGCGCACCTGCTCGGCGGCAGCGAAAGCGGCGTCGCTAGGATCGGCGACGCATTGGATCAGCCCATAATGGTCGCGCAAATCGATGAACAAAAGCCCGCCGTGGTCGCGCACCCGGTGAACCCACCCGGACAAGCGCACGGGTCTTCCCGGCATCGGCCTTGCGAAGCGCGCCACAAGTCGTGCTGCGATAAGCGTGAAGAGCGCTGGGTGCAGGTTGCGCTTTCGCCGCCGCCGCTCCCCCTGTCCCATTTTTCTTCTTGCCAGCCCCGTTCGCAGCCTTCGGCGTTGCGGCAGGCGGCTGCGTCTTTTCGGAAACAGCGGGTTTGGCGCGCCCGCGCTGAGCGGATTTTTCCACAATCTCACCCTCTTGGACCTATTCTGCCTGCGGCAAGCTGGGCCTCTGGCCATGGCCGCAAAAGCAGCTTAAAGAAGACCGTAACCGGGGCTCGCTCCAGCGTGCGGCGCGAACCGGTATCCCGCCCGAACAGCGCACGCACCGCCTTATTTGTCAAGGTTGCACGCCTTCTCTAGGCAGCCTCCCACAACTTGAGCTATAACCGCGCGATGATCGACCTTCCCGATGTCATTACGTCCACCGCAGACCTGGAAGAGGCCTGCGCGTGTCTCAGCCAGCAGCCTTTCGTCACTGTTGACACCGAATTCCTGCGCCAGACCACTTACCGGCCCAAGCTTTGCCTCATCCAGATGGCGGGCGTGGGGCTCGAGGTTGCTGTCGATCCGCTCGCGGGCCTCGATCTTTCGAGCTTTTACGCGCTGATGGCCAACCAGGCGGTGGTCAAGGTATTCCATGCCGCCCGCCAGGACGTCGAGATCGTGCATCAGGAAGCGGGCATCATCCCCAATCCGATCTTCGACACCCAGATCGCCGCGATGGCGCTCGGCCATGGCGAGGCCATTTCTTATAGCGCGCTCGTCAAGAAGCTCTTGAAGCGCACGCACGACAAGACCTATCAGTCCATCGACTGGTGCGTGCGCCCGCTCGGGCCCCGCCAGATCGAATATGCGCTGGGCGACGTGACCCATTTGCGCGACGTCTATACCAAGCTGAAGCAGCGGCTACAGGAAACGGGCCGCGAATCCTGGCTGGAAGAAGAGGTCGCGGTGCTCACCGACCCCAGGACCTATGCCTTCGATCCCGCGGACGCCTGGAAGCGCATGAAGCTTTCCGGCAAATCGCGTCTCGGCAAAATGGTCATCGTCGAGCTTTCGGCCTGGCGCGAGCGTACCGCCCAGAACGAAAATGTGCCGCGCGGGCGGGTGCTCAAGGACGAGGCGATCTACGAGATTGCCAAGCACGCGCCGCGCTCGCTCGATGCCCTGTCGCGGCTGCGCACGGTGCGCGAGAGTGTGAAGGCGCGCGGCGACGCAATTCTGCGATGCGTCGCTACCGCCCTTGCGCACGATCCCGCTGAAATCGTCATACCGGAAGCGCACACCGACCTTCCCGCGTCGGCTTCGGCCACGGTTGAGCTGCTGCGGGTGCTGCTCAAGGCGGTTTCGGCGGAGCTCAACATTGCGCCGAAGCTGCTTGCGAGTGCGGACGACCTCGAAAAGCTCGCGCAATACGACGGCGCCGATATCCCGGCGTTGCGGGGCTGGCGACGGCAGTTCTTCGGCGAGAAGGCGCTGGCGCTCAAGACCGGCACGCTTGCGCTCGGGATCAAGAACAACGAAATCTGCCTGTTTCCGCTATAGAGATTTCGCACAGTTGTCATGGCCGGGCCGCACCGCATAGGCGCTAACATAACTGGGGTCACGCCCCTCACCCCAGCCCTCTCCCCATGGGAGAGGGGGTCCGGCTGCGGCCGTTGAGGGGACGTCCCCTCTCCCATGGGGAGAGGGACAGGGTGAGGGGAGATTCCCCCCGTTCGTTACACCATCCGCTATGGGGTTGCACCGGACTCTGACGAAAAAGCTTCAGCACGTCCGATTCTTTGTTCCTCAGAACAGATAACCGTGCTGGTAGCCCCAGTCATCGGTCCAGTGGTCCGCGCGCGGATAACCAAGCGTAACCCCATGGCTGTAGCCGGCACCCTGGTCCTGCCAGTACCACAGCGGCATTTTGCGCATCGTGATCTCGCAAGAGAAGGCGCATTCGACCCACTCGCCCGTGGGCAATTGGACTTGATCGCAGCAGCCAACGTGCCGGACGGGCGCTATAACCTTCTGGTTTCCGTACCAGGCTTCCGCATAGATGTGGCGGTAAACCTCGCCCTCGCCGCAACAATCCTGCCGGTAGGGTGCGGCTTTGCGCGTCACATGGTGTTTGTGCTTGAGCGGTGTAGCGGCTTCGTCCTTGGCGCTCGAATCGTCAGCACTCGCCGCCGCGGCCAAGCCCAGCAGAACGGCGCAGGTTAAGAGCATGCGAAGGATCACGGCCAGTCCCCCTATTGAATATCCCTAGAGTGCGTCCGGAAAAGTGTGAGCGGTTTTCCGATAAGACGCACGGCAAAACAAAAAGCTAGAGCCCGCTTTTGATTCCATCAAAAGCGGATAGGCTCTAGGCGCACCATAGGCCGGGCGCGGCCTTTCGCCAAGCTTCCGCGCGCCAGTCCGCAAGAAATCGGTTTCCGCCAGCCAAAAACGGTCGTTCCGCAGCTCGCATTTGGCTATGGTAGCGCTCATCCGGCGAACTTAGGCCTCGCTCAAAAATAACTGCGCCATCTGGCTTGGCCTTTTGTCCTCCCGCTGCGTTGCAAAAAGGGTTACATATCTCTAGCGTCGCGCTACCGCACGACGCGCTACTTGAGCGCGAATGGACATGCGCCCCTTTTTGCACCTTGCGGGCGAACAAAATTCCGGCGCGACATGACGCAGTTATTTCCGGGCGAGGCCTAACGGGACGAATCGCATGCCGCTTACAAGAGTCAGCATCTTCGATTATTGCGAGCGGACCGGCACCGCGTTTTGGGCCGAGCCGCTGAATGCGGTCACGAACGCCGGCTTCATCGTGGCGGCAATTGCAGGCATCGTCCTGATCGCACGGCGCCCGCCCCGCGAGCGCTCGCTCTGGCACGCCTTTTTCGTGCTGGATTTTATCGCCATTGGCATCGGCAGCTTCCTGTTCCACACAATGCCCGGCAAGGGCACGGAGCTGGCCGACACCGGCCCCATCGGCATATTCATGCTGACTTACCTGGTCTATTCCATCCGGCGTTTCGCGGGCGCCTCCTGGTTCTTCACCGCCGCGGCCATCGGCGTCTTTACCGGCGCCATGGTAGCGGCGTTCAACATGCATTGCTGGGAAGGGCGGGTGGGATTCCAGCTTGAGAACGTTCCCGCCGGCGCACGTGCAACCTGCATGAATGGAAGCCTCGGCTATGGTCCGGCCTTTATGGCGATGCTGCTCATAGGACTGTGGCTCGCGTTCAAGCGCCACAAGGCGGCACCGCTGATGCTTGCGGCAACGGCTGCCTTCGCGGTCTCGCTCACCTTGCGCTCGCTCGATCAGCAGCTCTGCGCGCATTGGATCGTGATGGGCCATCGCATGGGCACGCACTTCCTTTGGCACTTGTTCAACTCGCTGACCTTGTTCCTTCTGCTGGTTGCAGCCATCCGGCATGGCGGACGCCAGGAGGTACTGCCGCCGCGCCCGAAGGCCAAGCCGCCGGTCTACGCCGTCTAGTAAGGCGAGCGCCACGCGCCCTTGCCTGCGGCGCGCGGTTGGCATACTGCTAGCATCTCGATTCTCGCGGACGTGGTGAAACGGTAGACACAAGGGACTTAAAATCCCTCGGCTGAAAGGCTATGCGGGTTCAAGTCCCGCCGTCCGCACCATCAAAGCTCAACCGGCTGCATCAATGATGAGCGGCAATTTTCGCGGCGACGCCCGCGAAGGCGCCAACAAAGAGGACGCCTGCCGCGAGGGCCTGAATGCCAAAGCCCCGCTCCCGTTTTTCCGCCGCCACAGCATAGCCCCGGTAATAAAGGATGCGGCCAAAAATCCAAACAAGGCCGATAGCTGCCGCCGCGATGTCGTTGACGTAGATGGCAAAGAGCCAAAGCGCGGGAAGGAAGAGCGGCATCCACTCCAAGGTGTTCATTTGAATACGAAACAGGCGTTCGAATTCGGGGTGGCCAACCGTGGCCGGAGCCTTCACGCCAAATTTCACGCGGGCCTTTCCTACCGCGAGGCCGGTAAAAAAGTAGAAGCCCAGGGCCAGCAGGGTCACAATCGCGGTAAAGTCCGGCATCGGCGTTCGCTCTCTTTCGAGTGGGATTGAAGGAGACATGGGATTGGACTGCGGCGCTCCGCCGGGGCGCCGGAGCCACATATAATGGCTAAGGCACCGCTCTCAACCGGAGTGTTTGCGGAAAGCGGCGGATGCCGTTCGTTTATTGCAGCTTCGTCACGCCAGCCGTGCACAGTCCGGCGTGAATACGCAACCTTCCATTAAGGTTCGTAAAAGACAGCATTTCACGCCCGTGGAGTAGCGGCACCATACTTTTGGGCACTTCAGGAGCGCGGCGGCTCAGAAACCGATCGGATTGGAGAACGATAATGAAAAGGCTCATGGCAGCGGCCGCCGCGCTGGCTCTCTGCTCATCGGCAGCACTTGCCGATCCCACCTGCCAAGACCAGGCCGGCGCTAAGAAGCTCGCCGGCGCGGCACTCAACAGCTTCATGACGAAGTGCGAAAAGGATGCGGCGGCGAGCTGCCAGAAGTCGTCGGCGGATAAGAAGCTCTCCGGCGCCGCCAAGACAAGCTTCGAGACCAAATGCGTGAACGACGCTGTGGGTAAGAAATCTTAGGCTCAGGGCTGCTTCCTCGAACTGCCGGCGCCCGGCGGTTTTTATTCCACACCTGGCACGAAATCGAAGCGCTCGCCGTTCGCGGTTGTATCCTCCGTCAGCAGCGAAAGTGCCAGCGGCACGATTGCCTCGGGCGGGGGCACGGTGTTCTCATCCTCGCCCGGATAGGCTTTCGCGCGCATACGCGTCCGCAACCGCCCCGGGTTCAGCATATTCACGCGCACGGACGTCGACTGCACCTCATGCGCGTAGGTCTTGGCGAGCGCTTCGAGAGCCGCCTTCGAGACCGAATAAGGCCCCCAGTAAGCCCGGCACTTCTGCGCAGCGCCCGAGGTCATGAACAAGACGCGTCCCGCCGGCGAGAGCCGGAGGATCGGATCGAGCGTGCGCAAAAGCCGCCAGTTCGCGGTTACGTTGATGTTGAGCGTCTGCGACCAGTCCGCCTCGCTAATGTGGCCGAGCGGAGAGAGGGGGCCGAGGATGCCGGCGTTGCCAACAAAAATGTCCAGCCGCTGCCAGCGTTCGTATAACGTTGGCCCCAGCCCATCGATCTGTGCGCCGTCGAGCAAATCGAGCCGGAGCAGCGAAATATGCGCGCCCAGAGCTCCGAGCTCGTCGTCGAGTTCTTCGAGGCCCCCCTTCGTCCGGGCGAGCGCCACGACCTGCGCGCCTTGGAGTGCTAGCGCCTTGGCAAGCGCGCGGCCGATGCCTCGGGAGGCGCCCGTCACGAGCGCAACCTTGCCGTCGAACCTGGGAAGCGTGTCTGACATCTTAATTCCGTCTGCGTGCGTCTCAAAGCGAGCCCGGTTGAATGGTTCTGCGGCGTCATCGCGAGGCGCTTCAGCGCCGTGGCGATCCAGAGCTTGCGCGGCGTTCGCGCCTCTTGCCCCTGGATTGCTTCGGGGCGTGCCCCTCGCAATGACGGCCACGGTGAAGCGATCCAGCGCCCAGCTACACCGCCATGAGCGAAAGCCGGTGCTGCTGGCCGGGTTCCGGCCCGTCCCAGTCCTGCAGGTGTGTCGGATAGCTGCCGGTAAAGCAGTGATCGGTAAACTGCGGAAAGGCTGCGTTGCGTTCCGGATAGCCAAGCGCACGATAGGTGCCATCCACCGAAAGGAAGGCGAGGCTATCGCATTCGAGGATCCGCCGCATGCCTTCGAGATCGTGATTAGCCGCAAGCAAGGCGCCAGTGTCCGGCGTGTCGATCCCATAGAAATCGGGAAACTTGATCGGCGGGCAGGCGATCCGCATATGCACCTCGCGCGCCCCATGCTCGCGCATCATGCTGACGATTTTGGTGGAGGTCGTTCCGCGCACGATGCTGTCGTCGATCAGCACAATGCGCTTGCCTTCGACGGTCACGCTGGGCGTTGGGTTGTGCTTCAACTTCACGCCAAGCTTGCGGATGCGCTGCTCGGGCTCGATGAAGGTACGCCCGACATAGTGGTTGCGGATGATGCCAAGCTCGAACGGCAGGCCGGACTGGTTTGCGTAGCCGATGGCGGCCTGGCACACCGGAGTCGGGGACGGGGATCACCACATCGGCATCGGCGGGCGCTTCAAGCGCCAGTTCCCGGCCAAGCGCCTTGCGCACGTCGTAAACGCAGCGCCCGCCCATAATAGAGTCGGGGCGGGCGAAATAGATATATTCGAAGATGCACGGGCGGGGAGGGCAGGGCGGGAACGGCTTATGGCTCTCGATGCCCTCCTCGGAGATGACGACGATTTCGCCGTTCTCGACCTCCCGCACGAAGCGGGCGCCGATAATATCGAGCGCGCAGGTCTCGGAGGCGAGGATGGTCGCATCGCCGAGCTTGCCCAGGACCAGCGGACGGATGCCCAGCGGATCGCGGATGCCGATCAGCTTCTTCATCGTCAGCAATGTGAGCGCATAGGCGCCCTCGATCCGCATCAGCGCGTCGATAAGGCGCATGGTGAAGCCGCGCTTGCGCTCGGCACTCCGCGCGATCAGATGGACGATAACCTCCGTGTCGGAGGTCGATTGAAAGATTGCGCCCGAGGAAACGAGCTCCCGCCGGAGCGTCAGCGCATTGGTCAGGTTGCCGTTATGGCCGAGCGCCAGGCCGCCCATGTCGAGATCGGCGAACAGCGGCTGAACATTCCGCAGCGCGGTTTCTCCCACCGTGGCATAGCGCACATGGCCAATGGCCGCCGAGCCCGGCAAGCGGTCGATTATGGACTTTTTGTTGAAGTGGTCGCCCACCAGGCCAAGGCGGCGCTCGGCGTGAAACTGGCCGCCGTCGAAGGTCACGATGCCGGCCGCTTCCTGCCCCCTGTGCTGCAGGGCGTGCAGCCCAAGAGCTGTAAGGGCTGCGGCGTCGGGGTGATTGAAGACGCCGAAAACGCCGCACTCCTCATGCAACTTATCGCCGCCCAGGTCCAAAATCCCGGCCTCCAAGGCGCTCATGCCAGAAATCCCGTTCAACCCTTGCATTCTCCACCGGTCTTCGCCTGCACCGCGCAGGGCCAAGCCCTCCTGCGTACTCCACATCGCGAGGCGAAGCGTCACGCCGAGCCAAAAGTGCTTCAGCGCCAAGCCCTTCGCAACGATGCCCAGCACCCGCCACCCCGCCTATAGCACGGTATGGTATGGTATGGTACGATATGAAACTGGCGTAGCATTCTGCAACTGCCTACACCCTCTGTGGCTAAACTTCCATTGGCAATTGCGCGACATAGGCCGTAACGGGGGCAAAACTCCGGGCACGCGATCTCTTTTGCTGTTCCGCCGCCGTCGTCCCCGCGAAGGCGGGGACCCATGCTAAGCATATGTAAGAGCGATGTATTTGGCCGGCATGGATGCCCGCCTTCGCGGGCATGACGCTCATGCAAGGACCACGTTCGCCGTTCATCGGCAGGCACTTGCCCGGACTTTTGCCCCTGTTACCATAGGCCACACTAGCCCGCGGGCGAAGCTTGTTTTTCGTGCTTGTTGAGCCACGACTCCGGATCGTCCGGCAAGCAGCATGTTCTAATGAAACTTCCCGTGTATTGAATCAGCGGAAGCGATCGCGCCTGCGTGACCCACGCGGGCAGCCTGCCGGGCTCCTTTTCGTTTTCCTTGTCGTGCAGCGTGATCATGGCCACGATCATATAGGCGATGGCGACGAGGATCAGCCCGCGCAGGAGCCCATATACAAAGCCGAGCGTGCGGTCTACCGCGCCGACGCGGCTATCGAGCACGCGCTCGGACACGTTGGCAGTCAGGAGACTGAAGAGGATCAGGCTGGTGATGAAGACCACCAAGATGAGCAGTCCGTCGGCGAGCATCTTGGGCTCGACCCAGCCCTCAGCCAGACTCCGGAAATTAATAAAGGCCAGAAGCGTCACGAGCGCGGAAAGCGCCCAGGACATGATCGAAAGCATCTCTCGCGTTAGCCCCCGCAGCATGGCGAGCAGCCCCGACAAAATCATGATGCTCACAAGTATAATGTCGAGCGCTGTAATTGGCGGCATGAACCTTACCCTTCCATGCGGATCGCGACGAATTTCGCGCCTCCGGCATTATCCTCCCTTGGGATTAACCGAAAAGCGCAGCCAAATCCTTCAACTGGGCGAGGCGCGTTAGTTTTCCGGCAAAGCCGCTCCTCAAATCCTCGCCTGCGGCCGGCAGATATGCGGAACTGAACCCGAGCTTCTGGGCTTCCTTCAGCCGCACGGCCATCTGCTGAACGGGCCGCAACGCCCCCGATAATCCAGCCTCTCCGAAATAGACGCAATTGCGCGGAAGCGCAATGCCCGAGAGTGCCGAAAGCAGTGCCGCTGCGACCGCCAGATCGGCGGCGGGCTCGGCTATGCGCAACCCCCCGGCTACATTGAGATAAACGTCCTGCACGCCAAGCTTTACCCCGCAGCGGGCTTCGAGCACGGCAAGGATCATCGCGAGCCGGTTCTGGTCCCAGCCGACCACGGAGCGGCGAGGTGCTGCGTAGGGCGAGGGCGCCAGCAGCGCCTGGATTTCAACGAGAATGGGGCGCGTTCCCTCTATGCCCGCGAAAATGGCGCTGCCGGCCGTGCCGGCGCCGTCCTGGCTCAAGAACAGCTCCGACGGATTGGCGACCTCGCGCAAGCCGTCGCCGTGCATGTCGAAAACGCCGATCTCGTTGGCCGGCCCAAAGCGGTTTTTTGTCGCGCGCAACAGCCGCAAATTATGGTGGGTTTCGCCCTCGAAGGTGAGAACCGTATCCACCATGTGCTCGATCACCTTCGGGCCGGCGATCTGCCCGTCCTTGGTGACGTGACCGACAACGACCAGAACCGGCCCGCGCGCCTTCGCCAGCGCAATCAGCGCCTGCATGCTGGCGCGCACCTGGCTCACGGTGCCGGGAGCGGATTTAATGGTTTCGGTCCAAAGCGTCTGGATCGAATTGACCACGATAAAATCGGGTGCGCCCGCCTGCTCCACCGTCGCGAGAATGCGCTCCACGCAGGTCTCGGCGGCAAGCCCGAGCGGCGCTTGGCTAAGGCCGAGCCGGGCCGCGCGCATCCGGATTTGGCCGGTGGCCTCCTCGCCCGAAAAATAGAGCGCGCTGTGCCCCTGGTTCGCGATGGCCGCCGCGGCCTGCAGGAGCAGCGTCGACTTGCCGATGCCGGGCTCGCCGCTGAGCAGCACGGCCGAGCCTTGCGCAAAGCCCTCGCCCGCCGCGCGGTCGAGCTCGTTAATGCCGGAGACAATGCGCTGCAGCGGCTTCTCGTCAGCCGAAAGGCTTTCGATTTGGGCCGCCTTCGCCTTACGCCGAGCCTTGAGCCCAGCCGGCCCCGCAAGGCTAATCGCGCTGCCCTCCTGGCTGAGGCTGTTCCACGCGCCGCAAGCCGGGCACTTGCCCTGCCACTTGGAGGAAACCGCCCCGCACGACTGGCAGACATAATCTTGCGAGCTTTTCACCATGACCGGGCCTCCCTTTCCCGCGAAGGCGCATCGGCATTAGATCGCGTCGCGTTTAGGCGGCATCGCCTGAACGCGAAAAACGCGATCGCCAACAAAGAACTAGAGCATGCCGCATTTCCATGGAAATGCGGCATGCTCTAACGTAACGCCGGATAGCGGAATGAACTAAGGGAATCGCCCCTCATCCCGTCCTTCTCCCCACAATCCGGCCTTGACGAGCTTGCGCTGAGGCCGTCTTTTGCTGCTGGATAGAAGTAACCGGGCAGATCCAGCGTTATATTAAGGGGGCGATGGGCCGGCAGCAGACGCTCCTGCCCCGCGAGGAACTGTCTCCTGCTGAAGCTTTGCTGAAATGACAGAACTGCCACAGCGCGCCACCTTTACGCCGCACTGTAAAAGCGCTAAAGGCTAAACTGAGGCGGCGCAAGCACAAAACGGTAAAAAGTACGGCGCGGAGTGAACCAATGAAGATACTGTTTGGTTTTAATGGGCGGGTAAACAGAGTCACCTATGTTGCTACTTTTGTGCTGGCGATTTTTGGGGTCGGCATGTTGATACATCTTGTGGCTGCAATAACCGGTTCCCCAACATTGGCGAGCCCTATGACCACACACGATGCCTCACTATTCAAGAATGTCGTAGCGGGCGCCCTTCTCTGGATGCTTGTTTCTCTTACAACAAAGCGGTTGCATGATGTTGGAGCGTCCGGTTGGTGGGTGATATTGGCGCTGATCCCAATTGCGTTAGTGATGGTGTTTATTCCGGGCACGACAGAAACGAACAAGTACGGCACTTTAACTTGCGAAACTCTCAGACGATGTGAACGGGCTGGCGACGGCTTAGCTTCTGGCGTCGGCTTGACGAGAGTGTGTATAAGGCACAAGAGCGATATGCGCTCATCGAATTTGCAAAGCAGTCACCCGCAAAACATGCGCACGAGCTCGCATCACAAACTCACACTGCGATATGCGAACTGGCGAGCAAGAACGCGGACGGACGGGAAGGTGGCCAAGGGGACGCACCTGGCTGTCGTGGGGAGAAGCAAGGCAGAGGGGATATCGATCCGAGGTGACCGAAATGCCATACTATCGAATCAAACAGGGGCCGTTAGCATTGTATATCCTGCGATTCTTACGATCAGGGCCTCGTGCGCGGCGGCAAGCCCTCATCGACGCAAACTTCTCGGCGAACCGGCGCGCGAAACGATCAAAGCCGAGGTCGTGGCCAGGTTGAGCACGGCCTTCGCCACGAACGCGCGCGCCAACGCATGCCGGTCATCCAGCGGGCGCCCCGGCAGGCCCGGCCACATCCGCACGAAGGCCTCGATGCGAGCCATATCGAGCACCACCACGAGCCGCTCGTGCTGCGCGGTCAGCGGACCTACCTCTTCCCGCAGCATCGGGAAAAGAAAACCTTGAATGTGATCCCAGGTGCTGGTTAGCATTCCGCGCAGAGGCATGTCCGTGCTCCTGATTCGGCAGGTGGTTTGTAGCAAAAGCACCATGCCTGACTTGGGGCGCGGACGCCTCGCTTCATCCCCCATCAGGACGAAAAATCCCGCTCGCCGCTGCTATTTTGCAAGTGGCTCCTTTGTTTATAGAAATAGCGCTCGGCCCATTGAGAACCTATGAGCCGGGCACCAACCGTTAGGATTTAACCGCCGGCAACATGCGTTCGTTAGAGCCTATCGTCGCCTTACCGGCGTACACCGGCGGGATAGATAGCCGTATGGGCCAACGAATGTGTGCTTAGGCCACCACGGAAATCGTTGCGGCCCTGGATTTAGGCTTTTTGCCTCCGACAATCTTCACGTCGCAATCCAATGCAAGGAAGAGCTGCATAAGACGCTCGGTGGAAAAACCGCGCAGTTTGTAGTTGAGAAGAACCGGCACCTTCGGCTGGGTAAGGCCCAGCCGCCCGGCAATCGCGGTTTGGCTCAGCCCCTCCTTCTCAACCATTTGAATTAGGGCATAAGCGAGTCTTAGCTTTGTCTTTCGCTCCCCAGCATCAGGTAAGCCAAGATCGGCGAAGACGTTACCGCTTCCTTGTTCGATCCGTTCCGGGCCGGCGCTGGCCTTTGCTCTTTTCGCCATATTCTGCCTCGTAATGCTGCTGCGCCAGCTTCAGGCGGGGCCGTGCCGGTGGCGGGCGATATACTCCCTGAGGATGGCGTTGATCCTCGTTTGATAGCCCTTGGCGTGCCGGGACCGGAACCACTCCAGCACGTCCGCGTCGAGCCGCATCGTCACCGGGCGCTTGACGGGGCGGTAGAGGCCGCCGCGCACCGCACTGTCCCAATTGGTGACTTCGGGCGCGTCCGGATCGGTGAGATCGGGGTTTCCGGTCAGCGCGTCCAGCGCCGCCTTTTCTTCCGGCGTGAGGTTTCTAACCATTCTCGTATGCCTTTCGTTCGCGTCTCGACGCTTCGCGGACGCTGATTATGCGGCCTGGCGCGTCATCGTCCGGCCAGGTGTGGACAATGAACAGCGTCCGCCCATGCACAACGGCGACGGTATTCCAACGGCCGGCATCTGGATGCGGATCGGGCTGCGACAGAGCCAACGGATCGGCAAGCGCCACTTCCCCGATGCTGAGCGGCAGGCCGTGTTTCTTGCGGTTCCGGGCATCCTTTTCCGGGCTCCAGGTCCACTCCAAGGCAGCCTCCTCTGCGTACATATTTGTACATACAGCACGTCGATGTCAATCCCCATGAGTATTTCAGACGCACCGCCCCGGCATGAAAAGGGGCTGTTTCATGTGCCGTGCTTACCAGCCTAGAGCGGTAGGATAGCGAGCCGTATAGGCCAACCTTGGTAAATTTTCGGATGGTTAATCGGCACCCCGGATCTTTTCCGCCGCCGTCTTTCTGCGAATCTTTTGCCACGCTAGGTTGAATTCTGCGATTTCCAAAATACCCGTTAATATTAGATTATTGCGCGCGTTAACCGTAAATCCAAACCTGAGGTTGCATAAATGGTTAACGGCAAGCAATAGTTAATCACGTAACATCAACGGCTTATTCGTCCGTATTCTGAGTATACGCTGCCGGAACGGCATTTTCTTGGCAGCGCGCCGGAGGGGTAGAAAGTCAGGCAAGCGGCTATGCATTGGTAGAATATATTGGTTTGCTAGTAGTTAAAAAAATGCAGGCGCTACAGTAGACAAGGAAGATTGTTGGCATGGAAATACCTGCGCCACGTCGCTCTGAAAGCCAGAACGAGCCGAACAAGGTGAATATGAGGCTGGTGCTCCCGATTGAATGCTTCGCTGCTTGTTGCTGCCGTCCATCCTTTGCTGTCATGGCCGGGCTTGCCCAGGCTTGACCCGGCCATCGATTGTGGCAAGAAACGGCGCGCGCGCGGCATTAACACCTCGGGAAGGAGCTATCGTCCACAATCGCGTCATGGGAAAGGGCGAGAGCGGCCGGGAGACGTGGAATGGCGTTATTTGCAGGGTTGGGAGCGGGGCCGGGCGGTTGCCGCGAGGCAGGCGGCGGGATCGGGCAGCGCGGGCTGAAGGAGCTTCGGGTGAGCGGCCCTCGCGGCCAAAGGTTAACGCGCGGCGCCGCGCTCAGCCCGGGGCAATCGCAGAATTTGCGGGGTATACGGAGCGAAGGTGGCTAACAAATCGCTAAAAAGCTTATGGTGTAAGGGGCGCCTTATTACCCTAAGGATACTCCGAACAATAACTGCTACGAATTCGCGGTCGGCCTAGGCTTGATGGTGTAGTTCCATTCAGGATGAAAATCATCGCCTGCGATATTCAACATCTCCATCTCGGCATCGCTGACGTGGATGCCGTTTTCGTAGGTTCGTGTATCGAGGACGCACTCGACCTTCAGCCCAGTCTTTGTCGTGGTGGCGCCGATCAATTCGACGATGGCGAGACGGTCTGTCAGCGGGCGGCCTCTCCAGTTCTGGGTGATATGGCAAAACATGCGGTGCTCGATCTTATTCCACTTGGATGTACCGGGCGGATAGTGGAGGACATGGAGCACAAGCCCCGTCTCATCGGCGAGTTTCTGCAATTCGGCCTTCCAGAGCCGCACACGCGCACCATTTGAACCGCCGCAGTCTGCCGTGATCGTTAGCTCGCGTGCTTTTGGATAGCGTTGGCGCCCCATGCGTCCGAACCAAGTGCGGATGGCCTCGACGGCGAACTCGGCCGTATCGCTCGTGATACCTACGCTGACGAACCCGGTGTTGGCCGCCACGTCGTAGACGCCATAGGGCACAGCCTTGCCCAATTCCTTATCGGCGAAATCGTGCACGTTCACACGCAGAGGATCGCCCTTAGGCCGGTAATCGGAGCCGCCATTCTTGTAGTTGCCAACCAGTTCCTTCTTCTTCGTATCGACCGAAATCGCCGGTTGCCGTGCCGCCTGCGCCGCAATGACCTTGTTATTGATGTGTTCGAACTGCGCGTTCCGGTCCGGATGCCGCGAGCCTTCATTCGTTTTGCGATTGAACTGGCGAGAAAAACCATGCTTTTTCAGCTCCTTGTCCACGGTATCGGCGCTAATCGAATGGCCCATCGCCGTCAGCGTGTCAGCCAGCTTGTCCATGCTCTTCGAGACCCAGATCAGCGGCCGCATGGGATCGCCCAGCGTTGCGGGCGCGACAAGCCGCTTCAGTTCCGGAATCAGCTCCGGATCGTTCTCGCTCACCGCCTTGCGTCCGCCGCCAGCACGGCAAATCCGTCCCTTCGCCAGGGGCTCCGCATCAAGATCGTCCTCGCCGCGATTGATCGTCGAACGTGCAAGCCCAGTGATCCCCGCGACAATCGCCAGACCGCCCCAGCCAGCGGTTCGTACCTCGGCCGCGGCGAACATGCGCCGCCCCCGTTCATCAAGATTGCTGCCAACTGTTTCCCAGCGGTAGCGAATTGCGTCTTCATCGATCATGGGGCCGGCATACATCTGTTTGCCGGGGCGCGGAATCCCAGCAAATTGAGTCAAACGGTCGCAGATCGCGATTCAGTTATTGTTCGGAGTGTCCTAAACCCGGCAGTTGCGATTAGCCCGCTTGCGGAACTGTTTGGCGAAACAGCGTGCTGCTGGGGGCAGCCTTTTCACCTAAAGGGTGAAAAGGCGAGGCACAGATTCTAGACCGTCATTCCCGCGAAGGCGGGAATCCATGGCAGCAAAAAACGCAGTTCTTGCAGGTGCTTAGCGTGGGTCCCCGCTTTCGCGGGGACGACGCTGCGGCTCGATTCCGCGTGCGATTTCATGCGCAAATCGGCGTCAACTGCCGTTTTTAGGATTACTCGTCCACATAGACCCGGTGATAGCGGCGGCCGAGCGAGGTCAGCACTTCATAGCCGATGGTGCCCGCGAAAGATGCGAGATCGTCCACGGTGACGCGCTCGCCGAGAAGTTCAAGAAAGCCGCCGCGGTGCACGGCGGCTTCGGCTGCATCGTTGGCGTCGAAGGTAAGCAGGTCCATGGAAACCCGGCCGAGCAGCGGCAGCCGGTGCGGGCCGGCGTATGCGGGCGGCCCGTCCCTGACATCGCTCGAAGACAGCGCGCGGAAATAGCCGTCGGCATAGCCCGCCGTTACTGTGGCGATCCGGGTGCGGCGCTTGAGCGTCTGCGTGGCATTATAGCCCACCGTCTCGCCAGCCTCCGCCCAGCTCACCTCGGCTACGCGCCCAAACAGCCAGAGCACGGGCTCCATCGGGTTCGCGCCCTTGGCGTTCGGCCGGCCGCCGTAAAGCCCGATACCGGGCCGCGTCACATCGAAATGAAACCGCGGCCCCAGCAATATTCCGGCGGAATTTGCGAGGCTGCGCGGCACCCCTGGAAAGAGCGATGTCAGCTCCGCGAACCGCACCAGTTGTGCCTCGTTCTTGGGATGGCCTGCCTCGTCGCCACAGGCGAGATGGCTGATTATCAGGCATAGGTTGAAGCTCGCCAGCAGCTCCGGCGTCTTCGCGAGAAGCCGCGCCCGCTCGTCCGGCAGGCCGAGCCGCGCCATGCCTGTGTCCACATGAATGGCGGCGGGCAACGCTTTGCCGCGCGCCTTGCAGTACGCGGCCCATTCGGCGGCCTCGTCCAGGCTGCTCAGCACAGGGCGCGCGCCCGCATTCTCGAACAATGGCGCCGTCCCCGGTAGAAGGCCATCCAGCACATAGATCGTGGTCTTCGAAAGCGCCCGCAGCGCTTGCGCCTCGGCGAGCGTGGCCACGAAGGCGGTCCGGCAGCCTTCCGCTTCAAGAGCCGGAAACACCTCTGCCGCGCCAAGGCCATAGGCGTTGGCCTTCACCACCGCCGCCGTCTCGGCCGGCCGCGCCAGATCGCGCAGCTTGGCGTAATTGCGGCGGACGGCTCCGAGGCGGATAACCGCAACCCCTGTGGCTTGCGCAGGCGCCTCCGCAAGCTCCTTGGCTATCCGCGCGGCAAACGCCTCATCCATGGCTATATCCGGGCGTTACTCCCCTCACCCTGTCCCTCTCCCCATGGGAGAGGGGACGCCTTCTCAACGGCTGCGACGGGACTCCCTCTCCCATGGGGAGAGGGTTGGAGTGAGGGGCGTAACGCCTGATCGCTGAATACCATACATCTCGCATTACTCGTACCGTTCCGGCAGGCGCCGGTTGTCGGCCAGGTCGCCGAAGCGGGTGATATCGGCCTGGAACTGCAGCCGCACCGTGCCCGTAGGCCCGTGGCGCTGCTTGCCGATGATCACTTCGGCCAGACCCTGCACCTGGTCCATTTCGTCCTGCCATTTCTGATGCTCTTCCGCCTTGGTGAGCGCGGGTTCCTTGCGCGAAACATAATACTCCTCGCGAAACACGAACATCACCACGTCCGCATCCTGCTCGATCGAACCCAACTCGCGCAAGTCCGACAGTTGCGGCCGCTTGTCCTCGCGGTTCTCGACCTGGCGCGAGAGCTGCGACAGCGCCAGGATCGGCACGCACAGCTCCTTGGCGAGCGCCTTCAGGCCCACCGTGATCTCCGACACCTCCTGCACGCGGCCTTCCTGCGAGCGTTTCGCCGAGCCGGTAAGCAGTTGCAGATAGTCCACCACCAGCACGCCCAGGCCCTTCTGCCGCTTCAGCCGGCGCGCGCGCGCCGCAAGCTGGGCAATGGAAATGCCGCCCGTATGGTCGATGTACAGCGGCAAGGTCTGCAACTGCATCGCCGCACCTTGCAGCCGGTTGAATTCCTCGTCCGTGATTTGGCCGCGCCGGATTTTCTCCGACGGCAGTTGCGCCTGCTCGGCAAGAATACGTGTTGCGAGCTGCTCGGACGACATTTCCAGGCTGAAGAAGCCAACAATCGCGCCGTCGAGCGTCCCGGTGGTGCCGTCGTCATTGACTTGCGTCCGGTGCATCTTGGCGATGTTGAACGCGATGTTCGTCGCCAGCGCCGTCTTGCCCATCGACGGGCGGCCTGCAAGAATAATCAGGTCGGAATTCTGCAAGCCCCCCATCATGCTGTCGAGGTCGGTGAGCCCCGTCGAAAGCCCGGACAAGCCGCCATCGCGCTCATACGCCTTCGCGGCCATCTCGATGGCATCGGCCGTCGCGTCGCCGAACGGCATGAAGCCCGAGCCATACTTGCCCTTGTCCGCCAGGTCGAACAGCCGCTGCTCGGCCTCCTCGATCTGCGTCTCGGGCGGCGCCTCCACCGGCAAATCGTAGGCGACATTCACCATGTCCTCGCCAATCACAATCAGTTCGCGCCTCACCGCCAAATCGTAGATCACCCGCCCATAGGCAGCGGCGTTGATGATCGTCGTTGCCGCCGCCGCCAGCCGGCCCAGATATTGCGCCACCGTCAGCTCGCCAATCGGCGGCTCGCTGTCGAAAAACGTCTTAAGCGTAATCGGCGAAGCGTGCTTGCCCGCGCCGATCAGTTTGCCCATCACCTCGAATAGCTTGCCATGCAGCGGCTCGAAGAAATGGCTGGCTTGCAGGAAGCCCGAAACCCGGTCGAACGATTCGTTGTTGATCAGGATCGCACCGAGCAATGCCTGCTCGGCTTCGATGTTGTGCGGGGCTTGCCGGAAGGGCAGGGCGTCCAGGCTTTCTTCAAGCGAAGGCTGGACGGGGAAGGGGGAAAGTGCGCGGGCGTGTCTCATGGTGGGGACTTAGAGCCAATTCGCGCGGAATACCGAACAAGCCCCAGGTTGCGCCCAGCTTACGTGCACAGGCGAATGATTCCATTGGAGTAATCGTTAAAGGCCTCGCCCCAGCCTTGACTGATGCGAACGCGCAGCCCTGGACTCAAAAACGGAAAGGCCAGGGGGCTAGCCCCCTGGACCCCGATAGCGAGGGGCCGGCGCGGCAATCCGGGAAACTTAAACGGCGATCGGTGTTGTTGGAGGGCTCGCTTCGCTCGCAATGGCGTAGCGTGCTAAGAAAGGCATATGAAGATGGGTAGAAAGCTCACGGCGGTAGAAAATGCGGCGCTGCATGCGCTGAGTGGCAACCCCGGTCCGATCGGCCCGGGCGCGCCTGAGGCCGGCAACTGGGACCGCGCGGTGCGCGGCGGTTTTTACCGCCCCGTCAAGCGCCCGGTGACGATGCGGCTCGATGCGGATGTCCTGGAATGGTTTAGGTCCCGGCATGCCGATGGCTATCAGACCAGGATCAACGCCGTCCTCAGAGAATACATCGCCCGCCACCGGCATGACCCCGCCTGATGGTGCGAGCCGGCGGCGTTGCTCTGGATTGCCTCGCTGCGCTCGCAATGACGTGCGGCAATAGCATCCCGGCTCAGGCCCTCATACGCCGGAGCTTTTCCATCGTCTCCAACTGCTGCGCCATCCACGCCGCCGCATCGGCCTCCTCGCGCGCATAGATCTCCAGCCACCGCCGCAGTTCGTCCTCAAGCGTCGTGCCCCAAGCGAGCGCACGCGCCCGGGCCTTCTCGATCAACGCGCGCTCGGCGCTCACAGTAATGTCTTCCTGCATGGCGGGGCACTCCGGAACTTGCGCAAATGGTAACGGGATTCGCTCGAAGCATGCTAGAGCAGCGGCGTTGCCACAGCAACGCGCAGGACGCCCCGCCCCCGGACATCGATCCGGCTGCACCCTATCCCCGCTTGAGGATAAAAGCAAACGGGGAGCCCATCAGTTGTGCACTACCGCCAGCGTGTAAACCTCCGCGTCGCGGCCCTTGAAGAACTGCGGGTCCTGCTCCTGGCCGATGGCCTTCGCAAGCTCGTGCACGCGGGTTTGCAGGTAGCTGTTGAGCTGCAAGGTGTCCACGTGGCCGACTGTGCCGCCGGCAGCCTTGCCCGCCAGCCCCTCGACAATGGCTTCGGTGAAGAAGCCGTGGCCGAGTTCGGGGCTCTCCCACGCAAGCTGATCCCAGCGCGCCGACGAATAGGCCAGGATGTTGGCGTAATAGGCGGCGTTGCCGAGCCGCTCGTTATAGGCGCCGGCCGAATGGCATGTGTCGATGAACAGAAGCCGCCGCCCCTTGGCACGGTCCACGGCCTCCTCGATGGCGTACCACGGCACGATGGACGAGGGCCGGATGATGCCGTCGGCGATAGCCGCATCGGTCGGCACGAAGCGGTAATTCGGCCCGTCGTTCAGCCCGTGGCCTGCCAGGAACACGGCCACCGTGTCGTTCGGCTGGGCGCGGCCCAGAATGCCCAGCGCATCGACGATGTTGGCGGCGGTTGGCGCGCCGTCGCTCTTGCCCTGGTTGACCAACACGCGGCGCACCGTCTTTTCATGCAGCGCGCCGAGCTTGGCCTCCACGCTATCGGCGAAGGCGATGGCGTCCGCGCCAGTATAGTCCAGATCGCAGCTTGGCTTGGGGCTGCACATATTGGCGATGCCCGGATATTTCGACACGCCGATGGCGAGCAGATAGAGCGTGCCGCGCTTGTCGAGTCCGCCCGCGGCTTCGTTGGTGAGGCTGAGCGTGCCGTCCTGGACCTTCGACCAGCCGATTTCGTTCAGCGCCGTCACCACGACGGTGTTCTTGCCCTTGGCCAGCGGCACGTTGAAGCTATGCTCGCCGGGCTCGAAACTCGGCCCGCTTTCGGGGAGGAAATCGTCGAGCTGGCGGCCGTTCACCTGGATGCGGATGCGTGTCACCGGATCGGGCGTGGCGTCGAGCGCGATCTTCACCGCGACGCTCCCCGCCGCGTTCACCGCGCTGTCCGCCACGGGCGACAGAATACGCAAATGCGGCGCGGGCCGGGCGAGCAGATCCGAAAGCTTGAACTCCGTTCCATAAGACGTGCGCACGGCCTCCTCCGCGGACGCAAGCTGGATCGCTTTCGC
The DNA here is from genome assembly GCA_963785355.1 of uncultured Alphaproteobacteria bacterium. GTDB lineage: Bacteria > Pseudomonadota > Alphaproteobacteria > Rhizobiales > Rhodomicrobiaceae > Rhodomicrobium. The sequence continues at coordinate 89,459 of CAWAVJ010000039.1, forward strand.
CACGATGTCGGGCCGGTTCAGATGCTTGCGGAGCTGCTCTGCGGTGACGTAATCGGCGGCGTTTTCCGCGCCCCGGTTGATCTGCCAGCCCACGATCTTATCCGCGCCCGGCGAGCCCGTGTAATAGCCCTGCGGCGTCCACACCACCCATTCGCCGTCCACCCCTCGGAACAGGGTCACGAGCAGCTCGCGCGTCTTGAGGTTCCACAGCCGCACCGTGTGGTCGGCCGCGCCCGAGACGAGGAAGCGGCCATCTGGCGAGGGCGCGACGGCCCAGACATCGCCCTCATGGCCCACGAACTCGCCGAGCTCGTTGCCCGCGCGGTCATAGGCGGTGAGCTTGCCATTGGCGCCGCCCGAGATGACGGTTTCGCCATCGGGGGTGAAACTAAAGGAGCGGTGGTCATAGCCATCCGTGGAGCCGCGCTCGATGGACGCTACCGCGCGCCCGTCCTTCGAGATGTCCAGAATGGCGTCATAACCGTGGGCGCCGCCTTTTCTATGGCTAAGCGAGAAGCCGCCAAAGCTTGCCTGCGCGCGGCGGAAGGCGTCGGCTTCTGCCTCGCCCAGCGCAACAGGCGCGCCAAGCGTGCCCTCGCCCAGCGGCAGGGCCAAGGCCTGCAGCAGCGGATTTTTCGCAAGTGTCGTGTGGCTTTGCCAGGTGTTCCCCCAGCCGATGCGCCGCCCATCGGCTGAGAACCCCGCCGCCCAGACCGTCTGCCCCCGGCCGGCGAGCCGCAACGGTTTGCCATCGGGTCCAGGGCGTGGCTTGCCCGAATACGGGTCCCAGAGGTGGATCTCCTGGTTGCCGCCGGTCGCAGCCCAGCGCCCATCCGGGCTGAAGGCGGTGGCGACCACGACATTGTTGTGGCCGGTATAGGTGACGATCTCTTTGCCGCCGGCGATGTCGTAGACGTGGCAATTAGTTGGCTTGCTGCCCACGCCTGAAAGCAAGAGCTTGCCGTCGGGGCTGAAGCTCAAGGAGATCACGTCCGTCCCCTGCCTGGCCAGAATGCGCAAAAAGCGCCCATCGCGGCCGTTCCACAGCCGGATCTCGCCGGACAGATCGCCACTGGCAATGAAGCCATCGGGGGTCACGGCGAGGCTATAGACCGTATCGCTATGGCCGGTCATGCGCGCAATCTCCTTACCGTCGGCCACGTGCCAAAGCCTCAAATCCTTGTCGCTGGAGCCCGTCACCGCGCGGCTGCCATCGGGGCTGAAGCCAACGGCGTAGATTTCGGCCTTATGCCCTTCGAGCCGGTGGAGCAGCTTCGGCTCCGCCACGCGGGTGCCGGCTCCTATTCCGGTGTCCCAGAGGATGGCGGTCTTGTCCTGGCTACCCGAAATCAGCCGGCTGCCGTCGGGCGAGAAGGCGAGGCCATTGACCACATTCGTATGCCCCTTCAACAGCGCCACGAGCTTGCCGCTCGCGAACTCGTAGAGGCGAATGGCATCGCTTTCCTCTCTCGTGCCAGGAAGCCAGCCCCCCGCCGCCAGCCATTTGCCGTCCGGCGACAGCACCATGGCGAAGACCTTGCCCGCCTGGCCCGGCGCGCTATCGCCCCGGATCGTGCGCACGGTCTTGCCGCTCGCCAGATCCCACAAGCGGATGGTCTTGTCGTCGGAGGCCGAGACGAGCTGCCTGCCGTCCGGCGTAAACGCGATGCCCGTGATCCTCGCCATATGCCCGCCGGTGTCGAGCTGCAGGATCGGCACGTCCTTCGGCTCCGCGCGCGCTTGCTCCGCCGGCCGGGCGCCGAGCGTTGCGGCGAGCCGCTTTTCCTTGCCGCCCCGCAGCAGGCGAAGCTTGATTTCCGCGCCCGGCGCCTTGCCGCTCACCGTTGCGACAAAGCCCGCCGTGTTCTCGATTTCCACGCCGTCCAGCCGGAGCAGGATGTCATCGGGCAACAGCCCCGCCTTCTCCGCCGGTCCGCCGGGCACGGGCTTGACGACCTTCGCGCCATGCGGGCTTTCCCAGCCGAGCGCGTCCGCCTCTTGCTTCGTCACATCCTGGAGCTGGGCGCCGAGGAAGCCCTTGGCCTGCTCCTGCGCCCCCGCCGCGCCGCACCAGCACAAACAAAACAGAAGAACGGCAAGCGCCCGCATCGCAATCCCCCGAAGCAACTATCTTCCGCACCCTAACACACCGCGGCTGAAGATGGCAGATGCCTCCGGCCAAGCGGGCGTTCTTAACAAGCCGTTCGTTTCGCGTAAGGGCCTACTATGGTAAATTCGCCGATGGTAAACGGCACCGCGGCATATTTTCCGCCGCCGTCTTTCTGCGAATCTTTTCCCGCTTTAGGTCGATTTCTGCGACTCCAAAATACTATTAAATATACGCGCAACTTTAATCTTAACCATGAATTGGCGCATCCGGCGACGCCTGCCGCCGCAGGCGCCGGGTAATTCCATCGTGTTATCAATACGTTACGCGCGTATTAATCTTTTAGAAAGAAGCATCGCCTATCATTAGCGCCTTAAAGAGAAGCGCAGCAATTTCGCCGAATTGGCAAAAAGCCGCGCAGCTACGGTAAAAAGAAAGTTACTACGGGGCCGGCGAAAGTCCATTATGAGCGTCCAAGGGCGAATGCTAAAATTGTGCGGGATGTAGCAACCGTAGTAGAGGAGGGTAGGGGAATGAAACGTTCGAGCCTTATCGGGGCGCTGACCGGCCTCGTCTTTGCGGGCGCGCTTCCGGCGGCGGCGCTGGCGGCGGCAGAGGATGCCATCGGCACCTGGAAGGACGCCGATACGGGCGGCATCACCGAGATCTATTCCTGCCCTGGCGGGATTTGCATCAAGGTCGTGACGCCGAGCAAGGATCGCGCGGTGGACACGTACAACCCGGATCCGGCGCTCAAGGGCCGCTCGATGGCGGGCGTGGTCATCATGTCCGGCGCCGCGAAAGACGGCGCGGACCGCTGGAAAGGCAATGTCTACAACTCGGAGGATGGCAAGACTTACGGGGGCTATGTCACGGTCAAGAGCAAGGACGAGGTGAAGCTTGAAGGCTGCGTGCTGAGCTTCATTTGCAAGTCGCATACTTGGCGCCGCGTGCAATAGCCGGGCAGCGGGCTCGCCACTCAGGCGGGCCAGTCTCTCGCCCTCTGCAAAAGGCGCCCGAGCCCCGCGCGTCTTCGAATAAAGACGAAGTCAAAAACGCTGGGCACGGCCGCCCCAACAAGAACTACCGAGTAGTGTTCCAGCAAGTCATCCAGAAAGTAGAGCCTATCCAGCAGCAATCCGGCACTAAACCCGCACAATATCAGCAGATCATCTAACGGAAACTATGCTCAGTGAACGCCTTCTCCAGCAGGGACGGCGTGTGACGGGTAATAGGGGCAAAAGTCCGGGCACCCGATCTCTTTGTCTCTTCCACTGCCGTCGTCCCCGCGAAGGCGGGGACCCATGCTAAGTATATGTAAGAGCGATATATTCGGCTGACATGGATGCCCGCCTTCGCGGGCATGACGCTCATGCAAGGACCACGTTCGCCGTTCATCGGCAGGCACTTGCCCGGACTTTTGCCCCTGTTACTGTGACGGCAGGTAATCCATTGTTCCGTAACGATAATTTGCACGCCGCGCCCGGTCTGCCCGGCGTGCGCCGGGCGCTAAAGTGCTCGCGACGATGGCTCGGTGCTGGCTAGCTCAGCGCCCCAAGCCTTGGCTGCGGCCTTGTTCGCTACCCAGTTCGGCAGGAAGGTGAATGCCTCCTCCAACAGGTGCGGCATGTGCCGGCCCGGGGAATAGTGCAGGGCACGGTCGTAATATTCCTGCAGCGCCGGCCTGAACTCCGGGTGCGAGCAATTGGCGATGATAACTTGCGCGCGCTCTTTCGGCGCCAGCCCGCGCAGATCGGCAAGCCCTTGTTCTGTCACGAGGATTTGCACATCGTGCTCGGTATGGTCGACATGCGTCGCCATCGGTACGATGCACGATACCTCACCGCTTTTGGCAACCGACGGCGTCATGAAGATCGACAGATAGGCGTTCCGCGCGAAATCGCCCGACCCGCCGATGCCGTTCATGATCGAGGAGCCCCGGATGTGCGTCGAGTTGACGTTGCCGTAAATGTCGGCCTCGATCAGCCCGTTCATGGCGATTATGCCCAGCCGGCGGATGATCTCGGGGTGGTTGCTGATCTCCTGCGGCCGGAGCAGGATACGCTCGCGGTAGAAGTCGATATCGTGGTCGAATTCGAGCATTGCCTCCGGGCTCAGCGACAGCGCGGTGGCCGATGCGAAGGTCATCTTACCCTGCTTCAGCAGATGCAACATGCCGTCCTGCAGGACTTCGGTGTAGGCCGTCAAATTGTCGAAAGGCCCGTGCTCAAGCCCCGCCATCACCGCGTTGGCGACGTTGCCCACGCCCGATTGCAGCGGCAAGAGGTCCTTGGGCATGCGGCCCATCTTCACCTCGTGGGCCAAAAACTCCAGGATATGGCTCGCGATCGCCTTTGAATTCTCGTCCGGCTTCGAGAATTTCGAATTCCGGTCGGGCGAGTGCGTTTCGACCACGGCGATCACCTTGGCCGGGTCGCAGCGCAGATATTTATCGCCGATCCGGTCGGAGGCCTTGACGATGGGGATCGGCTGTCTTTCGGGCGGAGCCGCGTACCGTGATGAACGTCGTGCATGCCTTCGAGACCGGGGTTGGTCCAGGAGTTCACCTCCAGGATCACCTTGTCAGCCTGGTCGAGCCACGTTTTGTTGTTGCCGATGGACGAAGACGGGATCGCCAGCCGTCCTCAGAACGCCTGCCACCTCGACAAGCGACACGTCGAGCTTGCCGAGAAGCCGAACCAGACGAATTGCGCCACCTGGCTTAAGTGGATGTCGATGTAGTCGAGATCGCCGGCATTGATGCGCTTGCGGCAAGTGGGATCGGATTGATAGGGCAGCCGGAGCTCGATCCCATCGGCCTCCGCAAGCGCGCCGTCAAGCTCGGGTGCCGTGGAAGCGCCGGTCCAGACGCCGATTTTGAAGGCCTCTCCAGCCGCATGCAGCGCCTGTATCCTCTGCGCGAGCTCTTGCGGCACCTCCTTGGGATAGCCCGCGCCCGTAAAGCCGCTCATGCCCACATTGGCACCGGCGGGAATAAGCGCCGCCGCCTGCTGAGCTGTCATGATCTTGTCTTTTAGCGCAGGGCAAAGCACACGCGATCCGCTCACGTTCCGCTCCATTTCCGATTGTTGCTTAGAGTGCGTCCGGAAAAAGCATGCCTTCGGGCTTGACCCGGAGGTGTGAGCGGTTTTTCCGATAAGACGCACGGCTAAACAAAGACCTAGAGCCCCGCTTTTGATTCCATCAAAAGCGGATAGGCTCTAGACCAAGGCGATCGCGTGAGCCTAGGCAACGCAGCGGAGCCGTTCAAGTGCGCGGTAGCAAATCCGGCGCCCGCGCGAGCCAGCCATGCGTTTTCCGCATTGCTGGTGCGGCAAATCGTAAGACTCGGTATCAAGAAAAGCCCCGCTGTGGCGGGACTTTTGCTATTCCAATGCGGCGGACGAAAGGAGCTTACTCCTCCTCGTGCACCGCCTCGCCTTCGAACAGGGCCTCCGCGGCAATGGCGGCCTGCTCGGCGGCATAGTCCGCGGCGTAGTCGTCCTTGACCTTGGTCACGTCCTCGCCCGCGGCCTGACGCTGAGCCTCTTCCTCGGTGCGCGCCACGTTCACCGCGACCTTGATCTCCACCTCCGGGTGCAAGCTCACGCGGACCTGGTGAAGCCCGAGATTCTTGATCGGGCGGTCGAGAAGAACCTGCACCCGGTCGATAGTGAAGCCGCCGGCCGTCACCGCATCGGAGACATCGCGCGTCGATACCGAACCGTAAAGCTGGCCCGTATCGCCCGCCTGCCGGATGACCTGGAAGCGCAAGCCGCTGAGCTTGGCCGCCACGGCCTCGGCCTCTTGCTTGCGCTGCAAGTTGTTGGCTTCGAGCTGCGAGCGCTGTACCTCGAAGTGCTTCATATTGTCTTTGGTGGCGCGCATTGCCTTGCCCTGCGGCAAGAGAAAATTGCGCGCGAAACCGGGGCGAACCTTGACCACGTCGCCCATTTGGCCCAAGCGGCCGATCCGTTCCAGGAGAATAACCTGCATGGCGGCGCCTCTTATCTCAACACGTAGGGGAGGAGGCCCAAAAAGCGCGCGCGCTTGATGGCCTTGGCGAGCTCGCGCTGCTTCTTCGCGGACACCGCCGTAATGCGGGACGGCACGATCTTGCCGCGCTCGGAAATGAAGCGCTGCAACAGCCGGACGTCCTTATAATCGATGACCGGCGCATTGTCGCCCTGGAACGGGCAGGTCTTGCGGCGGCGATAGAAGGGGCGGCGCGCTCCGCTGCCGCCGCTGCTCATTCCTTGCATGCTCATTCTTCAACTCCTGGCGCTGCTGGCGTAACTGCTGGCGTTGCTGGCGTCTCGGCCCGGGGTGGACGTGCACCGCGTGCGCCGCCGCCTTCACCGTCGCGAAATCCGCCGCCAAATCCACCGCCGCCAAAACCGCCGCCCTCACGCCGGGGAGGCCGGCCGCCTCTATCTCCTCTGTCGCCGCGATCGCCGCGGTCGCCTCTATCGCCGCGGTCTGGGCGGCCATCGCGGTCGCCGCGCTCACGGTCGTCCTGCTTGCGCATCATGATGGTGGGCTTGTCGTCGAGCGCGTCCACGCGCACGGTCAGGAAGCGCAGAACGTCGGTCGAAATCCGCATCTGCCGCTCCATCTCGGCAACGGCCTCGTGCGGCCCGTCGATGTTGAAGAACGCGTAATGCGCGCGGCGGTTCTTCTTGATCTTGTAGGCGGTGGACTTCAAACCCCAATATTCGGTCTTGCCGACCTTGCCGCCAAGCTCTTCGATGACGGCTTTATAGGTGTTCATAAGCCCGGTTACTTGCGCCGCCGTGACGTCCTGGCGCGCAAGAAAGGTATGCTCGTATAATGGCATATCGGCCTTTCCCATGGTCTAACGAAATCCGGCGCAGAGCCCCCGTCAAGCCTTGGAAAGGCATGAAGGATCTTAAGCAGAGGAGAGACACGGGAACGAGGACGCCTGCGCGCCACGGCTTGCTTCCTTTTCGGGAATAGCCAGCCGCTTCCGTTCAGCCTCAAACCGGACGGTTTTTGCACTATATGTAAATTCAGGTCATGCGCAAGGGCTTTCCCTGCGGTTTTTCTTCACGGCGCAATTTTACCGAAGAGACCTTTCCGCCCGGTTAACGCGCGGCGGGTGCGGATGGTGACGCATTGATATTGCGCGATATAATCTTGCTGCGCAGGGGCTTGCGGCGCGCGCGGGACGGTGCATTTTTTGGTTAATTTCAAATCTGC
>CAWAVJ010000040.1:0-47869 GCA_963785355.1 uncultured Alphaproteobacteria bacterium
CATGAGCAGAATCCACAGCTCTCGGAATTTGCGTGGTTATAGGTGGCCGCTTTCAGATTGGCAAAGCAGACACTCGGAAGTGTTAGGAGGCCTGAACGCGATTTCCACGCGAACGAATGCCGATCCGCGTCCATTCCCAAATTGCAACGCTTTTGGGAATTAGTTACCGGCCCCGGGCGTAGCACTGGGGGCTGGCATGAAACGGGCACGTGGCGCAGGCATTTCCTTCGAGGCGTTTCGCACCTTGCTTTGCGGCGCGCTGCTCGCCCTGCTGCTCTTGGCGGCGCAGGCCCCGCTCGCAATCGCGCAAGACAGCGGACCGCGGCGCCGCCCGCGGCCCAACCCGCCCCGGCCGAACCGGGCTGGTTCGGCGCCCAACTGCAAGAGCTGGACGCCGCCTCCATCAAGGCGCTCGGCCTCGATCAGGCGCATGCCCTGCTCGTCGTCCTGCCGGCGCCAGACGGGCCTGCAGAAAAAGCCGGCCTCAGAACCGCCGATGCCATCGTGGCGCTGAATGGCCAGCCGGTTCCCGGCCTCATCGGCTTCATCCAGCAAATCAAGCAAGCCGGAAAAAGCGCCGTGCTCCAGCTCGATATCTTGCGGCACGGCGAGCGGACCGCGATTTCCGTTGGCTTGGGAGGCGCTAAGGAGGCCCGCGCATATGGAAATAGCGAGCAGCGCATCGCCGCTTATGCGCGCTATCGTAGGCGAATTCCCGAACACGCATTTCCCGCGCTTTGGGCCAGCACCAGACAATCTCGGCGACGCCTATGTCGGGCCGCACTCAGGGCAGCCGGGCGGAGAACATCGAAGCCGCCATCAAGGCCTATGAGGCGGCTTTAACCGTCCGGACCCGAGAGTCCTTCCCGCACGCCTGGGCGATGACCCAGAACAATCTCGGCACCGCTTATGCGGACCGCATCCGGGGCAGCCGGGCGGAGAACCTCGAAGCCGCCATCAAGGCCTATGAGGCGGCCTTGACCGTCCGCACCCGCGAGGCCTTCCCGCAAGACTGGGCCACGACCCAAAACAATCTCGGCACCGCCTATTGGGCCCGCATCCAGGGCAGCCGGGCGGAGAACCTCGAAACCGCCATCAAGGCCTTGAGGCGGCTTTGACCGTCTACACCCGCGAGGCCTTCCCGCAAAACTGGGCCATGACCCAAAACAATCTCGGCATCGCCTACCGGAGCCGCATCCAGGGCAGCCGGGCGGAGAACATCGAAGCCGCCATCAAGGCCTGTGAGGCGGCTTTGACCGTCTACACCCGCGATGCCTTCCCGCAAGACTGGGCCACGACCCAGAACAATCTCGGCATTGCTTATCAGAACCGCATCCAGGGTAGCCGGGCGGAGAACATCGAAGCCGCAATCAAGGCCTATGAGGCGGCCTTGACCGTCCGCACCCGCGAGGCCTTCCCGCAAGACTGGGCCACGACCCAGAACAATCTCGGCACCGCCTATGGGGACCGCATCCAGGGCAGCCGGGCGGAGAACATCGAAGCCGCCATCAAGGCCTATGAGGCAGCCTTGACCGTCTACACCCGCGAGGCCTTCCCGCAAGACTGGGCCATGACCCAGAACAATCTCGGCATCGCCTATACGGACCGCATCCAGGGCAGCCGGGCGGAGAACATCGAAACCGCAATCAAGGCCTTTGAGGCGGCCTTGACCGTCCGCACCCGCGAGGCCTTCCCGCAAGACTGGGCCATCACCCAGAACAATCTCGGCAACGCCTATTCGGACCGCATCCAGGGCAGCCGGGCGGAGAACCTCGAAGCCGCGATCAAGGCCTATGAGGCGGCCTTGACCGTCCGCACCCGCGAGGCCTTCCCGCAAGACTGGGCCATGACCCAGAACAATCTCGGCATCGCCTATCAGGACCGCATCCAGGGCAGCCGGGCGGAGAACATCGAAGCCGCGATCAAGGCCTATGAGGCGGCCTTGACCGTCCGCACCCGCGAGGCCTTCCCGCAAGACTGGGCCACGACCCAGAACAATCTCGGCAACGCCTATAAGGACCGCATCCAGGGCAGCCGGGCGGAGAACCTCGAAGCCGCGATCAAGGCCTATGAGGCGGCCTTGACCGTCCATACCCGCGAGGCCTTCCCGCAAGACTGGGCCACGGCCCAGAACAATCTCGGCAACGCCTATTCGAACCGCATCCAGGGCAGCCGGGCGGAGAACCTCGAAGCCGCGATCAAGGCCTATGAGGCGGCCTTGACCGTCCGCACCCGCGAGGCCTTCCCGCAAGACTGGGCCATAACCCAGAACAATCTCGGCAACGCCTATTCGTACCGCATCCAGGGCAGCCGGGCGGAGAACATCGAAGCCGCGATCAAGGCCTATGAGGCGGCCTTGACCGTCCACACCCGCGAGGCCTTCCCGCAAGACTGGGCCATGACCCAGAACAATCTCGGCATCGCCTATTGGCGCCGCATCCAGGGCAGCCGGGCGGAGAACATCGAAGCCGCCATCAAGGCCTTTGAGGCGGCCTTGACCGTCCACACCCGCGAGGCCTTCCCGCAAGACTGGGCCGTAACCCAGAACAATCTCGGCAACGCCTATCAGGACCGCATTCAGGGCAGCCGGGCGGAGAACCTCGAAGCCGCGATCAAGGCCTTGAGGCGGCCTTGACCGTCCGCACCCGCGAGGCCTCCCCGCGCGACCACTTGCAAACAACGCTAGATCTGGCGGACGCGTGGATCGGCCTCAACGATTGGCCCCACGCGCTGCCGGTGCTTGCGGACGCGAAGGGAGGCCTTTCTCCTCCTGTTCGGCGAAGGGGTCGATGAGACGGAAGCGGGCGGCGTGATCGCGCTAGCCGGGCCGCTGTTTGCCGATCTCGCCTACGCGCGAGGCGAAAGCCGGCGACGCAAAGGCCGCTCTCGCGACACTGAGCGAAGGGCGCGCCATGCTGCTCGCCGCAGCGCTCCGCCAGCAATCCTTGCCCTTCACGCCGGCGGAGGAAGCCGCTTACCGGTCGCTGCGGGCTGAGATTAAAGAATGGGCGAAGCTCGCGGAGGCGAAGGGCACGGAAGGTGCCGAGGCCTTGCAGCATTTGAGCGCCGCGCGCGGGAAGTTCTCGGCGCTCCTCAAGGAGGCTGCGGGCCGCAGCCAGGTTGAAGGCGGCATCGACGTCATCGCCCGCCAGGGTTTGCTCAAGAACAGCGCGCTGGTGGCACCCATCGTGACGAGCTGGGGCAGCAAGATTTTGATCGTGACGGCGGCGGAGGGCGTTCCGTCTATTTCCGTTGCCGAATTCCCGGACCTGACTTCGGACAAGCTTCAGGCCTTGCTGCGCCACACCGATGCGGCAGGGCAAACCTCCGGCTGGTTTGTGGATTACGAGCGCCAGCAGACCGCGCCCCCGGCATGGCTCGCGGCCATCGACGGCATCGGCCCGAAACTCTGGACGCTGTTCGCCGGCAAGCTCGATGCGGCGCTGAAAGAGGCCGGCGTCAAGGACGGCGCGCGCCTCATCGTCCTGCCCACCGGCGCGCTCGGCCTTCTGCCGCTGGAACTCGCCCGCGATCCCGCCAGCGGCCGCAGCTTCGCCGAGGCCTACAACGTCACCGCCATCCCGAGCCTCGAAGCCTATCTGGCCGCCGCCCGCGCCGCCGCCAAAGCCGGCAAGCCTTCGCTGGCCGAGGCCGTCAATCCAACCGGCGACGATCCCGAAGCGAACCTGCCGTTCACCGAGGTCGAGGGCGCGATTGTGGCTTCCCGCTTCAAGGGCAAGCCGCTGGTCAAGCTGGACCGGTCCAACGCGACGCCCGAGGTGGTGCTGGCCGGCCTCCAGGGCAAAACCTACTGGCACTTCGCCTCGCACGGCCTGTTCGATTGGGACGACGCCCGCCAGTCCGGGCTCCTGATGAAGGACAGGCAGCTCCTCACCGTCGGCGCGCTGCTCGACGCGCGCGGCACGCTCGGAGCCCGCGGCTCGTGGTGCTGTCGGCCTGCGAGACCGGGCTTTACGATACGGCCAGGAACCCCGACGAGTTCGTGGGCCTGCCCGCCGCGTTCCTGGAGCTGGGTGCTGGCGGCGTGATCGGCTCGCTATGGGAGGTTAGCGATCTCGCCACGGCGCTGCTCATGGCGCGCTTCTACGAGCTGCATATCGATAAAGGCCTCGCGCCGGCCGCCGCGCTGAAGCAGGCGAAGGTCTGGCTCAGGACCACGACGAGGCGGGAGCTGATCGCCTATGCGAATGCCGTCCTCAAACCGGCAAGCGCCAAGCGCCAGCGCCTCCGATTTCGTGGCTCAGCTCAGCGCGGAAAAACGCAGCGTGCCGAGCCGGTTTGCCGCGATTTGGAATGCGCTGCAGGAGTCCGATGCGGAGCGGGGCAGGCATGGGAAAGGCAGGAGCGGGCGGCTAGCCGCGGCTGGCCTTGACCAGCGCCCGTTCGCTCATCCCTATTTCTGGGCCGCCTTCGTCTACACGGGCTATTAATTCGCCCCTCCATCGAGCTCCTCATCGTGCTGACGTTCCATTTCCGGAAAGGAAACGCCAAGCGGTCATCGCGTTAGGCTTGGGCCGCATGAACTCAACTTTCCGCTTAGGGTCATGAACGGCCGATCACACGGTGCCGGTGCAGTGCACCGGTCAGTCTATATGTAGTGGGTGTCTGCGTTAACCGGACAGGCATGGACTGAGCAAAAGAGGGCGCTTTGCCGGCCAGTGCCGCGGAATAGTCAAGACCTACGGTGTCCGGTATTATTCGTCCGGCCTCGATCCGGCCTTAGCGCAGCTTTGCAGGCTCTTTACTGCTTAATGAACGGTTCGATTCGCGTAGGCCCCTACTATAGTTAATGAGGGGATGGTAAACGGCGGGTCCGCATATTTTCCGCCGCCGTCTTTCTGCGAATCTTTTCTCACTTTAGGTCGATTTCTACGACTCCTAAATCCTATTAAATATAGCCGCAACTTGCGAATTAACCTTAAGCGAGGCTTAAATGCGCCGTCCAAGGCGACGGGGTGCGTATTTTATCGTTATATATCAATGTGCTAGATGCGCGCCGGGCTTAACGCTTCTTCAAAACTCTTCTGCTAAACTAGTTCAACATCGAAGAGCGGCGTCCGGCCACGCCAAAGGGTTGCCAAAATGCGTTAACGGGAAGTGAACTTGCGCCGCGGATTAGAACCCGCTTTCGATGGAATCAAAAGCGGGCTCTAAGTTTTTGTTTTATCGTGCGTCTTTATCGGAAAACCGCTTCGCACTTTTCCGGACGCACTCTAGAGGATGCCGAGCTTCTTCTGCAGGTTCGAAGACGAGGTCGTGTACTGAAAGACGGCGCGCTTGTCCGGGTAGACATAGCGGTGCGCCGCTTGCGCCATCAGCGCCGCCTCGTGGAAGCCGCAGAGGATGAGCTTGAGCTTGCCCGGATACCAGTTGATGTCGCCGATGGCGAAAATGCCGGGCTCGGAGGTCTCGAACTTCTCGGTGCCAACGGGGATCAGATTCTCGTGTAGATTCAAGCCCCAATCCGCCACGGGCCCGAGCTTCATGGTCAGGCCGAAGAACGGCAGGAGCCACTCCGCCGCGATTTCGAACTCTTGCTCAGGCCCGCCATCCACCGGCCCGCGCACGGTCAGGCTACGAAGCTCGCCGCCCTCGCCGTGCAGCTTCATCACCTGGCCAAGGACGAATTTGAGCCGCCCCTCGGCCTCCAGCGCGCGCATCTTGTTGACCGAATTGGGCGAGGCGCGGAACTCGCGCCGGCGGTGGATGAGCGTCACCGACTTGGCCACGGGCTCAAGGTTCAGCGCCCAGTCGAGCGCGGAATCGCCGCCGCCAACGATGACAACGTTCTTGCCGCGGAACGCATCCATCTTGCGCACGGCATAGAAGACAGACTTATCCTCGAACGCCTCGATGCCTGCCAGCGGAGGCCGCTTCGGCGTGAACGAACCGCCGCCCGCGGCGATGATAACCACCTTGGCCAGGAAGATCGTGCCGGCGTTCGTCACGGCTTCGAAGCCGCCGTCCACGCGCTTCAGCGCATCGACGCGCTCGCCCGGATGGAACACCGGCCCGAAAGGCTTGATCTGCTCCATCAGCCGGTTCGTCAGCTCCTGGCCGGTGACGACGGGAAGACCCGGAATATCGTAGATCGGCTTCTCGGGATAAAGCTCGGTGCATTGCCCGCCGGGCCTATCCAATATGTCCACGAGATGCGCCTTGATGTCCAAGAGGCCCAGCTCGAACACGGCAAAAAGGCCCACTGGGCCAGCTCCAATAATGAGGGCGTCAGTTTGAATCGGGGATGTCATTTGCTCGTTTCAGCCGGCGCGGATCGCCTGCGCTTTTCCGGGACCTAGTTTTGATGCTCGGGGATGCGGACGACGAGGCCGTCCAGCTCGGGCTTCAGCCGGATTTGACAGCTCAGCCGGCTTTCCGGGCGCACATCGAACGCAAAATCGAGCATGTCCTCTTCCATCGGCGATGGCGCGCCCGTCAGCTCTTTCCACGCCGGGTCGACATAGACATGACAGGTTGCGCAACTGCATGCGCCCCCGCATTCGGCGACGATGCCCGGCACCGCATGCTTGATTGCCGTTTCCATCACCGTCTGGCCGGGCTCGCCCTCGACCGTTTGAACCGTACCGTTGTTTTGTATATAAGTGATTTTCACCGTGGCACCGCCAAGATCGCTCGCTCCCATGTCTTAGGGAAATTTGCCCCAAATTCAAAGTGGCAATTTGCCGGGGTGGACCTCCAGGCCACTATGCGCGGCAGAAGTGCCCCCGGAGCTAAAAAAGTTGTGCTTATTTTCTACACCTGCAATAGTAGCTCACGAAAATGCTGCGAATCGCAATATTCATCACAAGAAACAGACATTTAAGATTGTGGCATCGAGTGGACGATTTATTCGCAGCGTTCGGCAATCTTTTTTTGGCCTCAAAAATCCATTAGCGAAGGCGCAGACTGGGTTTTTTCAGGGCGCCTTTTAGCGCGCGTTTGAGGGGAAATGAAGAGCTGCCCGCAGTTTGTGCGTAACGCCGCGGCGAGGGATCGCAGGCGATCGGTTCGCGGCGTTGGCGGTATGTCGGACATATCATTTATGGTCAGGACGGCCTGATGAGCCAGAAACCAGCGATTTCCCAGACGCCCATCGACCTTACTCCGGAAGATGAGGCAAAGCCGCGTAATCTAAGCGGAAAGGCTCCGGCAGAAGCGGGCGCGCGCGCAGACGGCGCGCAGCAGAATCCCGGCCAAGGAGCTCCTGCAGGGCGGGCGCCCTCGCCGCGGCGCCTTCCGGATTCGCGTGACAATAGCGTCCAGGTTTCGCAAGGAACAGGCGGTCCTGCTGCGCAAAAGCGCCCCGCCGGCGCGGCGCGGCCGCATGTCGCGGCCAACGACGATATGCCGTCGATCGGGGGGCTGATCTACGCGCTCCAGCAGCGGCCGTCCAGATCCCCATTCCTCATCGCACTTATTACCTCCGCGGTTTGGTTCGTGCTCGGGCTCGGCGTGTCCTATGCGGTGTTCCAGAAGGCCATGGACAGCTCCGGCAGCACCGCCGAAATGCTCGCCAACCCAGCCATCATCGCGGTAATCGCGACCGTTGCCGTTCCGATTGCGCTTTTCTGGTTCCTGGCAATCCTCGTCTGGCGCGCGCAAGAGCTTCGCTTGATGTCCTCGGCGATGACCGAGGTCGCGGTTCGGCTCGCGGAACCCGATCGTATGGCCGAGCAGTCCGTCGCTTCGCTAGGGCAAACCGTGCGGCGCCAGGTCGCAGCTATGAACGACGCCATCTCCCGCGCGCTTGGCCGTGCGGGTGAGCTTGAAGCGCTCGTTCATAACGAAGTCGCGGCGCTGGAGCGGTCCTATACGGAGAATGAGAACCGGATCAGGAACCTCATCAACGAGCTTGCGAGCGAGCGTGAGGCACTGGCCAATAATAGCGAGCGCGTGAGCGAGGCTCTGCGCGGCGTCGGCAGCCAGGTTACGAGGGAGATCACCGCTGCGAGCGAAAAGGCATCGCAGACGCTTGGCCACGCCTCCGTTACCATGACCGAGACATTCGCAAACCGCGGGCTAAAGATCACCGCCGCTGTGACTGCGGCAGGATCTGCTATCGACGAAAAGCTTGCGGAGCGCGGGGCACGCATTACCGAACAGCTCGTCAAGCACGGCGCGCAGGCGGCGGAATCCCTGCGTACGTCGAGCCTCGAAGTTACACGCGCGATTCAGGAATCGTCCGACCGGGCGGCGGCGGCCATCTCTGCCAAGGGCAACAGCCTCGTTACGTCCGTCATAGGCATGAGCGAGCGGGTGGGCCGGGAAATTCCAGTGCTTCTTGAAAGGCTTGGCACGGAACAGACGCGCCTCAGCTCGATCATCGACGGTGCGACACGCAACCTGTCGGCCCTGGAAATCACACTCACCGAAAAAACGCAATCGCTTGGCCAGACGCTCGGCGAACGCACGTCAGTTCTCCAAACTGTTCTGCACGACCATACGCAGCACATCGATACCTCTATGGCCGAGCGCATCCAAGCGCTTGAAGGCATATTGAGCCGCCGCACGCACAATTTCGAAGTGAGCATGACCGAGCGCACGAAGCAGCTCGACACCACGCTCGCTCAACGTGCCCAGGCGCTGGAAGCCTCGATCGCTCACCAGACCGGCTCGATCCGCGACACCATCGACAAACAAGCAGGGTCGATGGAGCACACGCTCGCGCGGCAGGCGGCTGCCATCGAGCGCGTCGTAACTACGAACTCGGCAAATCTGCAAAGGGCGGTCGAAGAACTCGCCAGCCGTTCGTCGTCGGGCTCCGACGCGCTTTCCGGCCAGGCTCGCGTGCTGAAGGAAGTGTCCGCAACGCTGGTGAACCAGCTCGGCGGCTTGACCAAACGCTTCGAGGAGCAAGGCGCCGCACTTGTCAACGCTTCCCGCACCTTCGAGATGTCCAACTCGAAGGTCGACGCCCAGATGGAGCAGCGTCAGGCCGGATTCAACAAGCTGATGGAGAACGTCGGCGCGCGGGCGCAAGAGCTCGACCGCATGATGAATTCCTATTCCAACATGCTGGAGCAGTCCCTGAGCCAAGCCGAACTTCGGGCGCGCAAGGTCACGGAACTCCTCGCCAAGGACTTTGCCGAAAAATCGCAGGTGGCTATCCGCGAGATCGAGAGTTTGCGCCAGGTTGCGCAGACCCATACGCAAAAGGCGGTTTCGGAGCTGCAAGCCAATTTCAGCTCGCTCTCCGATCAGGTCTCCAATCAGCTTTCGACTTTCTCGTCGAAGTTCTCCGATACGACGCGCGTGGTGAGCGATACGACGCGGCGGGCCGCTGTGGACCTTGAGGCCGCGCAAAGCGAGCTCCAGCGTCACGCGAAGGCTCTGCCGGAAACTGCAAAACAAAGCGCTACCGCCATGCGGCGCGCGCTGCAGGACCAGCTATCCGCGCTCGATGCGCTATCCGATCTCTCCAGCCGGCACACCTATGCCGCCTCCGTCTCGGTTCCTGAACAGAGAAGCGAGCCGCCGGTTCGGGAGCAGGTCCCGCCTCCGCACGATGCAGCATTTTCGCCCCGGCAGTCCTACGAATACGGCCAGCCGCCTGTCGAGAAGAGCTGGGTTCCGAACGAGCCGCTGCAGCCCGCTAGAGCCTACCAGCAGCCCGATCCGGCTCCCGCTGCACCGGCTCCCGCTCCGATGATGCCGCCCTTCCCCGAGCCTCAGCCCTCCGAGCGGCGCAATCAGTGGTCTTTGGGCGATCTGCTGGCGCGCGCGTCGGAGGATGAGTTCGGCTATGCCCGGAAAGACGATTCTTACGGAGTTCCGCCGGTTGTGCCGCCCTATACCCCCCGCCCGGCCCCCCTTGCCGCACAGCCTGAGGCTGGCGCATTGGATTTCAGCATGGGGGACATCGCTGCTTGCATAGACGAGCGCAGGGTTTTGGATGCCTGGTCCAGATTGAAGCGCGGTGAGACCCAAATCCTGCAGCGCGGCTTCTATTCGCGTCAAGCGCAGGGGACTGTGGACCGCGTCCAGCGCCGCTTCGAGAGCGATCAGAATTTCAGGAACATTGTCGAGCGTTATCTGGCCGACTTCGAGAAGGTGCTGCAAGACGTGAGCCGCGCCGATCCGCGCGGGGGTGCTGTGCAGTCCCGGCTCGGGTCCGATGACGGGCGGGTCTATTTCGTGCTGGCTCATATCAGCGGCCGGCTTGGCGGCTAAGAAGCCGCGTTCGTAGCCGGCGGGCTCGCCACAAGGGGGCCAGATGCGGCGAAAACGCCCTTCCGGGAGTGAAATCGAGAAGCGCGGAGCGTAGTGCCGTTAGCGGACTATTAAAGCCGTGTTTAATCGCCCGCTCCCGCCCCCCTGGAACCACGCTTTGGAGCGTTGCGTTCTCTTTGAAATCCTGAGCATAATACCGACGGCCATAAGTCTTGACCGTTCGCCGTCATTGCGAGCGAAGCGAAGCAATCCAGATGCAAAGTCTCCTTGGCCCTTCTGGATCGCCACGGCGGCAAGGGCCGCCTCGCGATGACGGGAGTGTTCCAAAGCGGTCAGGACTTTTGGCCGTTGGTATTATAGGCTTGCCGCTGAGGGGGGAGCGAACAGTTGGCGCACTGAGGCGTGCGCCGGGGAGTTCCAAGCATGGCACCCCGCCCTTATTGGAAAGGCTATCTCAAGCTTTCGCTCGTCTCGTGCGCCGTCGCTCTCTACCCGGCCGCATCGCGGAGCGAACGCATTTCCTTGCATTGGCTTAATCGCGAGACGCGAAATCGCCTGCGCCAGTTGATGGTCGATGCCGAAACCAACGAGCCCGTGGAACGCGAAGACCGGGTGCGCGGCTTTCAAGTAGCGAAAAACGACTACATCGAGATCGAGGAGGGAGACCTCGACGCCATCGAAATCGAAAGCTCCCACACCATCGACATCGAGAGCTTTGTCCCGCGCAGCGAGATCGATCCCGTCTACCTCGACAGCTCGCACTATTTGGCGCCTAACGGCAAGGTGGCCGAGGAGGCATTCTCGGTGATCCGCGAAGCGATGGCCGCCGAAGGGGTGGCAGGCATCGGGCGCGCGGTGATTTCCAGGCGCGAGCGGCTCCTCGTCATGGAGCCTCGCGGCAAGGGTATTCTCGCAACCCTGCTGCACTACAATTACGAGGTACGCAACGATAAGGACTATTTCGAGAGCATTCCGGACATCGAGATCCCGGCTGAGATGCTGGACCTGGCCAAGCACATCATCCGCACCAAACAGGGCCATTTCGATATCTCGAAATTCGAGGACCGCTACGAGAATGCACTGATAGAAACGATTCGCGCCAAGCAGGCAGGGCGGCCCGTGGAAGTTGCAAAGCCGGCGCAGCCCGCGAACGTCATCAACCTCATGGACGCGCTTCGCAAATCCATCGCTTCTGAAACGGGCGGCCTTAAAGAGGAAGCGGCTGCGAGAAAACCCAAAGACGAAAGCAAGGCCCATCGGCGCGCCGCGCAAGGCAGGCACGAACCCAAGCGGATCGGGCATCCAAGCGATGATGCCCCGCGCCCCCGCGCCAAAACCTCACGCAAAACGGCGAGCCGGGGCTGATGCCGCGCGGCACACCCTCAGTAAGCAAAAGTGCCCGTAATGCGCTGGGCGGACAGAGTGCAGAAGGCGATCTCAGCCGCTACCGCAAAATCCGCGATTTCTCAAAGACGCCGGAGCCAAGCGGAGAGGTTGCGGCAGCGCCCGGCGAAGGGCTTCGCTTCGTGGTTCAAAAGCACGCCGCCCGGCGGCTGCATTACGATTTCCGGCTTGAACTTGGAGGCGTCTTCAAGAGCTGGGCAGTGGCCAAGGGGCCAAGCCTCGATCCGCACGAAAAGCGCCTCGCCATCCATGTCGAGGACCACCCCATCGAGTACGGCGATTTCGAAGGGATCATCCCCAAGGGCGAATATGGCGGCGGCACGGTCATGATCTGGGACCGCGGCTTCTGGCGGCCGGAGGGCGCCCCGGCGGAGGGCTATGAGAAAGGCCACCTCGCCTTCGAGCTCGACGGCGAAAAGCTGAAGGGGCGCTGGCACCTGATCCGCACCAAAGGCAAACCGGGCGAGAAGGAGCAGTGGCTGCTGTTCAAATCCGATGACGAGTATGCGGAGCCCGCTTCGCGAGGGAATATTCTGGAGGAAGCGCCCAATTCGGTGGCATCCCGCCGTTCGATGGACGAAATCGCCGAGGAAAAGGACGCGGTCTGGTCCTCCAGCGGCGGCTTAATTGAGGGGGATCTTTTCCCCGCGAGGGATAGACCCCCTCACTCTGTCTCTCTCCCCAAGGGGAGAGAGGACGCCAGAAATCCCGCTGCGGCTAGTTCAAGCCTTCCTTCTCCCCGTCCGCACCCGCTTGCGGGTGCGGCAGCAACAGATGCCAGCTCGCCAAGGCGAGCTGGTGCGGAGAAGGACAGGATGAGGGGGGACTTCACCGCTATCGATCCCTCCAAGCTCAAGGGGGCGAAAAGGGCTGCCCCGCCGCGGTTTGTGGAGCCGTGCCTTGCACTGCTGGCCGAAAGGCCGCCGGAGGGCGATAATTGGCTGCATGAAATCAAATTCGATGGCTATCGGCTTATGGCCGTTATCGAGGATGGCCGCGCGCGCCTATTGACGCGCCGGGGCCTCGATTGGACGGATCGCTTTCCGGGCATAGCGGAGGCGCTGGAGCAGCTCCCGGCGAAATCCGCCATCGTGGACGGCGAAGCCGTGGTGGAAGATGAAAACGGCGTTTCGAGCTTTTCCGCGTTGCAAGATGCGTTGGCCGAACACCGGCAGGCCACGAACGCGGTCCTCCATGCGTTCGACCTGATCTATCTCGATGGCTACAGCCTTTGCGATGTAACGCTCGACGGCCGCAAGGACGCACTCGCAAAGCTGCTAGCGCAGCCGGCCGGAAGTTCGCACCCGCATGCCGCTCACCCCTCTCTGCGCTATTCGGAGCACGTGATCGGATACGGGCAAGCCATGATCGAAAACGCCTGCCGCCTGGGTCTCGAAGGCATCGTCAGCAAGCGCCGCGATGCGCCTTACCGCTCCGGCCGCCACGGCGAATGGACCAAAGAAAAATGCACCGGCCGCGAGGAATTCGTCATCGGCGGTTACGCGCCCTCGACCGCGGCGCGCAATGCGATAGGCTCGCTCGCGCTGGGCTATTACGAGGACGGCAAGCTCATGCACGTTGGCCGCGCCGGCACCGGCTTCACGCAGAAATCGGCTGGGTCGCTTTTCAAGGCGCTACAGGAGCTGCGGACGGACAAATCGCCCTTCGCAAACGCTTTGACCTCCGCGGAGCGGCGCGGGCTGGCGTTCGTCCAGCCGCGGCTCGTTGCCGAAGTCGAGTTCCGCGGCTGGACGGCGGACCGGCACATCCGCCAGGCAGCTTTCAAGGGCTTGCGCGAGGACAAACCGGCAGAGGAGGTGCAACTCGAAATGCCGCGCAAAATTGGTGGTGGAACGGCCGGGCAGCCCGCGGAAGACCCCGGCGGCAAAACGGAAACCGGCTGCCGCCGTGAGATCGAAAAGCGGCGCTACGGAATTTGAGGGCGTCACGCTGTCCCATCCCGAGCGGGTCCTGTGGGAAGGGCAGGGGCTTACCAAGCTTGGCCTGGCCGAGTATTACGCTGAGGTTTCCAGCCTCATCCTTCCCCATATCGTGAACAGGCCGCTCGCGCTCGTGCGCTGCCCGGACGGCGCCGGCGGCAACTGCTTCTACCAGAAGCATTCCTTCGCCGGGCTCACCGATGCCGTCGAGATCGCCCGCCTGCCGGAAAAGGATGGCGAGGCGGAGGCCATCGTCATTCACGATTTCGCGGGGCTCATCGATCTGGTGCAGGCGAGCGTGCTCGAAATCCACCCCTGGAGTGCGCACGCCGGGGATGTTGAGCACCCCGATAGGATGATTTTCGACCTCGATCCCGGCGGAGGCGTTGAGTGGGGCGCGGTAATCGAAGGGGCGCAGGAAATCCGCCAGCGGCTTAGCGATTTTGGCGTTGAAAGCTACGTCAAGACTACTGGCGGGAAGGGCTTGCACGTGGTTTCCCCGCTTGAGCCCGAGGTGGGCTGGGACGAACTCAAAAACTTCGCCCATGGCATCGCGCTCGCCATGGAGGCGGACAGCCCTTCGAAATACATTGCCACCATGGCCAAGAAGGCGCGCGGCGGCAAAATCTTCGTCGATTATCTGCGCAACGGGCGGGGGGCGACGGCAGTTGCGGCTTACTCGACGCGCGCGAGGCCCGGCGCCCCCATCTCGACCCCCGTCCGCTGGGAGGAGCTTGGGCCGGAAATGACTGCATCCAGATTCACCGTTGCAAACATCGGACGCCGCCTGTCCGCCATCAAATCCGATCCGTGGGAAGGTTTTTTCGCGTCCCCGCAACCCATCGCCGCAGCGATACGCGCCGCACAGGCCGGCCCGAGGGGCCGCCGCCGGACGCACTCAAGGCAATATCAATGATCCCGGCGGGCGTGCGCCGCCTGTAAGCCTCACGCGCGGGGTCTTAGAAGCAGCGGTGCAAAAATGGCCGAAAAGCCCCAGAAAGCGAGAATCCAGCCGAGCGCAGCGATGTAGAGCGTGATTTGCGGCTGCACTCCGAATGCGGCCACGATCCGTGCGGCGGCGGCAACTCCTACGCTCAAATAGATCGCCACGATTAAGCTCGAAGCCCTGAGCGGCTGCCCCGTATGGCCGAGACTGGCGCGGGTCATTACAGCGAGCGTCATCAAGCCGATTGCGCCTACGGTCCAGGCGTGAATGCCGGCGGGCGGCGGGACGGCGCCGGGAAATACGGCTGCGAGCGCGGTGAGGAAAAAGCCGATGGGCACGAAGAAATAAGCCGCATGCAGGATCGTGAGCAAGGGCTCGGAGAAAGTGCGGTGTCCCTTCCAACGCGCCAGGCGGATGAGATGCAGCGTCCCCGCAAGCGCGCAAACCGCCGCCGTTGCCCCGCTCTGAGGCGCCGCAACCCAAATGAAGAGAGCGATTGCCGCCACCGCAATGGCCGCGAGGTCGAACTTGCCGAAAGGCGCGGGCAGGTTTTCCGGACCGCTTTTCGCAAGCCAGTTCCCGGTGAAGGACGGTACGATCCGCCCGCCGATGAGTGCAATCAGCAGGATCGCCGCGGCGATGCCGATGCGCTTGCCGTAATTGGCGGTGCCAAAGGTTGCGGCCTCGATGTGAAAGACAAGGTTCCCCGCGCCAAGCAAGGCCACGAGCGCCAGGAGCTTCAAATTGCGCAAGTTATTGCCGGCGGCGATTTCGCGTCCGGCGATTGCCCCAAGAGCGATCAAAAAGAGTAGATCGATGGCGGCGGCGAATGCAGGTCCAATAAGCGCCGGCGAAACCACCGCCGCGCGCCCCGCCACCCAGATCGCAAACAATGCCGCAAGCGGAGCCCCGGCAACCGGTGCGCGGCCCGTCCAGTTGGGCACCGCGGTCAAAAGGAAACCTGCGATCGTGGCGGGGAGGTAGCCGTAAAGCAGCTCGTGGATATGCCAATCGATGACGTTGAATGCGGTGGGAAGCGCCACCTCACCCTGCAGCATCAGGACAAAAAGGGCCATCGCGGCGCCGGCCCAAACCGCACCGCCCAGGAAGAACGGCCGGAATCCGTAGCTAAAGATGGCCGGGCCTCGATAAGCCCTAACCTTCGCACCCGTTGCCATAAGAATGCCCCCGGCAATTCGCCCATTGCGCCTCAAGCGCGACCTTCTCCAAAAAAGCTTTGCGCGTTGGAACGTTAGCGTACATCCCGCGTTCTTAAACGCCCTTGACTTCGGTTAAGGATGTTCCTCAATCGCGCCGCAACGCCGCAAGCTGCGGGCTGTGCCATAAAAATAGTCAAGCTTAGCCTCGGGCTTATACTCCGATTTGCGAAGCGTTTCGAACAAAACTAACGCCTTTGGCATTTAAGACGTGTCCCGTTCGCAAGTGATAATAACATGAACGGAACCCATAAACATCAGTCTTGCCAACGAGGCATCCAAAGCGGGCTCTCCTTGAGAGGGCAAGACAGGAAGAACCGAGGTTGTCATGCGTTCCCTCAGCTTGAAAACCGGGCTGTTATTGGCATTGTTTCCCCTCGCCATGGCTTTCGCCGCTGAGGAGCAGCAAGACGATAAATCCTACCTGCCCCCAGCATCGCTAAGATCGGCGCCTGAGGCAACGGCTGCCCCGCCTTCGAGGCAGACCGCGATGGAGCCGGGAAGACATGCGAGAGTTGTGCATCGGCGCCACTACCGGCGCTACGCAGGGCCGGCCTACTATTTCTGGCCGTTTTAGAGCCTATCGGCTTTCCCGCCCCACCATTCGAGAAGGAAGCCAATTCCGTAAAGAACCACCTATCCAAGCGAGTGGCGTTTCAAATCCAGTTCCAGCTAGAGGAATTGGAACATCCCGGCGTGAATGGCACAACAATCACTGCGTCTATCACCAATGAGTCAGTAGACGAACTCAAGCTGAAGGAAGGTACGACGGCCTACGCCATCATCAAGTCGTCGGACGTTATGGCCGGCGTCGAACACTGAGAAGCAAGGGGGCGTGCGATTTAGTAACCGCCGCCCGCCTCTATGGTCGCGCGTCAATCCAAAGCTTGGCGTAGCATGGGTGACAGTTCCCGTGATTGCCGCGGAAGCATTCACCGGATTTGGTATTGACTGTTCTCCATCATCGCGAGGCGATCGGGAAGCCGCAAACGCGGTGCCGGTTTCCGCACGCCCATGGCGGTCAAGAGGCGTCTCGCGATGACGGGCGCTGCCGGGGTTTTTGACGGCCGATATTGCTACATCCACCGTTTAGGACGGCCCTTTCCCGGGTGGCTCAGCTGTCCTTGCTCCTTAACAGAGCCTTCATTTCGCGTAAGGCGCTACTATAGGTAAAGTCGAGGAGAGGCGCGGTAGCTTGGGCATATACAGCAACGCCCCGTTTCCCCTCCCCGCTCATCGAACCGGACGTGCGGATTTCCCGCATCCGGCTCTCCGGCTGGCTTCACGTCAACGCTATCGGCGGATGGCCTTACAATCCAGGGCCAGGCGGTAAACGCCCAGCTCCCCGAAGATCGCTTCGTAGCTGAAGCGAGCAGTGCCTCGCGAGTGCACTTTGTGCCGCCGGGCAAGAAAACCCCGCACGTTCTGCGCAACGTGGGCGTTGACCGCCTGGTATGCGTTCTTGCGGGTTCCGTAGCAGAAGTAGTTGTCCCAGCCGCGCAGGATCGCGTTCAACCCATCCCGGATGTCCGGCCAAGGCCGGCAATGGGACGCTTTGAGATGATCGCGCACGCGCTGCTTGAGCCGGGCTACGCTCTTTGGCGACGGGCTCGCCCCCAGATACGCTTCGCCATCGCGCCAATGCCGATGCGGGCCGAAGCTGTAGCCAAGGAACTCGAACCGTTCCCGCCGTGCGTCCTTGAGCTTGGTCTTGACCTCATTCAAGGTCAGTCCAAGCCGGGTTATCGCATTGCGCGTCCAGTCCAGCGCCTCGGTAGCTCTCCCACAACTCAATATAACAAAGTCATCGGCATACGAGACAATCCGCGCACGCAAGCGGCGCGGCTGTTCCGTCTTCTCCCAGTATCTCAGAAAGCGGTTCATGTAACGGTTGGCCAGAAGCGGTGAAATGACACCGCCTTGCGGAGTTCCTTGCTTCGCGCTCTTGCCGCCGCTCATGCGCTTTCCACCATCCTTATCCCGTTCTTCAACCGGAGCCTTGAGCCACATCTTTATGAGCCGGAGAATGTTCCGGTCAGAGATGCGAGCAGCTACCGACTTAAGAAGCTCGGAATGCGGAATGGTGTCGAAATACTTGGACAAATCGGCGTCCACCACATCGGTGTACCCTTGATTGAGCGCGCTTTGCACAACTTTGATCGCGTCCAGCGCACTCTTCCTAGGGCGATAGCCAAACGTATAAGGAGACAGAATCCGCCTCCAGAACCGGTTCAACCACGATCTTGACGGCGGTCTGCACCACCCGGTCCCGTATGGTTGGGATGCCGAGTGGCCGCTCGCCGCCGCCGGGCTTGGGGATCATCACCCGCCGCACCGGCATCGGTTTGTACCGTTTCTCACGGAGTTCCTGCCGGATGCCGGACAGCCACTCTTGAACTCCTGCCTCCTCGATCTCAGCGAACGTCACCCCGTCCACACCCGGCGCGCCTCGGTTAGCCTTGGCGAGCTTATAGGCATGTTCGAGAATATCCTCGCGGTAGACCTTGTCGTACAGAAGATAAAAGCGGTATTCCGGCTCCGCCTTCGCTTTGACGTAGAGCTTCCTCTGAAGGTTCCCGATCTTTTCCGGCGTTTCAAGGCTCATCGCCAATCACCTAATCCTTACCCTCTTCAAAAGCGTACCAGAAGTCAGGCGCCTTCCCTCAACCGGAGTTACCCGGCTTCGACAGTACTATGCACCTGTCCGACTCCCCTGCAGTCCGCCAGCTAAGGACACTCCGAACAATAACTAAATCGCGATCTGCGACCGTTTAACTCAATTTGCTGGGATTCCGCGCCCCGGCAAACAGATGTATGCCGGCCCCATGATCGATGAAGACGCAATTCGCTACCGCTGGGAAACAGTTGGCAGCAATCTTGATGAACGGGGGCGGCGCATGTTCGCCGCGGCCGAGGTACGAACCGCTGGCTGGGGCGGTCTGGCGATTGTCGCGGGGATCACTGGGCTTGCACGTTCGACGATCAATCGCGGCGAGGACGATCTTGATGCGGAGCCCCTGGCGAAGGGACGGATTCGCCGTGCTGGCGGCGGACGCAAGGCGGTGAGCGAGAACGATCCGGAGCTGATTCCGGAACTGAAGCGGCTTGTCGCGCCCGCAACGCTGGGCGATCCCATGCGGTCGCTGATCTGGGTCTCGAAGAGCATGGACAAGCTGGCTGACACGCTGACGGCGATGGGCCATTCGATTAGCGCCGATACCGTGGACAAGGAGCTGAAAAAGCATGGTTTTTCTCGCCAGTTCAATCGCAAAACGAATGAAGGCTCGCGGCATCCGGACCGGAACGCGCAGTTCGAACACATCAATAACAAGGTCATTGCGGCGCAGGCGGCACGGCAACCGGCGATTTCGGTCGATACGAAGAAGAAGGAACTGGTTGGCAACTACAAGAATGGCGGCTCCGATTACCGGCCTAAGGGCGATCCTCTGCGTGTGAACGTGCACGATTTCGCCGATAAGGAATTGGGCAAGGCTGTGCCCTATGGCGTCTACGACGTGGCGGCCAACACCGGGTTCGTCAGCGTAGGTATCACGAGCGATACGGCCGAGTTCGCCGTCGAGGCCATCCGCACTTGGTTCGGACGCATGGGGCGCCAACGCTATCCAAAAGCACGCGAGCTAACGATCACGGCAGACTGCGGCGGTTCAAATGGTGCGCGTGTGCGGCTCTGGAAGGCCGAATTGCAGAAACTCGCCGATGAGACGGGGCTTGTGCTCCATGTCCTCCACTATCCGCCCGGTACATCCAAGTGGAATAAGATCGAGCACCGCATGTTTTGCCATATCACCCAGAACTGGAGAGGCCGCCCGCTGACAGACCGTCTCGCCATCGTCGAATTGATCGGCGCCACCACGACAAAGACTGGGCTGAAGGTCGAGTGCGTCCTCGATACACGAACCTACGAAAAGGGCATCCACGTCAGCGATGCCGAGATGGAGATGTTGAATATCGCAGGCGATGATTTTCATCCTGAATGGAACTACACCATCAAGCCTAGGCCGACCGCGAATTCGTAGCAGTTATTGTTCGGAGTATCCTAACCCGGCGTTTAGGCTGCGAGCCTCGGCTGCAAGGGCCTCCCACGTTACTCGGATTACCTTCCTGACGTGCTGTCTCCACTACCCCGGCGGACCCGGCAGGTGCGCGTGTTGGTTGCTTCCCTGCCGGTGCAAGCTTTCCCCTACATTAAGGAGGGTCAGCATCCGCATTAGATCTTTCGAGGCCTGCTCAGAGTTCACTCACGTTACGGCCCATCAGGTCGCTCGGCCGCCCAAGGCGGCCTTTGTCACAGGGCTTCGGCCTAACCAGTTACCCAGCCAAACCGCCTGTCAGCTACCGGAGCTAACCAACTCCTCTCCGGGTGAAACTTTCATTCACTAATAATCCGTGCCCTCGTGGCACACTTAATGCGGGCATAGTAAACGCCAGCCCGGCATATTTTCCGCCGCCGTCTTTCTGCGAATCTTTTCCCGCTTTAGGTCGATTTCTGCGACTCCAAAATCCTATTAAATATATGGGCAGATTTGAAATTAACCATGCGACGGTGCGTTTTGCGCGGGCAAGCAGTGCGATGCAATTGAAGTTTCTTCTGTGTTATCAACGCGTTATCGGGTGTCTTCATAATTTGAAAAGATATTGCTGCTATAATGGCCGCTGAAGCAAACCGGAAGGATTGCGGGAAGTTGGGCAAGAAAACCGCAAGAATAGGGTTAACAGGCAATTATAAGCCGGCGCTTCCTCGCAGGAAAACGCCGGCCCTTTCGCGCTCATTCCGCGGCGCAGGTTTCGTCTTCGACGTAGCGCGGGAAAATGGGTTCCGGCGTGGCAATCTTCGTCCCGGGCTTCAGCGCGTCGTTGGGGCCGAGGGCGGCGAAATCACGTTCGCCGGCCGGTACGCCGAGCTGGTCGAGGAACTTCGCCGCCGAAGCCGGGATATAGGGCTGGCTCAGGATCGCCACGCGCCGCACGATCTCGGCCGTGACGTACAGAATGGTGCCCATCCGCTTCGGGTCCGTCTTCTTCAACGCCCACGGCTCTTGCGCCGCAAAATAGCGGTTCGCAGCAGCGACCACCTGCCAGATGGCCTCGATTGCCTTGTGGATCGCCTGGCGGTCCATCGCCTCGCGGCAGGCCGGCAGCAGGGCGAGGGCGGCTTCGAGCAGCGGCGCGTCCGCGTCCGTGAAGGTGCCCGGCTCCGGGATCAGGCTCGCGCAGTTCTTGGCGATCATCGACAGCGAGCGCTGGGCGAGGTTGCCGAAATCGTTCGCCAGATCGGCGTTGATGCGGTTGACGATGGCTTCGTGCGTGAAACTGCCATCCTGCCCGAAAGGCACCTCGCGCAGGAAGAAATAGCGGATCTGATCGGCGCCGTAAGTGTTGGCCATATCGAGCGGCGCAACTACATTGCCCACCGACTTCGACATTTTCTCGCCTTTGTTATACAAAAAGCCGTGGCTGAACACGCGATCCGGCAGCGAAATCCTAGCGGACATTAGGAAGGCTGGCCAATAGACCGCATGAAATCTCGTGATATCCTTGCCGATTACATGCAGAGATGCGGGCCAGCGCTCCTTCCACGCTTTCGAGCGCACCTTCGGGAAACCGGCGGAGGTGATGTAATTCGTGAGCGCATCGACCCAGACATAGATGATGTGCCCCGGCGCGTCCGGCACGGGGATGCCCCAGTCGAGCGTGGTGCGCGAGATGGATAGATCCTGCAAGCCGCCCTTGACAAAGCTCACGATTTCGTTGCGCCGCTCTGTTGGCAGGAGGAAATCGGGCTTCTCCTCGTACAGTTTCAGGAGCTTTTTTTCGTATTTGGACAGCCGGAAGAAATAGGTTTGCTCCTCCGTCCACTCCACGGGCGTGCCCTGCGGCCCAAGGCGCACGCCGTTCGCGCCCAGCACCGTCTCGCTTTCGGCATAGAACGCCTCGTCGCGCACCGAATACCAGCCTTGATAGCCCGCGAGATAGATGTCGCCGGCCTTCTCCATGCGCCGCCAGATTTCCGCAACGGAGTCGAAATGGCGCTTTTCCCGCGTACTGATGAAATCGTCGTAGGCGACATTCAGGCCAGCCAGCATTTCCTTGAACTTCGCGGTGTTCTTCTCCGCCAGCTCCAGCGGCGCGATGCCAGCCTTATCCGCCGTCTGCTTCATCTTCAGGCCGTGCACGTCCACTCCCGTCATGAAATACACAGGATGGCCGTCGAGCCGCTTGAAGCGCGCGAGCGCGTCCGTCGCGATCGCCTCGTAAGCGTGCCCGATATGCGGCTCGGCGTTGGGATAAGAAATCGCGGTTGAAATCGTGAAATGCGTTTTTGCTACGGGTTCGGTCATTTCGATTTTGGGGTGGGGGCGTTCAAGCCGGGGAAGGGTTGCGCAAATTTCCGCGCGATACTTTCCATATCGGAAAAAGCGCTCAGGAGGAAGGCTCCTTTATCGAGATTGAGCGCTTCCATTTCTGCGCGGCGCTGCCGGAAGTCTTGCCAGGCTTGCGCCCAGGCCGCGCTTTTTGCCGCATCCGGACCGCCCGCCGCCGCTTCGCGCGCTAGGCTCTCCAGCCGCTCCTCGATCAAATCGCAAAGCCTGGCAAAGGTTTGTGCGTTGCGGGCGCCGCTCGCGGATTGGATGAGGCTGTGTACGCGCCCGTAGTCCATGCGCGGCAGGCCCTTGAGGATCTTGTCGAGCGTTCCGGCCAGCGTGAGCAGCCGGCACGGCCAGAAATTCCACAGCCCGCCCTGGGGAACCGGCGGCAGCCTCGTGGAGTTTTTCAAGCGCCTGAGCATCCGGCTCGTCAAGCCCGCCCCGCTTGCAGGCAGCCAAGACTGCCTCCGCGAAATCGGCTGACCCAAGCTGGCGCAAGGCAAGCTTCACGCAGCGCGAGCGGATGGTCGGCATCACCGTCGAAGCGCCATGGCCGATCAGAAAGAACACCGTTCGCAGCGGGGGCTCCTCGATGGCCTTCAGCAGCGCGTTCGCCGAGGCGATGGTGAGATCGTTCGCCGGATCGACGATCATCGCGCGCCAGCCGCCGGGGCTGGTGAGGCCCAGGAAGGAGCGCAGCTTGCGCACCTCGTCCACGCCAATCGAGGCAGCGCCCGCCGCTTCGCCGAGCACGAACAGCGATGGATGCGCGCCAGCCGAGATTTGCCGCACGGCGGGATGGCTTAGCGCTACTTCAAGCGTCTGCGCGGGCTCCGGGCCGGCCCTCTCGCGGCTTAAGAGAAAGCGCGCCGCGCGATAGGCGAAGGTTGCCTTGCCGATCCCGCGCTCGCCGGTGACGAGCCAGGCGTGGTGTAGCGCCCCCGCGTTGAAGGCGCGCAGGAAAGTTTCCCCAGCCGCGGCGTGTCCAAACAGCGCGGGTGTCAAGCGCGGGTGCAGCGCAAGCCCCTCCGGGGCGGCCTCTTCGCTCGCGCTGGATTTCGTCTCGCTGGATTTGCTCTTTGCCATGCGGCCGGACTGCTCGTGGCGGTGATTCGCTCGAATACTGTGATACCAAATCCTGCTGGGCATGGAAGCCGCAACCGGATTCAAGAACTCTGCCCGCACGTTGCCTTAACGCTTCAAAAAGGCGCACTCGCCTATATTGGCTCATTACATGAAAAGCCCGCGCCGGCGCAAGACGGGCGGCCTGCGGCAAAGAATGAGGTTAAGGCGCGATTAGTGCGGGGGGGCACCTTGAGTGCTGCTTCCGCTAAGCTTAGAAAGAAAGCAAGAAGCGCGCTATTCGCGCGCAAGCGGAGGCGCGCAATGCAGGGCAGCGTTTTTTTCGATAATCTGGAGACCCGCCGGCGCTGAGGAGCGGGAAGCGCAGCTTTTCTCGAAGCTTCCGGCGCTGCTGGCGAAGCTCAAAGGCGGGATGCCAGGTTGGGCTGCTCACCTGGCCAGGCGTAGACCCAGCCTCCATCGCGAGCTGGGCGGCGCTCGCGCAACTGCCTGTGCTGCGCAAATCGGAACTGACGCAGCTTCAGGCGCAAACCCCGCCCTTCGGCGGCCTCGCGGCTGCGAACCCCGCCCGCGTTTTCATGTCGCCTGGGCCGATTTTCGAGCCGCAATCGCCCGTCGCCGATGCGTGGGGCTTTGCGCGCGCCCTTTACGCGGCCGGCTTCCGCAAGGGCGAAATCCTGCACAATTGCTTCGCCTACCATATGACGCCCGGAGGCTTTTTGCTCGATGACGGCGCGCGCGCCTTGGGGCTCGCGGTTTTCCCCGCCGGGCCGGGCAACACCGAAATGCAGGTTGACGCCATCGCCCATCTGAAGCCGGCAGGCTACGCGGGCACGCCCGATTATCTCAAGGCGATCCTCGACAAGGCCCGCGAGCTTGGCCGCGACGCGTCCTCGATCGAGAAAGCGCTCGTCACGGGCGGCGCGCTGTTCCCGAGCCTGCGCGAGGAATACCGTGCGCGCGGCGTCGCCGTGCTGCAAGCTTACGGGACCGCCGATCTGGGCTGCATCGCCTACGAAAGTGCGGCCATGGAAGGCATGATCGTCAATGAAGACATGATCGTCGAGATAGTCCGCACGGGCACAGGCGAGCCCGCCCCCGAAGGCGAGGTTGGCGAGGTGCTCGTGACCACGTTCAACGAGACTTATCCGCTGATCCGCTTCGCCACCGGCGATCTCTCGGCCTTCATGCCTGGGCAGAGCCCCTGCGGGCGCACGAACCGGCGCATCAAAGGCTGGGTGGGCCGCGCCGATCAAATCGTGAAGGTCAAGGGCATGTTTGTGCACCCATCGCAGATCGCGGAAGTGGCCCGGCGGCATCCCGGGCTTGGCCGGCTCGGCTTACGGTCACACGCAAGCAGGAGCAGGACATCATGACGCTTCAGACGGAAAGCGCCGCAGCCGATGAGGGCTTGCGCGCCAAGATCGCGGAGACGCTAACCACCGTGACGAAGCTCAAAGGCGCGGTACAGCTCGTGCCGCCGGGCTCCCTGCCGAACGACGGCAAAGTCATCGCCGACGAGCGTAAGTATGGAGAATGACGTGCGCTAGCCGAAGCGGGCTTGTGCAAATTCATTCCAAGTTACCGGCGGAATTTGTGTACAAGCATGTTTTTTGGCGCGCACTTATTGGCGTTTTCTAGAATCGCATTCCATATAACGTCCAGCAACATGGCTTGGAGGCAAACATGGCATTGCAATTGGGCGCCACGGCGCCGGACTTCGAGGCGGAGACCACAGCGGGACGCATCCGCTTCCACGACTGGCTTGGCGATTCCTGGGGCATATTGTTTTCGCACCCGAAGGATTTTACGCCGGTTTGCACGACCGAGCTTGGCGCGATGGCCGGGCTTAAGAGCGAGTTCGACCGGCGCAACGTCAAAATCCTCGGCCTGAGCGTCGATCCGGTTTCCGACCACACCAAATGGGCGCAGGATATCGAGGATGTCACCGGCCACGCGCCGAATTACCCGCTCGTTGGCGACAGCGATCTGAAGATTGCCAAGGTTTACGGCATGCTGCCGGCGGACGCGGGCACCACTTCGCAAGGGCGCACGGCCGCAACCAATCAAACGGTGCGCAGCGTGTTCGTCATCGATCCTGCGAAGAAAATCCGGCTCCTTCTCACCTACCCGATGGCAACGGGCCGCAACTTCCAGGAAATCCTGCGGGTGGTCGACTCGCTGCAATTGACCGACAAGTACAGGGTCGCGACACCTGCCGATTGGAAGCCGGGCGACGACGTGATTATCGCCGGCGGCGTCTCCGACGATGAGGCAAAGCAGAAGTTCCCGGAAGGATGGAAAACGGTGAAGCCATATCTGCGCGTGGTTCCGCAGCCGCGCGGCTGAGGCGCGTTCATCGCATCGCAATGAACATGCAGGAGGCAATCATTTGAAATAAAAAAGACAGTGCAGGACCCGGCGAAGCTATGCCATAAAGGCACAATAGATGTAGCCTTGTGTGCAGGCCCATGGTCCGGATCGCTGTCGCCATTATCTGTACGATTCTGATTGCAAGCGCTGCCTTTGCAGTGCCGCGGCTGGCCACGCCCGAAAAGCGTTATTTCATCGGCGTTCAGGATTCCACGGCCGCTCCTTGGTGGTCTTCCCGGCGCGATTCGCCAGGCCCGGACCTTTCGGAAGCCTGCCGCCGTCCGGAGGCCCCCCCTCCGTGGTGCGCCGCCTACCTGCAGAAGCTCCAGGAGCTAAAGCGTCAGAGGCAAGAGAACCGGCCTGCTCCGCTTGCAACGGTCCAGCCGGCCCCCAGCCAGACCGCCGCCGCTGCAAAACCGGCCCGCGGCAACGCCTTGGGCCGCCCTTTGAGCGAGCATGAGCGCAATGTCATAGCACCAAGGCCGCTATTGCCGTCCGGGGCTGCCGCCGTCAAGGCCGTTGTCCCCGGCAAGACCCCGGAGGAGAGGCTGCGCCACATGATCGGCCAGCTCTTGCTTACCGGCTTTTCGGGCCAGCAGCCGGGCGATCCCGATGTGGAACGCATCGCCGGCGATTTGCGCAGCGGCAAACTCGCGGGCGCTCTTATCAGGGATTCGAATGTTGAAAACTCCGAGCAGCTGCGCAGGCTGCTCGCGGTCATAAGCAACGCCGGGGGCGAAGGCGCGCCTCTCATCGCGATCGAACAGCCGGGGGGCCCGGACTCGGTGTTGCCCGAGGATAAGGGCTTCACCTTTTACAACTCCGCCAACGCCCTCAGCAGCGGCGGCAGCCCCTATGAAGCGCAGCTTGAATACAGGGCGATGGCGGGCGAGCTGGCCGCGCTTGGCGTAACCCTCAATATCGGCCCGAGCGAGGATGTCTGCCGGCGGCAAGGGGTCGATCTATCGGCGCTTTGCTTCGGAACCTCGCCGTCTGTTATTGCCGCCTATGCACGCGCCTTCAAATTTGGCCACCACGACCGCGGCGTTTTGACGGCTATGCGGCATGTTCCCTTCCGGCCGGGGTTGCGAACCTCCTGGGTCAGCGAACGGCCAAGCTCGGCGATGCTGCATCTGCTCCTCAAGAGCGAATCGAGCGATGCACTCGTGGTCAGCGTGAAGGCGATGGAGACGATGCGTTTCCTGGAGGTGTCTCTTGGTACGCACCGCACGGCAAAGGCTCGCGGCCTCCGCGGGTCCTTTCATGACGCCTTGATCTTCGAAATGGACATGGGGCCGGGCGGTGCTCCCGCACTTTCCGGCGAAGCTATCGTCCGCGCGCTCCAGGCTGGCGCCGATATGATCCTGGTCCGGGAGCCTTCAACCCTGCCGGCCGACATCACCGTTTTGAGCGTGGGAGCGATCCAGGCAGGGCTCAAGTCGGGGCGTTTGCAAATGGCCCGGATCGAAGATGCTTACCGCCACGCGCAGATGCTCAAGGCGCGCTTGCAGTCTCTCCCGGCAAGAACCAAGATCGCCGGGCTCAATCGCGAGCCTGCGCCCGGGAGGCCGGGCGGCACCGAGTGATACCAACGGTCATAAGTCTTGACCGCTCGCCGTCATTGCGACGGCGAGCGTAGCGCGGCCGGAAGCAATCCAGGTGCAAGTCACTGATGTTGTTTCTGGATCGCCACGGCCGCCAAGGCGGCCTCGCGATGACGGGGAGTGCTCCAGAGCGATCAGGACTTTTGACGGTTGGTATGACAGCCGGCCGCCTCCAGCGCCGTCACCTCGCCGGTTTCACTGTTTTGGAGCGGTGATACCCCTGGTTCCCCCCAAGACCGGCGCAACGCTGCGCGTACCGCCCTCGGCATTGCTGTTCTGGGCGCATTTGCCTCTGAGCCTGTCCCACAATCCGCAACCCGGTTTGTAGGCATCCAGCGTGCCTTTGTAAGGACCGGCAATATCGTGGGTGGTATTCGCAGGGGTCTTCAGGAGCTTAATCTTTTTGCCCGCGGGTACGTCGAAAGCAGCATTGTCCGGGAAAACCGCATCCGCGGAGACGCCCGGCACCGTAGATTCGATCACGCGAAGTTCCGCGCGCGCAACATTGCTTGACGCTCCGAACCAAACCGTAGCCGCTACACACGCGATAAAGAGAAGCTGCCCACTGCGCATGGTCTCATCCTCCGGATGTCGATTTTGCTTCGTAACCAAATGCCTGCCGGACCCTCGCGGCAGCTTCATCGGCCCAATTGCCGGCGAACAGTCCAAGTGCCCAGGCCAAGAACAGCGTCGCCGACGGCAGAATGAAGCTGGTTTCCCAGAACAGGAGGCTGCCAGCTGTGACGATCGCAAGAAACGCGATTGTGGTGGAGATCGCGCCGCTCCCGCTCAGCGTCCAGCGGCGGGCCGCAAAAACGCCAAGGCCCGCAACCGCTGCGGCCACCAAAAATTCCGCCCACCAAGGCATTTCACGGATAGAGCGCCCGTCGCGCCGTTGCGCTAGAATTTGGGCGTGAATTTCGACACCGTGAACCGGCTCTCCCGACGCCACCGTAAGCGGCGTCAGATGGAGATCGCGGTCTCTAAATCCGCCACCGATAAGCACGATTTTGCCTGCGAGTGCGCCGCGCCAGGAATCCGGCAAGACGGAGCCCTTTAGATTTCCAGCGCCATCCCGGTGGGCCGGGACAGTGAATGCAGTAAACAAGTCCGTTCCGCCATTTGCCGGCGGCCGCCGCCAGTAAATCAATGGCGAGGCAGGCTCCGGCTTTTTGCCGTCGATGTCCGCCAAGAGCTGCGCGAAGGCTGGCCGGTAGGGCGCCTCCGGTGAGGGCGGCAGCATGAAGCGCACGGCTTGGTCGCTCAGCGTTAGCGAGTTTCGCTCGGCTGCGAAGTAAAGGTGGCCCGCAGGTCGCCCGGTCCTAGCGATGAATGCCTCCTGGAAGGCCATGCCCTCAGCGCTTTCCCCTCTAAGGCTGTCGGCCGCTCCAAGCACGACTGGCGCCTGCGCCTGCCGGATCGCCTCCACCAGCGCGCCGTCTTTTTGGGGCTCTGTGGGCCGGTCCACGATCACGTCGAGGCCGATGGCTTTGGCACCGGAGGCATCGGCGAGCTTGACGAGTTCGGCTATCAACCCGCGGTCGATAGGTGAAATGTAGTTGTAGCCCGTGAGGCTCTGCTCATCGATGAGGATGATGGCGATGTCATTGCGAGGGGTTTCCGCCTGCTCCGCCAAAAAATAGGTGCGCCAGTCGTAGGTGAACTTATCCGGCGCGGCAGGCAGCAACTTCGCGCGCGAAGCCGCCACCAGCACAAGGCCGGCCAGGATCGAGAACAGGGTTGCGGCGATTAGCCTTTTGCTCAGCTCTGCCCCTGCCAAGGAAATGCCCTCCGCCGCTACCCAGCTTCAATGCCCCGATCGTATCCGGCGCGGATCGTCAGCATCTAACAACATTATTGGCGCTACTTCTGTCAAGCCCCGCGCAAGTTTCGTTGAGCGGGGTGGCGCAGCAACTATTCAAAAGCGCTAAGCGGCCCTTTCGAAGTTCTCCAGGTAGCGGTGGATGGCAACCGGCCAGTTCAGCTCGCGCTTCACCCTTTCTTGCGCCGCAGCACCGAGACTTTTCCTAAGCGGCGCATCGCCGAGAAGCGAAAGCAAGCTGCGTGTAACCTCGCCCTGATCGGCGCCATTGCAGACCAAGCCTGTCTTGCCATCGAGTACGGCATCGGCGGCACCGCCGTCGCGCCCTGCGAGCGATGGAACACCGAACCAGGCGGCTTCGAGATAGCTGAGCCCGAACCCCTCGACGGATTGGCCTTCGCGCCGCACCGGCATGGCAAAAACATCGGCAACGGCCAGGAGCGCGGCTTTTTCCGCATCGCTCACCCTGCCCAAGAAAACAACAGCCTGCCGGACATTAAGCGACG
This sequence comes from uncultured Alphaproteobacteria bacterium, assembly GCA_963785355.1. GTDB lineage: Bacteria > Pseudomonadota > Alphaproteobacteria > Rhizobiales > Rhodomicrobiaceae > Rhodomicrobium. The sequence continues at coordinate 29,473 of CAWAVJ010000040.1, forward strand.
CTGCCAGTTCCTCAAGCCGGCCGCGGTCGCCGCCAGCGCCAGCCACCGCATAGCGGCATCGCGGATGAACCTTAAGTATCCCGGGCATGGCCCGGATTACGGCATCGATGCCCTTGCGCGGTTCCAAGCGCGCGACCGTCGCTATCAACGGATCGCCCCCGCCGGCACTCTTGCGCATGGCCGCGAGTGCGCCGTCCCCGGGACACGGTATCGGGGCGACAGGCGGAAGGACGATTTGCAGCTTGTCCGGGCGCTCCCCCAAATAGGGAAGCACAAGATTTGCGGTATATTGCGAGTTGGCGATTACGGCATCGCAACGGGCAAGAGCCTCAGAGATACGCCGCTTCTTGCTGGACGAGGCGTCAAGCGGAAACTCCATGCCGTGCGCAAGCACGCTAACCGGCGTATCGAGCTGGACCGGAAGGGCTTCGATGCTCTTCCAGGAGTCGGCGAAGATACCCGCCAAGCCGGCGGATTGCTCCTTCAGTATCGCCGCCAGCCGCCCCCGTTTGCGCCAGCGGCGCCAGGGCCGCGGACCACCGAAACGTTCGATGGTGTAAGGCTTGTCAGGTGCAGGGGTGGCCTGCTTATGGCGGATGCGCTCAGCCAGAACAGTGACGGAGCGGCCGGCGGCAGCGCAGCTATCGGCAAGCGCCGTCATCAACCCTTCGATGCCGCCCACATCGGGATAGAAGCACTGGGTGACGATTAGAACTTCGGCTTTCATCAACCTACCTCTCAGCTCTGCACCGGAATGCCGGCGAACGTAGCACAGTACCAAAAGGCAGCCACCGGATTTATAGGAGGAAATATCTGGGAAGCCGCCTTTGCCGCGGCATCAGACAGCCGTGGGCGTGCCTCTGCCTTTGTGCTCCCCCAGAAAGGAGACAACCGGGGTCCAGTGCTTGCGGTAGTCGCGGATGGCCTGCAGCGTTGCGCGGTCGAACCCCAACACGGCTGGGAGGAGCCGGCGGTCTCCGATCGTGGCTTCGGCACCAAGCGGCTGGACCTGGAATTTCAGCTGCAAAGCGCGCAACATCCAGTCAGCCTCGAACTCGACGATGACTTTCCCGACCTTGCAGGCCAGTCCCCATTCAACAAATCCCGCTATCAGCTCGCTGCCTGCCGCGCAGGTGCTGCAGGCTTCCTTGCGGCAGGCGGGGGCGGCGCAATAGTGAGTCATCTCGTAGATATCGAGCCCGCGCGGAATCGGGCCCTCGCATAGTCTTGGATAATCGTCAGAAGGCACATAAGGTCCGACGGTCGGCAACATGCGCTGATAGCCGGCCACGTTGCCGCCGCGCACGCAAATCTGGTGGATCGCGTCCGGGCGCTCGAACTGGTCGCGCTCAAGGCCCTGAGCACTCACAAGGTCTTTCCAGCCGAGTTCCTCGACGAAACCCCGATGCCGCAGCCGGTAAACCTGCTCCATAAGCGCCGAGTAACGCGCAGCGTCTTGACCCGACAGGACGAAGATCATTGGCACTACTAACGTTTTGCCCCCGCGGAAATCCAGCACGGGTTGGAACCCTGAACCATTACGCGATCGCGTAAGAAAATCGGCTTGCAAGAAACCGGGTTTCCCTAAAGTACTTGCTTTAGCAAAAGTGGACTAGTATGGCCCAAATTGGGCGCCTTGGCGGCTTGAAGAAGACCGCCACCGGGCGAAATCAAGGAATAAGGCCCCAACGGATGGCGTTCGCCACCGCGTGGGTACGGTTTGCCGCGCCAAGCTTGCGGATTGCGTTGGCCAGGTGTTTGCCGGCCGTGTGCTCGGAGATCTTAAGGATAGTGCTGATCTCCCACTCGGTTTTGCCATCGGCGGCCCATTTCAGGCATTCCACCTCGCGCACGGTCAGCTTTGAGCGCTTTCGCTTTTCCTCCCGCTCGCGCAGTTCGATGGAGCGGCCGATGGCATAGGCGCCAATCATGCTGATCATGCCCCGGGCGTCTGGCGGCAGGTCTGCAGCTTCGCCGCCGAGCGACATCGCTATAACGTCGCCCTCGAGGGTGGTCATTGGCACCACGAACCCAGCCTTGAGATTGAACTCGCGGGCCTCCCCGAACATCCTGTCGACCGCGGCGCCGTGTTCTCCGCGCGCGAACGGCATGGACTCGGACCAGAGAAAGGGGGAGGGATCGCACTTGCTGCGCCGCACAATGGGGTCGATATGTACGTAATCCTGGGCGAAATAGCGGTCCATCCATTCGGGCGGAAATGCCCCCACGAGAAGATGCCGCCTCCGCACGCCGCCCTTACGCTCACGGGGCGCGGGCAGGCTCGCCGCAAACATCGAGGTCAGGCCGTAGCGGCTTGTGAAGCTCGTCACGCCGTCGCAGATGTCCTGCGCTGTGACTGCGCGGCTGAGCTTGCCGATCACATCGCAGGTTTGAACCAACGAAAAAGCCATCACCACTCCGGAACCGGGTTGAAACCAGCTCCGCCTCACGTAGCTTAGCCGTGTTCTACCCGCTACAGTATATTCTTCGCAATGCGGCAAACGCGCAAGGCCAGCTTTCGTGTGCTCTGAAGGGATGTCATACCGAATCCGGTTGAGTAGTTCCGCGCCCGTCATCCCGGAACGGCGATTGCGCCGTATCCGGGATCGTAAAGGGCGCCGGCACTCGTAACGATCCCGGATAACGCCTATGGCATTTCCGGGATGACGGCTGCGGAAGCAATCGAGCGGATAGGATGTCAATCGCCCCAGCCGGCCACCGCCTTGACCTCAAGATACTCCTCCAGCCCGAAGCGGCCCCATTCGCGGCCGTTTCCCGATTGCTTATAACCGCCGAAGGGTGCGGCGCGCTCGTTGAAGACGCCGTTGAGGTTAATATTGCCGGCGCGGATGCGGCGCGAGACCCGGCGGGCGCGCTCGATGCTGCCGGAGGAGACATAGCCAGCAAGGCCGTAAGGTGTATCGTTGGCGATGCGGATCGCGTCCTCCTCGTCTTTGAAGCCCATAATAGACAGAACGGGGCCGAAAATCTCCTCGCGCGCTATCGTCATATCGCTGGTGACGCTCGCGAACACGGTTGGCCGCACGTAGTAGCCTTTGTTGAGGCCCGCCGGGCCGGGAACCGCCGGCAACGAGCGTGGCCCCTTCCTGGAGGCCCCTCTCGATAAGCGCCTGGATTTTCTCCCATTGCGCGCGGTTAACGACGGGGCCGATGACGGTGCCGGCCTCCCTTGGATCGCCGGGCTTCGTCTTGTCCGCAACCGCCTTCGCGATGGCCGCCGCCTCCTCCATCCGCGAGGCCGGCACGAGCAGGCGCGTTGGCGCGTTGCAGGACTGGCCCGAATTCATGAAGCAATGTGCAGTGCCGCCGCCGATGGCCTTCTCGAAATCGGCGTCCTCCAGAACGATGATGGCCGATTTGCCGCCGAGCTCCTGGGTCACGCGCTTGACGGTGGGGGCCGCGCGCTGGGCCACGTCGATGCCCGCCCGCGTGGAACCCGTGAACGAGATCATGTCGAGGCCCTGATGCGAAGCCATGGCCGCGCCCACCTCAGGCCCAAGCCCGTTGATGAGGTTGAACACGCCCTTCGGCACGCCCGCCCCGTCGAGGATTTCGGCGAAGATCAGGGCGGATGTAGGCGTGTATTCGGAGGGCTTTAGAACCATGGTCGCAGCCGGCAGCCAGCGCGGGCGCCACCTTGCAGGCAATCTGGTTCAACGGCCAATTCCAGGGCGCAATCATGCCGGCCACGCCAACCGGCTCGCGCAGGAGCATGGCAGAGCCGAGCCGCTCTTCGAATGGATAGGTCTTAAGCACCTCAAGCGTGGTCATCAAATGGCCGAGCCCGGAGGCCGCCTGGGCGCGCTCCGCGAGAGGCAGCGGCGCGCCCATCTCGTCCGATATGGCCGCGGCGATCTCCTTCATCCGGCTCTTGTAGACCTCGACGATGCGCTGGAGCAGGGCAACGCGATCCTCCCGCGAGACCGTGGAGTAGCTTTCGAAGGCGCGCCGGGCCGCGGCAACCGCCTTATCCACGTCCGCCGCGCTGCCAAGTGCTACCTCGTACATAGGTTCTTCCGTAGCCGGGTTGACGACCGGCATGGTTTTGCTGACGGCGGGCGCTGTCCATGCCCCATCGATGTAAAATTTGAGACGATCAGCCATCGCAAACCCCTTTTCATGCCCGCCCTGGTCACTCGGCGGCAATGCGCTTGTTTCGATCTGGGGCTAAAGATCTGGCCCGCTGCCGGAATGTCAACTGCCCGGAGCAGCTGCGGTTAGCCTGGCGGTAGGCAATTTCCGGTTGAATACAGCCTGGCGGTCATCCCGGAAGGCGCCCGCGTTTGCCTTAAATGGGATGGGAACTACAAATCGGCCTCGGTTTGGGGTAAGAGTTGAAGGCAATTCAGGCAGGAAGATTGGGGTCAAGACCGATGCGCTTATTTCGCAAGTTCGCCAGCCTTCTCATTTTGCTGTGCCTCGTTCCGCCCGCAGTGCTTTTGGCGGCAGGGCTCATCGGGCGCTGGACCGGCTGCGAGGCCGATCCTGACGCGCCGCATGTGTGCCAAGTCCTCGGCGGCGATTATGGCGATATCCTATATGCCTTGGCGAATTTCGGAGCGAACACGGGCGCCGCAATTCTCCTGCTTGCCGCGCTGCTCGTAAGCTGGGTGCTGATCGAGATTGTGCGCGCATTTGGGGGCGGCCCGCGCAAGACGCCCGCGCCTCAAACGCCGGCAAATTCCCGGAACCGCGACCGCGGATCGTAAGGATGCTTGTGCGTCCAGTCTTGAATGAGGCGCTCGAGCTCGCTGTCGATGTGAGCCGGAAGCACGATTTTTAGGGTGATGAGCTGATCGCCGTGCGCGCCGGTGCGGCTGTTCTTGATGCCTTTTCCGCGCAGGCGCAGAACTTGCCCGCTGGATGCGCCCTTGGGCACGGCCACGGTTACGCGCCCGCCGATTGTCGGAACCTCAACGCGCGCGCCCAGGACGGCCTCGCTTAAGGAAATCGGCACTTCCAGCGTGATGTTGTCGCCGTCACGATCGAACAAAGGATGCGGCATGACCTTCAACTCTATTAAGGCGTCGCCTGGCTCACCCCGGCCGGCTCCGGGACCACCCTTATGCTTGAGCCTGAGCGTTTGCCCGGTTTCGACACCGGAAGGTACGGAAATGTCAAGCGTCTCGTTATCGGGGAATTGCACGCGCTTCTTGGTGCCGTTCACCGCTTCCAGAAAGCTGATTTCCAGATTGTAGCGGTAGTCCATGCCGCGCATGGTGAAGGCGCCGCCTGGCCCGCGCTTTCCGAAAAGATCGCCGAATAGATCGGAAAAATCGTTGTTTCCGCTGTGGAAGCCTTCGAAACCGCCGGTATAGCTGCCGTGCGCGCCCGCGGTGCCGGCCGCGCCATCGCGATAAAACGAACCGGCGCGCTCATTGCCCATGCCGTCGATCTCGCCAGCGTCGTAACGCTTGCGCTTTTCGGGGTTGCCAAGCACGGCGAACGCGGCCGACACCCGCTTGAACTTCTCTTCGGCCTTGGGATCGCCTTTGTTCTGATCCGGATGCAGATCCTTGGCGAGCTTTCGATAGGAACGGCGAATCTCATCGTTCGTCGCGGTGCGTTTGACGCCAAGAATTGCGTACAGATCCTGATTCATGGAACTCGGGCGGTTGCGCTTAAGCGCATGTTATGACTCAAAAGGCGCACTACAGATAGGTGTCAAGCTAAACTTTTTCACACAACCCAGTGCGTTTTTCCTTCTCAGGTCAAAAGACCACCGAAAAGTGACGATTTCGGGGGATCGAGCAGCGCGGACACTTGTAAATCGGGGATAAATCCTAATTCGCGTGCGACGATGCGCAAACGGCGCCTTAGAGGCTCGCCATCGAGCGCCTGCAATTGCCGCGAAATGCGCAAAACAAGCTTTCCATCGTGATATCCGAGCTTGGTTTGCGGCAAAACTCCGGCCATCCCCGCCGAAAGCGTATGAGCGAGCCGCACCGTCTGGCCGACGATCAAGGCGCGCTTGCGCTCCTGGCGCGGAATCAGCTCCGAAAGCTTTGGCAGAAGCTCGCCCGCGAGCCGGCGTTCGTAACGGTGGTAGACGCACAGCGAAAGGAAAGCGCGGCCGGGGTGGTCTACGCCGACAATAGCGGATTGTGCGACCAGGACCGCGCTTTGCTCGCCCCGATAGTCGGGATGGCCGCGCCAAGCCATGTCCGAAAGCAGGCAAGCCGCGTGCCGTAAGCGCCGCTCCTCGAACGTTTCGCTGGGGCCGGGGGTCTCGAAAAGGCCGTCCGTCCAGCCTATCAGCTCTTTCGCATGCATCTTGGACCTGGCCCTTAGCTGCGCGATGTCCTCGCAGGCCGTGAGCAGGGGGTCCTTCTGGCGGTCCGCCCCGTTCAAAAGCTCGTACATGATGCCTTCCCGGACGCCGAACGCTGAAAAAACCACGTCCGAAGGCTGCATCTGCCGGATGATCGCATTCAGCAGCAGCGCGCCGTAAGGCAGCGTTTCGTCGCGCCCCGCCGGCATGCCCGCCATGCGCTTCAACGATGCAGGAGAGCTGTTCGCATAGCGTGCCGAAACCTGCAGCGCTTTGCGCGTGTCGAGCGCGTAGCCATGGATAGCCGTCAGCGGGTAGGCGGTTTGCTGCATATACATTTTCGCGAGTGTCCGCCAAGTGCCGCCGACTGCATAGAAAGGCTCTTCCCGCGCCTCGCTCAACCACTTTAGCGGCGTCAAAGCCTCCGCGATGATTGGGATCGCCAGAGCTTTCTCGCCCTTGGTCCTGTCCAGCAAAGCCAGGCCGCCAAGCGGAAGGGAAACGGTCTCTTCGAAAGCATTGCCGCGCAGCCGGACCAGCTCAAGGCTGCCGCCGCCCAAATCGGCCACAACGCCGGAAGGATGCAAAAAGCCAGCCTTGATGCCGGTGGCGGCGAGTTGCGCCTCCTCGGCGTTGCCGAGGACCCTGATAGGGACGCCGCAAGCTTCCTGCGCCAGCGCTAGGAATTCTTCCCCATCGTCCGCCCAGCGAACGGCTGCCGTAGCGAAGGGATGCAGATCGCGCTCCTTCACTCCGCAGATCGTGGCAAGCTTGGCAAAGCGTGCCAGGGACGCCAGCGCATAGGGGATCGTTTCCTCGTTCAGACGCTGGGTGGAATTGAGGTAGCGGCCGAGGCCGCACATCGCCTTTTCCTGGAAAAGCGGCGTTGGCGACCGGGACAGGCCCTCGTAAACGACGAGACGGATGGAGTTCGAGCCAATATCGATGACTGCGACAGGTCTGCGGTCCTGCAGCCTTCCTTGGGTCGAACGATCCACGAGTTCACCTTAAGCGTGCGGGGTGGACGGGGCTGCAAAACGGCGGGGAAAGTTGTGCTTGAGGGCGCCGCCCCGGCCGGAAAGGCTCGGGTTCGTCAAGAAATACTCGTGTGCGCTGAACGGTTCCTCGCCGGGGCAAAGGTGGACCCGCTCCGACGAACCGTCGCTTAGCAATTTCCAGCTTTGCAGATTATCTTTCAGATTAGCGATCATGATCTGTTCGAGAACTTGCTCGTGGACAGTGCGGTTCGTTATGGCGGCCATCGCCTCGACCCGGCGCTCCAGGTTTCGCGGCATCATGTCGGCCGAGCTGATATAGACATGGGCATCCTCGGATGGCAACCCGTGCCCCGCGCCGAAGCAGTAAATCCGCGAGTGCTCCAGAAAGCGGCCGATGATGCTTTTGGCGCGGATGTTTTCGGAGAGGCCCGGAATGCCGGGCTTGAGGCAGCAAATGCCACGAATGACAAGGTCCACGGGGACGCCCGAGAGGCTCGCTTCGTAGAGCGCATCGATCACGTCCGTGTCGACAAGGGCGTTGAGCTTCATCCAGATGGCTGCGGCAGGCCTGCCTTCCGGTGCCCGATCTCAGCCTCGATTTCTTCCAAGATTCGCGCCTTGATCCCGTGCGGCGAGATATACGTGCGCTCCAAATCCTTGGCAGGCTATAAGTAGCGACGTAGTTGAAGATTTTGGTCAGGTCGCGCCCGAAGGAAGGGTCCGCCGTGAAATAGGAAAGATCGGTATAAATCCGCGCGGTCGCAGGGTGATAATTCCCGGTTCCGATGTGGCTATAAGTCCTAAGCTCGCCGTTCTCCTTGCGAACCACCTGGCCGAGCTTCGCGTGCGTCTTCAACTCGAGCTGCGTGAGGCCGTAAACCACATGCACCCCGCACTCTTCGAGCTGTTTGGCCCATTCAAGATTGGCGAGCTCGTCGAAGCGCGCCATCACCTCGATCATGACGGTGACGCTCTTGCCGGCTTCGCGCGCCTGCCGCAGCGCCTCAACGACCGGCGACTTTTCCGAAGTGCGGTAGAGCGTCCATTTGATCGCGACAACATCCCGGTCCGAAGCCGCCTGCCGGAGATATTGCAATACGATATCGAAGGATTCGTATGGGTGATGGACGACGATGTCCTTCGACGAGATGGCTGCGAAGCAATCGTTGCCGTACTCCGAGACGCGCTCCGGGAAGCGGCTCTCAAACGGCTCATAGAGCAAGTCGGGCCGGTCTTTGACGATAAGGTGGGAGATGTCCGCAAGCGCGAACAGCCCATCCACGACGGCCGCCTCATCGCGCTCGATTTTCAGCTCCCGGATCACGAGCTGCCTTGCGCTTTCCGGCAGCGAGGCGCTGATTTCGAGGCGGATCACCTCGCCAAGCTGCCGCTGGACCAGCGCCCGGCGCAGCACCTTTTGCAGGTCTTCGCTTTTCTCCTGGAAGTCGATCTCGCTATTGCGCAAGAGCCGGAAAAGCCCCGCGTCCCTCACCTTGAAACCGGGCAGAAGCGTATTGGCGAAAAGCGATATGACCGTTTCGACGGCGACAAAGCGCACCTCAGGCTTCTCGGCACTTCCGTTTAGCGGGGGCAGCCGGATGAAGCGGTCGAGCCCGTTCGGAACGGCGATGAAGGCGAACATCGAGCGCGGCTCGCCTTCGTCTTGGCCCTCGCATTCGAGCACGACCACGAGCTCCTGGCTCTGGATGTGCGGGAAAGGATGCGCCGCATCGACGGCGACAGCCACAAGGGCGGAAAAAATCCGGCGCATAAAATAGATTTGCAGCCAGTCATTGTCGGCCTGAGTGAGCGTGGCCGGCGTTAGAAGCGAGATCAATTCCTTCGCCAGTTCGTTCCTCAACTCCGTCCAGCGGCTTTGCTGGCGCGCGGAGAGGTGCGCCGCGGCGGCGTTGATCTTTTTGACTTGCTCGCCGGGCGTCAGGCCATCCGGCGAAGTCTCGGTGATGCCCGTGGCGGCCTGCTCATGAAGGCCGGCTACGCGGACGCGGTAGAACTCGTCGAGGTTCGATCCGGATATGGCCAGGAACCGGATGCGTTCCAGAAGCGGGTTGCGCTCGTTTCCCGATTCCTCCAAGACGCGCTTGTTGAACTCGAGCCACGACAGCTCGCGGTTGAAAAAGCGCCCGGTGCCAAAGGCCTCGATCCTGTCCTGGTAGCTCGGAGCAGATTTGACTTTGGCGAGAGCCATTATGTTACCTCCAGTAATAGACTACGCTCCGGCCCGGCGGGTATTATTCATCTTGTATCCCGCATTCGCTATCGTTGTTGTCAACATTGCCATTCTCTTCCGTGCCGAGCTCCTTGAACACCTTTGCCGCGAATGCGCGGGTGATCTTGCGGCGCTCGGCCAGCGCGAGCCTGTCGATGTGAGCCGCAACTTGTTGAGCCGCGGCCATGGACCGCTCCATCCTCGCCATGAGATAGGAGATGACATCGGGTGCAACTTCAATTTGCCGGTCGCTGAAATGTTTCACGAGAAGCGCCGCCAGGTGCTCCTCGTCGGGCGGCTGGATTTCCATCGCCGGGTAGGAGCGTATGCGCGAGCGCAAATCCGGAAGGGTAAGGTTCCACTGTCCAGGCGGTGTTTGCGCTGTGAGCAGCATGGTAGAGCCGTGCTCGCGGGCAAGGTTCAAATGATGGAAGAGCGCGGTTTCGTCGAAACTGGAGGTGTCGATATCTTCCACGACAAGCGGGGCGAAAGGCTCGGACCAAAGATGGAACGCAAGCGCTGGCGCTTCGAGGAATTGAGCCTTTGAGCGGTTCTGCCAAATCTTGGCGAGATAGGTCTTGCCCGATTGCGCAGGGCCAAACACGATTGCGGCCGGAGACTGCCAATCCGGCCACTGGGCGATGAGCCCAAGTGCGCGCTCATTCCGGGAGGTTATGAAGAAGTCAGCCTCGTCCCAGCTTGGAACATACGGGAGGTCGAAGACGAGCTGTGCCCCTTTCACGAGAGATTATTCCTGAAGCGTAGGCGTGCTGCCACCGCGTTGCTCATAGTTGCCCTTCGTTGTGCAGCGGGCTCTCATAATACTTGCGGATGGCGTATCGCGCCAGAACCCCGATGGCGGCGGCGAGAGGGACCGAAATGAGGAGCCCCAAGAAGCCCAGGAGATAGCCGGAAGCAACCAAGGCGAAGAGCAGCCAGAGAGGGTGCAATCGCACTCTGTTTCCGACGATAAACGGCGTCAGCACATTGCCTTCCACGAGCTGTCCGAAGACGAACACCCCGCAAACGAGCGCAACCATCTTGTAGTCGGGCCAATATTGAGAGAGGGCGACGCCGCCCGACACTAGGAAACCGCCTGTCGATCCGAGATAGGGTACGAAGCTGAACAGCCCCGCGACGAGGCCGATCAGAAGCCCGTAGTTCAGGCCGATCAGGCCGAGCGTCACCATGTAGAAGCCCGATACGATCAGGAGGACGATAAACTCGCCTCTAAGATAACCGGCGATGGTGGAGTCCATTTCATCGGCAATCTCAGCGATCGCAGGCGCGTGCTGCGGGGGCAGGAAACCCCAGATGCTCGCGATCATCTTATCCCAGTCGCGCAGCAGGAAAAACGTGACGACTGGGGTCAGGAATAGCAGCGCCAGGGAATTGAACAGATCGGCGCCGCTCTTGAGCAAGCCCTGCACCTGGGAGATCAGCCACGGAGCGACGTGCTGCCTGATCTGCTCCATAGCCGTGGGCTCTCCAGGCTTTTGCGGCTCCGTGAGGTGCTGCAAATAATGCCCATAATGCTCCATGAGGTAGCTTTGAGCGCGCTCGTACCATATGGGCAGGTTCTCGATAAGCTGGGTTAGCTGGTCGAAAATAGGTGGCGCGATCAGCGCAAAGAAGGCGGCCGCCGCGACGATCAACGCCGAGACGATGACGAATGCCGCCGCCCCGCGCGGTATTCCGGCGCGGCCAAGGCCGCGAACGATGGGATGGAACAGGTAAGCCAGGACAAACCCCGCCGCGAAAGGCAGCAGGATGCCCGAAAACAGCATAATCGCGATCAGCGCCAGGGCGGAAAGGACCGCCCAAAACACAAAGGTGGCCGGAAGCCGGAAGATGCTGCCGTTCATGGCTGGGTTTCTCCGCCGCAGCCATGCCGCGCAGAGTTGCCACGCTTAAGCTTCGCGTCCGCCAGTCCCGTCACAGCGCGCCCTCCCGATCCCGATTGCGTCCGATCCGCCGGGTTTCCCAATCCGGAACAACTAAGGCGGGTCAATGGCAGAGCCCGCCTTACCACAGAAAAGTAGTCTTCGCGATCTTGTTCAACAGCCGGTTGGTTTGCTTGTCCGCATAAAAGATGCCGGAGCTCGTAACGATCCCGGATAGCCGCAAGCGGCTTCCGGGATGACGCCTGGGAGCTCTAACGGTTCGAGCCGGAGCTATTCACGCGGACGAAGGAAGGAGCCGAGCGGAGGTCCTGCTCGGTCATGTTTAGCGTGATGCGGTTGGGTGCGACGCTGCCGTTCTTTTCGAGATAATTGTAATCGATGGCGACGTTCTTCTCGCCAATGCCCAGGAAGCCGCCGACGCCAATAACCAGAGCTTGGACCCTGCCGTCAGAGCTTATCAAGACGTCCTTCAAGTCGCCGATCGACTTTCCTTGCGCGTTATAAACGCTTTTGTTCATGAGGTTTCCTGCGAGCCATTGGTTCTGCGCCTCGTTCGTCATGAACTTGTTCGGTTGCGCGGCCGTGTTTGTCATCGCCTGCCCAGGCTGGGTTGCGCTGGAGTCCGTTCCCGGGGCCTGCTGGGCCAGTGCTGGGGATGCGGCCAAGAAGGCAAGGGCAGCTGCTGCTAAGTATTTCATTGCATTCCTCCGAAGTTAAATGCAGATACCCGCAACTAAACCGCGACAGAGTGCAATGTTCCAGGTCTAGCCTTGGAACCTAGAAAGGGTGATTGTATTTCGGTAAAGACTGGAACTGAACTATTCTGAGGTGCAAAAATGAGGGGTATACTGCTTTGGGTAATCGGCATCCCGTTGCCGGTCATTATCCTGCTATATCTATTCCATGTGATCTAGCCAGGACTTGACCGTCGCGACTCTAGGATGCGCTAGAGTGCGTCCGGAAAAGTGCGAAGCGGTTTTCCGATAAGACGCACGATAAAACAAAAACTTAGAGCCCGCTTTTGATTCCATCGAAAGCGGATAGGCTCTAAATCGCCCCTGACCGCCGGGCCCGGTAAAGTGCTGCGCCGGCTACGCTTGCAAGCGCGAGGCTGAGGAAAACGAGATAACCCGCGAGCGAAATACCGAAAATGCGCAGTGCCGCCACATCGCAGCGAACCGCCGTGTTGTGCCGGAGCTTTTCGGCGAGCGAGGCGGTGGCCTGTACGCCGCTACCGTTGCCGGTGCAAGCGTCCGGACCCGGCCAAAAGTGCCATTCGACGCCCGCGTGATAGGCGCTAAGGCCAGCGTCGTACAGCATGGCGGCGCATATCGCGGCCAGGATGAGTGCGGCAGCCTTTGGCGCCCTGCTTGCAAGAACGGCCGCAAGCAGTCCGGCTGGAACGGCAAAATAATAGGGGTTGCGCTCCGCGTAGCACAGCTCGCAGGGTTCGAAGCCCATGAACTGGAAGGTCCAAGCGCTAGCGAGCGATGCAAGGCTTACGCCCGCGATCAGGAACGCGGCGTTCCCGGCGGTAAGCAGCTCCAGCCAGCGCGAGCGCGTTTTGGGAAGGCTATATAACATATCTCACAATCACAAAGCCCGAGATAACGATTGCCACCGTACCCAGCGCCACCGCCTCCAGGCGCTTCTCCAGGAAATCCCGGATGGGCTCGCCATAGTAGCTCGCCAGCCCCGCGACCAGGAAAAAGCGCACACCTCGCGTAATCGCCGACAGCAGCACGAACAGGCCGAAATTGTAGCCCGCGAACCCGGTCAAGATGGTGACAATCTTGTAAGGGATCGGCAGGAAACCCTTTCCAACGATAATCCATACGCCCCATACAGCAAAGGTATCGCGGAACGCCTGCACCTTGTCGCCAGCGCCGTAAAGCCGGATAATCCACTGGCCGACGCTATCGTAGAGCAGCGCGCCGATGGCGTAACCCGCCATGCCGCCCACGACGGACGCCACCGTGCACCAAAACGCAAATACGAGCGCGCGCTGGCGCTGCGCCAGCGCCATGGGCACGAGCATCACGTCCGGCGGGACGGGGAAGAACGAGCTTTCCGCGAACGAGACCGCGATCAGCGCCCAAAGCGCGTGCGGGCTTTCGGCGCGGGATAACGTCCAGGCATAAAGGCGCCGGAGCATGGGTAATCCTTCTTGTAACTCTCGCGGTGGTGATAGCCCGGCTCAGTGCGAATGTCCATGCGCCATCTCCGCCTGTAGTAGCCGCGTGACGCCAAACGGTGCACCGTTTTATGGTTAAGATTAAAACTACCAATATAATAGGGTTTTGGAGTCTGCAGAAAACGGCCTAAAGCGGGAAAAAATTCGCAGAAACACGGCGGCGGAAAATATGGCGCACTGCCGTTTTACCATCCCCGCATTAACCATAGTAGCGCCTTACGCGAAACGCACAATGCGTTAAGATCACGGGCAAAGAGGTGTAAGGCGTGCCGGCGCTCTTCGAACGTGCACTGGTACATAATTATTGAAACATGATACGCACGGGCGCGGCGAACATGGGGCACGGGGATGACAAAGCTATTACCGCCTGTCTACTTTTTTGCCGCCCTAGCCTTCACGCTTCTGGCGCATTTCATTTTCCCGCTTGGTTTTCTCATCCCCTCCGGCTGGCGCTTTGCCGGGCTTCTGCCCATAGCCGCAGGTATTGCGTTGAACCTTGCGGCGGACCGGCAATTCAAGCTTTGCGGAACAACCGTGAAGCCGCTGCAAAGGTCAAGCGCTCTGGTCACCGATGGTGTCTTCAGATGGAGCCGCAATCCGATGTATCTGGGAATGGTTCTTATCGTGTCGGGAGCAGCCATTCTTGAGGGTTCCGTCAGCCCATGGATTGCCGTTGTGGCTTTGGCGGTCCTGCTAGACCGGATTTTCATCGTTCGAGAAGAGAAGATGCTCAACGAGACCTTCGGGGCCGCCTTCGAGGACTATAGGCGGCGTGTGCGAAGGTGGTTGTAAACATGAGGCGTGCGCCTTTGCGGGTAGGGCGCCAGCGATTCCCGTCAAGGCCGGTGCGGGTCTTAGTGGATGGCCGGGTCAAGTCCCAGTAGGCGCTAAAATTAGCGGATGGTGTAACGAACGGGGGAATCTCCCCTTGGGGCAGGGTGAGGGGGGGGGCTTTTGCGGGCGCTATGCGAAGCGATCAGCCGGATCTAGTATAATTCCAACGCGCCGCGTCTTGCGAGGACATGTCAGCGGTTGACTTCGGTCATGGAATGCCGGACCTTTCAAGCAAATGCTGTGGAGTTGAGGACTTGCGAAGGCGGAAGCTGCCTGCCTTCGGGTGCATGGGGAGCGCCGGAACTTGGAGGTAGCAGAGGACAACGATAACGAAGCTTGGTTTCGCGCGATTGCCGCCGGCACATCCGACGCTTACCTTGCGGTGAACCTCGACGGCAGGGTTATCGTCTTCAATCCCGCCGCCGAGGCGCTGTTAGCGCGCCCGGCCATTGCAGTCGTGGGGCGCGATATAGCCGAATGCGGATTGCCGGATAAACTACGGCAAGCCATCGCGGATGCGATTTGCGATGCCAAGGCTGGCGCCGCCGTACCAAGAAGAAACTTCGAAATTGAAGGCTTCGCGGGCGGGGCACGGCCGCAATGCGCAGAAGCCGACGTCTTTGCGGCTGACACGGGCCGGGAAACGTTCGTCGCCGTCCATCTCCATGACGTCACCAAACGCCGGCAGGCAGAAAAGAAAAGCCAGCAGCTCAGCCAAATCCTGAGAACCATGAGCGCCGGCAACCAGGCCATGGTCCGCGCGGCCGATGAAGACGAACTCTACCGCGAGATGTGCCGCGCGATCGTCGAACTGGGCGGATACCGCATGGCTTGGCTCGGCGTTGCGGAAAACGATGAGGAGCGCACGATCCGGCCGGCAGCCTTTGCCGGCCACGAGGCGGGCTATCTTTCACGGATGAAGATGAGCTGGGCGGACAATCCTTGGGGCCGCGGCCCAGCCGGCGTGACGATCCGCACCGCCATACCGCAGTTCAACAACGATATGGCAGCCAACCCCGTCATGGCGCCGTGGCGCGAGGCGGCGCTGGAGCGGGGCTATCTTTCGAGCATAGCGGCGCCCTTGAAAGACAAGGACAGGGTGTTCGGCGTGCTTTCGATCTATGCGGACGAGGCAAACGCCTTTGGCAGCGAGGAACAAGCCTTGTTGGGGGAACTCGCCGACAACGTCTCCTTCGGCATCGTCACCTTGCGCACCCGCAGCGCCCACGATCGGATGGAGCGTGCGCTGCTCCATGCCCAGAAGATGGAAGCCATCGGCCAGATGGCGGGCGGGATCGCGCACGATGTCAACAACGTGCTTCAGATCGTGGAGGCGGCGGCACGGCTGATGGAGCGGCGGCCGGGCGACGCCGCGCTCCGGGAAATGTCGATCAAGTCCATTCTCGATGCGTCGTGCCGCGCTTCGTCGCTGACCCGCCAGCTCCTTGCCTTCTCCCGCCGCGGCGCCCTCGAAGCCAAGACGGTCGCGCCCTCCCTCGAAGCGCCAAAGTGGCGCGACCTCATGAAGCGCTCGGTGCGGGAAGATGTGCGCGTCGATGCCGAGATCCCCGCCGGGATTTGGCCGGTCCTGTGCGATCCGAATTCGCTGGAGGTCGCGCTCATCAACCTCGCGGTCAACGCGCGCGACGCCATGCCCGCCGGCGGGACGCTCACCTTGAGCGCACGCAACGTCAGCGCCGGGGCCGCAGACTTCGTTGAGTTCTGTGTCGCCGATACGGGCGGCGGTATCGATCCCGAGGTCTTGCCGCGGGTTTTCGAGCCTTTTTTCACAACCAAGGCAACCGGTCTGGGAACGGGGCTTGGGCTTAGCCAAGTTTATGGCTTTGCCACGCAATCCGGCGGCAGCGTCGAGATTGCCTCGGAGCCGGGACACGGAACCACGATTGCGCTGCGCCTGCCGCGGAGCCACCGGCAGGAGCCCGCGGCGCCACCGGATGAGGCAACTGGGGCCCCGCTTCGCCTCAATCTTCTTATCGTAGACGATAACGTCGAGGTGGCGCTGGCGGTCAAGAACATGGCGATTGCGCTCGGCTGTTCCGCCACGGTCGCGGATTCCCCGGCAAAAGCGCTGAGCGACCTCGCCACCGGCCAATTCGATGCCCTCCTGACCGACTTGGCCATGCCGGGGCTTTCGGGTGTGGAACTCGCCAAGGCGGCGGGGGCGAGGGATCGCACCTTGGGCATTATCCTCATGTCGGGCTATCCGCAACCTTTTGAGGCGCAGCATGCGGGGTATGAGCTGCTTCGCAAGCCGTTCAGTCCCGCCGATCTCCAAGCCGCCCTCGAGCGTGCGGCGGGCTGCGCTAAAGACGGGATGGCCGTAGACGCAGCGCCCGCCCACATCCCGGATAACGCCTTAAGCGTTTCCGGAAGCTCATTACCCCGGCGCTTTCGTTCGTGACCCCTGCCCCGCTCCGGCTGAGTAAAGGTTCGCGGCTTCCCCAACGCTTGGACCTCTCGTCCGGCACATAAGGGTCGAATCCGGACGTGCTGGCTTTTTCGCGATCTCGCGCGCCCGATGGCGGCTTCGGGAGCCTAATGCGGTCTTCTCCGAAAAAACCAAAACGATCCCGCCCTTGACACAATCCGGCTGCCGCAGATTACCGGCCATCGCGATCTCCCAAGCCCCACTATAAGATCGGAATGCCGGCCTGCTTCATCGCATCGATGAAGACGGCATAGGGTAGGATAAGAGAGAGAGGCGCTTTCGGGATTTCGAGGGCGCCGTAGGATTTGTACCAATCCGCCGCTCGCCGATCCTTGGCGTCTATCAACAGCAGGGAGCCACCTACCTGTGTGGAAACCTGAATGCAGCGCCGCGCGGCCGCGATCAGCAGTTCACCGCCGAGCCCCTGCCCTTGCAAGGTCTTGCTCACCGCCAGCCGCCCGAGGCGAAAACCACCGATTGGATGCCGGCCGCCCCCGGCGGGCCGGGCCGCCTCCGGCGCGAGATTGAAATCGATCTGCGCCGGGCTCAGCGTATAAAAGCCAAGTATCGCCGGATTGCAGGCATTATCGACTGCTACATAGGTCTTCGAAGCACCGCTTTCGTGCGCTTGCCGGGCATATTTCGCGAGAAAGCCGTTGAGATCGGCTTGGCCGCAATCGAACCCCTTGCGATTGTGCCTCTTGGCGATCGGTTCTTCGTGCCAGTCCGGGAGGGTCATTTACGGGCGGCGAGCGCACGTGCTGCCGTCAGCAGCTTGGCGTTCGGCTTCGGCGGGTTGTCTAGCAGATCGAGGATGAAACGGGTCTGTTCCTCGTCCAGGCTGGTCCGCCCAGCCTTCTCGATCACGGCTTCGGCCGCTAGCAGTGCGTTGCGCAATACGAAATCCTTCAGACTGGTCCGCTCAAGCGCCGCCGCCCGCATCAGCCGGGCCTTCTCGGCGGGCGGTATCTGCATCGGGAAACGGCTGGTCTTATCTGTGGCGGTTCTGGGCATGGCACAATCCTCCAATGATTTCGTTATAGGACTGTTGCGCTCGAAAAACAACGTATGTTCAATGAAAGCACATACGATCATCCCTTTAGATCGCCCGCTATGGGGTCCGAAAGCCGCTGTGGCGGGAATGGCGGCACTCGAAGTGCGCCGAGTTTGCAAACGGCCTTATGCAGCGATTTGATATAGCCTCCGCTGCGAGCAACACGCGCATCATCCAGGGGTCTGCCCGTATCAGGCCGGATTTCGCTATCGTTCATGCAAAGCCTTCAGGCCACCAAAGTGAAACAATGGATAGTTGCGGAATTTGGCCAAGCCCTGTCTCCGCCTTAATAGATCGTTCCTTTTGCGTAGGCGCCTACCATAGTTAATGCACGGATGGTAAACGGCACCCCGGCATATTTTCCGCCGCCGTCTTTCTGCGAATTTTTTCCCGCTTTAGGTCGATTTCTGCAGACTCCAAAACCCTATTAAATATACGGACG
>CAWAVJ010000041.1:0-76076 GCA_963785355.1 uncultured Alphaproteobacteria bacterium
GGCCATGAGCAGAATCCGCAGCCCTCGGGATTTGCGTGGTTATAGGCGGCCGCTTTCAGATTGGCAAAGCAGACGCCCGGAAGTGTTAAAAGGCCTGAACGCGATTTCCGCGCGTTGGAATGCCGATCCGCGTCCATTCCTAAATTGCAACGCTTTTGGGAATTAGTTACCGGCCACGGGCGTAGTACTGGGGGCTGGCATGAAACGGGCACGTGGCGCAGGCATTTCCTTCAAGGCGTTTCACACTTTGCTTTGCGGCGCGCTGCTCGGCCTGCTGTTCTTGGCAGCGCAGGCCCCGCTCGCAACCGCGCAAGACAGCGGACCTGCGGCGCCGCCCGCGGCCCAACCCGCCCCGGGCGAACCGGGCTGGCTCGGCGCCGAACTGCGGGAGCTGGACGCCGTCTCCATCAAGACCCTCGGCCTCGATCAGCCGCATGCACTACTCATCATCCTGCCGGCGCCAGACGGGCCTGCCGAAAAAGGCGGCCTCAGAACTGCAGATGTCATCCTGGCGCTGAATGGCCAGCCCGTTTCCGGCCTCGACGGCTTCATCCAGCAAATAAAACAAGCTGGAAAAGGCGCTGTGCTCCGGCTCGACATTTTGCGGCGCGGTGAGCGGAACGCGATTTCCGTTGGCTTGGGAGGCGCAAAAGAAGCCCGTGCATATGGAAATAGCGAGCAGCGCATTGCTGTTTATGGCGCCCTCGTAGCCGAATTCCCGAACACTGCATTTCCCGTTCTCTGGGCCAACAACCAGAACAGCCTCGGCATCGCCTATTGGCGCCGCATCCAAGGCAGCCGGGCGGATAATCTCGAAAGCGCCATCGAGGCCTATCGGGCGGCCTTGTCCGTCCTGACCCGCGAGGCCTCCCCGCAAGACTGGGGCGCAGCGCAGAACAATCTCGGCATCGCTTATGAGGAACGCATCCGGGGCAGCCGGGCGGAGAACCTCGAAGCCGCCATCAAGGCCTATGAGGCGGCCTTGACCGTCCGCACCCGCGAGGCCTTCCCGAAAGCTTGGGCCGACGACCCAAAACAATCTCGGCAACGCCTATCGGGCCCGCATCCAGGGCAACCGGGCGGAGAATCTGGAAAGCGCCATCAAGGCGCTTGAGGCGGCCTTGACCGTGTATACCCGCGAGGCCTTCCCCAAAGACTGGGCCATGACCCAAAACAATCTCGGCACCGCCTATGGGAGCCGCATCCAGGGCGGCCGGGCGGAGAACATCGAAGCAGCAATCAAGGCGCTTGAGGCGGCCTTGACCGTCTACACCCGCGAGGCCTTCCCGCACGACTGGGCCGACGCCCAGCTCAATCTCGGCAACGCCTATTCGAACCGCATTCAGGGCAGCCGGGCGGAGAACCTCGAAGCCGCAATCAAGGCCTTGGAGGCGGCCTTGACCGTCCGCACCCGCGAGGCCTTCCCGCAAGACTGGGCCATGACCCAGAACAATCTCGGCATCGCCTATCAGAACCGCATCCAGGGCAGCCGGGCGGAGAACCTCGAAGCCGCAATCAAGGCCTACGAGGCGGCCTTGACCGTTCACACCCGCGAGGCCTTTCCGCGAGACTGGGCCATGACCCAGAACAATCTGGGCATTGTTTATAAGGACCGCATTCAGGGCAGCCGGGCGGAGAACATCGAAGCCGCAATCAAGGCCCTTGAGGCGGCCTTGACCATTCGTTCCCGCGAGGCCCTCCCGCAAGATTGGGCCGCGACCCAGATGAATCTCGGCAATGCCTATCATGACCGCATCCAGGGCAGCCGGGCGGAGAACCTCGAAGCCGCAATCAAAGCCTATGAGGCGGCCTTGACCGTCTATACCCGCGAGGCCTTCCCGCTGGAATGGGCCAAGGCCCAGGTCAATCTCGGCACCGCCTATCACGACCGTATCCGGGGCAACCGGGCGGAAAATCTCGAAGCCGAGATCGAGGCCATTGAAGCGGCCTTGACCGTCCGCACCCGCCAGGCCTTGCCGGAAGAATGGGCCAAGGACCAGAACAATCTCGGCACCGCCTATTCGCAACGTATCCATGGCAGCCGGGCGGAGAACATCGAAGCCGCGATCA
Source organism: uncultured Alphaproteobacteria bacterium (assembly GCA_963785355.1). Classification (GTDB taxonomy): domain Bacteria; phylum Pseudomonadota; class Alphaproteobacteria; order Rhizobiales; family Rhodomicrobiaceae; genus Rhodomicrobium. Next base: position 2,071 of record CAWAVJ010000041.1, read on the forward strand.
AGGCCCTTGAGGCGGCCCTGACCGTCCATACCCGCGAGGCCTACCCGCAATACTGGGCCATGGCCCAGCACAATCTCGGCAACGCCTATCGTACCGCATCCGGGGCAGCCGGGCGGAGAACCTCAAAGCCGCCATCAAGGCCTATGAGGCGGCCTTGACCGTCCATACACGCGAGGCCTTCCCGCGGGACTGGGCTACGGCTCAGAACAATCTCGGCAACGCCTATTCAGGACCGCATCCAGGGCAGCCGGGCGGAGAACATCGAAGCCGCGATCAAAGCCCTTGAGGCGGCCTTGACCGTTCGCACCCGCGACGCCTTCCCGCAAGACTGGGCGATGACTGAGAACAATCTCGGCACCGTCTATCATGACCGCATCCAGGGCAGCCGGGCGGAGAACCTCGAAGCCGCGATCAAGGCCTATGAGGCGGCCTTGACCGTCCGCACCCGCGAGGCCTTCCCGCAAGACTGGGCCATGACCCAGAACAATCTCGGCAACGCCTATCATGACCGCATCCAGGGCAGCCGGGCGGAGAACCTCGAAGCCGCGATCAAGGCCTATGAGGCGGCCTTGACCGTCACACCCGCGAGGCCTTCCCGCAAGACTGGGCCGTGACCCAGAACAATCTCGGCATCGCCTATCGGGACCGCATCCAGGGCAGCCGGGCGGAGAACCTCGAAGCCGCGATCAAGGCCTTTGAGGCGGCCTTGACCGTCTGCACCCGCGAGGCCTTCCCGCAAGACTGGGCCGCAACCCAGAACAATCTCGGCAACGCCTATAAGGACCGCGTTCAGGGCAGCCGCACGGAGAACCTCGAAGCCGCGATCAAGGCCTTGGAAGCCGCCTTGACCGTCCGCACCCGCGAGGCCTTTCCGCGCGACCGCTTGCAAACAACGCTAAATCTGGCGGATGCGTGGACCGGCCTTGGCGATTGGCCTCATGCGCTGCCCGTGCTTGCGGATGCGAGAGAGGCTTTTCTCCTCCTGTTCGGCGAAGGCGTCGATGAGGCGGAAGCGGGCGACACGATCTGGCGAGCCGGCCGGCTATTTGCTTATCTCGCCTATGCGCGAGCGAAAGCTGGCGACGCAAAGGCCGCTCTCGCGACACTGAGCGAAGGGCGCGCCATGCTGCTCGCCGCGGCGCTGCGCCAGCAATCCTTGCCCTTCACGCCGGCGGAGGAAGCCGCTTACCGGACGCTGCGGGCCGAGATTAAAGAATGGGCGAAGCTCGCCGAGGCGAAGGGCACGGAAGGTGCCGAGGCCTTGCAGCATTTGAGCGGCGCGCGCGGGAAGTTCTCAGCGCTCCTCAAGGAGGTCGCCGGCCGGAGCCAAGTTGAAGGCGGCATCGACGTCATCGCCCGCCAGGGTTTTCTCAAGAACAGCGCGCTGGTGGCACCCATTGTGACGAGCGGGGCAGCCAAGATCTTGATCGTGACGGCGGCGGACGGCGTTCCGGTCTATTTCCGTTAACGAATTCCCGGACCTGACTTCGGATAAGCTTCAGGCCTTGCTGCGCCAGACCGATGCGGCAGGGCAAGCCTCCGGCTGGTTTGTGGATTACGAACGTCAGCAGACCGCGCCCAACGCATGGCTCGCCGCCATCGACGGCATCGGCCCGAAACTCTGGACGCTGTTCGCGGGCAAGCTCGATGCGGCGCTGAAACAGGCCGGCGTCAAGAAAGGCGCGCGCCTCATTGTCCTGCCCACCGGCGCGCTGGGCCTTCTGCCGCTGGAGCTGGCCCGCGATCCCGCCAGCGGCCGGAGCTTCGCCGAGGCCTACAACGTCACCGCCATCCCGAGCCTCGAAGCCTATCTGGCCGCCGCCCGCGCCGCCGCCAAGGCCGGCAAGCGCCTTCGCTGGCCGAGGCCGTCAATCCAACCGGCGACGATCCCGAAGCGAACCTGCCGTTCACCGAGGTCGAGGGCGCGATTGTGGCTTCCCGCTTCAAGGGCAAGCCGCTGGTCAAGCTGGACCGGTCCAACGCGACGCCCGAGGTGGTGCTGGCCGGGCTCCAGGGCAAAAGCTACTGGCACTTCGCTTCCCACGGCAAGTTCGATTGGGACGACGCCCGCCAGTCCGGCCTCCTGATGAAGGACCGGCAGCTCCTCACCGTCGGCGCGCTGCTCGACGCGCGCGGAACGCTCGGAGGCCCGCGGCTCGTGGTGCTGTCGGCCTGCGAGACCGGGCTTTACGATACGGCCAGGAACCCGGACGAGTTCGTGGGCCTGCCCGCCGCGTTCCTGGAGCTGGGTGCTGGTGGCGTGATCGGCTCGCTATGGGAGGTTAGCGATCTCGCCACGGCGCTGCTCATGGCGCGCTTCTACGAGCTGCATATCGATAAAGGCCTCGCGCCGGCCGCCGCGCTGAAGCAGGCGAAGGTCTGGCTCAGGACCACGACGAGGCGGGAACTGATCGCCTATGCGAACGCCGTCCTCAAACCGGCAAGCGCCAAGCGCCAGCCCTCCGATTTCGTGGCTCAGCTCAGCGCGGAAAAACGCAGCGTGCCGAGCCGGTTTGCCGCGATTTGGAATGCGCTGCAGGAGTCCGATGCGGAGCGGGGCAGGCATGGGAAAGGCAGGAGGGGGCGGCTAGCCGCGGCTGGCCTTGACCAGCGCCCGTTCGCTCATCCCTATTTCTGGGCCGCCTTCGTCTACACGGGCTATTAATTCGCCCCTCCATCGAGCTCCTCATCGTGCTGACGTTCCATTTCCGGAAAGGAAACGCCAAGCGGTCATCGCGTTAGGCTTGGGCCGCATGAACTCAACTTTCCGCTTAGGGTCATGAACGGCCGATCACACGGCGCCGGTGTTGTGCACCGGTCAGTCCATATGTAGCGGGTGTCTGCGTTAACCGGATAGGCATGGGAGAGACATCTGCGCCGGAATGCTTCCCTCAGGCCGATAGCAAAATCCGCTAGCGGAGCAAAGAAAAGTAGATTACTCTAGAACGTAACGTTTTGCGCCACATTCTTCTACCCTTTCTAAGCTGCATGCCGCCCGGCTGCAGGTTTGCTCAGCGATCTCGGGAACAAAAATGTCCGGGAGCCTATCGTTAAGTTTAAGCCGTATATGGCAGGTGACGCTGTTTTGGTTCGCGCTTTGCAGCGCGGCACAGGGCGAAGAGCTTCCGATGCTCATGCTCGACACCGGTGGCCATGTTGCCATCGTCAAGGCGCTACAATTCACAAGCTCCGGAAAATACTTGGTCTCCGCCGGGGACGACAAAGTTATACGGATTTGGGATTGGGAAAGAGCGCGCACGGCATGGACGCTGCGCGGACAGTCCGGTCCCGGCAAAGAGGGGAATATTTTTGCAGCGGCCGTTTCGCCGGACGGGCGCTGGCTCGCAGCCGGCGGATGGTTCAGCAGCGACGGGGCAGCGGAGCCATGTTGCGGCGATATCCGCATTTTCGAATTGGACACCGGAAAGCTCGTAAAACTGCTGAAGGGACACACCAATGCAGTCAACGCGCTTGCGTTCTCTCCGGACGGCCGCCGCTTGCTTTCCGGCAGTGCAGACAAGTCGGCCATCCTTTGGGATCCCGCGGCGGGCCAGCCTCTGTTTTCTCTAAAGAGCCCGCATAAGGCCAGCGTCAAAAGCGTTGCATTCACCGGTGGCGGCTCAATAGCCGTTACGGGCAGCGATGGCGGGTGGATGGAGTTGTGGCGGGCGGACAATGGAGACCCTATCGTTGCGCGCAGTCATGCCGGGAGTGTCAACGTGCTCGCCGAGTCGGCAAGCTCGGCTCTTTTGGCTTCCGGCAGCGCCAATGGCGAGTTGCAGTTGTGGGACAGGAATAGCGGGGCGCCGGTCCGCTCGCTTCCCAAGCTTGCCGGGGCAGCGCGCGGCTTAAGCTTTTCTCGCGATGGGCGTTACCTGATCGCCAGTTGCAGCGACTGCGTGGACTACACTGTACAGGTCTTAGAGGCGTCCAGTGGCAAGATAGTGAGCAAATATACCGGCCATGACAATGTGGTGACAGCGATCGCCACGCATCCCAACGGCAATTTCATCGCAACGGCTGGAGGAGAAAGGCACGAGATCCATATCTGGGACGTACGGACCGGTAAATTAGTGAAGCGGCTCGCCGGAGTGGGCCTGCCAGTTTGGACCGTAGGCATATCGGCGGATGGGCAGCGGATTGCCTGGGGCAACGGCGACCCTTGCCCCAATCTCTTGAGCTGTCCCAATGCCACCGGAAAATTGGATTGGATGTTGAGCCTGCCGGGAGGCGAGCGGCCGCTGGGCGAACCCGAAGCGGCTAGTGTAGCGGCAACAGCGGGTTTCATCCGGGCGCGGACAAAGGCCGGCGCCTGGACGATTGTCCATCGTAACGACCCAGCGACCCGCCGGGACGCCTTTCTCGACATTCGCCAAAACAACCGTGTCAAAGCGTCCATCCGCCGGGATGCGGCCAGCGGATATGTCCACTCCGCCTATAGTTTCACACCCAACGGCGAATATTTGATCAGCGGCGGGGCCGCGGGGGCGCTGACCCTCTACGATCGCAATGGACAGGATCTTAGGGACTTCAGGGGATACACCGATCAAATTTTGGCGCTCGCAATTTCCGAAGACGGGCAGCTGCTTGTCACAGGCAGTCTCGATCAAACGTTGCGCTTTTGGAACGTGGAGACGAACGAATTGATCGCCTCGCTTTTCCGGAGCAACGGCGGCGATTGGATCGTGTGGACACCGCAGGGCTATTACACGGGCTCGCCAGGCGCCGATAGGATCGTTGGGTGGCAGATCAACAAAGGGCCAGACCGGGAAGCAGTCTATGCCGGCGCCGTTCAGCTTGCACGGGACCTTAACCGGCCGGACGTCGTGGACCGGGCAATCGCCGGCCGCTCCGCGAAACAGGCCATCAAAGAAATTTCTGGCTTGAAACTTCAAATTGCCGATCTGTTTTCCAAGCAATTACCGAAATTCCGGCTTCTTACGCCCGAGCCGCTCCCGCCGGCCGGTCAAGCGCTGAAAGTCGGTATCGCGATCGATGAGGGGACAGATCCGGTCAAAACGATCCGTGTTCACGTCAATGGCCGTCAGGTGGACGAACAAACTCCGCCCATCGGCTCCGGCGGCTTTAAAGCAGGCGAATACCTGCTCGACGTGCCGCTTTCTGCCGGCCGCAATGGCGTACGCGTTACCCTAAGCAACGATGTCGGCGACGCATCTGCCACGCTGACGCTGACCAAGGCCGGCGAAGGAAAGCTGGATGAACGCGGCACGCTTTTTATCGTGGCCATCGGTGTCGACAAATATCCCGGCCTCGGAAACCATTGCGGCAGCACCGGCGACTTAAGCTGCGATCTGAAATTTGCGGGTGCCGACGCCAAAGCGTTCGCAGCAGCGGCCGAACGGCAAATCGGCCGCAGCCATGCGCAAATCGTGAAGCGAATTCTTTCGAACGGGGGTGAAGAGAAGGACCTGCCAACATCGACCAACATTCTTGAAGCAATCGATCTTTTCAAGCAGGCAGAAGACACCGATACGGTTGTTCTATACGTTTCGGGGCACGGCCATAATGAAGGCGCGAGCTACCGCCTGCTTGCAACAAATACGGAGTTCATCCCCGGCGGCTTGCGTAGCGCAACGGTGGTGCCCTGGTATGCGCTTCAGGAAGCGCTTGAGGAGGCCAAGGGACGGCGCCTTCTATTCATCGACACTTGTCATTCGGGCAATGCCTTCAATCAACGGCTGGCGAATGCCGAATATAACCGGCGTTTGGGAAATACCGCTTACCAGAACAATATCATTGCCTATACTGCTGCCCGCTTCGATCAAGAAGCGGGCGAAGATGAAAGGCTCGGACATGGCCTGTTCACCTTCGCCGTCGTAGAGGGCCTGGACGGTCCCGGCAAGCCGGAACTGAAGCAAGAGATCACCACTAACTTTTTAGCCGGCTACGTATCGAAGCGCGTCAAAGAACTTGCTGAAAAGATATTTTGGGAGCAAGATCCCCAGTACTTCAAAGGGCAGGACTCCGAGGATTACGTTCTGGCGCACTGGTAAACAGTGGCAGTCATAGAATGTCCGGCCGATAGCGTGCGAACCTATTGTTTTACTAATGACAATGTGAGGACACGATCATGAAGCGTCTTTGCCAAGTTCTAGCGGTATGCACTGCCATTCTGACCATCGCGAGCGCGCGTGCGGATAGTTGCCGCAACACGCTGCCAACGGAGGATCGCGAGCTTACCCAGCAAGAGGTGGCCGAATGTCTCGAACAAAGAGTTAAAGCTTCGGTTGCACTGCACTTACTCGGCGAGAGAAAAATTGTCTGGAGCGATTTCGGCACGATCCACCAGAAGTGCGTGGGCGGCAAGAGGGAAGAACTCAGCACGGATCCAACGGTTTGGGCAGTGGAAGTAACATCCTGTCCGGAGCCAAAGAAAACCTGCGGCTGCAATCTGTATGCTGAGATGGTCGGGGGCGCGCCGTTCAGGCCCGACAATCCCGAAGCGCAATCGTTGCGCGAGAAAAACCTCGCACTCATTAACCGGGAGACGGCATTGGCCAACCAGCGTGCGAAGCAGGAGTGCAGTCAAATCGAGGCTGCTTTAAAGGCTATGCCGCCGGCCAGACTCCGAAGGAATTGCCGAAGCTATAGATAGACGGGCTGAGGCCGCCGGCATTATGCGCACATTACGCTTTTCACGTAGTACGCCTCGCGGGAAATCCTGACCCGTCATTGCGAGCGGAGCGAAGCAATCGAGAGGCCGGGGGCACAGCGGCGAATTTAGATCGCCACGGCGCTAAAGCGCCTCGCGATGACGGCGTTGCGGGTCAGGAGTTCCTGCGGGCTGCACTAGCCGCTCCAAGTGAAACGTATTCGGTCAAATTGGATAAATGAGGTCCACATCATGGTACGTCTATGCCAAGTCCTGACTGTGTGTATCGCTATTCTGAGCGCCACTGGCGCGCATGCCGATAGTTGCCGTAACTCTTTACCTATAGATGAACGGCCGCTCAGCAAGGAAGAAGTACGCGCCTGTCTCGAACCGAGAGCCAAAGCAATTGTCGCGCTGCACCTACTTGGTGAGAACGAGATTAAGTGGAGTGATTACGGTACAATACGGGATAAGTGCGTGGGCAAAGCGTATGAAACACTAAGCGAGGACCCCATAGTTTGGGCGGTGCAAGTATCCTCCTGTCCTCAGCCCAAATGGAACTGCGGTTGCCCCTCAGCGGCAATGGCGCCATTTAGGCCTGAAAACGCCGAAGCTTTGCCCATGCGCGATGCCAATTTGAAGCTTATAGAGCGGGAAGGAACTCTCGCCACGCAGGAAGCGAAGCGGGATTGCGCAGAAATTGAGAAAGCACTCAGGGCCATACCTGCGGCTAGAATCCGCAAGAGCTGCCGCAGCCTTAGGTAGAAGGGCGCTCGCCAGCCCTCTCCCAATGGGAGAGGGGGTCCGCTCGCAGCCGTTGTGAAGGCGTCCCTTCTCCCATGGGGAGAAGGACAGGATGAGGGGTAATGCGCGTAGTGCGGGTCACTGATTCCGGGTACTAGTTCAGTGCTCGGGCAAGTGCAGGTTGCAGGCCCGCCCTGGCGAGCCTGCTGGGAAAACGGGTGAACATGGTGGAGTCTATTTCACCTTATCGATCAGCTTTTGCGGTTTGATCATATTGCAATCGAGGGCGGCGTCCTTCTTGCCGTCCATGCCGAACGCGACGGCCATGATCTGGCTATAGAACACGATCGGAATGTTGAAGCTGTCGCCGAACTCCTTGTCGATCCGGTCCTGATACCTCTCCACGTTCTGCTGGCAGAGCGGGCAGGGCGCCGGAATCGCGGCCGCGAAGAACCGGATGCTCCATAATCCCCCATAATGGGGGTATGTTGACAGGGCTGGTACTTTCCCCCATAATGGGGGTATGTTGCGCGAATGGAAAAGCTCAAGCCATCTTTCGCGCTTGCAGACATCAAGGCGGCGTTCGCCGATCCAGCCCGCCTCAACCGCTCCTTCGTCTCGAAACAGGGCGCGGACGATCTGGGCATGGATGACGCCGGAGTTGTGGCGGCTATTCAGGCTTTGACGGCGGCGGATTTCGAGAAATCCATGACCTCCATGGCCAATTCGAAGATCTGGCAGGATGTCTACAAGCCGGATGCCGGCGGCCGGCGGCTTTATGTGAAATTCACGCTCGACGCCCAGGGCGCGCTGTTCCTGATCAGCTTCAAAGAGGCCCGAGATGGTTAAGAACCCGAGACACTATCCCGATACGATGCCAAGCCCGGAATCGGGCCGCCCCATGACGCGCGGCGAAAAGCTGGTGCTGTTCAAGATCGATGGCAAGACCTATACCTATTTGCAGCCGGGCTGGTGGTGTTCGCTAACCGATCCCGATGACATGGAAGGACAGTTGGTCGACGAAGACAACCAGATTGCGGAGATGGCGCGGCGCACGGCCAAGGTCATGGCGAAGGGCGAAAGGGTGTTCGTGCCCGTGGTCATTCGCGCCATCCGTCAGCGTTGCGGACTGACCCAGCGCGAGGCCGGTTTGCTGTTCGGCACAGGCGAAAAATCCTTCGAGAAATATGAGAGCGGTGAAATTCAGCCCTCCGCGCCAACAAAACGCCTGCTCCGGCTGGCCTTGGAGCGGCCGGAATTATTCCAGCGGCCGGAAGGCGGACAAATGGGGGGCTCTCCAGACGATAACGGCGCCTTCGTCCACGAAGCCTTGCGCGCGGCCCATATCGAGCGGCTTTACGCCCCCTTGTTTGACGGAGTTTGACTGGAATCTCATTGGCCGCGGCGTCATGGCCTATAGCCAAGCTGAAGGCTGGCGCTTCATGGGCGCATCGCCGGAGGCGTTGAACGGTTTAGGCCGGTTGCAGAGTGCGCCGAGAGATCGGCAAGGAGTAGGTGGTGAAAGTCCACTGCGATGAAGGATTAGCAAACCACATCGGCCCCGAGCCGTGCGCAGGTATCCGTGAGGGTGCAGGCGAAGCGTCGGCAGGGGAGTGCATAGGCCAGCCATTGAGCCGCGAAATCGGCGTTATCCTGGGTGCCGACGCTGTTCTGCTTGCGGAAGGCAATATGGACGGGCGCGCTATTGCGAGCGCCCGTCCGGCCCGGCGCGGTCTGAGACCCTGGCATGTGCGGACGCTCCTTGCGCGGGAACCGGGAGATCTCATGCCTGACCAGGGCGGCTTGCCGTCTCTGGCCCGCATCGGGAAGGCGAGGAGCCGAAGCCGGTGATGCACGGGCATGAGAAGTCAGACCCCGCCACTGTAGCGAAGAAGCTGCCGAACAATGCTGGGCAACCGGCGGCGGAGGCGGTGGAGCGAAAGGCGGGGACCAAGGGGAACGCGGGACAGCAAAACACTCTCCGGGCTCAGAACCGGGAAAGGGTGACACAGGAGTTGGACCGTGTGCGGAAAGCCGCAAGGCAAAGGAAGAAGGAGAAGTTCACCGCGCTCCTCCACCACATTAGCGTTGAGACCCTGGAAGTGGCCTTTTACGCCCTCAAGCGTAAGGCTGCCCCTGGGGTGGATGGCGTGACGTGGCAGGAGTACGAGGCCGATATCGAGCGCAAGCTCGCGGACCTCCACACCCGGATCCACCGGGGAGCGTACCGCCCGCAACCGTCCCGCCGGACGTACATTCCGAAGGCGGACGGACGGCAGCGGCCGCTGGCGATTGCCGCCCTGGAAGACAAGATCGTCCAGGGCGCTACCGTTATGGTGCTGAATGCCATCTGCGAGGAAGATTTCCTTGGGTTCTCCTACGGGTTCCGTCCCGGACGGGGTCCGCACGATGCGCTGGATGCCCTGGCGGTGGGGATCGCCAGCCGGAAGGTGAACTATATACTCGACGCCGATATCCGGTCGTTTTTCAATTCTGTCAGCCAGGAATGGTTGGTTAGATTTGTGGAGCACCGGATCGGCGATAAGCGCATCATCCGCCTCATCCGCAAATGGCTGCGGGCGGGCGTCCTGGAAGACGGGACGGTGACGGTCAGTGAAAGGGGAACGGGGCAAGGTTCAGTGGCGTCGCCGCTGCTTGCCAATATCTACCTGCACTACGTCTTCGACCTTTTTAGCGGCGCGCTACCGCACGACGCTACTTGAGCGCAAGTGGGCCGAACGCTGGCGACGGCAAGAGGCCACTGGCGACATGATCGTTGTGCGCTATGCCGACGATCTGGTGCTGGGCTTCCAGCATGAGAGCGATGCTCATCGCTTTCTCGATGCGATGCGTGCGAGGTTCGAGGAGTTCGCACTGTCGCTCCATCCGGACAAGACCCGCCTGATCGAGTTTGGCCGCCATGCGGCGGCCCGGCGCGAGAGGCGAGGGCTCGGTAAACCGGAAACCTTCAATTTTCTGGGGTTCACCTTCATCTGCGGCCGTAGCCGCCGGGGCTCATTCCAGCTCAAGCGGAAATCCCGGCGGGACCGTGTGAGGGCCAAGCTCAAGGAGATCAAGGGGGAGTTGCTGCGGCGGATGCACCGGCCGATCCCCGAACAAGGGAACTGGCTGGCGCAGGTAGTCCGAGGTTTCTTCGCGTACCATGCCGTGCCCACCAACTATGTGGCGCTCAGCAAGTTCAGGCACCAAATCATCTGGCTCTGGCTAGGAACGCTCCGGCGGCGGAGCCAGCAAGATGACACACCCTGGACGCGGATGAAGAAGCTTGCTGCTGACTTCCTCCCGAAACCGAAAATCCTTCACCCCTGGCCAGCTGTGCGCTTCGCCGCCAAACACCCGAGGTAGGAGCCGGATGCCTTAATTGGGCCTGTCCGGATCTGTGCGGGGGGCGCGGGGTAACCCGCGTTCCTACCGCGATAGTTGGAGCTTATGCACGGAAGGCTGGGAATAAAAGAAAAAATGTTAAGCTACAGCCTCCTGCTGTGATATAGGGCGCCTCATTGGAAAGAGAGATGTTGAGGGGATGTCATGCGGCGAATCAGTTTTTTACTAGCGGCGCGTTGCTCTGCCGTTGTGATGGTAAGTGTTGCCAAAGCGCAAGAGAAAGACTTAATAGCTGAAGCTAATGCCCAAGCGGCGGCCTTCTGGGAGAGCGTAACATCTAAGTGCGGCGACAGCTACGTAACTAAGAACAAAGTTCAATACTTCGAGTTTAAGGGGGTTACCTTCTCTGTATATAGCGTACCAGGGCCTTTATCTGAAGCAGATAAGCTTAATGGAATCAGTTGGCGCGGAAGCTTTCTGCTATCGGCACAGGCATATCGCTCGCTTCAGGAGGGGTGGGGCAACAAATCGTCGTGGAGCATTTAGCGTAATCCCACCAGTGAGATCCTCGTTCCAGCCAAGAAAGTACAAGACAAATAAATGGAGCCAATTGCAAAACGTTAGCCGTTTTGGAGGCTGGGAAGCGGCTTTGGGCTTAAGGGGGGACAGTTCTGGCGGCTTTTGTAGTTTTGGGCGCTTCCGCAAGGATTTTGGGCGCAATTTTCCCGTGGCTTGACCTCGTTCAGGTTGAACTTGAGCTGCCGCCGTGCCGCTCAGGCTACAAGCCGCATCAGCTGTTCGACGGTCAGCGCCAGGATGCCGAACATGAGATGGCACAGGACCTTGGCGTGACTACGCACCCGCACGGAGCGGCCGCCGTAGCTATCCTTGAGCGCGCTGTTGACGCGCTCGGCTGAGCTGCGCTCGCGATAGCGGATCTCCTCGGCGGGCTTATAACCGGCACACCGCTTGGCCAGCGCTTCCGCCTCGGCTTCGGCCTTGCCGCCCCGCCGCGGATTGGCATCGATGATGGGCACATGCCCGAGCGCGCGGCTCTTGGCCCAGATTTCCGGCGCGTCGTAAGCGCTGTCCATGAGGTCGTAGAGATTGGCGACACGGCCCGCCGTTATGGTGGCCAAGGGGATGGCGGCCTGGCTGTCGTGGACGGACGCCGAAGTCAGCAGGCAGGAGACCGGGATATCGCCATCGGCGGTATCGATGTGCAATTTGTAGCCGATCCAGCTGCTGGTATGGCCTTTTGCATTGCGTTTTGTGCCAACAGAACAAGCCGTTGGCAGATCGGCCAGCATCTGGGGCAGCGTCATGCCAGCTTGGCGCTCAAGCCGCCGCGGCTCCTTCTTCGCGGCCAGGCTCGCCCTTTTCGGGCGCCCGCGTTTGCGCTTCGGTGCCTTGGGAGCTGGCAGTGCCTTTAGCGGCGCGCTACTGCACGACGTGCTATTTGGCCACTTGACCGGCTTTTCGCGTGCCTCGATGGCGGTGGCGTCGCGCGAGATGTGCCCCACAAGGCGTTCCTTGTGGGTTCTCTTGATCAAGGCCTCGTGAACCCGGCCCGGTAAACCGCTCGCAGCAAACTCGGCGAAGGCGCGCGAGAAGGTGCTCTCGCTCGGAACCGCGCTCGCCCGCTCCCAGCCGCACAGCCGGCGCAGCGTGGCATCGACAGCCAGCCGCTCGATCAGACCCGAGGTCGTGGCCAGGTTGAGCACGGCCTTCGCCACGAACGCACGCGCCAGCGCATGCCGGTCATCCTGCGGACGCCCCGGCAGACTTGGCCACATCCGCACGAAGGCCTCGATGCGAGCCATGCCGAGTACCGCCACCAGCCGTTCGTGCTGCGCGGTCAGCGGACCCACCTCTTCCCGCAGCATCGGGAAAAGAAAACCTTGAATGTGATCCCAAGTGCTGGTTAGCATCCCGTGCAGAGGCATGTTCGCGTCCCGATTCGGCAGGTGGTTTGTTGCAAAAGCACCATGCCTGACTCGCGGCGCGGACGCCTCGCTTCATCCCCCATCAGAGCGAAAAATCCCGCGCGCCGCTGCTATTTTGCAAGTGGCTCTTAGTTGTTTTTTTTCCTATTGCAGTGGCGCATGCCGCCCACACCGAACGCCGCGTCGCACTCGTGATCGGCAACTCGAACTATGCGAACGTGGCGCGGCTTCCCAACCCGGTGAAGGATGCGGGCGCAATCGCCGATGCGCTTGCGAGGCTCGGCTTCGATGTCAGCCACGCCCACAATCTTGGCGTTGACGCCATGCGCAAGGCGCTCGCCGCGTTCGAGGACAAGGCTAACGGCGCCGATTGGGCGCTCGTCTACTACTCCGGCCACGGCATGGAAATCGACGGCAAAAACTGGCTTGTGCCCGTTGACGCAAGTTTCGCCAAACCAGAACCGGCCATTGCCTGGGCGCATAGCCGGTCAAGCCGCCAAGCTTACTCCCCACCGGACGGCGGCCAAAAGTGCCCCGTCCCGTCATTCAACCGCTCTGAAGTATAAGTTTTCGCCGGGCAGCGAGCCATAGGTAAAGGGCTCTTGCGCGTTTTTGGTTCGCACGAGCACGGTGTCGCGCACCTTGCTGAACAACAGCCGGATGTCGAGCGATGGCTCGTTGATGTGATAGAGCAACGCGTGGGTGAACGGGCTGTGCTCCTCGTCGCCATCCGACGCGGTATGACCGTCGCGGGTAGCGAAAGCCACAAGCTCGCCCTTCACCGGTTCCACGCTGGCAAGGCCGCTCAGCACCAGCCCGCGCCCGGCGGCCTCGGCTTGCCGGACGCGGTCGAACAGCGGATCGTTGCGGCAGGCATCGAGTATGACAAGGCCGAGTTTTTTCGCATCGGCGGCGCTGGTCATGAACAGATCGAGGCTGACGGTTTCGGCTTGCACATGATCGCCATCTTCAAGCGCCGCGTCGACCGGAACGAGATAATTGCGCCCGCCGGTCTGAAAGCCGTGCCCCGCATAGAACACCACGGCCCAATCGGATTGGGCGGCGCTCGTCCGGAAATCGGCGAGGGCTTTTTCGATGGTCCCGCGGTCTACATTCGCGATCTCGGTGACTTCGGCGAAGCCGAGCAGACGGAAGGCCTCCGCCATGGCGTGGGCATCGCGCGTGGGGTTGGGCAAGGGCATCACGTGCCGGTAGGCGCCTTCGCCGATGACGAGGGCGATGCGGCGGCCGGGGGCAGTCGATTTGCTGCTCGCGGGGATAAGGCCCGGTTGCGCTGGGGGTTGCTTGGATTCGAGGGCTGCCAGCCGCTCTTGGGCGAAAAGGCGCATCTGGCGCTCGAAGGGAGTGTCAGCGGCGAGCGTCACAGCCTTCTGGTAATCCAAAATGGCGAGCGTGGTCCGGCCTTGCGCTTCGTAAGCCGCGCCGCGCCCCGCATAGGCCGAGGGGCTCGCGTCGCCGAGCTTGATCGCCTCGTTGTAATCGTCGATGGCCTCGCTGGTCTTGCCCTGCGCCAGCAGGATTTCAGCGCGGGCGGAGAGCGCTATGTCGCGCTTTTTGCCCATCTTGAGAGCGGCGTTGGTATCCGCCAAGGCTTCGTCCAGCTTGCCGGATTTGAGATAAGCCCGCGCGCGGGCAATGCTGGCGAGCCCGTACTTGGGATCGATACGCAGCGCCTCGCTGAAATCCGCGATGGCGGGATCGTATTTTTGCTGCCGGAGATAGGCGATGCCCCGGTCGTAATAATATAAGGGTTCATTCGTTCGTATACGAAGCGCTTCGTTATAATCGCTCACGGCTCGATCGTAATCGCCCCGGTCGCGATAAGCATTGGCCCGGTAATAGTAATTTCTTGGAATGCCCGGCTCCAGGCGGATCGCGGTGTCGAAGTCCGAGATGGCGGTATCGTAGTCTGCCTTCTTTAGATAAGCGGCTCCCCGGCCGAGATAAGCGTTGAAAAGCTCGTTGGGCTTGAGCCGGATGGCTTGCGAGAAATCGCTTAAGGCAGCGTCCTGGTCGCCCTTGTTAAAATACACCCAGCCGCGTTGTATATAACCCTCGGGATTACTGGAATCCCGCTTGATGGCCTCGCTGGCTTCGGTAAGCGCGGTGTCGTATTGCCCGGCTTCTTTCAATGTGTCCGCGCGTCCTCTGAGAGTATCGGCATTGTTTGGGTCGAGCCGTGCGGCTTCATCGTAATAGGCGAGAGCGCGATCGTAGTCGCCCATAGCGTTGTATCGAGCGCCGCAAGCCCGATAAATGGTGGCCGTGGGAGCCAAGCGAAGCGCTTCATCGCAATCGCTCTTGGCGCTGTCGTAATTTCTTAAAGCTATGTGGGCATTTGCATGGGCGGTATAAAGTGCTGCTTTCAATTCCAATGGGGAAGACAAGCGTATCGCTTCTGAGTATTCCGTAAGCGCCTGATTATAATTCCCGAGTGAAATATGGGCACGAGCAAGCGTGGAGTAAGCTTCCATGCTATCTGGAAAAAGCTGGATTATTTCCTTGGCGGCAGCTATGGCCCTATCGTAGTCCCTTTTCTGATAATATATCCCGGCTCGCGTAACCAGGTAAAGCTTGTTACCAGGCTTTAGGCGCAAATTCTCGTCAACATCCGATAAGACTTTATCGTAATTGCCTTTCTCCATATAGGCAAAAACACGCCACCGAAAAGCTATATCCTGATTGGGATCTAGCTCAAGAGCTTTCGAGAAGTCGGCAATAGCCAAATCGTAATTTTTCATGTTGTAGTAGGTCATGCCGCGAGACACATAATTTATTGTGTTGCTTGGGACTTCTGCGGAGGTATTCGCTATAATCCGCGATAGAAAGCGCATAGTCTCCTTTCTGTCTGTAGACAAGCGCTCTAGACGAATAGGCAACGGCAAAATCCGGGTCGATCAAAAGCTGTTGGCCGAGCTCAGCCAGGGCGCGATCGTAATCTTTCTTTCTCGAATAAACAGACGCTCTACCTCCATATGCTTCGGCATATTTTGGATCGAGGGCGATGGCCTTATCGAAACTTGCCATGGCCGTATCGGTTTCGCCTTTGTTCAGATATAAGTAACCCCGGGCACTGTACAGCTTGGCGCTCTCGGGTAGGATCGCTATCGCCGCATTATACTCAGCGATGGCTTTGTCGTAATCTTTCTTCCATGTATAAACGTTCACTCTGCCTGTATAGGCGTCGGTGAGTTTTGGATCGAGCGCCACCGCCTTATCGTAGTCCGGCATAGCCAGATCGTAGTCGGATTTCAGAAGGTGAACGTTGCCACGATAGAGATACAGCGTCCCATTTTCAGGTTGGAGAGCGATGGCTGCATTTAATTCCGCGATGCCTTTGTCATTGTTCCCGAGCACCATCGCTCTGCCTACATAGGCTTCGGCCCGTTTTGGATCGAGCGCAATGGCTCGATCGAAGTCGAACATGGCGAGGCTGTTCTCACCTTTTTGCAGATAAACGAAGCCGCGAAAATCGTACGGCCCTCCGCTATCGGGAGAAAGGCGGGCGGCGGTGTTACAATCATCGATGGCGCGGCCGTAATCTCTCTTGTTCCTATAAGCGAGACAGCGACCCTTGTGCGCCGGGAGATGATCGGGCTGAACGCGGATTGCTTCGCTGTAATTGGCAATGGCTTGATCGTTATCCTCTTTCCTCATGTAAATATTGCCGAGAACCGTATAGGCATCGTCGTAATCGGGTTTAAGGCCGAGGGCTTTTTTTGCGTCCGCGATGGCGCGATCGTAATCGTCCTTGCCGTTATGTGCCTGGGCGCGTTTCAGCCACAGCTCCGCCGATTTTGGGTTTTTCTGAATGGCGCTGTCATAAAGTTTAAGCGCGGCATCGAAGTCAGGGAGGGCGCGGGCTTTGGGGCCGGAGTTGAAATAGACCCAGCCCCTCGTTTTCAGAAGCATTGGCGGAGTCCGGCTTTAAGCGGATGGCTTTATCGAGATCGGCTAGAGCCTGGTCTCTATCGCCCTTGCCATCGAAATAGGCCCATCCCCTGTCGGTATAGGCATCGGCGTAGTTGGGCTTAAGCGCAATTGCTTGGCCGAAATCGGCTATTGCGGCGGCGTTGTTCCCGCGTTTGGCGTAAGCCTTGCCGCGTGTGTAATAGGCCCGCGCCAGCGCCGCCTTGTCCTTCGGCTTTCGCGCGATGAACTTGGTGCAGCCCTCGATGGCGGCGTTGATCTCCTGCGTCTCGCAGGCTTGCCAAAGCCGCTTCGTCTCCGTGCCGCCCTTTGGCTGCGCAGGCGCCGCATCGGCCGGCACGCCGCCCGCCAAAACCGCAGCGGCGATAGCCAGCGCCGCCAGCCGCCCAGAACGATGCCGCGTCATCATGGAGAATCCCTTCCAAACCCGGACCAGAGCCAACGCCGTTGTTTATTGGTTTCTTTCATAACCTAGCGCAAGCTTATAAGGAATGCCCCGGAGGTTGTGAAGCCGGGCAACAACTTTCCTCTCACGCTCAAGTTTGCGGATGCGGCCGCCTCGTTTTCGCGGGGCAAACCGGAGCCTCAACCGTCATCGCGAGGCGGCCCTTGGCCGCCGTGGCGATCCAGAACTAGCGCTGAGCTTTCCGCTTCTGCATTGCTTCGGGTCTTCGCCCCTAGGAAGAAACAGTGCAGGAAGACCCCCTCACCCCAGCCCTCTCCCGCGAGGGGAGAGGGGGCAGGCGGTGCCCGTCGAGAAGGCGTTCCCTCTCCCCTTGCGGGAGAGGGACAGGGTGAGGGGGCACTTGGCCTCGGATTCAGTTTCATCCAGCAGGGCCGGCCTTCGGGCCGGTGTGGAACTCGCAATGACGTTCAAAACTTACTGCCGCCGGTATCAGGCGGCGGCGGCTTTCACGGTTTCGGCGAGCTTTTTAAGCGTGAAAGGCTTGGGCAGGAACACAAAATCCTCATCCGGGCCGAGATTTTTACGGAAGGCTTCCTCGGCGTAGCCGGACATGAATACGATGCGGATGTCGGGGTTGCGCTCGCGCAGGTGGCGAAGGAGGGTCGGCCCGTCCATTTCGGGCATGACCACGTCGCTCACCACGAGATCGACCTTGCCTTGCTCCCGCTCCATGATCTCCAGCGCCTCAACGCCGCTGCCGGCTTCGAGCACCTTGTAGCCGCGCGTGGCGAGCGCGCGCGAGGCGAAGGAGCGCACGGCCTCTTCGTCTTCAACCAGCAGAACGGTGGCGCTGCCGGTGAGGTCGGCGATCTTGCCCGGCGCTTCGGCCTTGCTTTCGAGCGCCTTCAGGTCTTCCTCGGTCTCGACATAGCGCGGCAGGTAAATGCGGAAGGTGGTGCCCACGCCGATTTGGCTGTCGACAACGATGGTGCCGCCGGTCTGCTTCACGATGCCGTAGACGGTGGAAAGGCCTAGCCCCGTGCCTTTGCCCACCTCCTTGGTCGAGAAGAACGGATCGAAGATTTTCTCAAGATGCTCGGGCTTGATGCCCGTGCCGGTGTCGCGCACCTCGCACAGCACATATTCGCCGCGGCCGAGCCCCCGGTCCTTAAGCGCCAGCGACTCGCGCTCGCTCACATTCGCGGTCCTGATCGCGATCTCGCCGCCATTGGGCATCGCGTCGCGCGCGTTGACCGCGAGGTTCATGATCACCTGGAAAATCTGGCCCTCGTCGGCCTTCACGAACCATAGGTCGCGCCCGTGCTGCACGGTGGCCTTGACCTTTTCGCCCAGCGTGCGGCCCATCGTGGCCTGGAATTCCTCGATGACGTCGGTGAGCTTCAGGAGGGCGGGCCGCAGGGTTTGACGGCGCGAATACGCCAGAATTTGCTTGACTAGCTCAGCGGCGCGGGTGGCGCTGCCCTTGATGTTCATCACGTCCTTGAAGGCGGGATCGGAGGCACGGAACCGGCGCAGGAGCAGGTCCGAATAACCGATGATAGCGGTGAGAAGGTTGTTGAAATCGTGCGCGATGCCGCCCGCGAGCTCGCCCACGGCCTGCAGCTTCTGGCTCTGGGCGGCGTCTTCGCCTGCGAGCGCCGCCGCCCCGGCTTCAATCGCGGTGACAATGAGATTGCTGCCGTTCGCCGCGGGAAAGATGGCGAGGCGGACGCGCCGGCCATCGGTGCCTTTGAGCGTCGCCTGCAGCTCGATGGCGCCATCTCTGAAAGCGCCCTGCTGGCCAAGGCTCGCGAGCCGGTCGCGGATATTTTGCGCGGATGCGTCCCCGGCGAGCAGCGCAAGCGATTTGCCGCAAAGCTCCGCGGTTGCAGCCGCGCCAGCGCCATTGCCTAAGAAAAGCGCGCGGAAGGCATCGTTTGCCGCCAGGATGACGCCCTTAGGGCTCGTGAGCGCCATCGGCTGGGGTGCGCGCGCGAGGAGCGCCTCGAACGATTCGTCGAGGCTTCCTGCGGCCACCGCGGGCATCGCAAGGCAGAGGCAGGGATCGCCATCGCCGGCGAAGTGCAGGAATGCAGCGCGGGTTGAACCGTTTGCGCTGACGATCTGAACCGCGGCCGGCTCATCCGCCTTCGCGATCAAATCCCTGAGCCAGGCGCGGGTGAACGGCTTGCCGCGCCGGGTCCGGAACAGCGTCCACGCCTGGGCGCCAACCGGCGAGCTGCCGCAAAGCTTCTCGAAGCTGGCACTCGCCGCTTGCACCGACAAATCCTTGGCAATCGCGAGCGCCGGCAGCGGCAGGTTGCCGATCCCGCTGCCCCAAGCCTCGCTTCCCGCCCCGGCCTTCGCCTCTTCGATCTGCCAGATAAGACATTCGGCGCGATCGAGTTGATTGGGGTAGGGCGAAACCTTGAGGTGAACCGGCGTGCCGCCGTTTATTTGCGGAAGCGCGATAGTTTCCTCGAACGGGACGCCCCCGCACGCGGCCGAAAACAGCCGGAAGACCGCCGCCGCTGCCTCGGGCTGGCCTTCGCCAAGCCTCGACAAGTCCTGGTACGCGCCGGAGCCGCCGAGCACCTCAAGAAAGGCTTCGCTCTTCCAAAGAACCTGACCCTTGCGGTTGGTGACGGCTATGGCCGCAGGCAAAGCGCCTAGAACCTGCTGCAAGCGCGCATCGATCCGGCTCTCGTCCCAGCTCAGATGCAGCTTGCCCGCGGCGAAAAGCGCCGCCGCCGCCGCGCCGCCGGCAGCCAGCAGCGTGAGCGCGGCTTGTTCTTGGCCGAGAAGTGCTAGCGCGGCGAGGCCCGCCGCTCCGGCCCCGGCAGCAGCCGCACCCGGCTTTAGGCTCCAATGCGCGAAAGGCTTAAACCGCACCGCCATCTGGTAAACCTCGTTCGTGGCCGCAACTATGCAACAATTCGGCCGATGCTAGTGTGGCTTACGTCCCGCAATTGCCTATGCGCGCCTAGCCGCAAAGGTAGTAGGCAATTGCAGGACGCCACACGGGAGAATCAGCCCACATTAAAGCGATGAGCGCACGGAAAAAGTTAAAAAAGGGTTGCGCGAAGCCGCGCGCTCGCATCTCTTGGGCCCAGCCGGAACGCCTGAGTCCGGGCGTGGTATGCCTTGCTGTCGTTTAGAAAGAAGAGGTTAGCATAGTAATGAGCTCGCTCTTCACGATTGTTGCAATCTTCGCAGCCGCCGGCCTCACCGCGGCAGGCTTATATCTATACACAAGAACGCACGGCGATAACGCCTTGTTCGCTCCCAAGGTGCGGCGGCGCCTCGCCTTCGTCGAGCGCACCTACCTGGATGGCGGCCGCAAGCTGCTCCTGGTCCGGCGCGACGACGTCGAGCACCTCATCCTGATCGGCGGCCCGATCGACCTGGTGGTCGAGACCGGCATTCCGGCGGAACCCCTCCCCAAACGCGAGCCCGCGGAAGACGTTTTCGCCGATGCCGTTCAGTCCTACGCGGAAACGGCCAGAACCTGGCAGCGGGCCGCCATTACCTTGCCCGGAAGGAAGTCCCAGTCCGGCGGCGCGGGGGAACCGAGCCTCTCGCTTTCGCCCGATGAGGATGCGGCCTCCGCCGGCAAGCGAAAGGCGGAAGACACGCTTGAGCTTACCCAGGTGGATGAGGCGAAGGCGGCGAAATAGCCTTGCCGCCAGCTCTGGAGCCGTTGTCTCAAGCGTAGGGCTTAATGTCCGTATGCGCGAAATCGTCTCCCTTGAACAGTAGGGGTGCGTCCATGGTTTTTGCGAGCGCATAGGAAGCGCAATCCGCCAAATTGAGCCGCGCTTTCGAATGAATGCCCTTGCCGTAGTGCCCCTATGCCTCCACCGCGGCCCTCGCCTGCGCTTCATCGAACGGCACTATCTCTATTTGGCTCAACCGGAGGATTTCCCAAAGCCCAGCCGTTTTCGCGACGGCTACTTCGCAGTAGGACATCTTGGGCGAAAACGAACCGGCATGTGGCGGGCAGAACTCACTCGGTGCGCGGCACAACGCAAATCCGCTTCTGATCGCGGAGCTTAAGGAACTCGCGGCGGATGGCGGCAAAAACGCCCTCCGGCAGGAACCCATATAGGCACGTGTCTTTTGGCACCGATACCGGCCGCAAATCCGGGCCTGGCCAAGAGAACCTGTTGACCTCGCTCAGCACAACCCAGGAGCGTTCGCCATCCAGGCCGAGGCGCGCCTTGGTGGCGGGAGGAAGCTCAAGCGCGTTCTCTGGATCGGAAGGAGGCGTGTGCGTAATGGGCAGGGCGAGAACTTCGGTCTGTTTGCCGGCAGAAACGGCAAGAAGAATTATCGCCGGCCGGTCTTTGCTGCCTTCCTCGCGGCCGGAATTGTGCTCATCGGCCCATAGATAGGCATAGCGGATGACCATTGCGGGCTGGGGTGCGGGGATGTCCACGCGCTCAACGCCCCGTCCATCCTTCGGGGAGCTCGCCGTTAAACGCCTCCGCCTCTTTCGGCGCTTCGGACTTGCGGACGAGGTCTATATATTCCTCCGGGATCTCCTCCGTTCTCCATACCTGCCGGTCCCGGCGCGCATCCGTTGGCGCGAGCCCCGCACTGCGCGCGCGCTCTTCGAGGGCTTGGCGCACGGCTTCTTCAACGGAAAGCTGCTGTGCGGCGGCAAGGCGGCGGGCCAAAGCTTCAGTTTCTTGAGACAGATCGAGCATGGATGCAGCTTAGCACACCGTAGCGGCTTTCGCGATGACTACCCTGACACGAGGGGGCAAGCGCCTTACTAAACTCACCCTACGCACCGCCATCCTCCTCGCGCACGCTGAAGCGCGCGCCCTCGTGCTTTTGCAGGCCGGCGATCACGGCGAATATATTGTCCGCCTTGGGATTGCCCTTCGGCGACAGCATGCGCATAAGGCTTTTGGGGCTCTTGTTCACAATCGCGCCAAGCTCAGCGAAGCCGATGGTGGCGTTGACGTAATCGCGCAGCAGGATCTTCCCCGTCTCGAACTCGCCCGCAATCAGCAGATCCAGAGCCTCGGCGAACAGCGCACGCCGGAACCCCGCGTCCGCCTCCGCGCGCGCCTTGACGGTTTCCCGGAAGTCTCTGGTCAATGGCACTTCTTTGCTTCCTTCTTCTTACGCGACTTGTACTCACGCCAAATAGCCTTGGCTGCCTTGATGTCACTCGGTTGCGTTTTCTTGTGGCCGGCGTTGATGAGGATCACCAGTTTCTCGCCGTCCTTGCCGAAATAGAACCGGTAGCCGGGCCCATAATCGATTTTGCACTCGAAGACGCCCTCACCAACGCCTTCCACATTCGAGAAGTTGCCTTGCTCAAGACGGGCGATGTAAACGCGCACCTTCGCCGCAGCCCGTGCTTCCAGCGTGAGGAACCAGCGGCCGAAGGGACTGCGCTCTTCCTCGTCTATGTATTCGACAATCGCAACAACCATAATAGTAACACATGCGTTACCAATATTCAAGGAACAGCACGCCAAGACTTATGGGGTAAGCGTCCTGACTACGCGGAAACCCCTAAGGCCGTCACGGTCACCTGACGCGCTCATGAGGCGGTTGGCGGAGCGGAGAATTCTGAGGAATGCTGGCCCAGGAACCGCCGCGAAGCACCCGCAGGCTACCGTCTCCGCTTGTCCATGCCTCGCCATAGGTGGGAGCATTATGGTAATTTCCGTTCCAGCAATCCTCGCACCATTCCCAGACATTGCCGTGGACCTGATAGAGCCCCCAAGGATTGGGCTCGAAACTCTCCACGGGAACCGTCTTCTGGCGGTATTCGCCCCTCTGCCCACCGAAATAGTTATAATTGCCATCGTAGTTCGCCTGGTCGGTATATATCCCGTCGCCCCACCAAAACTGTGTCTGCGTTCCGGCCCGGCAGGCATATTCCCACTCGGCTTCCGAAGGCAGCCCGTAAGCCATGCCCGTCTTCTCCGAGAGCCATTTGACGTAAGCCGTAGCATCCTCCCAGGAGACATTAATGGCAGGGCAGCGGTCGCGGCCCCACCCTTGATCGCTGGGCTTATAAGGCGCGAGCCCCGTTATCTTCTGCCAATCCTTATCCTGCTGCGCTGCGTCCCATTCCTCGAACGTCACCGCGCAGCGCCCCATCGCGAAAGGCTTGGCAATGGTCACCTTATGCTGCGGCCCTTCAGCGTCCCAACGCTCCAGCTCCTCCGGCGGCGAGCCCATCGTGAACCACCCCGCGGGGATAACCACCATCTCCGGGCCGACGTCGAGGTCCTTGAACCACTCCCTTTTGCCCGCGCCTGGCACAAACCAGCCGTCTTTACCATTGCTGACTGGCGCATCGATCCAAAGCGATGCGGATGGAGTTCCCGGAGCAGCTGTAGCGGAAGGCGTTGCGGTCTCCGGCGCTGGCTGCGTCTGCGGGGGTTTTTCAAACTTTATTTCTGCCCCCTCGAGCAGGATACGCATTCCTCTTTTACGGGCTAAGTATTCCTCAGAAAGCCTTTCGGCCTCGCGACGCGTCTTCTCCGCCTCAGTATTCCGCACCACCTTGGCTGCGAGCGCCTCAATCCGCGTGCGAGCCAGCGCCGCGTAATAAGGATGGGCGTGATCGGCGAAGAGCCGAATACCGTCGGCATCGGCGCTATCTTCCAGGCGCTCCCATTCCTCTTTCGACCATTGCAGGAGGCCGTTATCCGGCCCGTTCAACTCGTCCGGGCCGAAGCGGCGCGCTTCCGCCTGCGCGAGCTTGGTATTCAGCGTGAAATCCTTGAGCGGGTGCGCGCCGAAGCGCCGCCATGTGGCTTCATATTCCATCAGGGCTTTGCGATCCGGCGCGGCATCCCGGCCGACGCGCCCCTCCAACGCGTCGATCAGCGGGTCGAGTGCTGGGCTGCGCGGCGCGCCGTCCCAGGCGGAGAGGTCGATGGTATCGGCGAGGCGGAAGCCGAACGGGATCTCGCAAGGCTCGATCTTCACGGGCACCAGGATGCCGAGATCGTGGGCGAGATGCACCTCCTCGCGCACCCAGCGCGACGTGACCGACAGCGCGCACCACAGCGCCACCAGCGCGCGTGCGCCGCGGATCTGCCGCTCGATCTGCGCGGCGAAGTCCTTGCCCTTCACCAGCTCGTAATCGAACCAGACCGAATAGCCGTAGCGCTTCAGCACCTCGGCGAAATGCTCCGCCGCCGCACGCCGCTCGCTCTTGTACGAAATGAAAATCTCGGCCATGCCGCCCCGCCTGCACCGCGCAGTATCGATAAAATACATAGCAGCATCGGCGCCCGCGCAAAAGCTGTCAAACGGCACTCCTATGTCATTGCGAGGCCAGAGGCCGAAGCGATCCATGGGCGGCATCCGTGCGCGCGGTTGCTTCCGGATTGCCACTGCGCGTACCGCGCCTCCCGGCGATGTCTGGCCCCGGCCGTCCAACTTCTTTGACTTATCAGCGACTTAGCGGAATTAAATTTTCCGCAAGAAGCCATGTTTTATAATGGGGCCTCGTCCGGATCGCGCGGAGACCCATGCCTTGCACCGCAATAGTGAACACCATCCAAATGGGCTAAGTCAGCTCGCGCCGCTCCACGGAGACTTCGCCGGGGTCGATCAGGCTGTAGGCGATCATGGTCATGAACACGGAGGCCGCGAAGAAATAAACGCCCGGCAAAGCCGTCGCGCCGGCGAACTCAGTGGCCTTGGCGTAGAACACCAGAAGTGCCAATATGAGCACGTCGAGCATGGACCACTTGCCGAGCCAGCCTATGCGCTTGAACCAGCGGCTGCGCCGTGCGGGGTCGAAGGTGACGAGCGTCCCCGCCATCGCTATATAGATGAGCTTGAAGGCCGGAAACAGGATGGAGAATACAAAGATCACCCCGGCTAAGAAGATTTCCCCTCCTTCCCAGAGTGCGGAAAGAATAGAGAGGATTGAGTGAGTATCGGTCCAGAAATAGAGGCGGGTAAGTTTAATAACGGGCAGGGTCAGCCCCAAGACAAGGCAGACTGCGGCACCGAGCGTCAGCACGAAAATGAAGAAGGCGCGCGGTCCCCGTTGCATAGTAACGGAAGGCAATGCGCGCCGCACCTTGCTGGACTTAAGCGGTTGCGTGCGTTTTATTCGACGCCACGCCCTTTTCACTTAGCATCGTCTGAAGATCGCCGCTTTGGAACATATCGCTCACGATATCGGCGCCGCCCACGAACTCACCTTTGATGTAAAGCTGCGGGATCGTCGGCCAATTGGTGTAAGCCTTGACGCCCTCGCGGACGTTCTCGTCCGTTAAGACGTTGATATCTTTAAAGCTTACGCCGAGATAGTTCAAAATTTGCGCCACGCGCCCGGAAAAACCGCACTGCGGGAAATCCTTCGTACCCTTCATGAACAGCACCACGTCGTTCCCGGTGACCTGTTCCTTGATCCAGCTCTGTACGTCTTGTTCGCTCATGCTCGCCTTCCTGTTTTAAGCTTCGTATAAGATGCATCGGCGCATGAAAAAAACAAGCCGCGTGACGCTATACTGGCTTTGCGTCCGGCACTTTGGTAGTAAGCGCCAGCGCATGCAGCGTGCTGCCCATGTGCGCCCCGAGCGCCGCGTAGACCATCTGATGCTGCTGCACGCGCGACTTGCCCCGGAACGCCCCGGAGACGACCATGGCCGCGTAATGATCGCCGTCGTTGGCCAAGGCCTCGATGAGGACTTCCGCGTCTGGCAGGCTCGCCTTGATCAGGCTCTCGATCTCTTCGGGCTGCATCGGCATCAAAACAATCCTTCTACTTTAGAAGCGCCGGCACCGCCGCGCCGCTGACGCGTTTGGCGGACATTATAGGGCTATTAACCTCGTTCGCTCCATGGTTTTGCGGAAAAACGCTCGAATGCGCCGCTTTTCTTTCATGCCGCATTATAGGCAATGCCCCTTGACGAAGCTTTAATGGTACACTCCCCATTGAAATCACAAGAGAATTTTATAGACG
This sequence comes from uncultured Alphaproteobacteria bacterium, assembly GCA_963785355.1. GTDB lineage: Bacteria > Pseudomonadota > Alphaproteobacteria > Rhizobiales > Rhodomicrobiaceae > Rhodomicrobium. Next base: position 28,035 of record CAWAVJ010000041.1, read on the forward strand.
CGGCGGCCGTGAACCGGAAACGGCGCTTCTTATCGCGGTTAATCCGCAAGTTGCCGGCATATTTAATAGGGTTTTGGAGTCGCAGAAATCGACCCAAAGCGGCAAAAGATTCGCAGAAAGACGGCGGCGGAAAATATGCCGGGCCGGCGTTTACTATACCCGCATTAACCATGCCGCCGCCTGTTACGGCTTTTACCGCCCGTTAAAAAGCGGCGGCACTTCCGGTCCGGCCGGCGAATTCTTTACAATATGTTGAACTGGAGGATTTGCTTTGAAAGTTGACAGGCTGTCCCTTGGGCTAGTTTGATCTCGCTTCCTGCAAAGGAGGAGTGCTCATGAAGCGTCTAACCAGTGCCGTCTTCGGGGCCGTATGCGTAGTGGCTTTGACTGCCACTGCTGCATCAGCCGAAATTGCTTGCAACCGCGAGGGCGATTGCTGGCATATCAAGGGAAAGTATGACCATCGTCCCGAATGGGGGCTCGTGATCCATCCTGACAGCTGGCAGTGGGCAGAGCTCGAGAAATACAAGTGGCGTGAGCACGAAGGGCGCGGTTACTGGCACAACAATGTCTGGATCGAGTTTTGACGGACAGCCGTTTGCCGCAAGCTTTAGACCAGTGCGCCGGCGGTTCGGTAGCGAAGCCCCACCAGTCTGGGCTTAGTCCTCAAGGCGTCTCCAGAAAGGGGGCGCCTTTCGATTTTTGGGCTACCGCACATGGGTGTCCGTTCATGGCCCACACAACCAATTCGGGCCCGTTCCAATTTCCGTCCGCAGCCGGATCCCCAAACGGGCGCCGGCGTGCGCGCGGTTAGAGCCCACCCGCCATGAAAGCGGGAAGCCAGCCTTCGTGGGCGGCGCGGAGTTTGGCGAGCGGGAGGGGTTCCTCGCCCGGCAGCGAGATCGCGTCCCCTTCGACGCGCACAGCGATGCGGGCCGGCAAACCTGCCGCGCCGGCCTGTTTGATGATGGCTTCAGCCATGGCGGCACTGGCGGCGATCAGGTAAAGCCCCTGGTCTTCGCCAAAGGCCGCCGCATGCGCCGCGAGCTGCGGATGCGGCGTGTACTGGAAGCCGCGCCCTCCCGCCAAGGCCATCTCGGCCAAGGCAACCAACAGGCCGCCGTCCGAAACGTCATGCACCGTTTCGACCGCGCCACTCTCGACGAGCCCGCGCACGAAATCGCCAGCCTTGCGCTCAGCCTCAAGGTCCACCGGCGGCGGTGCGCCTTCGAACCGGCCCGTCGCATGCTCCTGATAGAGCGCCTGCCCCAGATGCCCGGCCTCGGCGCCGATCAGCACCGCAACCTCGTCCCCGGGCTTAAAACCAAGCGTCGCGACGCGGCTGCTGTCCGGGATCAGGCCAACGCCGCCGATAGCGGGCGTAGGCGGAATGGCGATGCCGTTCGTTTCGTTATAGAGCGAGACATTGCCCGACACGACGGGGAAATCGAGCGCACGGCAAGCCTCCGCCATGCCCTCGATACATTGGGCGAACTCCGCCATGATCTCGGGCCGCTCCGGATTGCCGAAATTCAGGCAGTCTGTCAGCGCCAGCGGCTTGGCGCCCGCTGCGGTGAGGTTGCGCCAGGCTTCGGCGACGGCCTGCTTGCCGCCCTCGAAAGGATCGGCGTAGCAATAGCGTGGCGTCACATCGCAGGTGAAGGCCAGCGCCGTGCCGGTGCCATGCACGCGCACCACCGCCGCGTCCGAACCGGGGCGCACCACTGTGTCGCCCATGACCATGTGGTCGTATTGCTCCCAGATCCAGCGCTTGGAGCAAAGATTGGGCGAGCCCATAAGCGCGAGCAGCGTGGCCGTGAGGCTGTTGGGGGCCGGAATGCTGTCCGGGCTGACGGCCGCAGGCTTGGGCTTCGGCGCGATGGGGCGGTCGTAAACCGGCGCCTCGTCGGAAAGCATGGAGGTTGGCAGATCGGCCTCAAGCCGGCCCTGATGCCGGATCGTCAGCCGGCTCGTATCCGTCGTGCGGCCGATGATCGCGAAATCCAGCTCCCATTTGCGGAAGATGCGCTCGGCCAGCGGCTCGGACCCCGGCCGCAGCACCATCAGCATGCGCTCCTGGCTTTCCGAAAGCATCATCTCGTAGGCCGTCAAATTCTCTTCGCGCTGCGGTACGAGGTCGAGGTTCAGCTCTATGCCTGAGCCGCCCTTGGCCGCCATTTCGACGGAGGACGAAGTGAGCCCCGCCGCGCCCATGTCTTGAATGGCAAGGATCGCGTCCTCCGCCATCAGCTCAAGACAGGCTTCGAGGAGGAGCTTCTCGGCGAACGGATCGCCCACCTGCACCGTAGGCCGCTTCTCTTCGGTCCCCTCGCCGAACTCCTCCGACGCCATGGTAGCGCCATGGATGCCGTCGCGGCCGGTCTTGGAGCCAACGTAGACCACCGGATTGCCCGGCACCCGACGCCGCCGAATAGAAGATGCGGTCTGTGCGCACGAGCCCAGCGGTGAAGGCGTTGACAAGGATGTTGCCGTTGAAGCGCGCGTCGAAATTCGTCTCGCCTCCAACCGTGGGAATACCCATGCAGTTGCCGTAATCGCCGATGCCCGCGACCACGCCGCCCACGAGGTGCCGCGTTTTCGGGTGATCGGCGGCGCCGAACCGGAGCGCGTTCATGCTGGCGATGGGCCGCGCGCCCATGGTGAACACGTCGCGCATGATGCCGCCAACGCCGGTGGCGGCGCCCTGATAGGGCTCGATGTAGGAGGGATGGTTGTGGCTTTCCATCTTGAAAACCACCGCCTGCCCGCCGCCGATGTCAACAATGCCGGCGTTCTCGCCCGGGCCCTGAATGACTTGCGGCCCTTGCGTTGGCAGCTTCTTGAGCCAGACGCGGGAGGATTTGTAGGAGCAATGCTCGGACCACATCACCGAGATGATGCCAAGTTCGGTCAAATTCGGCGCCCGGCCCAGCTTTTCGCAAGCCAGGCGGAACTCTGCCGGCGCCATGCGATGCGCCGCAGCCATCTCTTCGGTGGCGATTGTCATCTGCAACTCTTCACCCATCATCGCGAGGCAGCTCCCGGCGCCGTAACGATCCAAGGCGTCATCTTTGCTTCGCTCGCAATGAGGGTCACTCCATTTCCGATCAAAGTATCTCGTACGCAGAATCGGTGATCCGTACAGAGCGCACTACCCTCACCCCAGCCCTCTCCCCATGGGAGAGGGAGTTGCGTCGTGCCCTTTGAGAAGGCGTCCCCTCTCCCATGGGGAGAGGGACAGGGTGAGGGGTAGTGCCCTATGGATAGGACTCACCACCCCTCAGCGGCGGCGACACTCCGCTCAGCTCCGCTGCTCTTTATCGATCTCGTATTCGGCGAGGCCGACTTTCAGCATATCGTAGGCGTCTTCGAGGAATTCGTCCTCGTCCATGTACTCGACATAGCTCGGGAAGTAGCCCGTGTCGTCATCGTCGTCGTCGCTGGCCTCGTCGGTAGCGCCGGCGGCCTGGAAGGTGATGCTGCCGTCCTCGTTCACATAGACGGAGGCGAGCGTCTCGTCGCCGGGCTTATACTTCACCTGCACGATAGGGTCGCCATTGTCCTCGGCGAGGGCGAAGTCCAAACGGCGGCTGGCGATCTGCTCCTTGAGCCGCTCGCAAAGCTTTTGAGCCGAATTGCGGCGCGCTTCGGGATCGAGCTTTGCCGTCTGCATTTCGCGTTTCACTTCATCAACTTCGTCGTCGAAACTCATCGTGCTGATCCTCTCGCTAGAGCCGTTGTACCTGAAGAAACGCAGAACCGGCAGAACGTGTTATTGCAGCTCCCGTGTAAGCAATTCGAACACCCGCCGGCCATCGATTCCGCCCAAGGCAGCATCCGAGGCGCGTTCCGGATGCGGCATTAATCCCATTATACGCCCAGACTTGCTTATAACGCCAGCGATGCCCCGGCGCGAGCCGTTGGGATTACCGTTATCCGCAAAGCTAGCGCCCCCGCAGTAGCGGAACACGACCTGGCCTTCGCCCTCGATCCGGTCGAGGGTTTCGTGATCCGCGTAATAGGCGCCGTCCTTGTGGGCGATGGGCATTGTAACTTGCTCGCCCGGCACATAGGCGCTGGTGAAGGGCGTATCGGCGCGCTCCACCTTCAGGCCCACATCGCGGCAGATATAGTGGAGGGAGGTATTGCGCATCAGCGCGCCCGGCAGGAGCTTTGCTTCGGTCAGTATTTGAAAACCGTTGCAGATGCCAAGCACGGCCACGCCGCGATCCGCTTGCTCTCTAACCGCCCGCAAGACCGGCGAATGCGCGGCCATCGCGCCGGAGCGGAGATAGTCGCCGTAGGAAAAGCCGCCAGGCAGCACGATCAGATCGACGGAGGGAAAATCCGTCTCGCGATGCCAGACTATGGCCGGCTTGCTGCCCGTGACCTCTTCGAGCGTCACGGCGACATCGCGGTCGCAGTTCGATCCGGGGAATACAACAACCGCTGCTTTCATGGCTCCAGAACCGCTTTGAGCCGGACCCTTACATGGCCGTCTTCTTCACGAATGTCTTTCGAGGCGGGGGGCAGTTTCGCCATCGCTTCCTTGTAGGCACCCTTATCGCCAAAGGCACAGCCCTCGGTCACAACATTGAAGCCCTCGCTGGACGCTTCAACTCTTCTCCTAACAACCATGGGATGGGCCGGCATTGGCGGTTTCGAAAACAGGAAATGCCCATCGGCCACATTCACGGCTATCCACTCCGGATTTTCCTCCATCGTTGAAGAGCGGCCATAGGAAGCGAGCGACAGCAGCCCATAATAGCCCAGCCGGCAATCCAGTAGCGCCATGGACGTGGACATGTACTTTCCGAGCGTCAGCTTGACCGCAAGCGTTGCAAGCACCAGCCCGAGGAGAAGCATCAGGATAGCAGGCTCGGCCCTATTCATCCGCCAACAAACTCCACGCGATAGTTCTCGATAACGGTGTTGGCGAGGAGCTGCTTGCACATGGCGTCAAGCTCGGAACGCGCCTGCGCCTCGTCCCCGGCCTTGAGCTGCACCTCGATCAGCTTGCCCTGGCGCACATCCTCGACATTTTCGAAACCGAGCGATTGCAGCGCGTTTGCGATGGCGCGCCCTTGTGGATCGAGAACGCCGCTTTTCAAGGTGACGGTTACGCGCGCTTTCATCGAGGTCAAGTCTCCAATACAAGCCCAGCGCTAAAGCAGAGTTCGCAAAAGCGGGCATTTGCGGCTGGCCGGCAAATGCCCGCTTAGCCTATTTCGTTTGCACGAGCACCGGCCCTGTTGGTCTTGGCGCCGGATTCTCCACAAGAATTCCAAGCCGCTTGGCAACTTCCGAATAAGCCTCGATGAGCCCGCCCAGGTCGCGGCGGAAGCGGTCCTTGTCCAGCTTGTCCTTTGTCTCGATGTCCCACAGCCGGCAGCAGTCGGGGCTGATTTCGTCGGCAAGTACGATCCGCACCAACTCGTTCTCGAAGATGCGGCCGAACTCGACCTTGAAGTCCACAAGGCGAATGCCAATGCCGAGAAACAGGCCGGTGAGGAAGTCGTTGATCCTGAGCGCCAGCGCCATCATCTCGTCGATTTCTTGCGGCGCAGCCCAGCCGAAAGCCGTGATGTGCTCTTCCGTGACCATCGGGTCGTTGAGCTTGTCGTTCTTGTAATAGAACTCGATGATGGAGCGCGGCAGGGCCATCCCCTCCTCAAGCCCCAGGCGCTCGCCGAGCGAGCCGGCCACGACGTTGCGAACCACGACCTCGATCGGGATGATCTCGACCTCGCGGATGAGCTGCTCGCGCATATTGAGGCGGCGGATGAAGTGAGTCGGCACGCCGATCTCGTTCAGCCGGCTGAAAATATACTCAGAAATCCGGTTGTTGAGGACGCCCTTGCCTTCAAAGCGCTCGTGCTTCTTGGCGTTGAATGCGGTCGCGTCGTCCTTGAAATGCTGAATAAGCGTGCCTGGTTCCGGCCCTTCATAGAGAACCTTCGCCTTTCCCTCGTAGATGCGGCGGCGGCGGTTATTCATGGGAAACCCCCAATTTTGCTGGCAGTCCGGAAAACCGGATCGGGTTCGAGCTATACTTCAAGCGCATATTCGCGTCATTGTCACCTATTCCCATAAAGTTGTGCGATCAAACCACCACCCTCCTGCAGCGCTGAACGGCGCCGGACCCCGGCTCCCGTGTTGATTTGGATGCAATTTCACGCTATCCATGCCATGATATCGATCCGACGTTAGCACTAAGAGATGGCTCCGCCGGCCTCGCGATTAAAGTCCTCGCGGCGCGGCTGCCGGAAGTACGTCCCGGTCCAGGGGTAGACGATGACCACATTCGACGAACGCGAACAGGGTTACGAGGCGAAATTCGCCCGCGACGAGGAGCTGCGGTTCAAGGCGAAAGCGCGCCGCGACAAGGCCCTGGGAGCCTGGGTGGCGGCGCAGCTCGGGCTTACGGGGACTGCGGCGGACGAGTATGTCAAGCAAGCGCTCAAGGAGGATTTCGCGCATCCGGGCGACACGGCCCTGATAGCGAAGATGCTCGAAGACTTCAAGGCGAAGGGCGCCGCCATGGACGAGCGCACGCTGAAACGCAAGCTCATCGAGCTGATGGCGCAGGCCGTGGCCGAGATCGAGGCCGGCAAATAACCCGGAACTTACCGTCACCCCGTCTTTACGCACTCAGGCCGGTGCTTTTTGCGATCCCGCTCGCCGTCATTGCGAGCGAAGCGAAGCAATCCAGATGCAAGTCACTGATGTTGCTTCTGGATCGCCACGGCCGCCAAGGCGGCCTCGCGATGACGGGGAGTGTTCCAGAGCGATCAGGACTTTTGACGGTTGGTATTACTCACGCGCTCTTCGCGGCAGCAGCCGGCGCGGGCTGGTCATCGTCATAGTCTTCTTCCCTGGGCTCCTGCTTGCCCAGGCGCGCGCATTCGAGGAAGACCTTGAGTCCGCAGCTCTTACAGATGCCGTATTCCAAGTGGCGATAGACGGTGCGCAAAGCCGTCGTTTTGGACTGGAACACGTTCTCCCGGCCGATCTCATCCATGTAACGGCCGCGTTCCAGCAGCTCGATGACTTGCTCCTTGGCCCGGATCAGGTACAGGCCGCCGCCTCGCGCGCGATAGCGCCTTGCCATGGCGACCAATGCTTCCGCTCCGGCGACGTCGATGAAGTTCACCGCCTGCATGACGATCAGGAGATGCTTGCATTCCGGCGCGGAATCCTCATAGCCGCGAAGCGTTTCCTGGAAGGCGTTCACAGCCCCGAAAAACAGGGAGCCGTCGATGCGGATCAGCCGGACCTGACGGCATTCAGGCAAATCGGCGCGCGCGTCGGTGAATTTCCTTGAGTAGTTTACCGGATCGGGGACGCGGATGTGGATTTGCGGATTTGAGGTTTGCCGCAGATAGAGCAGCAGCGACAGCATCACGCCGGCAAAAATGGCCACGTCGAGCTCAAGCAGCAGTGCCGCGGCGAAGGTCACCGCGAGCACTGCCGTATCCGAATAGCTCGTGCGGATAATCTGCTTGATGTGATGGCTATCCCACAGGCCGTACGCCACGATGAACAAAATGCCGGCCATCGTTGCGTTCGGCAGGTAAACCGCGAGCGGCGCCACCAGCACGACGATGAACATTAAAAGGACGCCGGCCAGGATCGCCGCGATGGGGGTCTTGGCCCCGACCGAGTAATTGAGCGCACTACGGTTGAACGAGCCCGTGGCCACATAGCCCGAGAAGAAGGCACCCGCGATGTTGGAGAGGCCCTGCCCGATAAACTCCTGATTGGAATCGATGTGCTGGCCGGTGCGCAACGCGAGCGCGCGTGCAATGGATATGGCTTCGGTCAGCGCGAACAGCGTCATGGCGAACGTCACCGACGTCAGCGAGCGCCACATATCGAGGTCGAAACTCGGCGCAGAAAGCGGCGGCAGGCTCGACGGCAGTCCGCCAACCGTCCTAACGGGGCAGGTGTCCTTGAACGCCTGCAAACCGTTCTTCACAATCATCTCGCATCCGCTGTACCTGTTGAAGAAATAGCCGGCGACGCTTGCCGTAAGCATGGCGGCGATCATATAGGGCGCGCGGGGGAAATAGCGTTTGACGCCGATGGCCGTGACCACGGTGACGGTCCCAACGGCGGCGGTCTGCCATGAGGCGTCGCCAAGATGGGCGCCCACATACTGCATGACCTCGAAGAATTTGAGACCTCGCGGCATCTGATCCAGCCTAAGGAAGTTCTTCAATTGGTTGGCCGCGATCAGCACGCCCGCGCCTGCGGTGAAGCCGACGATCACCGAGTGCGATATGAAGTTGACGAGCGCCCCCAGCCGGAAAACACCCATTCCCAATTCGAGCACACCGACAAGAAAGGCGAGCGTTAGCCCGAGGATCACGTATTGGGCGGAAGCGGGCTCGGCCATGGCGCTGAGCGCCGAGAACATGACGAGGGAGCCCGCTACCGTCGGCCCCGACACCAACTGCCAGGACGAGCCGAACAGCGCGGCCACGATGGCTGGGATCATACCGGCGTAAAGGCCGTATACGGGCGGCATGCCGGCAATCGTGGCGTAGGCGATGCCCTGGGGCAACACAACGAGCGCGCCGGTGAGGGCCGCCCAGAAATCGGTCTGCAAGGTGTTTGCGTTGACAAGCGGCGTCCAGCCGAGAAACGGCAGCAGGCGCCGCTTCAAAGATATCGCACCGCCGCCGCCGTTGCCGTTGCCATTCCCTCTCAGCATTGTCCCTCTGCTAAGCTGCGCCGGTTTCGGTCCTCGCCTGAGCGATCGCTTGTTGCAGAACCTCGTGCCGGACCTCGATTGTTGGCTCGTTGAATAGAACGTTCTTCATCCAGTCCATGCCCAGGCAGATGAGCGCCTCGTCGCTGGTCCGGACCAGTTCAAGAGCCTCTGCGGGAATGTCGTAGCGTTGCAGGAAGCTGCTTTCGAAAACGAATTTGCGGAAGCGGCCCACATCGGTGGAAGCCATGAAGAACATCTGCCGCGCCTGGGGCGACGGCGTCGTGCCCATCGGGCCGCCCATCGGGCGCCAGGAGGCGAGCTTCATCAGGATGTCGATCCAGCCCCGGTTTATCTGGTCGTAAGGCTCCGTGCCCTGATCCTTGCAGAATTCGGCAACCGTCTGTGTTTGCGCCTCATCGTGCCCGCGGCAATGATCCTCGCCCACCAGAAAATGGAAGTCCTCCTTGACCTCGCTATCCTTGAGCTTCACCGAGATCAGCCCCAGCGGATAGTACCGGCAAGCCGCGGGCCGGTCCTCATAGACGGTGCAGCCCTCTTCGGCCAGGAAGGGGCACGCGCCCGTGCCGTCATGGCCGCCCATTTTGAGCTTGACGACCGGCATAGCCGCAGCTTCCTGCTCGGCCGGCACGGTGTAGCGTTCGAGAAATTCCGCCGGCCGCACGCCGAAGTGCCGCGATAGCCGCAAAATATCGTAGGGCGGCAGCGTGATATCCGCCCCGTGGCAGCACTTGTTCCAGCAGGAAACGCCCCGGTGGCAGCGGAAGCGGAACGTGTCGCCGGCTTCGAGCTTGACCGGCTGGACGGGGTTCTCCGTCTGGATGCGGACGCTATCGAACAGGTTCAGCTGCTGGTCGCGCTCCATGCTGGGGCGATAGGCTTGCTCGTGCGCATCGCGCTCTTCGCCGTCCAGGGAATTATCTGCGGTCATCTACACTCTCTAAGTCCTGCCGAGGCACACAGCCTGGCAAGCTATGCCTTTCGCTGGCGATGAGGCCATACGCCTAAAGCCTGAGCCCCGCAACTTTTGCCGGACTTGCATTAAATATTCTTATGTGAATGCGGGGGCGTCCGGCGCCCCCGCTCTATTCAGCCTTAGTGCTTTTGGCCGCCGTAGTGCTTCTCGACCAGATCGACGTGAGGACGCTTGATCATCGTCCATTCGCCGGTCGCTGGATCGATCTTCGAATTGACGAAGCACTGCCAATTCTGCGGATCGAGCTTCGGGAAGTCCGTGCGGTAGTAGAAGCCCGGATAGCGCGTCTCCTCGCGGAACATGATGTGACGCAGATGGGCCTCGGCGGTGACGATGCGGTGATAGTTCTCCCACGCGCGCATCAGCTCGTGGAGATCCTTCGCCCGCATCTTCTTGCTATCTTCCTTGAGCATGCCCAGGAACTTCAGGCCCATGTCAAGCAGCTTGCCGTTGGTCTGGTAGTAGGTCGAAATGCCCGCCACGTACTCGTCCATCGTCTTCTGCAGGCGCATCTGCAGCATCTTTGGCGTGATGTAGAACGGGTTGATGTCCTCCGCCGTGGTTTTGTCCTTGTGCTCGATATAGGTGCGCACAGGAGCGTAAATCTGCTCGGCGATGGCGTTGATGTCGTCCTTGAACGTGGGCTGATAGTCCTTGTGATCGCGCACCCAGCGAGCCATCGACTTGGCGGCGAGGCGGCCTTCGGTATGCGAACCCGACGAGAACTTATGGCCGGAAGCGCCGACGCCGTCGCCCGCGGTGAACAGGCCGTTGACGGTGGTCATGCGGTTATAGCCCCATTTCCACTCGGCCGGCGAATTCATGTCTTCGGGACCGGAGACCCAGATGCCGCAGCAGCCGGAGTGGCTACCGAGCAGGTAAGGCTCGGTCGGCATCAGCTCGGAAACGCTCTCCTCCGGACGGATGTTCATGCCGGCCCAAACGCCAGCCTGGCCGATGCACATGTCGAGGAAGTCTTCCCACGCCTCGGCTTCGAGGTGCTTCATCTCCTTCGGCGTCATGTTGGCGCCAAGCTCTTTCATCGCGGTTGGCGTATCCATGAGGATGGGCCCGCGGCCTTCCTTCATTTCATGCAGCATGGCGTGGTTGCGCAAGCAGGTCGGCACCACGGCCGCCTTGTCGTAGGGCGCGAACTCGGCCAGCATGTGCGCGTTCTTCTTGACGTAGTCCTCGCCATAGCCGTTGGTGGCCTTGGACTTGAACAGCAGGAACCATGCGCCAACCGGGCCGTAGCCGTCCTTGAAGCGGGCCGGAACGAAGCGGTTTTCCATCATGGTCAGCTCGGCGCCGGCCTCCGCGGCCATGGCGTAGGTCGAGCCCGCGTTCCACACCGGATACCAGGTGCGGCCCATGCCTTCGCCCGTGGACCTTGGACGGAACACGTTCACCGCGCCGCCAGCCACGAGCAGGACCGCGTTGGCCCGGAACACGTAGATCTTGTTCTCGCGAACCGAGAAACCCACGGCGCCCGCGATGCGGTTGCCCTCGTTGGCGTCGAGCAGCAGCTTCACGATGAAGACGCGCTCGTAGATGTTCTCGATGCCGAGCGCTTTCTTGGCAGCTTCCGCGACGATCGGCTTGTAGCTTTCGCCGTTGATCATGATCTGCCATTTGCCCGAGCGCACCGGCTTGCCGCCGTCCTTCAGCGCAACGCCCTCGGTCTCCTTCGTCTTCCAGATCGGCAGACCCCATTCCTCGAACAGATGAACCGTGCCGTCCACGTGGCGGCCGACGTCATAGACGAGGTCGTCGCGGGTCAGGCCCATCAGGTCGGCGGAGACCATCCGGCAGTAGTCTTCCGGCTTTTGCTCGCCAAGATAGGTATTGATGGCCGAAAGGCCCATCGCGACCGCGCCCGAGCGGTCCATGCCCGCTTTGTCGACGAGGGTGACTTTTACGTCGTCGCCAACCCAGCGCTTGACCTCGAATGCCGCGCCGCATGCGGCCATGCCGCCACCGATAATGAGAATATCGGTTTTGAATTCAACGATTGTCGGATTACCGAAAGTGCCTTCACTCATGTGTGTGTGCTTCCCTTGGAATTACTTGCTCGCGGAGACTCTTAAGGGTCCCCCAGTGTGCGTCCTGAAATTCGCTTTAGATCGCCGGAAGGACCGCGTTTGCCTCGGTGAACAGCAAATTGTCGTCGAGATTGCCGCCCGTTGGCTTGCCTTCGTAAGGATTGATCGAGCCGACTGGCGTGGTGCGGATCGGGAACTTGAAGCGCTTCACCTCGCCGTCGCGGAACTTGATGGTCCACATGATGGAGCTGTCGGTGCGCATCGGAATGACCGCGCCGCCCATCGGCACCCAGTCCTGGAACGAGCGAACCTCGATGGCCTGCTGCGGGCAAGCCTTCGCGCAGCATTGGCACTCCCAGCACTGCTCCGGCTCCTGGTTGAACGCCTTCATGCGCGCGGTATCGAGCTTCATCAGGTCGTTGGGGCACACATACATGCAGACGGTGTATTCACCGCCCTTGCAGCCGTCGCATTTTTCCGTGTGAACGAATGTGGGCATCCTTTTTATTCCTCCTAGTTGCGAGCGAGTAGTGTCGATTTTCCGGGGTTACCGCTTCAGCGCGCCATAATATTCCTGCAGCACTGCGACCACTTCGGGGCGGCTGAACTCGGCAGGAATCTTTTCCCCGTTGGCAAACATGGCGCGGAGCTTGGTGCCCGAAATCTCAAGCCGGTGCTCCGCTCCGTGCGGGCAGGTGCGCGCGGTGGCCATGCCGCCGCATTTGTAGCAGTAGAAGGTTACGTCGATCTTGAGCGGCTGAGTGACGAGGCTTCCGGCCGGCAGCGTGTCGAAAATGTGCTGGGCATCGAACGGCCCGTAATAGCTGCCCACGCCCGCGTGATCGCGGCCGATGACGAGGTGCGAACAGCCGAAATTCTGGCGGAACACGGCATGCAGCAGCGCTTCGCGCGGGCCGGCATAGCGCATCTCGATTGGGTAGCCCGCCTGGATAAAGGTTCCGGGTACGAAGTAGTTCTCGGTAAGCTTGTCGATGGCCTTCACGCGCACTTCGGCCGGTATGTCGCCCGGTTTCAGCGCGCCCAGAACCTGATGGATGAGCACGCCGTCGCAAATCTCGATGGCGATCTTCGCCAGATGCTCGTGGCTGCGGTGCATGGGGTTGCGCGTCTGGAAAGCGGCCACCCGGCTCCAGCCCTTGTCGGCGAAGATAGCGCGCGTCTCCGCGGGCCGGTAATAGAGGCCCTTGTACTGCTTTGGATAGACGCCTTCGCTGAGTGCTATGACGCGGCCCGCGAGATTGACCTCGGCCTGCGCCATGACCTTCTCCACGCCCGGGTGTTTCGGGTCGGTGGTGCGGAAGATGTGCTGGCACTCGAACTCTTTATCTTCCTTGCTGAGCGGGTATTTATCGGTGACTTCGAGCATGCCCATGATCTCGCCCGAGTCCTGGTCCACGAGCGCGACCGTTTCCTCGAGGGCGATGCTGTCCGCCAGCTCGCGCGTGGCCGAAAGCGTAATCGGGATGGGCCAGAACAAGCCGCTGGCGAGCTTCATGCCGGCGCAAACGCCGTGCCAGTCCGCCTTGCTCATGAAGCCATCGAGGGGAGTGTAAGCCCCCATCGCCAGCATGATGAAGTCGGAGGTCTCGCGGCTGCTCATCGGCACTTTCCGCAAGGTGGAAGCGCGTTGCAGTTCCCCGGCGATTTCCGCCTCGGGCGCCAAAAGCGGAATAAGCGTGCTGCTGCCGTGCGGCGGAACAAGCTTCGACATATGTCCTCCCCTGTTAGATGCCTCTTTGCCGGGCACCCTTTTTGCGGCGAATTTATAATTATTGCCTGCGTCAAAGCCGCGCTGATAGGGGCGCAAGATGCGCAGCCTTTCTCCCCAAGCGCGGCAATTAACCGTAGCGTTTTACCGATACAGATGCAACAATGATTATATGGCAATAATGCGATATGTTGTGGCCGGATTTGATCTAGATCAACTTCTCTTATTAAAAAATAACCCATCACTAGGAGGCTGTCGCCGCGCTGTAGCGTGTGAAAGAATTGAAACGCCAACTCCGCGGATAAGCTGCGAGCGTCATTCCCGCGAAGGCGGGAATCCATTTCTGTCGCGGGAACAAGATCCTAGCATGGGTCCCCGCCTTCGCGGGCACGACGCTGCGGCCGGGATTTCGAGCGTTTCAACCGGTTCGGCAATGTCTCTCCAAGCTCGAAGGCGGCATGCCTGCGTAAAATTTGCATTGTCACATCGGAATAATACGATGTATTAGCATAAGGGCCGGACGTGCCAGCAGCCAAGCCAAATTCAAACGAGCTGGCGGGTACAGGGAGGAACGATGGCGCAGGGGCAGGAAAGCCAAACGATCTTGGTTGCCGGTGGCGGCATTGCGGGAATTTCGGCCGCGGTCGAGGCCGCCGAGACGGGCTGCGATGTCATCCTCTTGGAAAAGTCCGCGACGCTTGGCGGGCGCGTGGCCCAGCTAAACCGCTATTTTCCCAAGCTTTGTCATCCGGCTTGCGGCTTGGAGATCAATTATCAGCGCCTGCGCAGCAATCCGCGCATCCGCGTTATCGCCATGGCCGCTATTGCCGAAGTGAGCGGGGAGCCGGGCGCGTATAGGGTCACGGTCGAGACGGCGCCGCGATATGTGAACGCCCGCTGCACCGCTTGCGGCGACTGCGCCAAGGCAAGCACAACCCGTGTTGCGAACCCTTTCAATTACGGCATGGACACCGTGCCGGCCGCCTACCTGCCGCATCCGATGGCCTACCCGATGCGCTATGTTGTCGCGCCCCATGTCATCGGCACGCCGGAAGCCCAAGCCATCGCGGCGGCCTGCAAATATGGTGCTGTCGATCTCGATGAAGCCCCGCAGAGATTCGAACTGCCGGTTGCGGCCATCGTCTGGGCCACCGGCTGGAAGCCCTACGACGCGGGCAAGCTCGACTCCTACGGCTACGGGCGCGTGCCGAACGTCATCACCAATGTGGAAATGGAGCGGCTTGCGGCCGATGGCGGCCCTACGGCTGGCAAAATCCTGCGCCCCTCCGACGGCAAAGAAGCCAAGCGCGTGGCACTCATCCAATGCGCCGGCTCCCGCGACCTCAACCACCTGCCCTATTGCTCGCGGATTTGCTGCCTGGCCTCGCTCAAGCACGCGGCTTACACGCGCGCCCAATACGCCGATAGCACGGTGGACATCTATTACATCGACATCCGCGCGCACGATAAGCTCGAAAGCTTCTACTTGAAGGTGAAGGCCGATCCGCAAGTGCGCTTCGTCAAATCGAAACCGGCCTCGATCTATGAGGGCGAAGGCGGAAACCCGGTCTTGCATGGCGAGGACACGCTCTCGCGCGAGCTTTACGACCGCGATTACGATCTCGTGGTGCTGGCCACCGGCATGGAGCCCGAATCGGCGTCGCTGCCAGCTTCCGTGAAGGCCGGGATGGACGAATACGGCTTCCTGGCACCGCCTGACGGCGGGGGCGGCATGTTCGCGGCGGGGGTCGCTTCCGGCCCGCTCGACGTTTCCATGTCGGTGCAGTCCGCCACGGCGGCGGCGCTGAAGGCCATCCAGACGGCGCAAGGAGGGCAGGCTTGATGTCCGCGACTGAGAAGAAGCTGGGCGTTTATCTGTGCGGCGGCTGCGGCATTGCCGAGGCGGCTCCGCTCGACGCGCTCGAAAAGGTAGCCGTGAAGGAATTCAAGGCGCCGTTCTGCAAGAAGCACGATTATCTGTGCGGCGAAGAGGGCCTGAACCTGATTCGCGCCGACGCGGCTTCGGGCGCGATGAACCAGGCCGTGATTGCCGCATGCTCGCCGCGCGTGAACCAGGACAAGTTCCGCTTCGACGGCGTGCAGGTGGTCCGCGCGAATTTGCGCGAGCAGGTGGCGTGGACGCAAGCCCCCGGTGCGGACGATACCGCGATGGCCGCCGCCGACTATGTGCGCATGGCCATCACCGAGGCGCGCAAGATCGCCGTTCCGGTGCCCTACATCGAGGGGCCGTTCAACGAGCGGATTTTGGTCGTAGGCGGCGGCTTGACGGGCCTCACCGCGGCGCGCGAGGCCGCGAAGTGCGGCTACCCCGTGCTGCTGGTCGAGCAATCGGGCAAGCTTGGCGGTCACGCGTTGGGCCTCACCAAGCTCGTTCCGCACCATGCGCCCTACCGCGAACCCGAAGCGAACAAGATCGCCTCGCTGGTTGCGGCGGTCGAGGGCGAAGTCCCGCATCGAGGTGCGGCTGAATACGCGTGTTACGAAGACCTCGGGCATGCCCGGCAAGTTTGAGGTGGATCTGGCGCAGAACGGCGCCACCGGGGCGGAGACGGTTGGCGCCATCGTGCTCGCCACCGGCTGGACGCCTTACGACGCATCGAAGCTCACGCATCTGGGCTATGGCGTAGCGCCCGATGTCGTCACCTCCGTAGCGTTGGAGGAGATGCTTGCCAAAGGGCAAGTCCGCCGCAAGTCCACCGGCCTTAAGGCCAACGTCATCGCCTTCGTGCAGTGCGCGGGCTCGCGCGACCCGAACCACCTGCCCTACTGTTCCTCCACCTGCTGCACGGCGTCGATCCGCCAGGCGCTGCAGATCCTGGAGGCGGACCCGCAGGCGATGGTCTACATCGTCTTCGACGAGCTGCGCACGCCGGGCGTCGCCGAGGAGTTCTACCGCCAGGCCCAGACCAAGGGCGTGATCTTCATCAAAGGCAAGGTGAAGAGCGTGGCTGCGGATCTCACCGTCACCGTCGACGACGCGCTGTTGCGCGAGGAGGTGCCGCTCACCGGGCTCGACCTCGTGGTGCTCGCCACCGGCATGGTGCCGAACGCAACCGTCTCCGTCTCCGGCGTCGAGGATGTGCCGCTGCCGGATCGCGACATCGATCCGCTGTCGCCGATCCCGGTTGCGGGCTACGCCAATGGCGCCCCAGCCAAGGCCAACGGCCAGCCGCTTGTCACCTATAAAGGCCAGCCGATCCTCAATCTGCAATACCGGCAAGGACCGCATCTGCCGATCCTGGCCGACGGCTTCATGGACAGCCACTTCATCTGCTTCCCGTACGAAACGCGCCGCACCGGCATTTACGCTTGCGGCCCCGTCCGGCGGCCGATGGACGTAGGCGAGGCCACCGAGGACGCGATGGGCGCCGTGCTCAAGGCGATCCAGGCGATCCGCAACGTGAGCGAGGGCCGGGCGCTGCATCCGCGCTCGGGCGACCTGTCTTACCCGCGCATCAACAAATCCGCTTGCACCAAGTGCCGGCGTTGCACGGTGGAGTGCCCCTTCGGCGCCATCGACGAAATGCCGGATGGCTTCCCGATCTTCAATCCCACGCGCTGCCGCCGCTGCGGCACCTGCATGGGCGCCTGCCCCGTGCGCACCATCAGCTTCGACAACTACTCGGTCGAGATGATGACCTCGATGATAAAGGCGGTCGAGGTGCCCGACGAGACGGAGGAGAAGCCGCGCGTGCTGGTGCTCGCCTGCCAGAACGACGCCTATCCGGCACTCGACATGGCCGGCATCGCGCGCTCGCCGATCAGCCCCTTCATCCGGGTGATCCCGGTGCGCTGCCTGGGCTCGGTCAGCCTGCTCTGCATCAACGACGCGCTGTCGTGCGGCTATGACGGCGTGATGCTGATGGGCTGCAAATCGGGCGACGACTATCAGTGCCACTTCGTCCGCGGCAGCGCCATGGCGCAGGAGCGCATGATGAAGGTCGGCGAGACGCTGAAAAGCATGATGCTGGAGAAGGAGCGCGTCGCCACGCACGAAATCTCCATCGCCGATGCAGCCCGCCTGCCCGGATTGATCGGCTCCTATATGGAGACCATCGATTCGATCGGCCCCAACCCGTTCAAGGGGATGTAAGCCATGACCGCAACATCGATCCCCACGCCCAAACGCAAATACGACCTAAGCTTCGCGCGCTGGGTCTACAAGAACGTCGAAGGCGCGGACCGCCTGCCGCTCTGCATGCAATGCGGCATGTGTTCCGGCTCCTGCCCCATCGGCGCCGAAATGGACAACGGCCCGCGCAAGCTGTTCATGATGATCCGCGCCGGCATGAAGGAGGAGGTGCTGTCCTCCGCCACCGTCTGGAACTGCACGCAGTGCTACAACTGCGTCGTGCGCTGCCCGCGCAAAGTGCCCGTGACATACATCCTGCAGGGCCTCGCCACCGTCGCCGCGGCAGAGGGCTACGCGCCCAAGAAGGCCACGGCCAAGTTCTCCAAATCGTTCTGGCGCTCGGTTAAGCTCTTCGGACGTACCGACGAACGCCTGGTTACGATGCTCTACTTCTTCTCCTACGGCATCAAGGAAGGCATTGAGCGCGCGCTCGCGAACCTACCCATCGCGCAAAAGATGGTGAAGACGGGGCGCATGGGGCTGGGCTTGCCGCATCGCGCCAGGGGGGCCGGCGGCTTGCGGGCCATTCTGGCTAAGGCTGGCGAGATTGAAGCGCGCGAAAGGGGTGGCCAATGAGCGGCAAGATCAAGTTCACTTATTATCCCGGCTGCAGCTCCCAAGGTGCCGGCATCCATCTCGACCGGTCGCTGCACGCCATTACGCGCAAGCTCGATATCGAGCTCGAAACCATCCAGGACTGGAATTGCTGCGGCGCCTCGGTCGGCCATGTGAAGGGCGGGAAGCTACCGCAGATGGCGCTATCCGGGCGCAATCTCGCACTTGCGCGCCAGCAGGGAACGGCGGACATCGTATCGCCCTGCGCCGCCTGCTACCTCAACACGCATTTCGTCAACGAAAAGATGAAGAGCGACGCAAAGGCGCGCGGCCAGGTCAACGAGGCGCTGGAGGCCGGCGGGCTCAGCTATCAGGGCGACCTCAAGGTGCGGCATATCTGCGAGGTGCTGGTCAACGATGTGGGCATCGGCAACATCAAGGACCAGGTGACGAACCCGCTCCATGGCCTGAAAGTCGCGGGCTATGTGGGCTGCCAGACCGTGCGGCCCTTCGCCGGAACGCCGAACGGCGGCGCTTACGACGCCTACGACCAGCCGAAGTTCCTCGACGAGTTCGCAGAGGCTTGCGGCGCCGAGCCCGTGCCCTACGACAAGGCACGCACCGCCTGCTGCGGCGGCTCCGTGTCGATCTACAGCCCCGAGAAGACGCTGCACCTGATGCGGCATATCCTCAAGGAGGCGGCGGACGCCAAGGCCGACGTGATCTCGACGCCCTGCCCGCTCTGCCAGCAGAACGTCGAAATGTATCAGGCCCGGATCAACAAGGAGTTCGGCGACAGCTTCAACATTCCGATCATGTTCTATAGCCAGATCATGGCCGTCGCGTTCGGCATGGACGGCAAGAAGGACGCGGCGCTCGATTGCAATATGATCAAACCGCAAAAGCTGATCGATAGGGTGAAGTAGGCTCCGCCACCTTCACCCGCTCTCCCCACAGGATCGCCAGAGCGAGCCTGCATTTTGAAGCCCGCACTGGGTCGCAGGCATAGGCTCGTTGTCAGCATATAACTGCATCAGCTCCAGCAGCGGAATTCTCGGACCAAAGCGTCGCGATGATAATGTCTTCAGCCCCTTCTGCAATTTAATAGTTCCCGGTAGGACAATCGTAGAGCTTCTTTAAAAGTTCGCAGGATACCTTTTCCAAGCGGACATTAATCACGTCATCGCTATAAGGCCATGGATCGTCGATAATCCATTTGAGCCACTTGCAAAACTCTAACGATGTGAAGGGCTGGCGACGGCTTTAGCCTTCGGCGTCGGGCGTTTTTGGCGGTAGGTGTGTGCCGCCAGGGGGGCGGCGGCGATTTTTGGCGCAACTTTCCCGTAGTTTGACTTCGCCGGGGTTTGGCAGCCGCCGTGCGGTTCAGTTCACCAGCCGCATCAGCTGCTCAACGGTTAGCGTCAGTATGCCGAACATAAGATGGCAGAGCACCTTGGCATGACCGCGCACCCGTACTGACCGGCCGCCGTAGCTGTCCTTGAGCGCGCTGTTGACGCGCTCGGCTGAGCTGCGCTCGCGATAGCGGACATCCTCTGCGGGCTGATGGCCGGCGCATCGCTTGGCCAGCGCCTCCGCCTCAGCCTCGGCCTTGCAGCCCCGGCGCGGCTTGGCATCGATGATCGGCACATGCCCGAGCGCGCAGCTCTTGTCCCAGATTTCCGGCGCGTCGTAAGCGCTGTCCATGAGATCGTAGAGGTTGGTGACGCGGCCGGCCGTGATGGTGGCCAAGGGGATCGCCACCTGGCTGTCGTGGACGGACGCCGAAGTCAGCAGGCAGGAGACCGGGATATCGCCATCGGCGGTATCGATGTGCAATTTGTAGCCAATCCAGCAGGTGGTATGGCCTTTTGCATTGCATTTCCTGCCGATGGCGCACGCTGTTGGCAGATCGGCCAGCATTTCAGCCAGCGTCATGCCAGCTTGGCGCTCCAACCGCCGCGGCTCCTTCTTCGAGACCACCTCGCCCTTTTTCGGCCGCCCGCGTTTGCGCTTCGGTATCTTGGGAGCTGGCTGTGCCGGTTCGGCCGGCTTTTCGCGCGCTTCGATGGCGGTGGCGTCACGCGAGATGTGACCAACCAGGCGATCCTTGTGGGTTCTTACGATCAGGGCCTCGTGCACGCGGCCCGGCAAGCCGCTCGCCGCAAACTCGGCGAAGGCGCGCGAGAAGGTGCTTTCGCTTGGAACCTGGCTTCTGAGCTCCCAGCCGCATAGCCGGCGCAGCGTGGCATCGACGGCCAGCCGCTCGATCAAAGCCGAGGTCGTGGCCAGGTTGAGCACGGCCTTCGCCACGAACGCGCGCGCCAACGCATGCCGGTCATCCAGCGGGCGCCCCGGCAGGCCCGGCCACATCCGCACGAAGGCCTCGATGCGAGCCATATCGAGCACCACCACGAGCCGCTCGTGCTGCGCGGTCAGCGGACCTACCTCTTCCCGCAGCATCGGGAAAAGAAAACCTTGAATGTGATCCCAGGTGCTGGTTAGCATTCCGCGCAGAGGCATGTCCGTGTCCTGATTCGGCAGGTGGTTTGTAGCAAAAGCACCATGCCTGACTCGGGGCGCGGACGCCTCGCTTCATCCCCCATCAGGACGAAAAATCCCGCTCGCCGCTGCTATTTTGCAAGTGGCTCGGGCAACTTTAATGCCGGCTGATAATGGGCGCCGTAAAGAGGATGGCGCCAATTGTCCAGAACGGCCGGAAAAACGCGAAGAACAGGGTTAATCCCGATTTAACAGGTGGGGCGATGGCCATTGCGCTGCATAGCGCGCACCGTTACGGTTGTCTGGATGGGCTTCTGCCGCCCGGAGGGCCTCCGCGTCCGGCGGGCCCTCCGGGATGGTGCGAATGGCGCAGGCGCGCCCGTTAGCGTTCCAGGCCCATCTGGATGTAGCCTGTCGGGCAAACATCCTTGCAGATGTGGCAGCCGATGCACTTGGCGTAGTCGGTATCGACATAGCGTCCGGTGGTGCCTTCGGTCTTCTTTACGCGATGTACGGCAACCTGCGGGCAATAAATCAAGCAGTTGTCGCATTCGAAGCACATGCCGCAGCTCATGCAGCGTTCGGCCTCCGCGCGCACCTCCTTATCGCTCAGAGCCTGCAGGCGCGACTCGAAATTACCGAGCACGTTCCCGGCGTCGATGGTCTGCTCGCTGCGCACATGCCGCGGGGTATTGCGGAAATGCGCGAGGAACAGCTCGCTGGCTGGAACGATCTGCGAGCGCGCGCGGTCCTCGAAATTATGCACAGCATATTTCGCCCGGTCGGTGCCGCCCGCCTGGACATGATCGTACGCGGCCGGCGCGCGCCCAACCTCCTTGAGCTTTGCAAGGAGATTGAAATGGTGCACGTTCACCTTCGGCAAACCGGGCAGCGCCTCGCCCTTGAGCTGATGTCCGATGCTCTGCGAGGCGATCCAGGCGTGGCCGATGGCAGTCGTCAGCAAGTGCGGCTTGATCGCGTCGCCGCCCGCGAACACGTTCTCCGCCTTAGGAGAGCGGTGATAGGCGTCGGCTGCGGCCGCGCCTTTGTTGTTGGCGAGCACTTCTAGGCCCGTGAAGTCGGTGGCCTGGCCGATGGCGGACACGATCAGATCGCCCTCGATGTCGCGCTCCGTGCCTGGCTTGACGGTCATCTTGCCGCCGGTCCAATCCACCTCGGCGACGCGCAGCGCCTTGGCGTGGTTGGGCGTGTCGAGTATCACCGCGACCGGCAGGAGCGAGGTCATGATTTGCACGCCTTCCTGCGTGACATGCTCGATTTCCTGCTTCGTCGCCGGCATTTTGTCCAGCGGACGGCGGTAGACGATAATCACTTCCGCACCCTGGCGCTTGGCCGACAGGGCGACATCGTGCGCGGTCTGGCCAAGTAGGACGTTTTCGGGGCGGTCCTTCTCGTGGATTTGAGAGATGTGCCCGATCCTGCGCGCCACGGCCGCCACGTCCATGGCTGTGTCGCCGCCGCCGATCACGAGCACGCGGCCAGCGCCAACCTGGAGGCGGCCTTCGTTGAAGGCTTCCAGGAACGCGATGCCGCTGATGCAGTTGGAGGCTTGCTTAGCACCCTCCACCTCGAGTGGCGTTCCCGACTGCGCCCCCCCTCCGAAGAACACCGCGTTGAAGCTCTTCCGAAGCTCGTCGAGCGCTATATCCACGCCGATTTTCACGCCCGTGCGTACTTCGACGCCCATGTCGAGAATGCGCTGAATTTCGCCATCGAGCACGTTGCGCGGCGTGCGATAGCCCGGAATGCCGTAGCGCATCATGCCGCCGAGTTCGGCGCGCGCCTCGAAGATGGTGCAGGCATGGCCCTCGCGCCGCAGGAAATACGCGCAGGCGAGCCCGGCAGGACCGCCGCCGACGATGGCCACGCGCTTGCCGGTGGACGCACCCGGTGCTGGCAACTTCAGGCCGTGCTCAAGCGCATAGTCGCCGATATAATGCTCGACCGAGTTTATGCCGACGTGGTCTTCGACCTCGTTGCGGTTGCATCCGTCCTCGCACGGAGCCGGACAGACGCGCCCCATGATGGCCGGGAACGGATTGGCTTCCACCATGCGCAAGAATGCGTATTCCTGCCAGGTCATGCCCACTGGCGGCTTTTCCACACCGCGCACGATGTTCAGCCAGCCGCGAATGTCATGGCCGGACGGGCAACTGCCCTGACAGGGCGGCGCGCGGTGAACGTAGGTTGGGCACTTGTAGGATTTGCCAGCGTTGAAAATCAAGTCGCGCAGATTTGGCGTCCTGACGTCGCCATCCTTATAGCGGCGGAACGTAAGCGCAGATTCCATTACAGTTCTTTCCTCCAGCGTTTTCTTATGATTGTGGCGACTGCAGAGGGCTACGGCGCCTACCGGCCCATGCAACGTCCGTTCTACCCGTTGAGACTCCTATTAAGAACGCGTTCGAAAAAGGCGCACACCTGCGCCGGCATTTCCGCCGCAATCCCTAGCTCCAGGCTGTCATGAAACTATACTTTCCGCTGCGAGGCAATGCGTGCGGCGCGCGCCATGGGCCGGGGAAGCCGGAAACCTCTAACAGAATCAGGCGCTAAGGACGCATTAACATATTGCTTTGAATGAATATTTGCCCGCCGATGCGACAATTCGTATCCCTCTGGGAGCAGGAAAATTTTTTTTGAACGGGTGCGCCGGAGCAACGCTGGGCAAGCAAAATCTTGCGGCTTTCCGCCACACCCCCGTCCGGCGCGGGCAAGTGCGCCTGCCCAGAAAATGAGCCAAAGCCTGGGTTTTTACGGCGTTGGCGGCGCGCAGGACAGATCCGCTTAAGCATGGGATAAAAAATCGTAAATAGTGATTATCCGCGATTGCGGTTACATTCCCCACACAGCCGATAGGTCAATTCTATACGGTATACAAGGCAGGTGTCACTGCCGGGCTAGGGGAGGCTTTTGTTTCATGGCTTATTGCGCCTGCAGCGATCTCTTTGCG
The DNA here is from genome assembly GCA_963785355.1 of uncultured Alphaproteobacteria bacterium. Lineage (GTDB taxonomy): Bacteria > Pseudomonadota > Alphaproteobacteria > Rhizobiales > Rhodomicrobiaceae > Rhodomicrobium. The sequence goes on from CAWAVJ010000041.1 coordinate 51,694, forward strand.
AGCGTTGCCTGACATGAAATTGAGTTATTATCCCGGCTGCACCATGAAGAGCCATGCCGCGAACTTCGAGGCGTCGCTCATCTATTCGATGAAGCAGCTCGGCATCGACGTGGAAGAGATCGATCGCTGGAACTGCTGCGGGACGGTCTCCTCGCTCGTGCGCGGTAACGCGATGCGGGAGCTCGCGCCGATCCGCAATCTGCTCCGCGTCCAGGAAGCCAATGCGCCGCGCGTCATGACCGCCTGCGCGATGTGCTACAACACATTGAAGCGCGCCAACCAACGCGTCCAAGCCGATCCGGCGCTGCTTGAGCGCATGAACGGCTTCATGAGCGACGAGCCGGTTTCTTACGAGGGTAAGGTCGAGGTCGTCCATACGCTGGAGATACTGCGCGAGCTCAAGTCCAACTCCAGCGCCGTTTCCGCCAAGGTGGTCAAGCCGCTGAATGGACTGCGCGTGGCCTGCTATTATGGCTGCTTGCTTGTACGGCCGCGCTCCATCGCTTTCGACGACGTCGAAGACCCCGTTCTGCTCGACGAACTGGTCACCGCGCTTGGCGGCGAGCCGGTCGATTTTTCGCAAAAGACCGAGTGCTGCGGCGCATACCAGACGGTGGACAAGCCCGAGATCGTCGCCGGACGCACCTGCCAGATTGTGACCGATGCGCGCGAGCAAGGCGCCGATGTGATCGCGGTGAGCTGCCCGCTATGCGCGTTCAACCTGGATCAGCGCCAGGAAATCGCACACCGCCTTCACCCTGGCTTCGAGGGACTTCCGGTCGTCTATTTCACGCAGCTTATGGCCATCGCCTTTGGCTGCAGCGAGCCGGTCCTGAAGCTCGACCTCCACCATAATTCTCCGCGCCCCGTGCTCGCGGCGAAGGGCTTGCTGTGAAGGGATCGCGATGACGTTCGGAAACCTCAAGAAGGCCTACGGCAACGTCCAGATAAACAAGAACTGGTGCAAGGGTTGCGGCTTCTGCGTCCAGTATTGCCCCACCAAGGCGCTGGAAATGTCCAAGGGTTACAACGCCAAGGGCTATCACCCGCCGCAAGTAAAAGATGCTGAGGACTGCCGGGACTGCAAGTTCTGCGAGATGGTTTGTCCGGAATTTGCGATATTTGTGACGTCTAAGAAAGATGAGGGCTAGGGAGTGGCTGAATTTCCAAAGATCGTTCCGGCTGATCCGAAAGGCGTGCTGACAGGCCGCCATTTCATGGACGGGGACCATGCCCTGGCCGAAGGGGCGCTCGCCGCCGGCTGCCGTTTCTTCGCCGGTTATCCGATTACCCCGTCCACCGAGACCGCCGAGCGATTCGCCGAGCGCTGCCCCGAGGTTGGCGGCCTGTTCATTCAGATGGAAGACGAAATCGCCTCCATCACCGCCAATATCGGCGCCGTCTGGGGCGGCCAGAAGGTGATGACCGTCACCTCCGGCCCCGGCTTCTCGCTGATGATGGAGAGCTTTGGCCTCGCGTGCATGATGGAGACGCCAATGGTGGTCGCCGATGTGCAGCGCGGCGGCCCATCCACCGGCCTGCCGACGCTCACAGCGCAGCAGGACATGATGCAGGTGCGCTGGGGTTCGCATGGCGACTACCGCATCATCGCGCTGGTGCCGGACTCACCGCAGGAGTGCTTCGATCTCACTGTCGAGGCGTTCAACCTGTCCGAAATCTACCGTGTCCCCGTCTTCATCATGACCGACGAAACGGTCGGCCACATGCATGAGAAGGTCGTCATTCCGCCGGCGGAAGAGATCAAGGTTGTCGAACGCAACTGGTACACTGGCCCCAAGGAAGAGTACCGGCCGTACAAGTTCGATGGCAAGCATGGCGCGCCGATGGTCAAGGCGGGGGACGGCTACCGCTTCCATTCCACCGGCCTGACCCACGACGAACGTGGCTATCCGGCGCTGACGCCTGAGGATAACAAGAAACTCCTCACCCACCTGATCCAGAAGATCGACGGCAACGCGGACAAGATCATCCGCGTTGAGGAGAACGGCCTGGAGGACGCGGACGTTGTGGTGGTCTCATACGGCATCACCTCACGCATAGCCATCCGCGCCGTGCAGGTGGCGCGCGAGCAGGGCCTCAAGGTGGGCTTCCTGAGGCTCATTACGGTCTGGCCGTTCTGCGAGAAGAAAATCCGGGAACTGGCTGGCCGGGTCAAAGCCATCGTAGTCCCCGAACTCAACTACGGGCAGATCGTCCTTGAGGCCGAGCGTGCTGCCGCCGGCAAATGCAGGGTCATCAGCGTCAATTCCTGCGGCGGCGCTGTACACGATCCCGAGGAAATCCTTGCCGCCATCAAGGAAGGTGCGAAATGAGCGATCTATCCCCGTCTCCCGAATATTCGCTCGACGACGCGGCTTTCCGCGAACAGAACCCCATGGCCGAGTTTCTCCGCATGGAGCGGATGCCGCATATCTGGTGTCCCGGTTGCGGCATCGGCACGGTGGTCACCTCCTTCGCCGAGGCGATCAAGACCGGCGGCTACGACATGGACAAGATCGCCGTGGTTTCGGGCATCGGCTGCACGGGCCGCGTTGCCGGTTACGTGAAATTCGAACTCGTTCCACACCACCCACGGCCGCGCCCTGCCCTTCGCGACCGGCCTGAAGCTGGCTAATCCCGAGCTTAAAGTGGTGGTGATCAGCGGCGACGGCGACCTGACGAGCATCGGCGGCAACCACCTCATCCACGCCGCCCGCCGCAACATGGATATGACCGTCATCTGCGTGAATAACTTCACCTATGGCATGACCGGCGGCCAGGTTACGCCGACAACGCCTACCTCAGCGAACGCTTCGACCACGCCTTACGGCAACACGGAACCGGCATTCAGCCTGCCGTTCCTGGTGGACGCGGCCGGCGCCACCTACGTCGCCCGCTGGACTTCACTGCACGCCCGCAACATCACCAAGTCCATCGGCGAGGCTATGAAACACCGGGGCTTCTCGTTCATCGAGGTGATCGCGCCCTGTACCACGCTCTATCAGCGCCGCAACCGCCTCGGCGACGGCGTCAGCGCCATGGAATATTATCGCGAGGACAGCGACATCCAGCACGGCGCCGACACCCGCACTGGTCGACATTAGCTATCAGGGCAAGATCGCCATGGGCAAGTTCGTCGACCGTCCGCGAGACACCTATCTCGACGCCGTCGTCAAGCACCTAACCGGTGTGATCGGCGACGACTACGAACTCTACGGCAAGACGCCGATGGAGAAGAAGGCCGAAGAAGAAGCGCGGAAAAGCGCTGCGGGCGGGGGCGAAGATCCCAAGACATGCGGCGGGGATGACGACTGATGTGGGAGATTAAATTTTCAGGCTTCGGCGGCCAGGGTATCGTCCGCTGCGCCTTGATCACCGGCAAGGCGGTCTCGCTCTACGACGACAAGTTCGCCACCATGACGCAGAGCTTCGGCCCCGAGGCGCGCGGCGGCGCCTGTCAGTCGCAGCTCATCATCTCCGGCAGCCGCGTGCTCTATCCCTATTGCACCACGGCGGGCGTGCTGATCGCGCTGTCGCAGGAAGCCTACGACAAGTACGAACCCGGCCTCGCCGATGGCGGCATCCTCATCATCGAGGAGGAGCTGGTGAAGCCGTCGGGCGATGCGTCGCGCGTCAAATTGTTCCCCATCCCCGCAACGCGCATTGCCGAGGCGGTGGGCAACCGCCTGTTCGCCAATCTCGTCGTGCTCGGCTTTTTCACGGCTATCACCGGCGCGGCATCGGCGGACGCGATGAAAAAGGCGCTGCCCGGCCTGGTGCCCGACCGCTTCCTCAAAGCCAATTTGCAGGCGTTCGACAAGGGCTACGAGCACGGGCATGCGGCCGCCGCGAAAACCAACGGAGCGACGCAGTGACACGGCATCCGTTCGATGACTTCACGCGGGCCGGGGAAAAGACCCCCTCACCCCAGCCCTCTCCCCAAGGGGAGAGGGAGACCGCGACGGCTGCGGCAGCGTCCCTTCTCCCCTCGGGGAGAAGGACAGGATGAGGGGGACTTCATATGACACGCCGTGCCGGGGTTTTCGTCTGTCATTGCGGGCATAACATCGCGGCGACCGTGGATGTGAAGCGTCTCGCGGATGAAATGGGCAAGGACGATGGCGTCGTCTTTTCCAAGGACTACGTCTACATGTGCTCCGATCCGGGGCAGAAGGCGATCATCGAGGCGGTAAAGGAGCATCAGCTCGACAGCGTCGTCGTGTCCTGCTGCACGCCAAGCCTGCACGAGAAGACCTTCCGCGAGGCCTCCGAGGCTGGCGGCGTGAACCAGTTCCAATGTGAGATCGCCAACATCCGCGAGCAATGCGCGTGGGTACACAAGGACAGGGACGAGGCGACGGCCAAGGCGCTGAAAATCACGCGCTCGGCGGTGCAGCGGGTGCGCAAGAACGAGCCGCTGACGCCCGTGGGCGTGCCGGTGACAAAGCGCACAGTGGTCATTGGCGGCGGTATCGCGGGCATTCAGTGCGCGCTCGACCTCGCCAATGCCGGCATCGACGTGGTGCTGGTTGAGAAGCAGGCAACCATCGGCGGCCATATGCTTCAGTTGTCGGAAACCTTCCCGACGCTCGATTGCGCGCAGTGCATCCTGTCGCCGAAGATGGTGGAGGTATCCAAGCACCCGAAGATCACGCTGATGGTGCAGTCCGAGGTGACGGCAATCTCCGGCTTCGTCGGCAATTTCAAGGTGAAGGTGCACCAGAAAGCGCAGTATGTCGATCCAGAGCTCTGCAAGCTCTGCGACGACTGCACGCCGGTTTGCCCGATCGTCACCGGCAACGAGTACGAAAGCGGCCTAACCGGGCGCCGCGCCATCCATATTCCGTTCGCGCAGGCCATCCCGGCAAGCTTCTACCTCGACGAGACCGCTTGTCTCGGCCTCAAGCCGGTCGTGTGCGGCAAGTGCCAGGATGCATGCACCTATGGCGCCATCGACTACGACGCCAAGCCGAAAAACATCGAGATCGAAGCGGGCGCCATCGTTGTCGCGACCGGCTTCGACCTTTACGATGTGGGCAACATGGCCGAATACGGCAGGGGCAGATACCCCGACGTGCTCGACGGCATCCAATTCGAGCGGCTGTGCTCGGCCTCCGGCCCCACTGGCGGTCACGTCTTGCGGCCATCCGATCATAAGGAGCCGAAGAACGTCGTCTTCATCCAGTGTTCCGGCTCGCGCGATCCCGAGCAGCACTGCGCCTACTGCTCGAAAATCTGCTGCATGTACACGGCCAAGCACGCCACGCTGTACAAGCATCACGTCCCCCATGGCCAAGCTTACGTCTTCTATATCGACATCCGGTCCGGCGGTAAGGGCTATGAGGAGTTCGTCCAGCGCACCATGGAGCAGGACGGCGTCGTCTATCTGCGCGGCCGCGTCTCCAAGGTCTACCAGTCGAAGGGCAAGCTCAAAGTTCTGGGCGTCGATACGCTTTCGGGTAAGAACGTCGAGATCGACGCCGACATGGTGGTGCTGGCTCAGGCCATGGCGCCGTCCAAGGGCACAGCCGACGTCGCCAAGACGCTCAAAATCGGCCGTGACAAGGACGGCTTCCTCGCCGAGGCGCATCCAAAGCTGCGGCCGGTGGAAAGCGTTACCGGCGGCATCTTCCTGACCGGCGCGGCACAGGGGCCCAAGGATATCCCGGAAACCGTCTGCCAGGCTAGCGCCGCGGCGTCCAAGGTTATTCAGCTGCTCTCCAAGCCCCAGCTGGAGCACAGCCCGGTGGTGGCCAAGGTGCGCGAATCCCATTGCACCGGCTGCGAGATGTGCGTCGACGCCTGCCCATACGAGGCGATCTCCCTGGTGCATGGCAAGGCCTATGTCAACGAAGTGCTGTGCGAAGGCTGCGGCACCTGCTCGGGAATATGTGTGCGCGCTGCAATCGACGTGAAGAACGTCAAGCAGGTGCAAATCTTCGATATGATCAGCGCCTGTATGGGTTGAATTCAGTCTGCGCGGGAGGATTAAAAAAATGATGCCGGAACCGGCAGACTTGAAAAATAGCGCGAACGAAGCGCAGGAATTCGAGCCCAAGATCGTGGCTTTCCTGTGCAAATGGTGCTCGTCGGCTGGCAGCGATCTCGCCGGCGTATCGCGCCTGCAATATCCGCCGAACGCAGTGCCCATTCAGGTAATGTGCTCCGGATCGGTATCGCCGCTTTATATTATGTCTGCGTTCAACAAGGGAGCGGACGGCGTGCTGGTTTCGGGATGTCACCCGGGCGATTGCCACTATTTGAAGGGTAACTACTTCGCCAGGCGGCGCATTTACATGGTGCAGAAGCTCTTGAACTTCATCGGCCTTGAACCCGAGCGTTTCCGCATGTCGTGGGTATCGGCGGCCGAGGGCACGAAGTACGCCGAAATCATCACCGGGTTCGTTAAGGACATCAAGGCGCTGGGACCGCAACGCAAGCTTAGGGCAAAACACTGATGGCGGTCATCGATGACATCAGGGCGCGCGCAAAGGAGCTGCTGGAAGGCGGCAAAGTCCGGGCTGTTCTGGGCTACCGGCGCAGCACCGCGGGCCTTCTCGCAGAGCCGGCGTTCATAACCGCGCCCGAAGACGCCCAGAGCCTGGTCCTGGACGCAACATGCGTTGAGAACCTGGCGCTTTATCTCGTCAATGAGAAGAAGCGCCTGAAGGCCGGGCGCTCCTCCGAAACGAAGCCGCTAGCCATCGTCGCCAAGGGGTGCGACAGCCGCGCCATCTCAGTGCTGCTGCAAGAGAACTACATCAAGCGCGATGAGGTGGTTATCCTCGGCGTCTCCTGCGAGAACGGCGGCGTGATCGACCCGCGCAAGCTGAACGGTGCACTGCGGGGCAAGGCCGCCACCGGCGCCGTCTTCGATGGTGCCGGCGGCGTTACCGTCGCTTTATTCGCGGCCGGTGAAAAAACAGTTCCGGCGGCCGATGCGCTTGCCAGCCGCTGCCTCGAATGCAGCAAGGCCTATCCGCTTGAGGGCGATTTCTTCTTCGGCGCAAGGGTCGACGAACGCACCTACAGCCCTCGCTTCACCGCGCTCTCCGCTTTCGCGGAAAAGAGCATGGACGAGCGCTCGGAGTTCTGGGCTGGCCACTTCGAGCGCTGCATCCGCTGCTACGCCTGCCGGGCCGTCTGCCCGATGTGCTATTGCGACGAGTGCGTCGTGGACAGCACGAGCTCAATTGTAGGCCCAACCACCAGCGCGGACGACAAAGCCAACCGCATCTGCTGGATACAGCGCTCGGCGAGCCCCTCAGAAAGTGCCATGTACCACATGGTCCGTGCCATGCATCTCGCCGGCCGCTGCACCGACTGCGGCGAGTGCGAGCGCGTGTGTCCCGTCAATATTCCCCTGCGCCTGCTCAACAATTTGCTTGAGCACGAAGCGCTGGAGGCGTTCGGCTACACGCCTGGAATGGATCCCAGCCAGCCTTCCTTGATCTCGTCCTTCCGCGACGGCGATCCCAACGATTTCATTAGGTGAGCCGATGGAGATCCTACTCAAGAAAGACCGGCTCAGCGAGTGGGCCGCAAAACTCCAGGAACGCGCGCAAGTCTTTGCGCCGGCCTTCACCAGCGATGTCTGGAATTTCGAGAAGATCGAGCCCGGCGCCAAGGTGGAGTTCGAGCACGGCAACACCGTCCGGCCGGCCAAGGGTTTCGCCTTCCCGCAGCGCGAGGTGCTCTACCGTTTCCGCGTGGAGAGCGGCAAGGCCCCGCAAGTCACGCCAACCGTGCCGGCAGACGATAAGGCAGCCGTCGTTCTCGGCGTCCGGCCATGCGACGGGCGTGCCATGGTGCGCAACGACAAGGTGTTCACCTGCGGCCTCCCCGACCCTTACTATCAGGCGCGGCGCGACCGGACCGTGTTCGTCGGCTTGGCTTGCGAAACGCCGCCGTCGCCGAACTGCTTTTGCCTGTCGGTCGGAGGCTCGCCGCACGCCGAAGACGGCCTCGACATCCTGATGACCGGGCTGGACGGCCGCTACTACGTCAAGGTGCTGACCGCCAAGGGCGCGGAAATCGTCGATAGCACCAAGGCGCTGTTCGACAAAGCCGGGGACGCCGACAGCCGCGAAGCGGAGAAGGTTCATGCTGCCGCGCGGAGCTACCCGCAGCGTTCCATCGCCTCCATGGAGAAAGTGGCGGAAGGGCTGAAGCGCAATTTCGACTCCCCGCAATGGGAGTTGCTGGCTCAGGCCTGCATCGGCTGCGGCGTCTGCACCTACCTGTGCCCGAGCTGCCATTGCTTCGATATCAATGACGAAATCACCAGCCAGTCGCCGCTGACCGGAGAGCGCGTAAGAACCTGGGACAACTGCCAGTTCCCCGACTTCACAATGCACACATCCGGCCACAACCCGCGTGCCACCACCGGCGCGCGCCTGCGGCAGAGAGTTTGCCACAAGCTTCTGTACTTCGTCGAAAACCATAACATTCAACAATGCACGGGCTGCGGCCGATGCATTTCCTACTGTCCGGTGGGAATCGACATCGTCAAGGTCGCCAACGTCATGGAAGAAGCGGCGGTCGGACAATGAGCGGCAACCCTTATCTGCCTAGTTTGGCGCGCATCGTCGAAATCAACGAAGAAGTGCCGGGCGCGCGGGCCATCAAGACCTTCCGGGTCGCGTTCGAGAACGGCGGCGGCTTCGAGCACGATTGCGGCCAATGCGCCATGATCTCGGTGTTCGGCAAGGGCGAGTCGATGATCTCCATCGCTTCGGCTCCAACGATCAAGGACTACAAGCAATTCTCCATCATGCGTGTAGGCCGCGTCACCACTGCCCTTCACGACATGCGGCCCGGTGACATCATCGGCGTGCGCGGACCCTACGGCAACAAGTTCCCGGTGAACGATTGGAAGGGGCGCAATCTGGTGTTCATCGGCGGCGGTTGCGGCCTGGCGCCCATCTGGCCGGTGATCCAGACAGCGGTGGCGAACCGTGGCGATTTCGGCAAGATCACCGTGTATTACGGCGGGCGCACCTCGCGCGACATCATGTACGCCGCCGAACTCCAAAAGCTGCGCGGCGCTGCCGACGTCCATCTCTCGATCGACTCGCCTGAAGACGGCTGGGAAGGCTATTGCGGTTTCGTTCCCGCCAACGTCATGGACAAACCCCATTCGGCCGATAACGCCATTGCCGTCACTTGCGGCCCGCCGATCATGATCAAATTCGTCATTGGGAATCTACATAATTTGGGGTTCTCGGACGAACAAATCTACACTACGATAGAAAACAAGATGAAATGCGGCATCGGCAAGTGCGGGCGCTGCAATACCGGCAAGGATTACGTTTGTGTGAGCGGCCCGGTTTATTCCTGGGCGCAACTCAAAAACCTGCCGCAAGAATACTAAGACGCAAGGGAGGTTCCCCGGCATCCGCTGGGGAAGGAGTGGAAAGTAGAGGTTTTCCGGCATTTGCCATCGGTTTTCCGGTGGCGCGCGTAAAAGGATGTGCCGCTCCTGGTAGGAGCGCAAGCGCTACACTGCTTTCAGTGGAAAGCGGTCTACGCGCGTGGGTGATTTGGTATCGCCGATGTCATCTAGGCGGCATCGCGAGACCGCGCAGCAAGTTATCGAACGACAGCACCTGTTTTGACAGGGGGAAACGGAATGAACCTTACAGGTATGCTCTATGGAGCGAAGCTTCTGAAGCTCGTCGACTTTCCGACCTCCCACGTACTGGGACCGGAGGCCTGCGAGCACAAGATAAAGGAATTGATCGCCACGTGCGGTGAAGTTTTCGTGAAGCCCATTTTCCGCGGTGGCGTTGGCAAGAAGGGCAAGGCCGGGCTGGTCGGGCGCGCCAAAGACCTAAAGACCGCGCTGAAGGAAAAGGAGCGACTTTACTTCGCCGAACACCGCCACGGTAACGTAGTCGCCAAAGCCGAAGGCGTTACCTTCGAAGGCGCTGTGCCGGCCGAGCATGAGGTCTACGTCTCCATCGCCGATTCGACCCGGTACCGCGCACCCACGCTGACGATTACCCACCACGGCGGCATGGATATCGAGGAACTGGCGAAGGACCAGATCGCCGAGATTCCGTTCGACCCCCTCACCGGCCTCAAGTCGTTCGTGATCACCAACGCCTTGTCGGATTTGAAGGCGCCGAAGGAGATCATCTCCCCGCTGGCGCAGAATCTGCCGAAGCTTTGGGACCTTTTTCACCACCACGGCATGACGGCGCTGGAACTCAATCCGATCCGCATGGCGCCAGCGGGCGGGGGCAGAGTGACGCCGGTGGCCTGCGACTTCAAATGCGGTTTCGACCGCGACGATCCGCGCATGAAGCGGCTCAATCTGCCCAACGACCTGTTCGCGGCCGACTACTCCGATTTCGAGCAGGAAATCAACCAGTTGCGCACCTACCAGGGGCAGTCGGACGTTTCGGTGATCAACACCAATGGCACCATTCTGGCGCCCACCTTCGGCGGCGGCGCCAACTCGCTGGTGACTGAGTTCTTGGGCGACGACGCCATCATTTCCTCGGACTTCGGGGGCAACCCGCCCTACGAGAAAATGCGCCAGGTCATGCGCATCTGCCTCAAGCACTGGCTCAAACAGGCCAACGTGCTGTTCGTCATCGGCGGCAAAGCCAACAACACCGACATTTTCGTCACCTTCCGCGCCATGGCCGACGCGCTGCGCGAGTATTTCAGTGAGCACGGGCCAACGCCGGTCTATGTCGTTATCGGCCGGGGCGGTCCAAATCTGTCGCGCGGCCTGCTGGCCTTCAAGGACGTATGCGATGCGCTGGGCTTGCCTTACCGCATCTTCGGCTTCGACTCGGCGATGACGGACGTGGTGCACTACGCCCAGGCAGCCGACCGCTGGATGAAAAACGGGGGGCGCGCAGCGCTCGCCGCCAAGCTTGGGGTAGCAGAATGAGCAATCAAGCGAACGGCAAGTTCAAGTATTTCGTCGGCATCAATTCGCTGGCCGAAGTCGCCACGTGCGAGGACAGGGTTTGTGTGCTGAATATTCTCGGCAATGAATCGCGCAATGTCGCGCCGGTGAGCCATGCCTTCTCAGGGGGCAATATCGTATTTGGCACATCGCCAGGGCGGCGTGGCGAGGTATTGGAGACCCCGATTGGCCCGGTGCCTGTCTATAACAACGTTCGCGAAGGACTCGAAGACGGGCACAAGTTCAACGTCGGCGTGGTCCACCTGCCGCCGGCCGCAGTGCGCGACGGCGTGTTCGAACTGATCCGCGTCAACCGGGATATCGAGAAAATCGTCATCCTCAGCGAAAAAGTATCGGTGCACGACGCCCGCGAGATCCGGGCGATGGCACAGCAGCGCAGCGTTGACCTTTTCGGCCCCAACTGCCTCGGCATGGCCGACGCCTGGAACCACGTCCGCATCGGCGGCGCGCTGGGCGGCGATCACCCCAGCGAATCCTTACGCAAGGGCTCGGTGGCGATCTACTCCAACTCGGGCAATTTCACCACCACCATGGCCTCCTACCTTAGGGCGGCCGGCTGGGGCACCACCACCAGCATCTCCAGCGGCAAGGACGTCTACATTTGTTTCGGTCCGGCCGAGTTCGCCCACGCCTTCGACAACGACGACCGCTCCAAGGTGGCGGCGATGTATGTTGAGCCGGGCGGCTACTACGAAGAAAACCTCGAATTCAAGAAGCCGGTCGTCGCCTGCGTGGTCGGCCGCTGGAAGGCAAAACTGACGCGCGCGGTGGGGCATGCCGGCGCAATGGCCGGTTCCGGCGATAGCGCCGAGGCCAAGGAAAAGTGGTTCCAGAAAATCCTCAAGGTCGATGGCAACTACACCGCGGAAAATCCCATTGTCTCCAAGGCTGGCGCGGTTGTTACCAACATCTCCCTGATCCCGGCGGCGCTGACCGCTGTGATGCGGCTCAACGGCATGGAGCCCGATTTTGCGCCGGAGGGCGACCTCACGCTCAAGCCCTGGTTTGGCAACAACCAGGGGCTGGAGCTGCCTCCAGAACTCGATATACCGCTTGTCGAGCCGATCCAGCCTTACAAGGACCAAATCGCCGAACTGACGAAGCAGGTTGGCGCAGTGTTCCCGCGCGAGCCGATGAAGGATCGCTCCGGCAGTTCGATCATGGACGCCAAAACCCAGGTGACGCGCGTCAGCGGCGTCTCGATTCTCGATACCGCCAAGTACCCGCTCGAATCCAACTATTGCCTCGCGCTGATCCACGAGCACAACGACGCCAACGATAACGCTCTTTTCAACGCCGCTGCCGCCGGCGAAATCGTGTTTGGCGGCAATTCGGTGAAGATGGCCGATTGGGCACGCGAGGCAGGCAACGCCCCCAACACGGTGCTAGCTGCCGCTTGTACCTCGATTGGACCGCAAAGCGTAGCTGGCGCCCGCAAGGCGGTGGACGTACTGATCGAGCTGTTCGGTCATTCCGGCCTGCGTAATGGCGACGATGACGGTTTCGATCTCCCGGCAATCAAGGCGGATGACCGCCAGCGGAGCGCGCTGCTCGGCAATACCGCCGACCCCAAGGCCGTGGCGATGCTCGCGGGGCTCAAAGCGCGGGGCGCCAAGTCGGTGTTCGCCGATTACCTGCGCTCGTTGGGTGGCAACCCAACCGCCGATGCGGTCTTGGCCGCCATCACCACCAGCATCTGCTGGAGCGCGCTCATGAAAAAGAAGATCACCCGCAACACCGCGCGCAACTTCCCCTGGTATGTGCGCCTGTTCGCCACGATCGTCGGCGCCTCGGCCGAGGGCTCAAAGCATAAGAGCGATAGCTTCTGCGGCATCGCAGCCAAGGATCTGATCGACAAATGGACGTCGACCGGGATCGCGTATCTGGCGCTGCTGGGAGAGACGCCAACGCCGGAGAAGCTGTTCCAGTTCCAGGTTATGCTGGGCCTCATCATCTCGAACGGCCCCGGCACGATCTCCGCGCAAGGCTGCAAGGGCGCGGTTTCCGCCGATGGCCCGGAGTCGCCCGGGCGCGTGCAGATCAACAAGGCGATGATCGGCTTTCTCACTCATACCGGTTTTGCCCACGGCGGCAACGGCTTCGAGGGCATCAAGTTCCTGATCGACCAGTTCGCCAGCACCGGTCTCAAGGACGCGGGCAGCACGAGCCATGGGCTCGACCTGATGGGGATGGCCACCAAGTTTGCCCTTGCGTTCGACGCCGAGAAGAAAGCCAGGAAGGGCGTTGGCGAGGGCGTGAACAACATTCCAGGCATCAACCACCCGGTTTTCAGAAATCAGCTCGTCAATAAGGATCCGCGCGAGGTCTACCTGGCGCAGCTCTTCAAGGAGCGCGGTGAAGCCAACGTTTTCCACGACTTTTACAGCACCCTCGTTCAGGCGCTCTACGACACGGGGGTCACCGCCAATGTCTTTTGCGTGAACATCGACGCGGTGATTGCTGCCTTGCTCCTTAAATTGCTGTGGCCCCGCTACCGCTCTGGCGCCTTCTCCGAAGAAGCGCTAGAGAATGCCGCGTTCACCGCCTTCCTGTTCGGGCGGATGGTGGGTTGCGCAGGCGAGATCGACGATCACACCAACCGCGGCCGCAATATGGACACCCGCACCCCGGCATCCGAGTGCACTTTTGTCTCGTGACAGAGGACGCTGGACCGGATTGGTCTGAGATTGAGCATTTGACTGAGGTGGAATTGTATGACCGCATCGAAGATCGTTTGGACAAAAGTCGACGAAGCCCCGGCCCTGGCGACGTATTCGCTGCTGCCCATCGTTCAGGCGTTTACCGGGGTTGCCGGTGTTGCCGTGGAGACGAGGGACATATCTCTGGCCGGCAGAATCCTCGCGAATTTCCCGGAGCATTTGACGGCCGCTCAAAAGCAGTCCGACGATTTAGCTGAACTGGGCGAACTTGCGAAAAAGCCGGAAGCCAATATCGTCAAGCTGCCCAATGTCAGCGCGTCGCTCCCTCAGTTGAAGGCCGCCATCAAGGAGTTGCAGTCGAAGGGCTACAGCATTCCGGACTATCCCGAAGAGGCGAAAACCGATGCGGAGAAGGAAATCAAGGCGCGCTACGCCAAGGTTCTGGGCAGCGCCGTCAACCCGGTCTTACGCGAGGGCAACTCGGATCGCCGCGCGGCCGCCTCGGTCAAGCAATACGCCCGCCAGCATCCGCACAAGATGGGCGCCTGGAGCGCTGACTCCAAAACCCATGTGGCGCACATGGACGCTTCGGATTTCTACGGCAGCGAAAAATCCATCACCGTTGCCGATGCCGGAAGCTTCCGGATCGAGTTTGTGGGTGAGGACGGCGCGGTTACGGTTCTAAAGGAGAAGACCGCTCTCAAGGCGGGCGAGGTGATCGACGCCGCTGTGATGAGCAAGCGTGCGCTGCGCGCGTTCTACGAGGCGCAGATCCAGGACGCGAAAAATAAGGGCGTGCTCCTGTCGCTGCACCTCAAGGCGACCATGATGAAGATTTCCGACCCCATCATGTTCGGCCATGCGGTCTCGGTTTATTTCGCCGATGTCTTCACCAAGCATGCCACCGTTCTCAACGAACTCGGCGTCAATCCCAATAACGGCCTAGGCGACCTTTACGCGAAAATCGCGAAATTGCCGGACGCGCAGCGTGCGGAGATCGAAGCCGATATCAAGGCGTGCTATGCGGCCCGTCCCGAACTGGCGATGGTGAACTCCGATAAGGGCATCACCAACCTGCATGTGCCCAGCGACATCATCGTCGATGCTTCCATGCCTGCCATGATCCGCGAATCCGGGAAAATGTGGGGTCCGGACGGCAAGCTTCACGACACCAAGGCCATGATCCCCGACCGCTGCTATGCGCGCGTCTATCAGACGGTTATCGAGGACTGCAAAAAGCATGGCGCCTTCGATCCCAAGACCATGGGCAGCGTGCCCAACGTCGGCCTGATGGCGCAGAAGGCCGAGGAATACGGCTCGCACGATAAGACCTTCGAAATCGCAGCCGCCGGCACGGTCCGTGCGGTCGATGCCTCCGGCAAGGTGCTGCTCGAACAGAAGGTGGAACAGGGCGACATCTTCCGCATGTGCCAGGTGAAGGACGCTCCGATCCAGGATTGGGTCAAACTAGCCGTCAGCCGCGCCCGGCTCAGCAACACGCCCGCTGTATTCTGGCTGGACAAAAACCGCGCGCACGATGCGCAGATCGTCGCCAAGGTGGAGCGCTACCTGAAGGACCACGACACCAGCGGCCTGGACATCCGCATCATGACGCCCGAGGAAGCGACGCAGTTCTCGCTGGATCGCATACGCAAGGGCCAGGACACGATTTCCGTCACCGGCAACGTGCTGCGCGATTACCTCACCGATCTGTTCCCGATCCTGGAGCTCGGCACCAGCGCCAAGATGCTCTCCATCGTCCCGCTGATGGATGGCGGCGGATTGTTCGAGACGGGTGCTGGCGGTTCGGCACCGAAGCACGTGCAGCAGTTCCAGGAAGAAGGCTATCTGCGCTGGGACTCGCTTGGCGAATTTCTGGCGCTTGGCGTATCGCTCGAACATCTCGCGCAGGTGTTCAAGAACGAAAAGGCCAAGGTGCTGGCGGAGACGCTGGACCAGGCCAACGCCAAGGTCCTCGAAAACAACCGGTCGCCTGCCCGCAAAGTGGGCGAGATCGACAATCGCGGCAGCCATTTCTACCTGGCGATGTACTGGGCCCAGGCATTGGCCGCGCAGACCAAGGACGTGGACCTGCAGGCGCGGTTTGCGCCGCTGGCCAAGACGCTCACGGAGAACGAGGCGAAAATCAATGCCGAGCTGATCGGCGCCCAGGGCAAGCCCGTGGATACCGGCGGCTATTATCGCCCGGATTTCGAGAAGACCTCGAAAGCCATGCGTCCCAGCGCCACCCTGAACGCGGCGTTGGCTACTCTGGCGTAAAAAGGATTGACCGGCGGGGAATGGTTATCAGAAGAAGCAACAGCCATTCCCTCCCACTTCAAAGGATTTGACTATGCTCGAAGCCTACCGTGCCCACGCCGCCGAACGCGCCGCCCTCGGGATTCCACCCCTGCCGCTGACCCCGCAGCAGACCGGGGAACTCGTTGGCCTGCTGAAAAATCCGCCTGCGGGCGAGGAAGCCTTCCTGGTGGAACTGCTCACCAACCGCGTACCGGCGGGCGTGGACGATGCGGCCAAGGTCAAGGCCGAATTCCTGGCGAAAGTCGCCAAGGGCGAGGAAGCGTGCCCGCTAATCTCCAAGGTTCGCGCGACAGAGCTCCTGGGCACCATGCTGGGCGGCTTCAACATCAAGCCGCTGATTGACCTCCTGGCTTGCGCCGAATGCGGCGCCACGGCTGCGCACGCGTTGAAGAACACGCTGTTGATGTTCGACTATTTCAACGATGTGAAGGCGCTGGCCGAATCCGGCAATCCCGGTGCCGGTCACGCAAAAGCCGTCATGCAGTCCTGGGCCGATGCCGAGTGGTTTACCTCGCGTCCCGGCGTGCCGGAAAGCCTCACCGTCACCGTGTTCAAAGTTGGCGGCGAGACCAACACCGACGACCTCTCTCCGGCGCCCGACGCCTGGAGCCGCCCCGACATCCCGCTGCACGCGCTGGCCATGCTGAAGAACGCGCGTCCCGGCATCGAGCCCGATGAGCCCGGCAAGGTCGGCCCGCTCAAGCTGCTCGAAAGCTTGCGCGCCAAGGGCCATCTCGTGGCTTACGTGGGCGACGTCGTCGGCACCGGCTCTTCGCGCAAATCCGCCACCAATTCCGTGCTGTGGTTCACCGGCGAAGATATCCCTTATGTGCCGAACAAGCGCTTCGGCGGCGTCTGCCTCGGCAGCAAGATCGCGCCGATCTTCTTCAACACCATGGAGGATGCGGGCGCTCTGCCCATAGAGCTCGACGTTTCGAAGATGGACATGGGCGATGCGATCGAACTGCGCCCCATCGAAGGCAAGGCGTTAAAGGACGGCCAAGTCATCGCGGAGTTCAAGGTCAAATCGGATGTCATTTTCGACGAAGTTCGCGCCAGCGGCCGCATTCCGCTGATCGCCGGCCGCGGCCTCACCGCCAAAGCGCGGGCCGCCTTGGGCCTGCCGCCTTCGACGCTGTTCCGCCTGCCTTCACAGCCGGCGGACACGGGCAAGGGCTACACGTTGGCGCAGAAGATCGTGGGCCGCGCCTGCGGTCTACCGGAAGGCAAGGGCGTGCGTCCAGGCGCCTATTGCGAGCCCAGGATGACCACTGTGGGCTCGCAGGACACCACCGGCCCGATGACCCGCGACGAGATGAAAGACCTCGCCTGCATGGGCTTCTCGGCCGATCTGGTGATGCAGTCGTTTTGTCACACGGCCGCCTATCCGAAGCCGGTGGACGTGAAAACGCATGCCACCCTGCCGGGCTTCATCTCGGAGCGCGGCGGCGTTGCCTTGCGCCCGGGCGATGGCGTCATCCATACGTGGCTGAACCGCATGCTGCTGCCCGATACGGTGGGCACCGGCGGCGACTCGCACACCCGCTTTCCGCTCGGCATTTCCTTCCCGGCCGGCTCTGGCCTCGTCGCCTTCGCCGCTGCCACGGGAATGATGCCGCTCGACATGCCGGAATCCGTCGTGGTGCGCTTCAAGGGCACCATGCAGCCGGGCATCACGCTACGCGATCTGGTCAACGCCATTCCCTATGTTGCCATTCAGCGCGGGCTGCTAACCGTCGAAAAGAAGGGCAAAAAGAACGTTTTTTCCGGCGTTATCCTGGAAATCGAGGGCCTGGAGAATCTGAAGGTCGAGCAGGCTTTCGAGCTGGCCAACGCCTCGGCCGAACGTTCCGCCGCTGCTTGCACCGTGCGCCTCGCCAAGGAGCCGGTGATCGAGTACACGCGCTCGAACGTGGCGCTGCTTAAATGGATGGCAGCCAACGGCTATGCGGACCGCCGCACCCTGGAACGGCGCATCGCGGCAATGGAAGCCTGGCTTGCCGAGCCTGCGCTGCTCGCACCCGACGCGGACGCGGAATATGCGGCCGTCTTCGAGATCGACATGAGCGAGATCAAGGAACCGATCGTCGCCTGCCCCAACGATCCGGACGACGTCAAGGTCTTGTCCCAGGTCGCCGGCGAGAAGATCGACGAGGTTTTCATCGGCAGTTGCATGACCAACATTGGCCACTTCCGGGCCGCAGGCAACGTGCTGAAAGGCAAGACGGACATCCCTGCAAGGCTGTGGATCGCGCCGCCGACCAAGATGGACGCGATGGTTCTGCGCGAAGAGGGCTACTACAGCACCTTTGGCCAGTCCGGCGCCCGTGTCGAGATGCCCGGATGTTCGCTGTGCATGGGCAACCAGGCGCAGACGCACAAGGGCGCCACGGCGATGTCGACCTCGACCCGCAACTTCCCGAACCGCCTCGGTATCGACACCCGCGTTTATCTGGGCTCGGCCGAACTGGCGTCGGTTTGCGCGCTGCTCGGCCGCATCCCAACCCCCGCCGAGTACATGGAACAGATGGACGCCGCCAGGCAAGAACACGGCCGGCATCTACCGCTATATGAACTTCGATCAGATCGCAGAGTTTAGAGACGCTGCGGCATAAGCCGCGGCCTGACAAATAACCGGGCCGCCAAGAAGCCCAAGCTGAGTTCGTAAAAGCGGCCTTCCGGGTCTTGCGATAAAACTCAGCGAAAACAAAAAGACTCTAAGCAAGCATTCGTTGGCTTGCCAAGGAATGCTTGCTTAGGCCGTCAGCGAAGAGCGCACGAGGAGCCGAAATGCAGACTGACAACAAGCCGGGCGAGGCCGGAGGCAAGCGCCAGCGCGTGCGGGCGAACATGGTCAACGTGTACATCATGGGCAAGCACCATGTTGTACCCGAGCATGCCACGATCATGCGCGCCATCGAATACGCAGGCCATCAGATTATCCGCGGCGCCGGCTGCCGGGAGGGGTTCTGCGGCGCCTGCGGCACCCTCTACCGCCTGCCCGGCGACTACAAACTCCATACCGGACTTGCCTGTACCACCCTGGTGCAGGAAGGCATGACGCTAACGCAGATCCCCTATGTGCCAACTGAAAAAGCGGTTTACGACCTGGAGAATCTGAAGCCCTCGGTGGACGCGGTGCTGCAGACTTATCCGGTCACCTTCCGCTGCGTCGCCTGCGGCACATGCAGCAAGGCCTGCCCGCAGGGGATACCGGTGATGGACTACATCCAGGCAGCAATGCGCGGCGATATCGCCAAGGTGGCGGACCTCTCCTTCGACTGCGTTGCCTGCGGCCTGTGTGCTCTGCGCTGCCCGGCCGAGATCATCCAGCACGAGGTCGGCATCCTATGCAAGCGTCTCACCGGGCGCTACCTGCGCAAGCAAAGCAAGGAACTCGACGCCCGGCTGCAAGAGGTCCGCGACCGCATTTTCGATGCCGAATATGCCGAGCTCATGGTCATGGATAAGTCTGTCCTGAGCAAGCTCTACTACGACCGCGATATCGAGCCATGAGCATGGCATCCGTCCCGTCCCGGCCCAGCGGCAGTGTGCGGTTTGAAAGACTGCCGGCCATCCTGCCGCAGCGTCATTCCCGCGAAAGCGGGAATCCATTTCTGGCGTTGGAACAAGCTCTTGTATGGGTCCCCGCCTGCGCGGGGACGACGCTACGGACAATCGCCAGCGGCCAATAATAAGCGGTTTCTTGGGAGTGAAAGATGTATCCTGACTATCTAAGCGGTTTACTGAAAGAGGTTGAACGGACCCGGCCTGGGCGGCTCGATTTGGCCATGAGCGGCCAGCCGGTCTATCCGCCGATGAACGCTGACGAGCGGAAGGATGTGCTGTCCAAGTACCATCCCGACTTCGCTGCCGGAGCCAAGCGGGTTGTCCGCGTCGGTCCCAACCGCGGCGACGAGCTCACCACCGAGGTGGCCGAGATCCTGGAAGCGCATTCGATGGTCGAGCCCAAACTGATGGACATCCATCTGCAGGAGCCCGACTACGAAACCGACCTTCTAATCATTGGCGGCGGCGGCGCCGGTTGCTGGGCCGCCATCGCCGCGGCACGCAATGGCGTGAAGTCGATGATCGCCACCAAGCTGCGCATGGGCGACGCCAACACCATGATGTCCGAAGGCGGCATGCAGGCCGCCGTTTCCCACACCAATTCCCCTACCCGCCACTACCTCGACGCCATCGGCGGCGGCCACTTCGAGAACGTGCCCGAGCTGGTGCGCGTGCTGACCGAGGACGCTCCCGACGTGGTGCGCGATCTTGAGAACCTCGGCGTCATCTGGGACAAGATGGAAGACGGCACCATGCAGGTGCTGCACGGCGGCGGCACCTCCCGCAAGCGCATGGTCTCCTGCCGCGACTACATCGGCGCCATCATCATGCGCACCCTCATGGACGAGGTGAAAAACCACCCGGACATGATCTCTCTGCGCGAATTCGAGCCGGCGGTGGAGCTGATCCTCGACGACAAGGGGCACTGCGGCGGAGCTGTGCTTTACAGCCTCGACACAGAGCAGTTCCTGACGGTCAAGGCCAAGGCCACAATCATCACCACCGGCGGCTACGGCCGGCTGCATATCCGCGGCTTCGCCACGACCAACCACTACGGGGCCACCGGCGACGGCCTGGTCATGGCTTACCGCGCCGGAGCTCATCTCAAGTTCATGGATTCGGTGCAATATCACCCGACTGGCGCGGTATTCCCCGAGCAGATCGCCGGCTTTCTCATCACCGAGAAAATACGCGGCGCCGGCGGCCAGCCGCTCAACAAATTCGGCGAGCTGTTCGTCTTCCCGCGCGAACCGCGCGACGTCGAGAGCGCGGCGATCATCCGCGAGTGCAGCCCCGACCGCGACAACGGCATCGAGACCTATGTGGGCCGTACCGGCGTGTGGCTAAATTCGCCGCTGATCGACAAGATCCACGGCGAGGGTTACACACGCCACCAGTTCCCCGGCATGTGCCGCCAATTCGACCGCTTCGGCATCGATATCGTCAAGCTGCCCATGCTGATCTACCCGTCGCTGCATTACCAGAACGGCGGAATCGGCATCAACGAACGTTGCGAGACCAATATACCCGGCCTCTATGTCGCGGGCGAAGCCTCCGGCGGCGTACATGGCCGCAACCGCCTGATGGGCAACTCGGTGCTCGATTACAACGTATTCGGCCGCCGCGCGGGGCAGTTCGCCAGCGACTATGCAAAGAAGGCAAAGATCGGCAAGCTGAGCCTCAAGCACGTCGCTGGGCACGCCTGGGAGCTTGAGAAGGAAGGCATCGATACCGATCTCGTCTCACCGCTGATTCTGCCGTCCTACACACCGGAAGACGTCAAGATCCAGCAGCTCGCACGCCTCGGCAACATACCCGCACGGCATTCGATGCTGCGCAGCCGGTTCTCGGCCGGCGAGCGGAAAACGCACCTGTCATCGCGGCCACGGGGATAAGATCATGACCGTTGAAATTAACGGCAATGGCGCCGCCGCGGCTTTCGTGGCGGAGATCGAGAGCCTAAGCGGGCAGGATCTGCTGGCCTGTTACCAGTGCGGCAAGTGCTCGGCGGGATGTCCCATGGCCAAGTACATGGACATACTGCCGAACCAGATAATCCGCTTCGCCCAGCTGGGGCTCAAGGACGAGCTGCTCGCCTCGAATGCCAGCTGGCTGTGCGTGTCCTGCTTCACCTGCAACACCCGTTGCCCCAAGGGCGTGAAGATCGCCGAGGTTATCGAAGCCGTCCGGCAGGTCCAGCTCCGCACCCGGCAGGATCACCTCGATGTGCCGAAACTGGACGCCGGCGGCCCTGGCGGCCCTCCCGCCCATCGCCCTCATCGGCAGCATGCGGAAGTTCACGTCGTGAGAGGCGGCAATATCGCCGCGTCCCGAGCTATGTGAAGCCAAGAAGGAGCACGGCACGGAGAATCGATACCGCTTCGTGCAGGGCCGGCATGGACATGGCGGTCTCCTATCGTTGGGGTGGAGGCGGTCAGGCAACTGTTAACCCTATCTTTGCGGTTTTCTTACCCGAAACTCCCGCAATCCTTCCGGTTTGCTTTAGCGGCCATTATAGCAGCAATATCTTTCCAAATTATGAAGCCACCCACTAACGCATTGATAACACACGAGAAACATAACTTGCATCGCGCTGCTTGCCCGCGCAAAATGCACCGTTGCAAGGTTAATTTCAAATCTGCAAATATATTTTATAGGGTTTTGGAGTCGCAGAAATCGACCCAAAGAGCGAAAAAATTCGCAGAAAGACGGCGGCGGAAAATATGCTCCGATGCCGTTTACCATCCGCGCATTAACTATAGTAGGCCCTTACACAATAGAAACCGTCTGTTAATAAGCCGGCATGGGTGGCGCGAGCCGGTGATCCGCACAACGCGCATTATCCCTCACCCTGTTCCTCTCGGCAAGCTCGCCTTGGCGAGCTTGCAACTGGGGAGCGACGGCGGCGATAACTGCGCGGCTTGCCGGAGTTCCGTCACGATGCGCGGCTAGAAGTATGCGCAATAACAACGGCGGCGGCTTCTCCCGAGAGCCTGCGCGTTCTGGCGCTCCCACGGTCTGTGATCGTTGACTATGCCCCGAGGGTACTGCGCGATCTCGAAGAGATCGCCGCCGGAATTGGGTATCTCGCGCTGAGAGCGGTTCCTCTTCCGCCTGTCCGGGAGCCGTTAGAGCCTATCCGCTTTTGATTCCATCAAAAGCGGGGCTCTAAGTCTTTGTTTAGCCGTGCGTCTTATCGGAAAACCGCTTCGCACCTACGGGTCAAGCCCGAAGGCATGCTTTTCCGGACGCACTCTAGTAGTAGCGGGGAATTGGCCCGTCCTGCGGGGTTGTGTTGCCTCCAAGGTCCAGGAAGACCTCGTCGCGGTAGCACCAGCCCCAGCCCTCGGGCGGATCGTAGCCTTCGATAATGGGATGGCCGGTTTCGTGAAAGTGCGCCGTCGCATGGCGGTTCGGCGAAGAATCGCAGCAGCCCACATGGCCGCAAGTGCGGCAGATCCGTAAGTGAACCCAGGGGCTGCCCATCTTGAGGCATTCTTCGCAGCCGCGGGCGCTTGGGCGTACCGCCCGGATGGTGCCGATGTGCGTGCAAGCTTTGCTCATTGCGATGTTCTCGCCGTGGTAAGTACAGCAACACCCAACACGATCGAGACGGCGCGGGTTCCGCGCTAAGCAAACATTCCTTGCTTGCCCAACGAATGCGTTACAGCCTGCTACAGGTCGAATTCCTGCCGTTCAAGATATCCGAACCGTAGTCTGAAGGCCCCTGATAAGCGAAAACGGGCCAGCTGGGGTGAGGCGGCCCGGCGCCGGCAGGCCGGCGGGTATGACGCGGGACGGTTGCGCTGGCTTGGCCGGGCCGCCAAGCGTGGAGCGCCTGGGCTAAGACCGAGCCCTCCAGACGCAAGATGCTGGCGGCGTCCATCGCGCGAAGGACGGCAAGCACAGCGTGACAAGCGCGCCCGGCTATCTGGCTGGATAGCGCGCGGCGGGCCAGCGGGCGCGGCAATGCCGGGGCTCGATTTTCCGCCGGCGGCGCGGGCGTTTCGCCGCGCGGCTTGTTGGGAAATGTACACGCATGGCCAAGTTTCATAACTTCATCCTGCTCCGCACTGGCAAAACTCGCGCCGCATGCCTCCGGGGCGCGCCCATCTTCGTTGCCGTATTGTTCGCATGTAGCTTGCGTGGACCTTGCCGCTGCGCAGCCTTACAACTTATTCGCGCAGCTCCGCCTGAATTATCGGAAAACTTGTGGAAAAACCCTCCTGTTCTGGTTGCGTTCACGCCGGATCGCTACCATCATTAGGCCATCCGCAATTCACTTTCGTATCGCCAGGCATAGTGGCGGCACGCCCGCGGAGTTCTTTGAAAAGTAGCCGTGTAGTGGAGACTTAGATGTACGCGATCGTCTTCGGCCGCGCCGGGACGCCGGCGCCGCCGTTCTGTCCCCGCCCACAGCGAGGAACCGCTTCACGATCGAATGACGGATAAGCTGGCGTTTACGCGGCGAGTGCCGTCCTCCACACCGCAGTACGGCCGGGGACATGAAACACCAATTCGAGAGGAGCGCTTAACTCCAGATATAGAGACGCTGCCGCGAACGGCCCGTAAGTCAGCTCACGGCCTAATGCGCCACACCGGCGCTCATTCGTTGGGGAGGCCACGAATGCCTGCATAGTGTGCCTTATGTCCGGCAATTGCCTATAATACCAGCCGCCATAGGTCATGACACCTTTGCCCCTGGCCGTTCTTCCGGACGGTTAAAATTATTTATTTAGATAAAATAGGCACTTTTGCCAAACGAACCCATTTTTGGCTTACAGCTGGTGAACTCCGGCACGGGATTACGCCGGGGCTTAGGACACCCCGCCGCCGCCGGAACGAACCCCATTCATCGGGCGAAACTCATCTCTATACACCGATGA